>NZ_VFUS01000004.1:0-544331 GCF_006441005.1 Mesorhizobium sp. B2-5-3
CGCACCAGCACCCAGGCGACCAGCGTGCCGAACACGACATTGACGGCGGCCGCGACAAAGGCGGTGCCGAAGCTGATGCGGAGCGCGTTGATGGTGCGCCGGTCGGTGGCGATCGCCCAGAAATCGGTCCAGCCGAGCGCCGCGGAGCGCCAGACCAGCCCCGACAGCGGAATGAGGATGATGAGGGTAAGGTAGGCAAGCGAGAAGCCGAGCGTCAATCCGAAACCCGGAATGACGCTCGGCTGTCGAAACCGCCAACCCGCCCGAGCGGGTGCTGTGATCATATCGTCCTGAATATCGACTGCTTACTGGGGCTTGTAGATCTGGTCGAATATACCACCATCGCCGAAATGGTAAGGCTGTGCTTTCTTCCAGCCGCCGAATTGTGGGTCGTCGATGGTGACCAGCTTGATCGGCGGTAGCTTGGCCAGGTCCTCTGCCGACACCAGATCGGGCTTGGCCGGACGATAGTGGTTCTTGGCGATGATCGTCTGCGCTTCCTTGGAATAGAGCCAGCCCAGATAGGCTTCGGCGACCTTGCGCGTGCCCTTGGCATCGACATTGGCGTCGACCAAAGCGACCGGCGGCTCGGCTAGGATCGAGGTCGGGGGATAGACGATATCGAAATTTTCGGCACCGAACTCGTCGAGCGCTAGATAGGCCTCGTTTTCCCAGGCAATCAGCACGTCGCCCAGGCCCTTTTGCGCGAAGGTCACCGTCGAGCCGCGCGCACCGGTATCGAGCACCGGAGCGTTGGCATAGAGCTTGCCGACGAACTCCTTCGTCTTGGCCTCGTCGCCACCGTCATTGGCGTTGGCATAAGCCCAGGCGGCGAGATAGTTCCAGCGTGCGCCGCCCGATGTCTTCGGGTTGGGCGTAATCACCTGGACGCCGTCCTTGACCAGGTCGTTCCAGTCGTGGATGCCCTTGGGGTTTCCTTTGCGGACGAGGAAGATGATGGTCGAGGTGTAGGGTGCCGAATTGTTCTCGAATTTCGTGCGCCAGTCCGGATTGATCTTTTTCGACTTGGAGACGATGGCGTTGATATCGCCTTCGAGCGCCAGCGTCACCACGTCGGCGTCGAGGCCGTCGATCACGGCCCGGGCCTGTGCGCCCGATCCACCGTGCGACTGCTGTATGGTGACCGTTTCCCCTGTCTCGGCTTTCCAGTGAGCGGCGAAGGCCTCGTCATAAGCCTTGTAGAGCTCGCGTGTCGGATCGTACGACACGTTGAGAATGGTGGTATCGGCGAACGCGAAACCGAGCGTGCCGAACTGGACAGACGTGGCGACCAGTGCGCCGAGCAGTCTCCTGAAACGAGGTTTGGTCATTTCTGCCTCCGTTGAACCCACGTCAAATCTACCGAATTGGTAGAATTTAGATGCATTAAATGTTGCCTTTTTTGTCGTTTTGGAGAAAATCTTGGACCTGATTTCGCGGTGCGGAGAAACATTTTCCCTCAAACGTCCCCTTGGCGAATCCCCATCGACCTATCTAGGAACAAGCGGTGCCGAAGCAAGGCTGTGGCATTTGGTCGGCACGCTATCCGGCTGGACTGGGAAATCGAAGCGCTGCTTGGCGGAGGGATCGTGGTTCAGCGTGAAGGTGCCGCCATTCGCGTGCATAGTTCTTGAATCCGGCCGAGTGCATCGCGCCGAGCAGCAGCTTGCGGTTTGCCGTCGCTTCGCTTGCGGTACAGGAAAATTGTCCGTTCCGGCGTAACGGATATCCTGGCGGATCGAGGGGCCGGCAACGCGGACGAAGTCGGCGGGCAGGGCGTCGGCGCGGGCTGGGAGGAGATTGCGGGTAAAGGAACTGGCGTCGCGAGTATTGTCGCGAGGCGCCGTACCTCAGGCGAAGAAGCGCAATCCCCTGAATCGCTTGCGCAATCTTATTCAACAAACACCTTCACACTTGCCGCGCGTCCCGCCGCATCGATTACGGTCAAGGTCGAGTAGCCGGTGCCGTCCGGTTGCCATGTCGCGGTGCGCCGGCGGTCGATGCCGGTCAGCGGCTTGCCGTTGGCCAGCCAGCGGAACGGCGCGCGCCCGCCTTGCAGCTTCAGTACCAGCGGCGAGGCGTCGGCCGAGTTGGTGGCGAGATCGACGCGGGCGCCGTCGGGCGGAAAGATAATGGTCGGCGCGGGCTCTGTGGGGGTCGAGGCCTGAACCAGGCCGTCGGACCCGGCGCCGAAGCGGGCAAGCGTCACAGGCAGGTCGTTACGTCGAGGAGTGAAGGCGCCGGGGGGCTTGCCCGGCAGCGGCACGGTGGCGAGACCCGAGCGGACAAAGCCCTCGAACAGAATTGGGGCTGCCGACACATAGCCGGACAGGCCAGGCACCGCGCCTGCATCGGCCCGGCCGACCCAGACGCCCAGCACGTAACGGCCGTCGAAGCCGACCGACCAGGCATCGCGGTAGCCATAGGAGGTGCCGGTCTTGTAGGCGATGCCGCGCTGCAATGCACCCTCGGGCGGCTTGACGCCCGACAGAATGTCCATGATTTGCCAGCTCGCCTGGTCATCGAGGATGGTCGCGGTGGTGCGCTCGGCATCGGCCGGCTCGGTGCCATCATGCAGCGTGTGCGTCTTGCCGCCATTGGCGAGCCCTGTATAGAGCTGGACGAGATCGCGCAGCGTAATCCCAACGCCGCCAAGGCCGATGGCCAGGCCCGGCGCCTCGTTGACCGGCAGGATCGGGTTTACCCCAGCCTGGCGGAATCGGGCCGTCAGCCGCGCGGGACCGACTGCGTCGAGCACGCGGATCGCCGGCACGTTGAGCGACAGTTGCAGCGCCTCGCGGATGCTGACGTCGCCCTGGTAGCCCATATCGAAATTCTTCGGCCGGTAGCCGCCGAAATCGGCCGGGCTGTCCTCGATCAGCATTTCCTGCGCCACCAGTCCCTGTTCGAAGGCAAGACCGTAGATGAACGGCTTCAGCGTCGAGCCGGGCGAACGCACGACCTTGGTCATGTCGATCCAGCCGGAGCGGCTGGCGTCGAAGAAATTGGCCGAGCCGACTTCGCCTAGAATATCGCCGGTGCGGGAATCGGCCAGCACCATGGCGACGGAGAGACGCGCCCCAAGCTTGGCGGCGGCGTCGCGCGCTACCTGTTCCAGCCCTTCCTGGACGCTCTTGCGGATCGTCAGCTTGAGCGGCTGGCCGGGAACCGCCTTGGGCAGCATCGCATAGGCGGCGTGCGCGGCGAGCGCCGGCAAGCTACGGCGCAGGCCAGACACATCGTCGAGCGCGGCGCGCGCGGCCTCGCGTTCGCCAAGCAGGCCAGCCGAGGCCATGCGGGACAGCACGCGGTCGCGGGCGGCGTGCGCGATCGCGAGATTGCGGTCGGGCCGGCGCTTTTCCGGCAGTTGCGGCAGGGCGACGAGAAGCGCGGCTTCCGAGACGGTGAGCCGCTTCGGCTCCTTACCGAAATAGGCGAGCGAAGCGGCGCGCACGCCTTCGAGATTGCCGCCATAGGGCGCCAGCGTCAGATAGCGTTCGAGGATCCCGCGCTTGGACAGCCGCCGCTCGATCTGGATGGCGCGCAGCATCTGCTTGAGCTTGGAGCCGAGGCTGCGGCTGTCGCGCGGCTCGATCAGGCGGGCAAGCTGCATCGACAGCGTCGAGCCGCCGGACACGATGTGGCCGCTGGTGGCGAACTGGCCGGCGGCGCGGGCAAGCGCCAGCACATCGACGCCTTCATGGTTCCAGAAGCGCTTGTCCTCATAGGTGACCAACATGTCGACGAACTGCTTGTCGACCTGGTTGAGGCGGGTTTCGAGCCGCCAATAGCCATCAGGCGTGGCGAAGGCGCGCAAAAGCTGGCCGTCGCGGTCCTGGACTTCCGTCGAGACGGTAAGCTTTTCAGGAAGCGGAGGCGGGAAGGCGCGGTCGAGCTGCCACAGGGTAGCGGCGGAAACAGCAATAACAGCCACCAAGGAGGTGCTAGCGATAGCCGCGCGGCGCAGGAATTTTCTTGAGGGCATGGCGCTGCCCCTCATCCGCCTGCCGGCACCTTCTCCCCGCATAGTGGCGGGGAGAAGGGAGCTGTCGCAATCGTCGGCGCCTTTTCTGTAATGTTGAAAATTGGCGAAAGCCTTGGTGCAGGGCCATTTCTCCCCGTCATTATACGGGGAGAAATGCCCGGCAGGGCAATGAGGGGCAGCGCAAACTTCACGTTCATGTCCGCCTCGACACCTTACGGCGCCTTGACCTCCATCATGCCGGTGGCGGTACGGGCCGAATATTGCGGCCGGTACATATCCTCCACCGTTGCGGCCGGATGGGCGTAGATGCCCGGCGTCACGGCGCGCACGACATAGGCGAGCGTCAGATTGTGGTCGTGGTCGCCGTCGCTGGGGTTGAAGGCGGCGACGAAACGGTCGTCGCGGAATTCCAGATGCGCGGCGTCGGTCTGCGCCAGCCAGGAGAAGTTCGACAATTGCGCGCTGGAGACCAGGCCGGGATTGTCGATCTCGAAGCCGGCCGGCAAAAGGTCGGTAATCAAAAGGCGCGAAGGCCAGTTGTTCTGTTCGTTGACCTTGAGCACGACGACATAGCGTTCGTTCTGGGTTGCCTCCGTCACATTGGCTTCGGTGCCGTCGAGCTTGTAGTAGGTGCGCTCGATAGTGAAGCCGTCACCTCCCGCCGGCAAGGGCTGTACCGGCGACGCCACGGTGGTGACGACGGCCTGCAGCGGGGTCTTGCCGGTGTTGGCGATGGTGAGCGGGCTGTCGGCCAGATCGCTGCCGTTGACCTGGCTGGAATAGCCGCCGGAATGCGGCGCGCCATTGACGGAAAGCGTGATCGAATCATTGCCTTCCTTCAGTGCCCGGGCCGCCAGCAGCATCCAGGATTCATCCTGGGTGCTGGTCCAGCGGACCTCGGCGCGTTGTTTGGTCACCAGCTTGATCAATTCCGGCACGATCGTCGGCGCCGGTTTTGATTCCGCCGCCAGCGCCAGCATCGCGGCGCCGTCCCGCAGCGCCGAGCCATAGTCCGACCGGTAATAGTCATAGTCCGTGCTCGACTTGGCGAGCCGCAGCGCCGTCTGGAAGGTCGCTTCCGAACGCTGGGCGTCGCCATAGAGCGCCAGGCTCGCCGCCAGCTGGGCGACAGCCATCGGGCTGGTGAAGGCCTCGAGCTGGGTGTCCGCGTAATAGCGCAGATCGCCGATCGAGGCCTTCTTGTTGCGGGCGAGCACATAGAGCGCGTAGGCGATCTCGCTGCCGCGGTCCTGGACGTCCTGATCGTACCCAAGCGAGTTCTGAAGATTGCCCAGTGCCTGGTTCATGGCGAGCGCCGGCACGTCGTATTTCTGCTCGCGCGCCCTGGTCAGGAAGTCGGTGACATAGGCGTCGAGCCACAGATCGCCGGAGCCCGGGCCCCACAGGCCGAAGCTGCCGCCCGAAGCCTGGTAGCTCAGCACCTTGTAGATCGCGTCCTGGATGCGGCCACGCAGCTCGGGATCGCTCTCCATGCCGACGCCCGAGGCCATTTCGTTGACATAGAGCAGGGGCATCGCCCGGCTGGTGGTCTGCTCGGCGCAGCCATAGGGATAGCGGTCGAGCGTCATCAGGAGCGAGGGCACATCGAAGGCCGCCGCCTGCGAAACGCCGACACTGACCGAAGCGCCGTCGAGCAGGCTTGCCGCCAAAAGCTCCTTGTCGACGCGCAGCGCGCCGCCATCGCCCTTGAGGTCGACCACCATGCGGGTGGTGACCGGCAGTTGTGCTGGACGGACCGGCACGTAGAGCGTCTGCTCGACCTTGATGCCATCGGCGTGCGCCAGCTTGATGGTGAGCGAGGCATTGCCTGCCGTCTGTGCGATCAGCGGCACGGTCAGGGTCTGGCGCTTGCCCTGCGCCAGCGTCAGTTTCTGGGGCAGGGGCTTGTCGCCCGTCGAGAGGTCCCTCGTCGTGTCGATCGACAGCGCGTAGTCGCCGGCCGGGCCGTCGGTGTCCGCAATGTCGAGCCGCATGACGGCGGCGTCGCCGGGCGCCAGGAAGCGCGGCAGGCCGGCGGTGATCACCACCGGATCGCGCACGATCACGTCCGACTGGGCGTGGCCGACCGCTTCCTTGGTCCAGGCGACGGCCATGACGCGAACCGTGCCGTTGAACTGCGGAATATCGAAGTCTACGCGTGCCTTGCCGTCGGCATCGAGCTGCACCGGGCCGGAGAAGAAGGCGACCAGCTTTTCGGTCGGCGGACTGCCCTGCGCCTGCATGTTGGCGCCGTCGCCGCCGGTCCTGAGCTTGCCCATAGTACCGAGAGAGCCGTCGATCAGGCGGCCGTAGAGATCACGGATTTCCATGCCCAGCATGCGCTGGCCGAAAAACCAGTTCTCAGGATCCGGCGCCTTGTAGTTGGTCAGGTTGAGGATGCCGACATCGACGGCGGCGACAGTGACATAGGCGTTGCTGCCGGGCTCTACGCCGGCGACCGCGACCGGGATCGACAGCTGCTGGCGCGGCATGGTCTTGTCCGGCGGGGTAAGGGTGACGGCGAGCTTCTTCGAGCCCGGATCGACCTTCAGCCATTTCACGCCGATGGCGCGGGCCGGCATGCGGCTTTCCTGCGCGTCGCCAGGCCGGAACAGGGTTGCCGTGACATAGGCGCCGGCGCCCCAGTCGTCGCCGACCGGGATGTCGACCGTGCCGCCGCCGGCCGGCACCGACGCCGTGACGGTCTTCAACAGCTTGTCGGAACCGATGTTGACCAGAAGTTCGCCGGCAAAATGCGGCGAGACCTTGAGCCTGGCCACTTCGCCGGCGGCATAATTGCCCTTGTCGAGGGCGATCTCGAGACCATCAGGCGTTTCGGTGGTGGTGGAGGAGACATACCAGCCGCCATCGAACTCATAGCTGGTCGCGGGTCCTTCCGGATCCGCCGTCTCGACCTCGAGCCGGTAGCGGCCCCAGTCGACCGGGATCGACACTGTCGCCTCGCCGTCGGCGCCAAGGTCGACCTGGCCATTGGCGATCGATTTGGTGAAGGTGACGGGTTCGTAATTCCATGAGTTGTTGGAGCGGTACCACTGGTAATTGCGCTCGACCTTGACCAGCGACCATTGCGCACCTTTCAGCGCCTCGCGCTGGCCGTCGGGGTCGACGGCGATCAGGCTGAATTTCGCCGTGCCGCCCTGCGGCACTTCATCATCGGCAAAGTTCGGCCGGATGCCGATCATGTGGCCTTGCGGGCGGATGCCGATATTAAGCGAGCGCTCGATTGCGCGGCCGCCGGTCTCACGCATACGGACCGTCACCTTGGCGTCGATGAGCTTCGTGGTCGACGGCAGTTGCTCGACGGAGACCGGGAAGGTCGCCTTGCCATCCTCGCCGACCACCGGAAGATCGGTGAACGGGGTGACGGTCGGTTCCGACGACTGCTCGTCGGCAAGGCCAAAGGAATAGCCGTTGAAGCGGTCCCAGTCACGCGCGGTCGACAGGGTCAGTTCGCCTTCGAGCGCGAGGCCAGCAGCCGGTGCGCCATAGAGAAAGCGGCCGTCGACGGTGATGTTGGCGGTTTCGCCCTGCGCGATCTCCTGCTTGTCGGCCTTCATGTCGAATTCGATGCGGTCCGGCACGAAATCCTCGACCAGGAACATCTGGCTGGCGACGGCCGGTTGCTTGGGATCGGTATAGATCGATACCGACCAGGTGCCGCGCATGGCGTTTGGCTGGAGCGGCAGATCGACGGCGTGCCCGCCGGCTGACGCGCCATCGCTGACGACGCGGCGATCCTCGACGCCGTCCGGGCGCGAGAAGATGAAGGTCAGCGGCAGGTTCTCGACCGCCTTGGCGGCGCCGTCACGGGCAAGAGCCGCAACATGCACCTCCTCGCCGGCGCGGTAGATGCCGCGCTCGGTCCAGGCGTAGACATCGAGCGCGCCCGGCGCTGCGCGTCCAGTGACGCCGCGGTCAGACAGGTCGAAACCGGCGCGGGCCATGTCGAGGAAGACAAAGTCGTTATCGCCCTGCCTGGCCATCAGCACGGCCGGCACCATGCCGCCGTCGCCGCGTGTTAGGCCGGGATTGAACACGGCATGACCATCGGCATCCGAAGTCGCGGTGCCGAGGATCTCGTTGTTGCGGGCAACCAGCGTCAGTTCGGCGCCCGCTATCGGCTTGGCGCTGCCCAGCGAACGGGCATAGACATTGAGCCCGTCCTGACCGGTATAGGTCGAGAGGCCGATGTCGGAAACGACGAACCATTGCGTGGCCATCGAGTTGTAGTCGTCGCTCTTCTCGCTGACAGCCTGGGCAGTCAGCACATAGACGCCGGGCTTGCGCCGCGGCAGCGCCTCGTCGACCGGGAAGGAGGTGGTGACCTCCTTGTTCAGGTCGTTGGCGATGTCGAGCTGGCCTTCCCAGACCGGCTCGCCCATCTGCTCGGAAATGTTTGAGATGTCGTAGCTGTCGAGCTGATGCAGGAACTGGTAGCCGGACAGAAGCTGGGCCAGCGAGCGGTCGCCGATGCGATAGAGCTTCATCTCGGCGGCGTTCATGTTGACGGTGACGACGGGGATGCCGCGGCGCGCACCGGCCGGCAGCACGAAGCTGTCGCCGGTGAAGCGGGCCGAAGGCGCACGGTCCTGCACGTAGATCGACAGCACGACGGGCGCGGCGGTCACTTCGCCGATGGCGGCCGGCAGGCCGGCGCGGAAGGTCACGTCATAATGCTGGCCGTGTTCCAGTCCTTCGACGCAAATCTGCTTGTCCTTGGCTTCAACGCCTTTGGGCGGCTGGTTGTCGACGGTGACGAATTGTGCGTAATCGACGCCGGTCTTGACCAATTCCTCGGAGAATTGGGCGCAGATGCGCGGGGCGCTGGTGTCGGCATCGACGGTGTGGTCGATGACGCGGAAACCCTTGCGAGCCTTGAGATCAGAATAGTCGGCCTGGACCGCAGGCGAAGGTACCAGGGCAAGGCTGGCTTCATAGGCCTGCAGGGCGGGGCGATAGAGGTCGCGCTTGTCGAGGCCGGAGCCGATGAGCGCCAGCGTCTCCGCCCGCGTCCTGGCTGTACGCAGGAGCTTGTAGGCATTGAAGGCGGCCGACGTACCGTTTGCCGGCAAGGTGGAGGCCTCGGATGTGTTGGCCGCCGGCTGCACGGCAAGCGTTTCGCGCGCCAGGTTGAGCCAGAGCTGGCCATCGTCGGGCATGACAGAGACCGCGGCCTCGTATTTCTGCATGGCAGTGCGATGATCGCCGGTGAGCACCGCCTGCTCGGCCGCCGTGGTCAGCGCGGCCATGCCCTCGGTCGGCCTGTCATAGGCCGGGCCGAGCAGCCTGTTGCGGTATTGCTGGGCCTGGTCGGCCATCCAGTTGGGGAAGAAGGCGAGTTCCGGCGGCGCGCCGATGTCGGGATCGCCGTCGATATTGACGACCTTGCCCGCGACCGCGCCGTTGAAGGGCTTCAACTGGTTATAATCGGATTTGAGGAAACACCATTTGGCCTTGGTGTTATAGGTGAAGGCGCGGCAGGCGGGATCGCCCAGGCAGGTGGTCTTGCATTGATCGAGCGTGACATTCTGGTCCGACCGGAGGTCGAAACCGAAATAGTCGGAATTGTCGGTCGTTGCGACTCGCCGTACTTCGGCCGCTTGCGCGACGCTACCCCAGGGCAAGACATTGGCCCAGGCGAAGAAGAGAAGGACCAGGAAAGACAGACCACGAGCCGCGCGCATTGCCATAACACCCTCCAGACAATTTGCAGACGTCCGGGCATGTTCAAGCTTCACTCAGGCTTGTCAACATGAGGACGCGGCAGGGTTCCGCCTGCCAACGGTTTCCTTTCCGGCCAACAGCCGGTAGTACCTCCATAGGACAGGGGATCACGCATTCTTGCGGCAACGCAAAAGGTGTGAATTCCAAGCCCGTCCTATTTCAGACAATTGGATTGTGGCCCCTTTACGAGCGCTTCAGAACTTCATTCCAATTTTAGGTTTGTAAAGTAGGTTGTCTTAATGCCGGCGTATGAAAGGCAGATGTCAGGGGGTACCGAGCCAAAGCGCGTGCTTTCGCGCGCGCTGCTTCTGGCCGTGATCTGCTGCTCGCTGATCGCCGGACTGGGACCGGCGGCCGCCTTCGAAATCTTCGGCATCAAGCTGTGGGGCTCATCGAGCGACGAGGATGCCGACATCGTCGATCCGATGCGCTACGCCGTGACCATCTCCGCGCCCGACGCCGACAAGGACCTGGTGAAAAAGCTCGAAAACGCCTCGTCGCTGAAGAGCGACGAAGACCATCCCGTCTCCGGCTCGCTCGGTCTGATGGCCAAGGCGCGTAGCGATCGAGAACAGCTTGTGGCGGCGCTCTACGCCGATGCCCGCTACGAAGGCGTCGTCACCATCACCATCGAGGGCAAGCCGCTGGACGAATTGCCGCCGGACGCCGAATTCAAGGGTCCGCAGCCCATTCCCGTGGCCGTCAACATCGCCGCGGGTCCCAAATTTACCCTCGGCGATATCCGGCTGGAGGGTGACGCCGCTGGATTGATGGGCGCCGACTACGGCCTGATATCAGGCGGCGACGCTGGGTCTGGCGCGGTGCTCAAGGCCGAGGCGCTGATCGTGCGCACGCTGAAGGAGCAGGGCAGGCCGCTGGCCGAGGTGACCAGCAGGCACATCGTCGCCGACCATGACACGTCGACCCTCGACGTGACGCTGACGGTTGCTGCCGGGCCAGTCGCCGGCTACGGCGCGACCACGGTGGAAGGCACCGAGAAGGTCGACCGCGACTTCACCGAATACATGACCGGGCTGAAACGTGGCCGGCAATACTCGCCTCAGGAGATCGACGATGCGCGCGACAGGCTGCTGGCGCTCGAGGTCTTCAACAGCGTGACTTTCAAGGAGGCCGACAAGCTCGATGCCGAGGGCAACATTCCGATCGGTGTCCAGGTCAGCGAGCGCAAGCCGCGTTATTTCGGGCTGGGCGGCACCTTCTCGAATACGGAAGGGCTGGGGCTGGAGGGGTATTGGGGCCATCGCAACCTGTTCGGCCGGGCCGAGAAGCTGCGCATCGACGGAGCCATCAGCGGCATCGGCAGCAATGACCTGTCCGAATTGAACTACAATGCCGGCATCATGTTCGAGAAACCCGGCGTGATCGGGCCGGCATCTAAATTCTTCGCCGGCATCAAGACCGTGCTCGAACATCCCGACGCCTACGACCATTTCTCGGTCAAGGGCAACACCGGCCTGTCCTATGAACTGACCAAGAACCAAACCGTGTCGGCCGAGGTCGCGCTCGACTATTCACGCATCCACGATTCCTTTGGCAAACATAAATACCTGATCGCCAGCATCCCGCTGCAATATGTCTATGACAACAGGGACGTCAGGCTGAACCCGACCAAGGGTTTCAGGTTGCTGGCCTATGCCGAGCCGAGCTACGACATATTGAGCGGTGCCGCCTTCCTCAAGCTGAAGGGCGAGGGATCGGCCTATCAGTCGCTGGATACCGCTTCGAAATTCGTGCTGGCGGAACGTGTCGCACTTGGCTCGATCGTCGGCACCAGCCTGCAGAACGTGCCTGCCGACCGGCGTTTCTATTCCGGCGGCGGCGGCTCGGTGCGCGGCTATGCCTATCAGGGCATCGGCCCCAAGGATTTCACCGGCCAGCCGATCGGCGGCCTGTCCTTCTTCGAGACCTCGGTTGAAATGCGTATCGCCATCACCGACACGATCGGCATCGTGCCGTTCGTCGATGCCGGCACGGTATCGACCAAGTCGTTCCCCGATTTTTCCGACGTCAAGGTGGGCGCCGGCGTCGGCTTGCGCTATGTGACGCCATTCGGGCCGCTGCGTATCGACGCCGCCGTGCCGCTCAACCGCGACCCAGGCGACCCTCATTTCGGCATCTATGCCGGCATTGGTCAAGCGTTTTGAACATGAAGACGGTCTGGCGCATCCTTCGCATTTTTCTCTACACGCTGCTGATCGTGGTAGCAGGCGCCATCGGCGCGCTTTTCGTGCTGACCAAGACCGAGCGTGGACGCGACAATCTCGCCGGCATCATTTCGCGCCTGGCCTCGAGCGACGAGCGTAAGGTCACCGTCAGCGGCATCGACGGTATCTGGTCGGGCGCGCTCAGTGTCGACCATGTCGTGCTGGAGGACCGCGAGGGCGCCTGGCTGGTGGCGCGCAAGGTGGCCATCGACTGGTCGCCGCTGGCACTGTTGTCCAAAAACTTCAGAGCCGACCGCATCGCGGCGGAGCGCATCGAACTTGCGCGTCTGCCGGTGGCCGGCACGCAGCAGCCGGCGCAAGGCGGCGCGACGACGCTGCCGGTTTCCATTGATATCAAGCAGATCGACTTGCCGGAAGTCGCGCTTGGCCAACAACTGGCCGGCAGCGGCATCGCCGAACTCGCCGCCAAGGCCTCGGTGAAGGCCGACGCCGCACCGCTGTCGGTCGAGACGGTGCTCAACATTACCCGCCATGACGGCAAACAGGGCAATGTCGACGCGCAGATCCATTTCGCGCCAGCGGACAACAAGCTCGACCTCAACCTCAAGGCGTCGGAACCGGCCGGCGGCATCATCGCCAATCTGCTCAATCTGCCGGATACGCCGCCGGTCGACATCGTCGTCTCGGGCACCGGCCCGCTGGCCAACTGGAGTGGCGTCGGTACCTTCCTTGTCGATCATCGGATCGTAACCCAGCTCACCGGCCGCCATCAGCTCACCGACAAGGGTAACTATCTCGAAGCCAAGGGCGACGGCGATTTCGCCCGCTTCCTGCCGGAGAACCTGAAACCATTGTTTGCCGGTAAGACCAGCTTCGATATGGCGGGCACCGCCACGACGGCGGGCGGGATCAGTGTCGACCGGGCCAACATCGACAGCGATGCCGTGCACGGCACCGCGACCGGTATCGTCGATCCCGCCGGAGCCAGCGATCTTTCGGTCGAACTCGCCGCCAAGGGGCCACCCGTGGTGGTTAGCGTCGGCAGCAAGGCGCAGCCGATCACGCTGGCGATCAAGAATGCCACCGCCCGGGCGTTCGGCGACGGCAAGGCGCCGGTCGTCGATATCGGCGCCTCCTTCGTTTCGATCGTCGTCGGCGGCACGCGGCTAGACGACCTGGCGGCGCAGATACACTCCGACGGTTTCGACATCCAGAACCGCACCGGGCCGGTTACCGTCAAGCTTGGGGCCGGTGGCCTGAAAACCGACGTCGCGACGCTGGCGCCGCTGGTCACTGGCAAGGTCGATGTCGGCCTGGCTGGTTCCCTCAGCAAGGACGCCATTGTCATCGATCAGGGCACGCTCCGGTCCGATGCGCTCAATGCCTCGCTGACGGCGACCGTGGCGCTCGCCGACCTGTCGATGCAGCTCAAGATGAATGCCGATGCCGTGGCGACCGCCTTCCCGCAGCAGATCGCCTCGGTGCTCGGCGGGCGGGTGAAGTTCTCGGCCACAGCGTCGCGCGATCCGCAGGGCTCGTTCGCCGCCAACTCGATCGAACTCACGTCCGGTTCGCTCAGCGCCAGCGGTACCGCCAGCATGCAAGGTACCGACATCCTGGCCGATATCAAAGGCAGGCTGGGGGATGTTTCGGTGCTGTCGCCGACGGTCGGCGTCCCGGTCGAGGGCGGTGTCGATTTCGCCCTGTCGGCAAGCGGCGCCATGACCGCGCCGGATTTCACGGTTTCCGCCAACAGCGATAGCCTGACGGCCTCGGGCCGCACGGTGAAGTCGATCAAGCTGACCGCGAGCGGCAAGGCCGACATTGCTAGCCCTTCCGCCAATGTTTCGCTGACCGGCGCCGTCAACGACCAGCCGCTCGACATCAAGGCGGCGCTGGTGACGAGCGAAGGCAAGCGCTCGATCAATGGCTTTGCGGTGTCGCTGGGTGACAACAAGGTGTCGGGCGATCTGGCACTGGATGACAAGTTCATGCCGCTGGGCACGCTCATTCTTTCTGCGCCTGCAATCGATCAGCTTGCGGCGCTGGCCGGCCAGGCGGTGACCGGCGACATCAACGGCACCATTCGCTTTGCCAAGAGTGGCGACGTGCCCTCCGTTGCCATTGACGCGAAGAGCACGTCGATCGCGCGCGGCGAGGTGACGGCCAGCACAATCGCCGTCAATGCCTTGATTGCCAACTATCTCAAGGCGCCGGCGATTTCAGGCTCGATCAAGGCCGATGCTGTGACGTCGGGGACCACCCAAGTCGGCGGCATCATCGTCGATCTGAAGCGCGACGGAGACTGGACGAATTTTTCCGGCGGCGCCACCGTATCCGGCATTCCAGCGAAGGCGGCGGGGCGCGTGAAGATCGCCGATGGCGTCACCAGCGTCGAGATCGCCTCGGGCGAGGCTACGATTCGCGGCATCAAGGCGGCAATTGCCGAGCCATCTATGCTCAGTATCGCCGATGGCACCACCAGCATCGAAAAATTAGCGCTCGATGTCGGCGGCGGCTCGGTGGCGCTGTCCGGTACCGCCGGCCAGACGCTCGATCTCGCGGCAAAGGTCTCCGCCTTGCCGGCTGCCCTTGCCAACGGCTTTTCGCCCGGCCTCGATGCCGCTGGAACGCTTGATGGCAGCGCTGAGGTAACGGGCTCGCCGTCGGCTCCGGACGTCCGGTTCAATGTGCAACTGGCCGGTGTCGAAACAAGCCAAACCCGCCAGACTGGGCTTGGGCAGCTCGCAGTCGACGCGGCCGGCCGCTACACCATGGCCGGCGGCGTCGTCCTCGATCACGCGACGCTCTCCGGTGACAAGGTTTCCGGTCAAGCCGCCGGCACGATCAATCCGAACGGCGCCAGCGATTTCGCCCTTGACCTCGTCTCATCCGGTCCAAGTCTGCCGCTCACGGTCGGAAGCGCCGAGAGTCCCATCAAGATCGAGGTCCGGTCGCTGTCGGCAAAGGTGGCGGGCGAGAGCACGCGGGCCCGATTGGATATGTCCGCGATCCTGCCCTCGATCGCGACGAGACCGGCGAAGGTGGACGGACTGAGCCTGGCATTGCACTCGGATGCGTTCGATCTGAAGAACCGCGCCGGGCCGGTTTCGGGCACAGTTTCGGTGGATAGGGTTGGGCTCGACAATCCCACCATCGCGCCGCTGATCGCCGGCAAGGTCACGGCCGCGCTCAGCGGGCGCCTGTCAGCCGACGCTGTCGCCATCGACAGCGGCTCGCTCAAAAGCGACGCGCTCAACAGCCAGGTCGCCGGCCTGGTGTCGCTGCGTGACGGCGCCATCGACCTCAAGCTGAAGGCGGATGCTCCATCGTCGGCCCTGCCGGCCGCAGCACGCGGCATGCTTGGCGAACGGGCGCAGTTGAGCGCCACGCTGAAGCGCGAGCCCAACGGTAATATCGCCATAGGCGGATTGACGCTGGCCTCCGGCGCGCTGACCGCACAGGGGCAGGCGAGCCTTGCCGACAATACGCTGGCCGCCGACATCAAGGGCGTGCTGGGCGATGTTTCGCTGCTGTCGAAGGATGCCAAAGGCGCCATCGCCTTTGCGCTGAATGCGCAGGGCCCGGCGACCGCGCCGGATCTGTCGCTGACCGTCGACAGCGACAAGCTTTCGGTGGCGTCGCGCGAGATCACCGGGCTCAGACTAACCGCCACCGGCAAAGCCGACGCGGCCAAGCCGGCGGCCAATGTGCAGCTGACAGGCAATGTCGCGGGCCAACCCTTGCAAGGCAGTGCGGTGCTGGCGACCGCGGACGGCAAGAGCGCCATCAATGGCCTGCTTTTGTCGCTGGGCCAAAACAGGATTTCCGGCGACCTGGCGCTGGACGACAAGTTCATACCCGAAGGCACGATCTCTCTCGACCTGCCCGATATAGGACCGCTTGCCGCATTGGCGCTGGAAAAAGCGGAAGGCGATGTGCGCGGCACGATTGCGTTCTCGAAGAACGGTGCCGCACCGCAGGTCGCCATCAAGGCTACGACCGCCTCGGTCACGCGCGGCGATCTTCAGGCGAAGGCCGTGTCGATCGACGCATTGATCGCCAATTACCTCGCCGCTCCGGTCATCTCCGGAAAAATCCATGCCGACACCGTCACGTCGGGCGGCACGGTGATCGGCGGCATCGATGTCGACCTGAAGCGTGACGGCGACTGGACCGGCTTTTCCGGCGGCGCGACGGTGAAAGGAATTCCGGCGAGGGCCGCGGGCCGCGTGAAGGCGGCAAACGGCACGACGACCATAGAGCTTGCTTCCGGCGAGGCGACCGTCCAAGGCATAAAGGCTGCCATCGCGCAGGCTTCGACCGTCACCATCGCCAATGGCACGACGACGCTGGACAGGCTGGTGCTCAACCTGGGCGGCGGCACGGCGACGGTGACCGGCAAGATCGGGCAGGCGCTCGACATCAACGCGGCGCTGGCGCGGGTGCCGATCTCGCTTGCCAACAGTTTTTCGCGGGGTCTCGATGCCGCCGGTTCGATTTCGGGCACGGTGAAGGTCACCGGGGCACCAGCCAGCCCCAGTGCGGCGTTCAACCTCGATGCTGCCGGCGTCCAGACCTCCCAGACCCGCGGCGCGGGGGTCGGTGCGGTGAGTGTCTCTTCCTCCGGCACCTTTGCCGGCAACAAGCTGACCTTCAACGCCAATGTCAGCGATGGGGCCGGCCTTGGTCTCAAGGGCGGCGGCACGGTGACGACATCAGGCACGCCGGCGCTCGCGCTCGACTTCAATGGCGCCGTGCCGTTCGGAATCCTCAGTCAGAAGCTCGCCGCGCAAGGCCTGTCGCTGACGGGGACCGCGAGTGTCAATGTGCAGGTACGCGGCCCCGCGACATCGCCGGTCATCGGCGGCAGCATCAGCACGTCGGGCGCCCGCCTGCTCGACGCGCGTTCCGGGCTTGCGGTCAACGACATCGCAGCCGAAATTTCCATCGGCAATGGCGTCGCCAGGATCAACCGGCTGACCGGGACGCTGTCGACGCGCGGCAGCCTGTCGGCCAGCGGCACGGTCGGTATCAATCCGGCGCAGGGGTTCCCGGCCGACCTGTCGATCAAGCTCACCGACGGCCGCTACACCGATGGGCGGGTGGTCACCGCCAACCTTGGCGGCGACCTGACGATCAAAGGACCGCTGACGTCGGCACCGGTGATTGCCGGCACCGTCAACCTTGCCAAAACCGTGATCACCGTTCCGGACAAATTGCCAGGTTCGCTTTCGGCGCTCGATGTCAAACACAAGAACGCGCCCGGCGCGGTCAGGGCGCAGGACAAGGCATTGCGCCCGGCCACGACCAGCGGCAAGACGGGTGGCAGCGGCCTTGTGCTGGATGTCACCGTCAACGCGCCGAACCAGATCTTCATCCAGGGCAGGGGCGTGGACGCCGAACTCGGCGGCTCGCTCAGGCTGACCGGTCCGGCCTCATCGCCGCAAGCGGTCGGCACTTTCACGCTGCAACGCGGGCGGCTGTCGATTCTCGGCAAGCGGCTGACCTTCACCGAGGGCACGGTCGGCTTTTCTGGCTCGCTGGTGCCCTATCTCAACCTGACCGCGACAACGACCACGAGCAGCGCAACCGTCACCATCGTGGTGTCGGGCGAGGCGACCAATCCGAAATTCACCTTCACCTCGGTGCCGGCGCTGCCCGAGGACGAGGTGCTGGCGCAACTGATCTTCGGGCGGTCCATGTCGAACCTGTCGCCGCTGCAGATCGCGCAACTGGCCGAAGCCGCCGGGCAACTCGCCGGTGTCGGCGGCTCGACGTCGCTGCTGGAAAACCTGCGCAGCGCGATCGGCGTCGACGATCTCGATGTCACCACCGACGAAAAGGGCGGCACGGCGGTTTCTGCCGGCAAGTACCTCAACGACCGCACCTATGTGACGATCCAGAAAGGCGACAAGCCGGGCTCGG
Organism: Mesorhizobium sp. B2-5-3; assembly: GCF_006441005.1. NCBI lineage: Bacteria > Pseudomonadati > Pseudomonadota > Alphaproteobacteria > Hyphomicrobiales > Phyllobacteriaceae > Mesorhizobium > Mesorhizobium sp. B2-5-3. The sequence goes on from NZ_VFUS01000004.1 coordinate 17,845, forward strand.
GCAAGGCCACGATCGACCTCAACGTGGGACGTGGCGTCAAACTGCGCGGCGAGGCGACGGACGCCGGCGAAGCCAAGGGCGGCATCTTCTACGAGAAGGAATATTGAAGCGGAGACTTGGGCTGGCCCTCATCCTGGCGAGGGCTGGTCCTGTCGCAAACCGCGCCAATGTCTCAGTTTAATCGCCTGAAGAGATTTAGTGGAAATCCGTCGCGCACTAGCAATTTTGCGCCAAGACTGTCGCTATCACGCGAACCGCTCCCCCTCCAAAGTTGCACATTCGTCAATATGTTCCCAACCATGCCGTCTTTGACATCATGGCCTGGATGCGGAATGTTAATCGGCGGAAAGCCAACAATGGGAGTTAGTCATGACAATCTACAAGAGTAATGGCGATAGCGTTCCGGATCACATCCTGGCCATGGCCGAAGAGGCCAAGTCGGGTAAGGTCGATCGCCGCGAATTCCTCGCGCTCGCCAGCGTCTTCGGCGCTTCGACGGCCATGGCCTATGGCCTTCTGGGGCTCGCCGCCCCGACGCCGGCCAAGGCCGAGGACGTGCAGGGTAAGAAAGGCGGCGTGCTCAAGGTGGCAATGTCGGTCAAGGATCCCAAGGATCCGCGCACGGCCGACTGGTCGGAAATCTCCAATGCCGAGAGGCAGGCGCTCGAGCCGCTGGTGAAATACACCCACCAGTACACATTCGCGCCCTATCTCCTGGAAAGCTGGGACATCAATGACGACGCCACCGAGTACACGCTGCATGTGCGGCCGGGCGTCGAATGGAACAATGGTGACAAGTTCACCGCCGACGACGTGATCTACAATTTCACCCGCTGGGCCGACAAGGCCGCGGAAGGCAACTCCATGCCGGGCCGTCTCGGCAGCCTCGTCGATGACAAGACCAAGAAATTGCGCGAAGGGTCGGTCATCAAGGTCGACGACATGACCGTCAAGCTGAAGCTCACCAAACCCGATATCGCCATCATCCCCAACCTGACCGATTATCCGGCACTGGTGGTGCACAAGAGCTTCGACGAGAAGGGCGCCAACTTCAAGAACTGCCCGATCGGTACGGGTCCGTTCGAGCTCGTCTCCTACGACGTCGGCCAGAAGGTCGTCTACAAGCGCCGCGAGACCGGCAAGTGGTGGCAGGGCGAAGCCTTCCTCGATGGCGTCGAGTTCATCGATTACGGCACCGATCCGGCCGCAACGGTTTCGGCCTTCGAATCGGGCGAAGTTCAGACCAACCATGAGACGACCGCCGACTACGTCAAGATCATCGCAGACGTCGGCGCGCCGCCTTCCGAGGTCGTGACCGCCGCCACCGTGGTGTCGCGCTTCAACGTCAACGCCAAGCCTTATGGCGACCAGAAAGTGCGTCAGGCGATGTGTCTGGCCGTCGACAACTCGGTGGTGCTGCAGCTCGGCTACGGCAATGCCGGCACGCCGGCCGAGAACCACCATGTCGCGCCGATCCATCCCGAATATGTCGAGCTGCCCAAAATCAAGCGCGACATCGCCAAGGCCAAGCAGATGCTGACGGAAGCCGGCGTGATCGATTTCGAACACGAGCTGATCAGCAACGACGAGGACTACCACAAGAACACCACGGACGCGATCGCGGCCCAACTGCGCGAGGCTGGCATCAAGGTGAAGCGCACCGTGCTGCCGAGCTCGACCTTCTGGAACGACTGGACGAAATATCCGTTCTCGGAAACCAACTGGAACATGCGTCCACTTGGCATCCAGGTCATCGCCATCGCCTACCGCTCGGGTGAAGCCTGGAACGAGACGGCCTACGCCAATCCGGACTTCGACAAGAAGGTCAACGAGGCGCTCGGGATCGCCGACGCGGAGAAGCGCAAGGTGGTGATGAAGGACATCGAGCAGATGCTGCAGGATTCCGGCATCATCATCCAGCCTTACTGGCGCAAGCTCTACATCAACATCAAGCCCGAGGTGAAGAACCACTCGATGCACCCCACCTACGAGCACGACTTCGGCAAGGTCTGGCTCGATCAGGCGTGACCCACAGCCTGTCGGGAGCGGGGCGCCAGCGCCTTTCGCTCCCGCGGCATCGCCGCCGTTGCATTGGATGCAGCGGCGGCGTGACGTCACAAGGTTTTTGATACAGGGTTGAACCTATCTGACCCCAACCCGGCCGGCAGGGGGGTACAATGTTCTCATTCATCGCCAGACGCATCGGCACGATACTGCTCACGATGCTGTGCCTGACGCTGGTCGTCTTCTTCCTCGTCAATCTGGAACCCAACCTGAAGAAGCTGGCGATCAGCCAGACCGAGATGCACACCTCGGCCGAACAGCTGGAAAGCTGGCTGGTCAATCACGGCTACCGGCAGAACTTTTTCGTGCGCTACGGCCAGTGGCTCGGCGTCGTGCCCAAGCAGCCGGTAACCGATCCGGCGACCGGTAAGCCGGCGCAGCGCTTCTCTTTCTGCAATGATCCGGCCGAGCCGAAGTTCTCCGGCGTGCTCCAGGGTGATTTCGGCTGCTCGACCAAATTCAAGACCACGGTGGGGGCCAAGCTATTCCCTGCGCTCGGCGCCACGGGCATCCTGATGTTCTGTGTGCTGGCGGTGATGGTGCCGGTCTCGCTGCTGATCGGCATCCTGGCCGGCATGCGCGAGGGGTCGCGCACCGACCGGGTGCTGTCGGTCGCCTCGATCGCCTCGACGGCGACGCCCGAATATGTATCGGGCGTCATCTTTACCGTCATCTTCGCCTCCTGGCTTGGCTGGCTGAACGGATCCGCCGCATCGGCAAGCCAGGGCATCACCTTCTATAACTTCACGCTGCCGGTGATCACGCTGGCCATCTACGGCATCGGCTACATCGCGCGCATGACGCGTGCCTCGATGGTCGAGGTGATGACGCAGCAATATATCCGCACCGCCCGGCTGAAGGGTCTTTCCTTCAAAAGCGTGGTGGTCAGGCACGCGCTGCGCAACGCTCTGATCGCGCCCTTCACCGTGATCATGCTGCAGTTTCCGTGGCTGCTCACCGGCGTCGTCATCGTCGAGGTGATGTTCCGATATCAGGGCTTCGGCTACACACTGGTCGAGGCCGCCGGCAACAACGACATCGACCTTTTGCTCGGCTGCTCGCTGGTCTCGGTGTTCATCGTCCTGATCACGCAGCTCATTTCCGATGTCGGCTACGCGTTCCTCAATCCGCGCATTCGGGTCCAGTAGGGGAGACGGCGCATGCAAGCCCAATATATCGGTGCCTCCACCGTCGTCCTCGAAGTGCTCTGGCGCTTCTGGCCGGTCTGGCTCGCGCTTCTCATCGTCATGGGCGCGAGCTTCCTCTACAAGAAGAAGCTGGCTCTCTACGGCCAACTGTTCGACAGCGGCGTCGGCATAGCGGGGGTGGCCATCTGCCTGTTCTGGCTGTTCACGGCGATCTTCGCCTCGACCATCTCGCCTTTCGATCCGCTCGGCCAGATTCCCATCATGAAGGATACACTGCCCGGAGCCATCGAACCGCAATCGGGCCTCGCCTATCTGTTCGGTGGCGACAAGCTCGCCCGCGATGTCTTTTCACGCATGGTCTATGGCAGCCAGATCGTCCTGATCATCGCGCCGGCGGCGACCGGCTTCGCGCTTATGGTCGGCATCACGCTCGGCCTGCCGGCCGGCTATTACGGCGGCAAGATCGATACCGTTTTGTCGTTCCTGGCCAATCTCGTGCTGGCCTTCCCGGTTATCCTGCTGTTCTACCTCCTGGTGACGCCGGGCATCATGGACACGCCGATCCCCTACGCGCTGGCCGGCGTTTTCTTCCTGTTCCCGATTATTTTCTTCTGCGTGCTGTTCTGGACGCGCTACAAGAACCGTTCCGACCGGATCTACATCCTGCTCGGACTGACGCTGGTGGTCGGCGGCTGGATCTATGCCGGCCTGGTGTTCGATGCCGACCCGCTGAAGATCGTGCATATCGATCCCAACCAGCTCAACATCTTCGTGGCGGTGGTGTTCGCCTCCAGCCCGGGCGTGTTCCGCATCGTGCGTGGCCTGACCATGGATATCAAGACGCGGGACTATGTGGCGGCGGCCCAGACGCGCGGTGAATCGCCATGGTACATCATGCTGTGGGAGATCCTGCCCAATGCGCGCGGACCGCTGATCGTCGATGCCTGCCTGCGCATCGGCTACACCACCATCCTGCTCGGCACGCTGGGCTATTTCGGCCTCGGGTTGGCGCCGGAAAGTCCCGACTGGGGCACGGCGATCAAGGATGCCAGCCGGCTGCTGCGTTCCTTCATCCACCCGGCACTGCCGCCGACGATCGCGCTGATGTCGTTCGTGCTGGGGCTAAACCTGCTCGCCGACTCCCTGCGCGAGCAATCGATGAAGGATTGATGGCGGGGTCCTCGACCCTACTTGCCCGGAAAAACCAAGGATTGGAGCGACCCATGAACGAGGCAGTTCGAAATCCGGCCAGGCCGAACAATGGGCCGATCATCGAGATCGAGAACCTGTCGATCTCCTTCTTCACCCGCAAGGGCGAGATACCGGCCGTGATGGATTTTTCCTGCACGGTCATGCCCGGCGAGGCGATGGGCATTGTCGGCGAATCCGGCTGCGGCAAGTCGACCGTGTCGCTCGGCATCATGCGTGATCTCTCCAACATCGGGAAGATCGTCGGCGGCAAGATCAAGTTCCAGGGCAAGGACATGGGCGAGCTCTCCGAGGAGGAGCTGCGCAGCATCCGCGGCAACAAGATCGCCATGATTTATCAGGAGCCGATGGCGAGCCTGAACCCGGCGATGAAGATCGGCCAGCAGCTAATGGAAGTGCCGTTGATCCACGACAAGGTGTCGAAGGAAGAGGCCTATAAACGTGCGCTCGAAATGGTGCGCTCAGTGAAGCTTCCCGATCCGGAACGCATGATGCGCTCCTATCCGCACCAGCTTTCCGGCGGCCAGCAGCAGCGCATCGTCATCGCCATGGCGCTGCTGTCGAAGCCGGCGTTGCTTCTCCTCGACGAGCCGACGACGGCGCTCGACGTGACGGTGGAGGCGGGTATCGTCGAACTGGTCAAGGGGCTGGGCGAGAAGTTCGGCACCTCGATGATCTTCGTGTCGCACAATCTTGGCCTGATCCTGGAGACCTGCGACCGCATCACGGTGATGTATTCGGGCGAGGCCGTCGAGACCGGCAAGATCAAGGACGTGTTCGACCGGATGCGCCATCCCTATACGCAGGGCCTTTTCCGCTCGATTCCACTGCCGGGCGCCGATAAGAACTCGCGGCCGCTGATCTCGATCCCCGGCCAGCTGCCCCTGCCGCATGAAAGGCCGAAGGGCTGTAATTTCGGTCCGCGCTGCCACCATTTCGTCGAGGGCGTCTGCAACGCCGCCGAAATCCCGATGATCGAAGTCGCGGGACATGAAGGTCATTTCTCGCGCTGCGTGCGCTTCAACGAAATTGATTGGGACGCCCTGCCGCCCGGCGCCAAAAAGGTCAATGAGAAGGTCGTGCCTGGCGCACCGGTACTCAAGATCGAGGACTTGAGAAAATACTACAAGGTTGGCGGCAGCGAGGTGTTCGGCTCAAGCGAGGGACGCGTCGTCAAGGCCAACGAGACGATTTCGTTTACGGCGCGCGAATCCGAAACCGTCGCCATTGTCGGCGAATCCGGGTGCGGAAAATCGACGCTGGCCAAAGTACTGCTCGGGCTCGAGACGGCGAGCTCCGGCAAGGTCACGCTCGCCAACAAGGAAATCCAGTCGACCGGCATCGAGAGCCGCAGCGTCGACACGGTGTCGTCGATCCAGATGGTGTTCCAGAACCCGTTCGATACGCTCAACCCCAGCCATTCGGTCGGCTCGCAGATCATCCGCACACTGGAAAAATTCAACGTCGGCAAGACCGTCGCCGACCGGCGCAAGCGCATGCTGGAATTGCTTGACCTGGTGAAGCTGCCGCGCGCCTTCGAGAGCCGCAAGCCGCGCCAGCTTTCGGGTGGCCAGAAGCAGCGCATCGGCGTGGCGCGCGCCTTTGCCGGCGATGCCAAGGTGGTGGTGGCCGACGAGCCGGTCTCGGCGCTCGACGTGTCGGTGCAGGCGGCGGTGACCGAGCTGCTGATGGACATCCAGCGCAAGAACAAGACGACGATGCTGTTCATCAGCCACGATTTGTCGGTCGTGCGCTATATCGCCGACCGGGTCGTCGTCATGTATCTCGGCTATATCGTCGAGCAAGGTACGACCGACCAGATCTTCGCGCCGCCCTATCATCCCTACACCGAGGCACTGCTTTCGGCGATCCCGATCGCCGACACCAGCGTGGTCAAGAAGCACATCGTGCTGGAGGGCGACATACCCTCGGCAATGAACCCGCCGACAGGCTGTCCATTCCAGACGCGCTGCGGCTACAAGAGACTGGTGCCGGATAATCTCTGCGAAACCAAGGTGCCGCCGGTAAAGAACCTGGGCGGCGGGCACATGAGCCTGTGCTGGCTCTCGGACGACGTTCTGGCGACGATGGAGCCAGTGATCAAGTTCGACAAGCAGCATGCCGACCATGAGGGCGTGCCGGACGACGCGCCGCATGGGGCCGGCCCGGGCTTTGCCGGTCAGCCACCCAACCGACCACATGGCAAGACCGCCAGTGCGGAAGCCAGCGCGGTGGGAGAGGACGCCGAGGAGACAGAAGCCGTGTGGCGAGCCCGCCGCCACGAGGTGCGCGACGAGGTCTCCGAAACAGGTGCACCGGCGACCGATGCCAACGCGACCTCCGCGCCTTTCACGCCGAGAACGCTCGGCGAGGGCCGCCAGGCAGAGAATGCGCGTGTCGCACCAATTAGCGGCCGTGCGGCCAGACCAGGCGCGGCGCGTGATGGCGCGGCCGACAGGAACCGACCCGCCGGCATCTCCAAGCCTGCCAAGCCGGACGACTTGAAATTGATATCCGGCGTGGGTCCGAAGACGGAAGCCATCCTCAATGGCCTCGGTATCTTCACCTACGCTCAAATTGCCTCGTGGAAGAAGGCCGAACGGGAGTGGGTCGACGACCATTTGAGATTCCAGGGCCGCATCGAGCGCGAGGACTGGGTCAAGCAGGCGAAGGCGCTCGCCAAGGGCGGCGAGGCGGAATACATCAAGGTGTTCGGCAGGAAGCCGCGCTGACAGGCGCTGTCGTTGTAGCGGGAGCCCTTTAGCTGCCGCACTGCCTTAGCTGTTCGGCATAGTCGCGGGCCATCTTGTCGGTGGCCCGGGCATAGCTCTGGGCGCCGGAATCGCCACGATTGCCGCGGCCATAGGCGGTCCAGCCGAGATAGTAGGCAAGGTAGAGATTGTAGGTGTCGTTGCGGGCGACGCCGTAGGTATCCGCTGTCTTGGAATGGTACCAGCCGACGAAATCGACGGCGTCGGCGAATTTGGTCCGGCGCGCCGCCCAGTTGCCGGTTTCGCTCTGATATTGCGACCAGGTGCCGTCCAGCGCCTGCGAGAAGCCGGTGGCCGACGAGACGTGCTTCCATGGGATGAAACCGAGCAGTTTGGTGCGTGGCGGCCGGGCGTTGCTCTTGAATCCCGATTCCTTGCGCACGGTCGCCATCAGCACGGGGACGGGCACGCCGTATTTCTGCTCGGCGCGTTCGGCGGCCGACTGCCAATTGTCGAACCAGCCGTCATTCTGGTCGAAGACGGCGCAGACATTGTTGATGTGGCTGGGGGCCGTCGCACAGGCCGAAAGTGCCAGCAGCATACCAACCGCTACAATTTTACTAAAACTCGACCTACGCATCGGCAGAGCAATAGGCTCAAATCATAAAGGGAATCTTGCTGCCCTCGTTAACGGGCCGCCGATGCGGGCGCTTCAGAAAAATGCCATATTGATCACCCGACATATCTTGTCGCTTTTCATAAATCGATGTTTCGAAAATGCCGCCTCGGTTAAAATCGCGCCCGCAAACGGCGTATTTCTGACAGCTGGCGCGGTTTGCCGAGGCTTTGATGCCTGGCATGAACGAACCAAGACGCAAGCGCGGCGCCGAGCGCACCAGCAACCGGGGACCAGGGCCTATCCCGCAGCTGCCGGCGAGGCGGGTGACCAATCCTTATCCGCCGATGGCCTTGCTGTCGCCCGACCAGATCGAGGCGATCCACCAGGCGTCGATCCACATATTGGAGAATTTCGGCATCGAGGTGATGAGCCCGCGGGCGCTCTCGCTGTTCGAGCAGGCCGGTGCCAGCGTGGACCACGCGTCCGCGAACGTGCGCATTGACCGCGGCATGGTCGACGAGGCGCTGAAGACGACGCGGTCCAATTATTCCCTTACACCGCGCAATCCGGCCAACGCCGTTCATCTCGGCGGCAACACAATCAATTTCACGCTCGTTGCGGGGCCGCCCAACGTGCACGACATGGCGCGGGGCCGCCGCCCCGGCAATTTGCGCGACTATGCGGACCTGACCCGGCTGGCACAGCATTTCAACTGCGTGCACATGCTCGGCAACCAGGTCTGCGCGCCGGTCGAATTGCCGGCCAATTCGCGCCATCTCGACACCTATTTCACCAATCTGACGCTGACCGACAAAAGCTTCCATGTCTCGGCGATCGGCCGGGGCAGGGCGCTGGACGGGATCGAGATGATGGCGATCGCGCGCGGGCTGACGCTGGACCAGTTGCGCGACGATCCCGGCATCGCCACCATCATCTCGGTCAACTCGCCGCGCCGTTTCGACGAGATGATGGCCGAGGGGCTGATGACGATGGCCGAATTCGGCCAGTCTGTGGCAGTGACGCCGTTCACGCTGATGGGCGCGATGAGCCCGGTGACGCTGGCGGGTGCGCTCGCGCAGCAGAATGCGGAAGCACTGTTCGGCGTAGTCCTGACGCAACTTGTGCGTCCGGGCGCGCCGGTCATGTATGGCGCCTTTACCTCCAATGTCGACATGAAGTCGGGCGCGCCGGCCTTCGGCACGCCTGAAAACACCAAGGCCAACATCGCGTCGGGGCAATTGGCACGGCGTTACGGGCTGCCCTACCGGACAACACCGGGCTCGGCCTCCAACGCCGCCGATGCGCAAGGCGCTTACGAGACGTTGATGGCGCTGTGGGGCGCTGTGCTCGGCCACGGCAACCTCGTCTATCACGCCGCCGGCTGGCAGGAGGGCGGGCTGACGGCGTCGTTCGAGAAATTCATCATCGACGTCGAAATGATCCAGCACATGATGGAGTTTTTGCGCCCGATCGTGGTCGACGAGGCCGAGCTTGCCGTCGAGGCGCTGGGCGCGGTGCCGACCGGCGGCCATTTCTTCGGCGAGCCGCACACGCTGGAACGTTATGCGACGGCCTTCTATCAGCCGATGCTTTCGAACTGGCAGAATTTTGAAGCCTGGCAGGAAGCCGGCGGCCTCGACGCAACCGCGCGCGCCACGCGGTTGTGGAAGAAGGCGCTCGAAGACTATATCGAGCCGCCGATGGACGTCACCGTGCGCGAAGCGCTGGAGGCCTACGTGACCAAGCGCAAGGAAGAGATTGGGGCGGGCGAGCCGTGATGCGCCACGAACGTCCCGTTTTGAATCATCTAGCCCATCCAACTCACTGATATCAGAGAAGAACCCATGAAATCGCATGCAAAGGTCGTGGTCATTGGCGGCGGGGTTGTCGGGTGTTCCGTGCTGTTCCATCTCGCCCGCCATGGCTGGACCGACGTCGTGCTTCTGGAGCGAGACGAGCTGACTTCAGGCTCGACGTGGCACGCAGCCGGCGGCATGCACACGATCAATGGCGATCCCAACGTCGCCAAGCTGCAGAAATACACGATCAACCTCTACAAGGAGATCGAGGAGCTTTCCGGCCAGGCGACCGGCGTGCATCTGACCGGCGGCGTGCTGCTGGCGGCGACCGAGGCACGGCTCGACTGGCTGCGTGGCGTCGTCGCCAAGGGTCGCTATCTCGGCATCGATCTCGAAGAAATCTCGCCGAAAGAAGCGGCCGAACTGATGCCTCTGCTCGACCCCAAGCAGTTCGTCGGCGCTGTCCGCAACAAGGAGGACGGCCATCTCGATCCCTCCGGCGTCACCCATGCCTATGCCAAGGCTGCGCGTAAGCTGGGCGCCGAGGTCGAGCGCTTCACCAAGGTCGAGGACATCGTGCGGCGTCCCGACGGGCTGTGGCGCGTCATCACCAACAAGGGCGAGGTCGTGGCCGAGCATGTCGTCAACGCCGGTGGCCTTTGGGCGCGCGAGGTCGGCCGCATGGTCGGGCTCGAACTGCCGGTGCTGGCCATGGAGCACATGTATCTGATCACCGAGGACATGCCGGAGGTCGCCGCCTGGAACGCCAAGACCGGCACCGAGATCATCCACGCCGTCGATTTCGACGGCGAGCTCTATTTGCGCCAGGAGCGCGGCGGCATGCTGATGGGCACCTATGAGAAGGCCAACAAGGCATGGTCCGAGCACCAGACGCCGTGGAATTTCGGCCATGAATTGCTGGAGCCGGACATCGACCGCATCGCGCCGTCGCTGGAAGTCGGCTTCCGGCATTTCCCGGCCTTTCAGAACACCGGCATCAAGCAGATCATCAACGGACCCTTCACCTTCGCGCCTGACGGCAACCCGCTGGTCGGGCCGGTGCGCGGTTTGCCGGGCTTCTGGGTGGCCTGCGGCGTCATGGCCGGTTTCAGCCAGGGCGGCGGCGTTGGGCTCGCGCTGTCCAACTGGATGATCGAGGGCGATCCCGGCGCCGACATCTGGGCCATGGACGTGTCGCGCTATGGCGACTGGGCGACGATGGCCTACACCAACGCTAAGGTGCGCGAGAACTATTCCAGGCGCTTTTCGATACGCTTCCCCAATGAGGAATTGCCCGCCGGACGGCCGCTGAAGACCACGCCGGTCTATGACCTGCTGTCGGCCAAGGGCGCGCAATGGGGCGTGTCCTATGGGCTGGAAGTGCCGCTCTGGTACGCGCCCGAAGGCGTCAAGGACGAGTTCTCGTGGCGTCGCTCGAGCGATTTCGCGCATGTCGGCAGGGAGGTTGCAAACGTTCGCGGGGGCGTCGGCATCGCCGAGATTTCGAATTTCGCCAAATACGGCGTGACAGGCGAGGGGGCTGCTGCATGGCTCGACCGGCTGCTCGCCTGCAAGCTGCCGAGGCCAGGCCGCATGACGCTGGCGCCTATGCTGAAGGAGGACGGCAAGCTCATCGGCGATTTCACGCTGGCCAATCTCGGCGGCGAGGAGTGGTTCATCGCCGGTTCCGGCATTGCCGAGCAGTACCATATGCGCTGGTTCGAAAAGCATCTGCCCGCGGATGGTTCTGTCCGCATCGAGGCTTCGGGCGCGAAACTCACCGGCCTTGCCGTCGCCGGGCCGAAGGCGCGGGACGTGCTGGCCAAGGTTACGCGGACGGACGTCTCGAACGCCGCCTTTCCCTTCATCGCCATCGGCAAGATGGATATCGGCATGGCGCCGTGCCTGGTAGGCCGCGTCAGCTACACCGGTGATCTCGGCTATGAAATCTGGGTGGCGCCGGAATATCAGCGCGCGGCGTTCCAGGCGCTGATGGCGGCGGGCGAGGAGTTCGGCATTGGCCTGTTCGGCTCCCGTGCGCTGAACGCACTGCGGCTGGAAAAGAACTATGGCTCGTGGGCGCGCGAATACCGGCCGATCTACGGACCGCTGGAGGCAGGGCTCGATCGCTTTGTCGCCTATGGCAAGGAAGCCGATTTCATAGGCAAGACCGCGGCGTTGGCTGAGCGCAAGCAGGGCGGCAGGCTCAGGCTGCGCGCCTTCATCGTCGAGGCTGCCGACGCCGATGTCATCGGCGACGAGCCGATCTGGTTCGGCGGCACGGTGCGTGGCTGGGTGACGTCAGGCGGCTATGCGCATCATTCAAGGAAATCGGTGGCCATGGGCTACGTGCCGAAGGAGATCGCCGAGGAGAGCGAAGGCTTCGAGATCGAAATCCTCGGCAAGCGCCATGCCGCACGCATGCAGCCGGTGCCGCTGTTCGACGCCAATTTGGAGCGGATGCGGGCGTGAAAAATCCGCATCCGGCTCGCATCAGGCAGCGCGGCGATTGTCGAGCGCAAAGGCGCCAGGGCCGGCGAAGAACAGATAGAGGAAGATGAAGCAGAACGAGATCGCCAAATCGCCGCCATTGTTGACCGGGAAGAAGCCGCGCGGCATGTGCGCCATGAAATAGGCGATCGCCATCTCGCCCGCCAGAAGGAAGGCGACTGGGCGGGTAAACAGCCCCAGCGCGAGCAGGATGCCGCCGGCGAACTCGAGAATGCCGGCTGTCAGCGTCAACCCGCTGAGGGCGTGGGGTTCGGCGCTTGCCGGGAAATTGAACAGCTTCTGGCTGCCATGCTCGATGAATTGCAGCGCGGTTATGATGCGCAGAACGCCGAGCGCCTGTGGCTGGTATCGGGCCAAGCCTTCAAAAAGCGCCATCTGAAACTCCGTTTTCACCCCCCAGGTCCGGCCTAGATTATCGCCCCGAGATGGACCATTCACTTCCCGCTACCGGACATCAACAATCGGTGATGCGAGATGTTCCGCAACGCGTCGATATTTTCTCCCTAAGGTTGCATTATTATCCCTCTGGTTGTATCGATCTGTAGATAGTTGAAATCGTTTGGGGGTCTCTCGCTATGAAAAAAGTCGTCATCAGCTTTTTCGCAATCCTTGCCGGTACCAGCTTCGCGATGGCCGAGGATGCCGGCTGCGAGGCTTTCAAATGGCCGGTAACGCGCGAGCAGGCGCTGTTCGCCGCGCCTCCTTCTGCTGCGTCGGGGACGACGCTGGCGGTCGGCGCTGCCGCCGATCTGGTTCTGGTGCCGGCCGAGACAGCGGAATTCGCCCTCCCGCCGGAACGTGCCCCGGCGCCTGGCACGTTCGGCGCTGTCGCCAGCATGGTTGTGCCGCCGGAAGGGGGCATCCAGATAAGCCTGTCGGGCGAAGCCTGGATCGATGTCATTCAAGACGGCCATACCGTGAAATTGGCCGGCTACAGCGGGGTCAAGACCTGTCCGGACATTCGCAAAAGCGTTCGGTTCAAGCTTGCGCCCGGCCCGGCCACCGTCCAGTTCAGCGGTGCAAAAAAGGCAGGCCTGAAAGTCGCGGTGCTGACGCCGGAATAGCTCGGCGCCAAGCGAGGACACGGCCCTCAATCTTACGATCAAAGGCCGTCCTCCTGTGCGACGTTGAGCCCCTTACCGTCCGGGCGCCATCAAGGCGAAATGGGCGCCTTGCGGATCCTGGCACTGCACGATCCAGCTGCCGCCGGGGACCTCCATCGGGCCCATTAGGATCTTGCCGCCATTGTCGGTCACCTGTTTTGCCGCCGCGTCGATGGCGGTTACGTTGAAATAGAACTGCCAGACCGGCACCGGGATCTGTTCGGGTTTGTTCATGATGCCGCCACCGGATTCGGGGCCGGCCGCGAAGGTTTGATAGGTTCCCATCGGCCCCATGTCGAAATCGCCGGCATTGGTCCATCCGAACTGGCTGGAATAGAAGTCGAACGCGGCCTTCCAGTCGGTTGTGTAAAGCTCGTGCCAGCCGATATGGCCCGGCGTGCTGGCCGGCACGACCGGCTGGTCAGGCCCGTTCGGCTGCAGGAACATGAAGGTCGCGCCTTGCGGATCGGCGACGACGGCGAAGCGGCCGACGCCCGGAATGTCGTCGGGCTGGCGATGAACGGCGCCGCCGGCCTTCTGCAGCGACGCCGCGGCAGCATCGACATCCCTGGTGTGGATGTAGCCAAGCCAGGCGGGAGGCATGCCCATCTTGGCGGCATCCTCAGGCATCGTCATCAGCCCGCCGACGCCACGCTCGCCGACATTCATGACGATGTAGCGCGGCATGCCGGGAGCCTTGTCGAAGGCTTGCGCGGTCCAGCCGACCACCTTGGTATAGAACGCCTCGGCGGCGTCGAGGTCTGATGTCATCAATTCGTACCAGAAGAAGGGCATTGGGGATTTCGGCATCGTCGGTCTCCTCACCTTTTGCGTCGATCGTCCTTCGATCCATCATAGGACGATCTTCGAGACGGAAATCCGACAGCGGAGGAAAAATTGCGGCTCGACAGGCATGCCATGATTACGGCCTGCCGCTTAGCGGACCGTCCTTCCTCGAAGGTTCGACATTCGCGCATTACGATATTAAACGTGAACTAAATTATCATGTTTTATTCGAGCCTTTTCAGAGGCTTATGTAGAAAATTGACCAATTGATAAAAAAATAAAACGTGCTAGCCTTCCCTAAAACGAAAACAAGGGGAACTGACGATGGCAGAAGGCCAGTTCAGGGAAGGCATTGCAGGCGGCCGGCTGCCTGCCGATCAGTATGCGGACAATTTTTCCGACCTGCATCCGCCGCTCGACCACCACGAGGCGCTGGTCGAAGCCGACCGCTGCTATTTCTGCTACGACGCGCCGTGCATGAACGCATGCCCGACCTCGATCGACATTCCACTGTTCATCCGCCAGATCTCCACGGGCAATCCGATCGGCTCGGCCAAGACCATTTTCGACCAGAACATTCTGGGCGGCATGTGCGCCCGCGTGTGCCCGACCGAAACGCTGTGCGAGGAGGTCTGCGTGCGCGAAGTGGCGGAAGGCAAGCCGGTGCAGATCGGTCGGCTGCAGCGCTATGCCACCGATATCGCGATGAGCGAGAACAGGCAATTTTATCCACGTGCCGCACCGACAGGCAAGGCGGTCGCCGTGGTGGGCGCCGGGCCGGCCGGCCTTGCCGCCGCACATCGGCTCGCCCGCCATGGCCACGACGTCACAATCCTGGAAGCGCGCGCGAAGGCGGGCGGGCTCAACGAATACGGCATCGCCGCTTATAAGAGCGTCGACAATTTCGCCCAAGCCGAGGTCGAGTACGTCACCTCGATTGGCGGGATTGATATCCAGAACGGTAAGGCGCTCGGCCGCGACTATCAGCTCTCCGACCTGATCCGCAATTATGACGCGGTGTTTCTGGGCATGGGGCTCGGCGGCGTCAATGCGCTGCGCGCCGATGGCGAGGCCGCCGTGGGCGTCACCAACGCCGTCGAGTTCATCTCCGAGCTGCGCCAAGCCAGCGATCTCTCCGGCCTGCCGGTCGGCCGCCGCGTCGTCGTCATCGGCGGCGGCATGACGGCGATCGATGCCGCGGTGCAGTCGAAGCTGCTTGGCGCCGAGGAGGTGACGATCTGCTACCGGCGCGGCCAGGAACATATGAATGCTTCCGAATTCGAGCAGGACCTGGCGGCCGCCAACGGCGTCGTCATCCGACACTGGCTACAGCCGAAGCGGGTGATTGCCGAAGGCGGCAAGGTCAATGCCATCGAGCTTGAATACACCGCCATGAACGGCGACAGTCTTGCCGGCACCGGCGAGACGCTGACCCTCGTTGCCGACCAGGTGTTCAAGGCGATCGGACAGAGTTTCGTCCCCGCTGCGCTCAACGGCAGCGGTGCTGCGATCGAGCTCGAGGCCGGGCGCATCAAGGTCGATGCGGAAGGGCGCACCTCGCTGGCCAAGGTCTGGGCCGGCGGCGACTGCATATTCGGTGGCGACGACCTGACCGTCTCGGCCGTGGCGCAAGGGCGTGATGCGGCGGAATCCATTCACCGGGCACTGACCTCGAACGGGAGGGCATGAGCATGGCAGATATCAGGAATAATTTCGTCGGCATCAAATCGCCCAATCCGTTCTGGCTGGCCTCGGCGCCGCCGACCGACAAGGCCTACAATGTCGTGCGCGCCTTCAAGGCCGGTTGGGGCGGTGTCGTCTGGAAGACGCTGGGCGAAGAGGGCCCGCCGGTGGTCAACGTCAATGGCCCACGCTACGGCGCGATCTGGGGCGCCGACCGCCGTCTGCTCGGCCTCAACAACATCGAGCTGATCACCGACCGCGACTTGCAGACCAATCTGCGTGAGATGAAGCAGGTCAAGATGGAGTGGCCCGACCGGGCGCTGATCGCCTCGATCATGGTGCCTTGCGTCGAGGAAAGCTGGAAGGCGATCCTGCCGCTTGTCGAGGAAACCGGCGCCGACGGCATCGAGCTCAATTTCGGCTGCCCGCACGGCATGTCGGAGCGCGGCATGGGCGCCGCCGTCGGCCAGGTGCCGGAATATATCGAAATGGTTGTGCGCTGGTGCAAGCAGTACACGCGCATGCCCGTCATCACCAAGCTGACGCCCAACGTCACCGATATCCGCAAGCCGGCGCGAGCAGCACATGCCGGCGGCACCGACGCGGTGTCGCTGATCAACACCATCAACTCGATCACCGGCGTCGATCTCGACAGCTTCGCGCCGATGCCGACCATCGACGGCAAGGGCTCGCATGGCGGTTATTGCGGCCCTGCGGTGAAGCCGATCGCCATGAACATGGTGGCCGAGATCGCGCGCGACCCCGAAACGCAGGGGCTGCCGATCTCCGGCATTGGCGGTATCACCACCTGGCGCGACGCTGCCGAGTTCATGGCGCTCGGCGCCGGAAACGTGCAGGTGTGCACGGCCGCGATGACCTACGGTTTCAAGATCGTGCAGGAGATGATCGCCGGTCTCGAAAACTGGATGGACGAGAAGGGCCATCGCTCGCTCGACGACATCATCAGCCGTGCCACGCCCAATGTCACGGACTGGCAGTATCTCAACCTCAACTATGTCGCCAAGGCGCATATCGACCAGGATGCCTGCATCAAATGCGGCCGCTGCCACATCGCCTGCGAGGACACCTCGCATCAGGCGATCACCAGCATGGTCGACGGCGTCAGGCATTTCGAGGTGATCGAGGCCGAATGCGTCGGCTGCAATCTTTGCGTCAATGTCTGCCCGGTTGACAACTGCATCACCATGGAGCCGCTGGCCGCCGGGGTGATGGACCAGCGCACCGGCATGCCTGTGTCGCCGGTCTACGCCAACTGGACCACGCACCCGAACAACCCAATGGCCAAGGTGGCGGCGGAGTAGGGCGGAACAATCAAGGAAAAAGCGGCGTCCTCGGGCGCCGTTTTCATTTTGCTATTGCAGATACAAAATATCCAGGATATAAGTTATCCATGTATTGGAGATTGGTATCATGAAACTCGGCGATGGCGTCGAAGCGGCCATCCACTGCGCGGCGACGCTGGCTGGCGTCGATGGCGACAGCACCATGCCAGGTGCGGCCCTGGCGGAGGCGTTTGGCCTGTCGCCGAGCTATCTCCTGAAACATCTCAACATGCTCACCGCTGCGCGCATCCTGGAATCCGTTCCTGGGCCGGCGGGCGGCTACCGGTTGGCGAAACCGGCCGAACGCATCACGCTGCTGGACATCGTGCTGGCGGTCGAAGGGCGCGAGCCGGCTTTCCGATGCGGCGAAATCCGCCAGCGCGGCCCGACGAAACTCGATGCATCGGCCTATGTCAGGCCGTGCGGCATCAATGCTGCGATGCTGAAGGCGGAGCGCGCCTATCGCGCGGCGCTGGCCGAGGTCAGGCTGTCCGACATCGTGTCGGACTTCATGAAAGGCGCCGATCCGCGGTCGGTCGCGGCAAGCTGCGCTTTCACCGAGCGCCACCAGCGGCAGCAGAAATCCAGTTCAACCAAGCAAGCATGAAAGGAAAGATGATGAGACAGAGGCTCCAGTTCTTCGCCAAGGCGCCCGAGATCATGAAAGCGGTGTCGGCGCTCAATAAGGCGGTCGACGAATGCGGGCTCGAGGAAAGCCTGCTGCACCTGATCAAGCTCAGGGCCTCACAGATCAATGGCTGCTCCTTCTGTGTCGAGATGCACAGCCGTGAGGCGAGGCGCGACGGCGAGACCGAACAGCGGCTTTATCTGGTTTCGGCCTGGAAGGAATCGCCGCTGTTTTCGGAGCGCGAGCGCGCCGCTTTGGCCTGGACCGAGGCCGTGACGCTGATCGCCAACAATGGTGTTTCGGACGAACTCTATGCCCGCACGCTGGAACATTTCTCGGAAGAGGAGTTGGTCAAGCTCTCCGTGGCGCTGGGCATGATCAATACCTGGAACCGGCTTTGCATTCCGTTCCACGCCATTCATCCGATGCCTGCCGCCAAGGCCGCCTGATTGTTCGATCACGATCGGAGCGCCGCCAAGGGAGGCGGCGCTCCCATTATTTCAAAGGGAGAGCGTTTGATGCTTGCCGATTTACCCGCCGCCTTGTTGGTTCTCGGCCGGCTGTTGCTTGGCGGCGGGTTTGTCTTCGCCGGCTTGCGCAACATCCAGAACGCGGGCTTCTTGACGGGGCTGATGGTCGCGCGCGGTGTGCCGCAGGCGCGGCTGGCACTTTGGGCCGGCATCGTGTTGCAGATCGTCGCCGGCGTGCTGGTGGTGACGGGCTTCTGGACCGCCACTGCCTGTGCGGTGCTGGTGCTGTTCCTGATCGTCGCCACGCCGATGTTCCACAATTTCTGGGATCATCAGGGACAGGAGCGTGCGTCGCGTATCAATGGTTTTGTTGGCAATGTCGCGCTGAGCGGCGGCTTCCTGACACTGATCGCCCAGTCGCTTTGACAGTTGCAGCTAGGCCGCGAACCGCAAACCACCATCGCAGGTTAATACCTGGCCGGTCATGAAGCCGTTGGAGACGAGGAAGGCTATCGCCGAGGCGACGTCCTCGGCGCGGCCGATGCGGCCGACCGGTGTCTTGCCGGCATAGTCGGCAAAGATCGCCTGCCGCTGCTCGTCCGGCAGAAAGTCCCACCAGGGCGTGTCGATGACGCCGGGCGCCACGACGTTGACGCGCAGTGGCTTCAGCTCGACGGCCAGGATCGGTGCCACCGTCAGGAGCATGCCATTGACGGCGCCGATGCCGGCGACGCCCGGCGTGGCGAGCTGGGCGGATACCGCCGAGATGAAGGTGACCGATCCTGATTTGTCCAGCGTTGGCAAGGCCGCCTGCAAGCAGGATAATTGCGGCCGCACCTTTTCGTCGACGCCGCCAGCGATATCGGCAAGGTCGAGTGTTTCGAACGGGCCAAGGCCCTTGCCGCCGCTCGCCGCCAAAACGAGATGGTTGAACGGGCCGATGCGCTCGAAGAATTGGCGCACCTCGTCGGGCTTGGCGGCATCGAACGCCGCCTTGTCGACGGCGCCACCGAGACTTTTCCATGCGCTGACGAGCTTGTCCTGATTGCGCCCGGTGATGGTCACCTTCATGCCGGGGCCGAGCAGTTTGCGCGCGGTCGCCAGGCCGATCCCGGACGAGCCACCGATGACGACTGTATGTTCGATCTTGCTGGTCATGAACGCTCTTCCTTCTTCACTGTAGCCTGCCCGACTAGGTCGAGGCTCAAGTCGCGCAATTGTTGTCTTGCTCTGGCGTCGTAAGCCTGGGCGTCGGCGCGGGATTCGCGCAGGCCGTCGAAATAGAGGCCGCTGCGCGCTTCGAGCGCGGGGGAGGTGGCGAGATTGACAATGGCCTCGGCGCCGGTCTCCACCGAGCTCCATGGCGTGACGCCTGCCTGGCGGACCATCGTGGTGTTCATGTAGCTCGCCGGGTGCAGGGCGTTCACAGTAACCCCGCTGCCCTTGAGCTGCTCGGCGAGATCGATGGTGAACAGGATCTGCGCCAGCTTGCTCTGGCAGTAGGCGCGCACGCTGCTGTAGCCATGGGTAAGCATGACGTCGCTAAAGTCGATGGCCTGCTGGCCCGCCGAGGCGACGTTGACGATACGCGCCGGCGCGCTGGCCTTCAGCAGGGGCAGCAATTCCTCCGTAAGCAGGAAGCCGGCGAGATAGTTGACGGCGAAGCGCAGTTCATAGCCGTCGGCGCTGACCTGCCTTTTGGCGTTTTGGCCAGCCGTGCCGACGCCGGCATTGTTGATGAGGATGTCGAGCCGAGCAGTTTTTTCACGCACGGCCTCGGCGAGCCGGCGCACCTCGGCCAGCGAGGCGAGGTCGGCTGCGAAGAACTCGGCCTTGCCGCCGGCCGCCTCGATGTCCGCGACCGTGGCCTTGCCGCGCGCCGCGTCGCGTCCGTGCACCAGCACCCGGGCGCCACCTGCGCCCAGCCGTTGCGCGACGACCCGGCCGACACCGTCGGTCGAGCCGGTGATCAGGATTGTCTTGTCTTTCAGGTCCATGTTTGAGCCTCCATTCGTTGCTCTCGACAGAAGATGGGGCAGCGGGTGCGCGCCAAACAGTTCAAACTTTATCCTGGTATCGGTACTGCTATAATAGGGTCATGGATGCTCCTTCTCATTCCGCTGAAGACAGCCGCCGGCGCGAGCTCGGCGCCTTCCTGCGCTCGCGCCGCGAGAGGCTTTCGCCACAGGCCGCCGGCATTGCCTGCGGCGCGCGGCGGCGCACGCCGGGCCTGCGGCGCGAGGAGGTGGCGATGATCGCCGGTGTCGGCACCACCTGGTACACCTGGCTGGAACAAGGCAGGGATGTCAGGCCCTCCGTAGAGGTGCTGGCGGCGCTCTGCGAGGCGCTGCGCCTCGACGCTGTCGAGAAGCGGCATTTGTTCATCCTCGCCGGCCGCCAGCAGCCGGAGCGTCGTGGGGCAACGCCCGAAAAGGTCGACGGGCCGTTGCTGCACATGCTGCAAAGCCTTGTGCTGCAGCCTGCCTATGTGGTTGGCCGGCGCTGGGACGTGCTCGCCTGGAACCCGGCAGCCGCCGCGGTGTTCGGCGATTATGGCTTGCTGGAAGGCGACGCCCGCAACATGGTCCACATGGTATTTACCAACCCGCACCATCGCCGCCTGCTTGTCGACTGGGAAGAGCTTGCTCGCGTGGTGCTCGCTTCGTTTCGCGCCGAAAGCGCCAAATATGTCGGTGATCCCGATTTCGACCGGCTGATCGCGCTGATGATGCGCTCGAGCCCCGAGTTCCGCGATTGGTGGCCCCGACGTGACGTAGCGCGAAAGCTGACGGGTCTGAAGCACGTCCGCCATCCGACGGCCGGCGCCATGGCCTTCGAGCATATGAGCCTGTCGATTGACGATGGATCCGACATGCGGCTGGTCGTCTACACGCCGCTGGCCGAGCAGAACTCGATCGCCAAGCTGCAGAGCTTGCTTGATGCACTGCCGGCCGAGCGGCGCAGCGCCTGAGCCTTCAGCGCAGGGTCAGGCCTTCGGCTTCAACCCGTCGAGAAATAATTGCTCCAGGAATCTCGCTGCGTCCTCGAAGCGGCCGTCGCCGCCGCGGTTCGGGCCGAGCACGGCGCGGACCTGGACGTCGAAATCGGCATAGTGCTGGGTCGTCGCCCAGATCGAGAAGATCAGGTGCCAAGGATCCGTCCTGGCGATCTTGCCAGCGCGCATCCAGCCCTTGATGACGGTTGCCTTCTCGTCGACCAGCGTCTTCAGTTCGCCGGTCAGCAAGGGCATGATGCGTGGTGCGCCCTGCAGAATCTCGTTGGCGAACAGCCGGCTCTCGCGCGGAAAATCGCGCGCCATTTCAAGCTTGCGCCTGATGTAGCTCCTGAGCTCGGTCAGGGGATCGCCGATGTCGTCGAGTTCCCTGAGCGGCGCCAGCCATGTGTCGAGCAGGCGCTGCATCAGCGTCTCGTGAATGTCTTCCTTGCGGCGAAAGTAATAGAGCAGGTTGGGCTTCGACATCCCAGCGGCTTCGGCGATCTGGTCGATGGTCGAGCCGCGGAAGCCATTGGTGGAGAACACCTCGAGCGCGGCTTCGAGAATGAGTTCGCGCTTCTCCTGCTGGATGCGGGTACGGCGAGGGGCTTCCGTGCTGGTGTTCACCGTTGCGCGCCCTCGTGTTGAAAGCGGTCTGGCCCAATTCTCTGGACCAGTTTTTCCCCGGCCTGTGGAACGCACTTCAGGAGCCGCATTTCCGCTAGTAATCCCTTGACCGCCGACAGGGCGGTGCTAACGTTTGTCCAATCGGTCAAAAATTTGCGTAGCACGAAAGCGCGGCAAAGACCAAGCGTTGGACGTACCGAAACAGGTTACAAGGGGAAGTCTTGGTCATGTCCAACCGGCTGAAAGTCACGCCGAACGATCTCAGTGCATTCTGGATGCCGTTCACGGCAAACCGGCAGTTCAAGCAGGCGCCGCGCATGTTCGTGTCCGCCAAGGACATGCACTACACGACCAGCGACGGCCGCAAGGTGCTGGACGGCACCGCCGGCCTCTGGTGCGTCAATGCCGGCCATTGCCGGCCCAAGATCACCGAGGCGATCCAGCAGCAGGCCGCCGAGCTCGACTACGCTCCGGCCTTCCAGATGGGCCACCCGATCGTGTTCGAACTGGCCAACCGCCTGGTCGACGTCGCGCCGAGGGGCATGGATCACGTGTTCTTCACCAATTCCGGTTCGGAATCGGTCGAGACCGCGTTGAAGATGGCGATCGCCTATCACCGCGTGAAGGGCGAGGGCTCGCGCACCCGTCTGATCGGACGCGAGCGCGGCTATCACGGCGTCAATTTCGGCGGCATCTCGGTCGGCGGCATCGTCACCAACCGCAAGATGTTCGGCACGCTGCTCGGCGGCGTCGACCATATGCCGCACACACACCTGCCGGAGAAGAACGCCTTCTCCAAGGGCGTGCCGGAACATGGCGCGGAGCTGGCCAACGAGCTGGAGCGCATCGTTGCGCTCCATGACGCCTCGACCATCGCGGCCGTTATCGTCGAGCCGGTCGCCGGCTCCACCGGCGTCATCCTGCCGCCCAAGGGCTATTTGCAGAAGCTGCGCGAAATCTGCACCAAGCACGGCATCCTGTTGATCTTCGACGAGGTCATCACCGGTTTCGGCCGTCTTGGCGCGCCGTTCGCGGCCGATTATTTCGGCGTCACGCCTGATATCATGACCACCGCCAAGGGCGTCTCCAACGGCGTCATCCCGATGGGCGCGGTGTTCGTGAAGAAGGAAATCCACGACGCCTTCATGACCGGCCCCGAGCACATGATCGAGTTCTTCCACGGCTACACCTATTCCGGCAATCCGATCGCCTGCGCCGCGGCGCTCGGCACGCTCGACACCTACAAGGAAGAGGGCCTGCTCACACGCGGCGAGGAACTGGCGCCCTATTGGGAAGACGCGCTGCATTCGCTGAAGGGCGAGCCGCATGTCATCGATATCAGGAACATCGGCCTGATCGGTGCGATCGAGCTGGCGCCGATCGCCGGGCAGCCGACCAAGCGTGCCTTCTCGGCCTTCGTCAAGGCGTTCGAGCGCGGCGCGCTGATCCGCACTACCGGCGACATCATCGCGCTGTCGCCGCCGCTGATCATCACCAAGGGCCAGATCAACGAACTGATCGATCATGTGCGTGAGGTACTGAGGTCGATCGATTGAAGAACTGGGCGCGGATATCCCTCCCCCTCGAGGGGAGGGTGGCCGCGAAGCGGTCGGGTGGGGTCGGTGCGACGGGGTGCCGACCTGATCTGTTGCCGCGAGGCTGCCGTTGATGCCCCGCACTCGCGTGAGCTACGAAATGCGCCAAAAGGCGCGCGCGCTTCGAGTTCACGCAACCAGGGGTGAATCCTTGCTCTGGTATGAACTGCGCGAGCTGAAATCGGCCGGCATCAAGTTTCGTCGTCAGTGTCCGATCGGGCCTTATATCGTTGACTTTGCCTGCCTCGCCGTGAAGCTGATCGTTGAAGTTGATGGCGATCTGCACGAACACGAGAAGGGCAAGCGGCATGATGCCGTTCGTGATGCCTATCTGCGCTCGCTCGGCTTTGATGTCTTTCGCGTCGATGAGCCCGATGTCATAAACAACCCTTGGCATGTTGCGCAGGTGGTCAAAGGGAAGGTCGAGCGCATGTCCGGCGACCCCACCCGACCGCTTCGCGGCCACCCTCCCCTCGAGGGGGAGGGGAACGCCACGCAATTGGAGAGGTTTTGAATGGCCGCACCCGGCGAGAATCTGCGAATCAATTCAGACCGTTTGTGGGATTCCATCATGGAGATGGCGAAGATCGGCCCCGGCATTGCCGGTGGCAACAATCGCCAGACCGTGACCGACGAGGACGGCGAGGGCCGGCATCTGTTCAAGCGCTGGTGCGACGCGGCCGGGCTCGAAATGGGCGTCGACGAGATGGGCACCATGTTTGCCAGGCGCGAAGGCGCCGATCCCAGCCTGCCGCCGGTCTATGTCGGCAGCCATCTCGACACGCAGCCGACCGGCGGCAAGTATGACGGCGTGCTCGGCGTGCTCGGCGGCCTGGAGATCGTCCGCTCGCTCAATGATCTCGGCATCAAGACCAAACATCCGATCGTGGTCACGAACTGGACCAACGAGGAGGGCTCGCGTTTTGCCCCGGCGATGATGGCGTCCGGCGTGTTCGCCGGTGTGCTCGACCAGACCGACGTCTACGAGCATACGGACAAGAACGGCAAGAAATTCGGCGAGGAACTGGAGCGTATCGGCTGGAAGGGCACGGAGAAGGTCGGCGATCGCAAGATCCACGCCTTTTTCGAACTGCATATCGAGCAAGGGCCTATCCTCGAGGACGAAGGCATCGACATCGGCGTCGTCACCCATGGACAGGGGCTGAAATGGCTGCAGGTGACGCTGACCGGCAAGGAGGCGCATACCGGCTCGACGCCGATGCCCAAGCGCCGCAATGCCGGGCTCGGCATGGCGCGCGTGATCGAACTGGTGCACGAGATTGCCATGGACTACCAGCCGGACGCCGTCGGCGCGGTCGGCCACATGGAAGTCTATCCGAACTCGCGCAACATCATCGCCGGGCGCACGGTCTTCACCATCGACATCCGCTCGCCGGAGAAGGAAGTGCTCGACGCCATGGATGGGCGCATCCGCGAAGGCATCGACACGATATGCGAGGCGCTCGACATCCAGTACAAGATCGAGCAGGTCGGCCATTTCGATCCGGTCACCTTTGACAAGGGCTGCGTCAAGGCGATCCGTGATGCCGCCGACCGGCTCGGCTACACGCACCGCAACATCGTCTCGGGCGCGGGCCACGACGCCTGCTGGATCAACCGCGTCGCGCCGACCGCCATGGTGATGTGCCCCTGCGTCGACGGTCTCAGCCACAACGAGGCCGAGGAGATCTCCAAGGAATGGGCGGCGGCAGGAGCCGACGTGCTGTTCCATGCCGTGGTGGAGACAGCGGTCATCGTGGAGTAAGCTGGAAAGCTGGATTTCCAAACGCTGCTCGCAAGAAGCGCGAAGGAACAAGGGAACGAGAAAAATGACCAAAGTCATCAGAAACGGCACCATCGTTACCGCCGACCGCACATGGAAGGCCGACGTGCTGATGCAGCACGGCAAGATCGTCGCCATTGGCTCCGACCTACACGGCGACCATGAGTTCGACGCCACCGGCTGTTATGTCATGCCAGGCGGTATCGATCCGCATACCCATCTCGAAATGCCGTTCATGGGCACCTATTCGGCCGACGATTTCGAGTCCGGCACGCGCGCGGCACTAGCCGGCGGCACGACGATGGTGGTCGATTTCTGCCTGCCGTCGCCGCAGCAGTCGCTGCTCGAGGCCTTGCAGATGTGGGACAACAAGACCTCGAAGGCGTCCTGCGATTATTCCTTCCACATGGCGATCACCTGGTGGGGCAAGCAGGTGTTCGACGAGATGGCCACCGTCGTCGACAAGGGCATCACCTCGTTCAAGCATTTCATGGCCTACAAGGGCGCGCTGATGGTGGACGACGACGAGATGTATGCGTCGTTCCAGCGCTGCGCCGAGCTCGGCGCGCTGCCGCTGGTGCATGCCGAGAATGGCGACGTGGTTGCGGCGCTCTCGCAGAAGTTGCTTGCCGCCGGCAACAATGGCCCGGAGGGGCACGCCTATTCGCGCCCGCCGGAAGTGGAAGGCGAGGCGACCAACCGCGCCATCATGATTGCCGACATGGCCGGCGTGCCGCTCTACGTCGTGCATGTTTCCTGCGAGCAGGCGCACGAGGCCATCCGCCGGGCGCGTCAGAAAGGCATGCGGGTGTTCGGCGAGCCACTGATCCAGCACCTGACGCTGGACGAGAGCGAGTATTTCGACAAGGACTGGGACCATGCGGCGCGCCGCGTGATGAGCCCGCCCTTCCGCAACAAATTACACCAGGATTCGCTGTGGGCCGGCCTGCAGGCGGGATCGTTGCAGGTGGTGGCGACCGACCACTGCGCCTTCACCACGGACCAGAAGCGCTTCGGCGTCGGCAATTTCACCAAGATCCCGAACGGCACGGGCGGCCTCGAGGATCGCATGCCGGTGCTGTGGACCAGGGGCGTCAACACCGGGCGGCTGACGATGAACGAATTCGTCGCCGTAACCTCGACCAACATTGCCAAGATCCTCAACATGTACCCGAAAAAGGGCGCCATTGTCGAAGGCGCGGATGCCGACATCATCGTGTGGGACCCCAAGCGCAAGAAGACGATTTCTTCGAAGAAGCAGCAGTCGGTCATCGACTACAATGTCTTCGAAGGCGTCGAAGTGACAGGCCTGCCGCGCTATGTCTTCTCGCGTGGCGAATTGTCGATCGAGGAGACCGAGGTGAAGGCCAAGCCTGGCCATGGCCAGTTCGTTGGCCGCGAGCCGAACGCGGCGGTTAACCGGGCACTGTCGACCTGGAAGGAGATCACCGCGCCGCGCAAGGTGGAGCGGACAGGCATTCCGGCGACTGGGGTTTGAGTTTGCGCAGCTCGAAAAGCGCCAAGAAACTGATGATCGCCGACAAGGACGGCACCGTCTGCGGGGAAGTTTCCCGGTGCCGATGATTGCCGAAGTTGGTGCTGCCCCTCATCCGCCTGCCGGCGCCTTCTCCCCGTATAGGGACGGGGAGAAGGGAACTGAACGCAATCTTGGCGCCCTTTCCGGCAACGCTGGAAATTGGCGAAATCCTTCGCGAAATCGTCCTTCTCCCCGTCCCGATACGTGGAGAAGTGCCCGGCAGGGCGATGAGGGGCAGCGCAAACCTCAAGCAATTGGCCGATGGGCGCCTAGCCCCGCAAGGCCGGCTTCAGGCGACCAATGCATCCAGTTCCGGCAGCAGGACGACGCTTTCCTGCTCTTTGGGATCGGTGCGGGCAATGACGGCCGAAGACGGGGCCCCACTCAGATTGGCGGGCAGATGCGGCACGCCGGCCGGAATGTAGAAGAGGTCGCCGGCTTTGGCGACGATGTGGTTCTCAAGCCGGTCGCCGTACCAGGTATGGACCTCGCCGGAGAGCACGTAGATCGCCGTTTCATGGTTCTCATGCAGATGCGCCTTAGCGCGGGCGCCGGGCGGCATGGTGAGCACATGCATGCAGATACCAGATGAGCCGACCGACTCGGTGGCGATACCGGCGAAATAGGTCAATCCCTGCTTGCCTTCATAAGAGCTTTCAGGGCGGATAAGATGGCAAGTGGGTTGAGGCGACATCGGGGAAACTCCGGGCGTCGAATGAGTGGAACAAGACCAATGGGACTGGGCGAGTGGAAAACAACATCGCGATAAAAGCAATCGGAATCGGGCCGGCACTAAAGGGGCAGGAACAGGCAGGCCGCGGCCGATGACGGGGATTTCGCCAGCCGTCGTCGCGGCAAGCAAGCTTGGCCTGACCTTCCAGACCAATGACGGGCCGGTACAGGCGCTGTCCAATGTCGACCTGACCATCGGCAAGGGTGAGTTCGTTTCCTTCATCGGGCCGTCGGGCTGCGGCAAGACGACCTTGCTGCGGGTCATCGCCGATCTTGAGAAGCCGACCTCGGGGACCATTTCGGTCAACGGCATGACAGCAGAACAGGCGCGCGAGAAACGCGCCTACGGCTATGTCTTCCAGGCCGCCGCCCTGTTTCCCTGGCGCACCATCGAGCGCAACGTCGCGCTGCCGCTGGAGATCATGGGTCTGTCCGGGGCGGAGCAGGGAGAGCGGATCAGGCGCACGCTCGATCTCGTCAACCTTTCCGGCTTCGAGAAGAAGTATCCTTGGCAGCTTTCCGGCGGCATGCAGCAGCGCGCCTCGATCGCTCGCGCGCTCGCCTTCGATGCCGACCTTCTGTTGATGGACGAGCCGTTCGGCGCGCTGGACGAGATCGTGCGCGACCATCTCAACGAGCAATTGCTGCAATTGTGGGCGCGCACCAACAAGACCATCTGCTTCGTCACGCACTCCATTCCCGAGGCGGTGTATTTATCGACGCGCATCGTCGTCATGTCGCCGCGCCCGGGCCGCGTCAGCGACGTCATCGAATCGACGCTGCCGAAGGAGCGGCCACTCGACATCCGCGAGACGCCGGAGTTCCTGGCGATCGCCGCACGGGTGCGAGACGGCTTAAGGGCAGGGCACAGCTATGATGATTGAGCGGGGGCAGGATGGACTCGCGGCAGCGCCCCGAAAGGCGCCTCCACCTCACGAAGGAGCGGCCACCTACGCCTTCGTCATTCTAGGGCGGAGTAGCCGCGAAGCGGCATACGTAGACCCTAGGATCCATGCCGTGACGCCTGCCGAAAGGCGCAAACAGTCGAGAATATTCGGCAGGCTAAGCGGCGCGGAGGGAGCCATATTCCGAATGGTCGCGGAGCGGAGAGGTAACGGCATGGATTCTAGGGTCTGCGCCGCGTCGCTTCGCTCCTTGCTTCGCCCTAGGATGACGAAGGCAAGGGCCCCCGACCTCCGCTTCGCTCCGGCCACCCTCTCCCCGGTGGGGAGAGGAGAAGGGCGGCGCTAGATGGACACCTTCCGCTCAAAGGTCATCCCGGTAACCTCCATCCTCGCCGGCGTGGTCGTACTCTGGTACGTCTTCGCCGTCATACTCAACACGCCGTTCCAGCGCGATCTCGACCAACGTGCCAACGAAACGCCCGGCACCGTCGAGTTCATCGGCAAGACGCTCTCGCAGCCGAAGCCGACGCTGCCGGCGCCGCACCAGGTGGCGGTGAACTTTTTCGAGAACACGTTCCTGCGCAACGTCACTTCGAACCGCAGCCTGGTCTACAATGCCTGGGTGACGCTGTCCTCGACGCTGCTGGGCTTTGCCTTCGGCACGGCGCTCGGCATCATCATCGCGGTGGGCATCGTACATGTGGCGACGCTCGACCGCAGCCTGATGCCATGGATCATCGCCTCGCAGACCATCCCGATCCTGGCGGTGGCGCCGATGATCATCGTGGTGCTGGCGGCGATCGGCATCACCGGCCTGATCCCGAAGGCGATGATTTCGACCTATCTGTCGTTCTTCCCGGTGACGGTTGGCATGGTGAAAGGCCTGCGCTCGCCCGAGATTATGCATCTCGACCTGATGCACACCTACAATGCCAGCCGTGCGCAGACCTTCTGGAAGCTGCGCGTGCCGGCCTCGGTGCCGTTCCTGTTCACCTCGATGAAGGTGGCGGTGGCGGCCAGTCTGGTCGGCGCCATTGTCGGCGAACTGCCGACGGGCGCCGTCGCCGGCATCGGCGCCAAGCTGCTCGCTGGCGCCTATTACAGCCAGTCCATCGACATCTGGTCGGCGCTTGTCGCGGGCTCGATCGTGGCCGCGCTGCTGGTCATGGTGGTCGGCATTGCCGGGCGCCTCGTCGACCGCGCCATGGGCGGGAGGCCGGCATGAACCGGCTGAAGCCTTCCTGGCAGGCTGTGCTGGCCATCGTGCTGTGCCTGATGGCGGTCGCACTCGGCGCCATGTCGAAGCCGGAAGCGGCGGCGCTAGCGGACCCGACAACCAGCGCCAACTATCCCTATCTCGGAACGAAGGGCCTGATGTTTGGCCTTGCCATGCTGACGGCCCTGGTCTCGATGATCAGGATTTCGCCCTTTGTGGAAGCGGTCGTACTGTTTGTCGGCGCCCACCTCGTCGCCTGGCTGCTGATCTCAGGTATCGCTGGTTTCGAAGGCACGGCACTGGCGCCGTATTTCGTGCTGCTCACGGCCGCCTGGCTGCTTGGCTGGCGCTGCGTCGCGGCGCTATCGGGACTGCACCCCACCGCAAGCTGGATGCGCACGGCGCTGCGCCTGATCATCCCCGCCATCTTCGGCGCCTGGATCCTGATCATCTGGGAAGCGGTGACGCGTGGCGCCGGCATCCCGTTCATCCTGTTGCCGCCGCCGAGCGCCATCGGCGCGCGCATCGCCAGTTCGCTGCCGATCCTTGGCGCCGATGTCCGGCAGACCATCTTCAAGGCTGTTATCTTCGGCTATATCGTGGGCAGCGGCGCCGGCTTTGTCACGGCCATTCTCGCCGACCGGGTGCCGTTCCTGCGGCGCGGCCTGCTGCCCATCGGCAACATGGTCTCGGCGCTGCCGATCATCGGCGTGGCGCCGATCATGGTGATGTGGTTCGGCTTCGACTGGCAGTCCAAGGCGGCTGTCGTCATCATCATGACCTTCTTCCCGATGCTGGTGAACACCGTCGCCGGTCTGGCCGCGTCCGGCCATATGGAGCGCGACCTGATGCGCACCTATGCGTCGGGCTACTGGCCGACGCTTATCAAGCTCAGGCTGCCGGCCGCCGCTCCCTTCATCTTCAACGCGCTGAAGATCAACTCGACGCTGGCGCTGATCGGCGCCATCGTCGCCGAGTTCTTCGGCACGCCCGTCGTCGGCATGGGCTTCCGCATCTCGACCGAAGTCGGACGGATGAACATCGACATGGTCTGGGCCGAAATCGCAGTTGCAGCCCTTGCGGGTTCGGTCTTTTATGGGGTGGTCGCTCTTGTCGAAAGAGCCGTCACGTTTTGGCATCCCTCTGTCCGTGGTGGATAGGGGCGGTGGGTTTGGGCACTAACTCCAGAGGGAAAAAAATGAAAAGACTGATTATTCCTGTACTGGCCGGCGCGATGTCGCTGGCCGCGTTCCAGGCAATGGCTGCCGACAAGGTGACGTTGCAGCTGAAATGGGTCACGCAGGCCCAGTTTGCCGGTTATTACGTCGCCAAGGCGAAGGGCTTCTACGAGGCCGAGGGTCTCGACGTCGACATCAAGCCGGGCGGTCCCGACATTGCGCCCGAGCAGGTGATCGCCGGCGGCGGCGCCGATGTCATCGTCGACTGGATGGGCGGCGCGCTGGCAGCCCGCGAAAAGGGCGTGCCGCTGGTCAACATCGCCCAGCCGTTCAAGAAGGCCGGCATGGAACTGGTCTGCCCGAAAGACGGCCCGATCAAGACCGAAGCCGACTTCAAGGGCCACACGCTCGGCGTCTGGTTCTTCGGCAACGAATATCCGTTCTACGCCTGGATGAACAAGCTTGGCCTCAAGACCGATGGCGGCCC
Source organism: Mesorhizobium sp. B2-5-3 (assembly GCF_006441005.1). Classification (NCBI taxonomy): domain Bacteria; kingdom Pseudomonadati; phylum Pseudomonadota; class Alphaproteobacteria; order Hyphomicrobiales; family Phyllobacteriaceae; genus Mesorhizobium; species Mesorhizobium sp. B2-5-3. The sequence continues at coordinate 48,974 of NZ_VFUS01000004.1, forward strand.
GGATGGTGTCACCGTTCTCAAGCAGAGCTTTGACGTGCAGCCGCTGATTCAGAAGCAGGCGGATTGCATCTCGGTCATGACCTACAATGAATTTTGGCAGCTGATCGACGCCGGCTACAAGCCGGAGCAGCTCACCGTGTTCAACTACTCGGCGATGGGCAACGACCTGCTCGAGGACGGGCTTTATGCCTCGGAGGATAAGCTCAAGGATCCGGCCTTCGAGGACAAGATGGTGCGTTTCGTGCGCGCCTCGATGAAGGGTTGGAAATACGCCGTCGACAACAATGACGAAGCGGCCGAGATCGTCATGGACGGTGGCGGCCAGGACGAGAGCCACCAGAAGCGTATGATGAGCGAAGTCGCCAAGCTCATCGACAATGCCGACGGCAAGCTCGACCCAGCGACCTATGAGCGTACCGCCAAGGCGTTGCTCGACCAGAAGATCATCACCAAGGAGCCGAAGGGCGCCTATACCACCGCGATCACCGACAAGGCGATCAAGTAGGCCTCAAAGCGGCCTCGTGACGGGGCTTGATGGACGATGTTGGAGGGGCGGGCGACCGCCCCTTTTTCATGCGGCCAAATCACAAAAGCGTGTGCCTGGATACATTGGGGCGGCCGAGCGTTGCGTCGGAGGCATGCGCGTGCGGGGAGCCACGGCGGATGCTACAGCCAATCGGAGGTTCTTCATGCGCACACAGACCGTCTTGCCGACGCTTTCGGCGCTGGCCATTTCGACCGCTTTCCTGTTCGCGTCGCCGGCCCTGGCCGACATGATGAAGTTCAAGGCGACGCTCGATGGCAGCCAGCAGAGCCCACCCGTCACTACCAAGGGCAAGGGAACCGCCACATTCACCTTTGACACCGCCAAGAAGAAACTCAGTTGGAACGTCAAATACTCCGGCCTCAGCGGGCCGGCGACGGCCGCACATATTCATGGCCCGGCCGCGAAGGGGGAAAATGCGGACCCCGTAATCCCGTTCAAAAAACTCAAGAGCCCGATCAAGGGATCGGCGACATTGACCGATACGCAGGTGACCGATCTGGAGGCCGGCAAATATTACGTCAACATACACACCGCGGCCAACAAGGACGGCGAGATCCGCGGTCAGATCGAAAAGGCGGCGGCGGCGATGTAACGCGACGTCGCTCGGGGCGCGCGCCCGTATTTGCTTGCGAAAGCTTTGCGGGACAGCGCCGCCCTTTCTCCTGCCGGAAACCGACTTTCAGGCCTTGTCTCTTATCTGCGTCATCGTTCGGGTCGGGGTGATTGCCTCCGGATCGAGCCGGATCTCGACGATTGCCGGCTTGCCGCTGGCGCGAGCACGCTCGAAGGCAGGGGCGAAGTCGGCGGTTTTCTCCACCGTTTCGCCATGGCCACCATAGGCACGCGCCAGGGCGGCGAAGTCCGGATTCTTGAGGTCCGTGGCCACCACCCGCCCGGGGTATTCACGCTCCTGGTGCATGCGGATGGTGCCGTAGATGCCATTATTGACGACGATGACGATGATCGGCAACCCGTATTGCACGGCGGTGGCGAATTCCTGCCCGTTCATCAGGAAGCAGCCGTCGCCGGCGAAAGCGACTACGGTGCGATCCGGATAAAGCGCCTTGGCCGCTACCGCCGCCGGCGTTCCGTAACCCATCGAGCCTGAGGTCGGCGCGCCCTGTGTGGCAAAGCGGCGGAAGCGATGGAAGCGGTGCACCCACGTGGCGTAGTTGCCGGCGCCGTTCGTCAGGATGGCATCGTCGGGCAGCACCGTTTCGAGATAGGTCATGATCGGCCCCATCTGGACGGCGCCCGGACCGCTTTCCGGCGGCGTCGACCAGTCGAGATAGGCGGCATGCAGCTTTGCCGTCTCCGCCGCCCAGCCCGGCGATGCCGGTCCCTTCCGTTTGGCGAAGGCGCGCACGAAGGCGGCGGGCGAGGCATTTATCGCCAGCGTTGGACGGTAGACGCGGCCTAGTTCGCCGGCATCGGGGTGGACATGGACCAGCGTCTGGTCAGGGTAGGGGCTCTTCAGCAGCGTATAGTCCGAGGACGGCATCTCGCCCATGCGGCCGCCGATCAGCAGCACCAGATCGGCCTGCTTGATTGCTGTCGCCAGCTTCGGGTTGATGCCGATGCCGACATCGCCGGCATAGTTCGGGTGCAGATGATCGAACAGCATCTGGCGGCGGAAGGAGCAGCCGACCGGTAGCGACCACGCCTCGGCGATGCGGGTGATTTCCTGAACAGCCTGGAAATCCCAACGTGTGCCGCCCAGGATCGCGATCGGTCGTTTGGCGGCATTGAGCAGCGCCTCGAGCCGGTCGAGTTCGGCTTCGGCGGGGCTGGTCTCGACCGGGGTGTAGGCGATCGCGGCCGGTGCATCGACGACACTGGTCAGCATGTCTTCCGGCAGCGAGATGACGACGGGACCTGGGCGTCCGGAGGTCGCCACGGCAAAGGCGCGGGTGACGAATTCGGGAATACGCGACGCATCGTCGATCTCTACCACCCATTTTGCGATGTCGCCAAAGAACCTGACATAGTCCACTTCCTGGAAGGCCTCGCGCTGCTTGGCGTGGCTGGCGACCTGGCCGATGAACAGGATCACGGGAACTGAATCCTGCATGGCGATATGGATGCCGGCGGAGGCATTGGTGGCGCCGGGGCCGCGGGTGACGAAGCAGATACCGGGTTTGCCGGTCAGGCGGCCTTGGCAGTCGGCCATCATGGCGGCGCCACCCTCCTGGCGGCAGACGATGGTGCGGATCGCCGAATCGTGCAGCGCGTCGAGCACCGCGAGGTAGGATTCGCCTGGCACGCAGAAGATACGGTCGGTGCCGTTGGCCTCGAGCGCGTCGACGATCAATTGTCCGCCGGTTTTCATTTTGCTCTCTCCAGTTCGGCAAGGATTTCGTCAGTATGTTCGCCCAGGCGGGGCGAGGGGCGCTCATAGACGAGCGGTGTTTCGGACATGATCATCGGTGCGCGAACCGAGGGCAGAAGATTGCCATGGCCGTCGTCGAGATCGAGCCGCATGCCGCGCGCGATCGCCTGCGGGTCGGCGAACATCTGTCCGATCGTGTTGATCGGGCTCGCCGGCACGCTGGCCGCTTCCAGCTTGGCCAGCAGCGGGTCGCGATCCTTGGTCTTCAGCGCCTCGACGATCCGCTCGCGTAGCGCCGCCCGGTTGGCGACGCGGGCCGGATTGGTGGCGAAATCGGGATTGCCGGGCAATTCGTCCAGCCCGACCACCGCGCAGAACCTGGCGAACTGGCCGTCATTGCCGACCGCCAGGATGATGTGACCGTCCCGGACCGGCAGCACCTCGTAGGGCGCGATGTTCATATGCGCGTTGCCCATCTGCACAGGCGACTTGCCGGAGACGAGATAGTTGAGGTTCTGGTTGCCGAGCGCCGAGATTTGGGTGTCGAACAATGCCATGTCGATGTGCTGGCCTTCGCCGGTTTTTTCGGCGTGGCGAAGTGCCGCCTGGATGGCGATGACGGAATAGAGGCCAGTGAAGATGTCGGAGATGGCGACGCCGGCCTTCTGCGGCTCGCGTCCCGCCTCGCCGGTGATCGACATCATGCCGGCCATGCCCTGGATGATGAAATCGTAGCCGGCGCGCGGCGCGTACGGACCGTCCTGGCCGAATCCGGTGATCGAGCAATAAACGAGGCGCGGATTGATCTTGCGCAGGCTGTCATAGTCGAGTCCGTATTTCTTCAAACCGCCAAGCTTGAAGTTTTCGATCAGCACGTCAGACGTTGCCACCAGCCGGCGCACGGTTTCGGCGCCCTCCGGTGTCGAAAAATCGATGGCGATGGAGCGCTTGCCGCGATTGCAGGAATGGTAATAGGCGGCCGACAGGTTCTCGCCATCCTTGCCCATGACGAAGGGCGGGCCCCATTTGCGGGTGTCGTCGCCGCCGTCCGGGCTTTCGACCTTGATGACGTCGGCGCCGAGATCGGCAAGCAACTGCCCGGCCCAGGGCCCGGCAAGGATGCGGGCGAGTTCGACGACGCGGACGCCTTTCAGCGGGGGCTCAGCCATAAATCACCAGAATTGGTCGGAACCGAAGCCTCTATCAACAGAGATTGCCGCTGTCACGGCTCTTGCAATGGGCCAACGCTTCATCGCGTCAGGATCGTCTCGGCCCATGCCGCGAAATCGTCCATGACGATGTCGCGATTCACCTCGTTCAGGCTTTCGTGGCGGGTCTCGCTGTAAACCTTTGAAACGAGATTCGAAAAGCCCATTTTGCGCATGCGTCCGGCAAGCTGGATGATCCCTTTGCCATAATCCGAGGCAGGGTCTTTTTCGCCCCCCACGACGCTGACGGGGAGGTCGCGCCGAACGCCGACGAAACCGGCGTCCCTGCCGCCATTGAGCGCCATCTGCACGACATCGCGCCACATCGACACCGAGGCGTCCCAGCCGCATAGCGGGTCGGCGATGTATTTGTCGACCTCGGCGGGATCGCGTGACAGCCCGTCGAACAAGGTGCGGTGGTTGGGCACCGCCTTACCCCAGGCCTGGAAGGTGAGTTTCGGCAGCAGGCGCGATGGGACGTCCGAGCCGAGCCGCATCCTTTCCCATGCAAGGATGCCGAGCGCCACCTGCCCGAGCAGGCCAGCTGAAAAATTGCCATTCCAGATGGCGGCGGCGTGAACGCGGTTCGAATGGGCCAGGAGAAAGTTCAGCGCCACGGACGCGCCCATCGAATGGCCGAACAGGATGACGGGCAGGCCCGGCTGCTCCCTGGCGATGAGATCATGGATGGCGCCGACATCGGCGATGACCTTGGCGGGGCCGTCCTCATGCGCGAACCTGCCCAGCGGTGCGTCGGGCGCCTTCGTTGCGCCATGGCCGCGATGATCGTGAACATAGACGCTAAAGCCGCGCGCGCCCAGGAAATCGGCAAAACGATCATAGCGCGCCGCATGTTCTGCCAGACCGTGATTGATCTGGATGACGGCGCGCGGATGGCCGTCGGCCTGCCGGACCAGAAGATTGAGGTCGGCGCCGGTCGGCGAACGGACCATGCGCTGCTGGCTGAATGACATTCAGTGATTTCCACCCTGGCCCGCCTCGGTGGCGCCGGCCTTGTTTGCGCCGGGGCCGGTTCAGCGTCAATCCGCCATTCCGGATTTCTCGCGATGATGTTTCTTGCGTCTGGCCGGTGGAATATCGCAATTCTGACATGGAGACAGCTTCAGTCTGTCGCCCACCTTTTTCATCCAGGGATTCCCATGCGCATTGCTGTTGTTTTCGGATTGGCCATGTTGGCGGCATCGTTAACGGGTGCGGCCCATGCCGACGTCAGGATGAGTGGCACCTTCGTTGCCGACGCCTCCTGTCCAGCGACGCAAGCCATCAAGAACGGCAAGAATCCCGGCAATGTCTCGACTGATGCCGGACAGAGCTATCAGCTGCTGGCGGGCAACAAGGATGCGCCGACGCACTATCTCATCCTGGTGCCGAGCGCAGATCCGGATCGGCGCTGGGTGAAGGTCAGTTGCGGACATCTCTCCGGCAGCAGCGCAGCAACGCTGCCGGCGACCCCCGGCGGGCAGGGCAAGCCTGCGGCGTCAGGAAAACCCGAATATGTCTTCGCGCTGAGCTGGCAGCCGGCTTTTTGCGAGACCAAGTCCAGCAAGAGCGAATGCAAGGCACAAAACCCGAATGAATTCGATGCCAGCAACTTCACCTTGCACGGCCTGTGGCCGCAGCCGAACGGGAACTTCTATTGCCAGGTACCGGCCAGCGACAAGGCCAACGACAGTCCGGCGCACTGGAAGGATCTTCCGCCTGTCAATTTGGACGCCGGCACGCGCACGGAACTCGACAAGGTGATGCCGGGCACTGCTTCGCAGTTGGAGCGGCATGAATGGATCAAGCACGGCACCTGCTACGGCAAGAACCAGCAGGAGTACTTTTCCGACGCACTCAGCCTGATGCGTGCGGTGAACGGCTCAGCGGTGCGCGATCTCTTCGCCAAGAACATCGGCGGCAAGCTGACGGCGGATCAGATCCGCGGCGCCTTCGACCAGGCCTTTGGCGCCGGCGCCGGCGATCGCGTGCGCGTCTCCTGCGTCATCGATCCGTCGAGCGGCCGGCGGCTGATCGGAGAGTTGACGCTTGGCCTTGCCGGTCCGATCGGCCCAAACAGCTCGCTCAAGGACCTGCTGCTGGCCTCGGTGCCGACCAACAAGGCCGGTTGCCCGACCGGAACCGTCGACGCAATCGGGTTCCAGTAGGTCCTGAGCTTCATTCCAGCCGGCAGGCAGGCCGGGGCGCCAACGCCCGTTGTTGTGCGGCCTGTGATCGGTTCGATGCGGCGAAAGCGATTGCCGTTCGGCTCCGCATCGCCTACATAGCGGCCAACCTCCATTCAGATCGACAAATCAGTCAGTTTTTCAGGGAAAGCGCGCGTGGCACGCCAGTTCATCTATCACATGTCAGGCCTGTCAAAGGCCTACGGCACCAAGAAGGTGCTCGATAACGTTCATCTGTCCTTCTACCCGGACGCCAAGATCGGCATTCTCGGTCCTAACGGTTCGGGTAAGTCGACCATCCTGCGCATCATGGCCGGGCTCGACAAGGAGTTCCAGGGCGAGGCGTGGCTGGCCGAAGGCGCCACGGTCGGCTACCTGGCGCAGGAGCCGCAGCTCGACAACAGCAAGACCGTGCGTGAAAACGTCATGGACGGCGTCGGCAGGAAGACCGCCATCATCGAGCGCTACAACGAATTGATGATGAACTATTCCGACGAGACGGCAGACGAGTCGGCCAAGCTCCAGGACGAGATGGATCGGCTCAACCTTTGGGACCTCGAGCAGCAGGTCGAGATGGCGATGGACGCGCTGCAGTGCCCGCCGGCCGATTCCGAGGTGACCAATCTGTCGGGCGGCGAGCGCCGCCGCGTGGCGCTGTGCCGGCTGCTCCTGGAACAGCCCGACCTGCTTTTGCTCGACGAGCCGACCAACCATCTCGACGCCGAGACCACGGCGTGGCTGGAAAAGCACCTGCGCGACTATCCGGGCTCGGTGCTGATCATCACCCACGACCGCTACTTCCTCGACAACGTCACGGGATGGATCCTCGAGCTCGATCGCGGCCGTGGCATCCCTTACGAGGGCAACTACACCAAATATCTCGACGCCAAGGCCAAACGCCTGATCCAGGAAGGCCGCGAGGACGACGCCCGCCAGAAGTCGATCTGGCGCGAGCGTGAGTGGATCCAATCCTCGCCGAAGGCGCGCCAGACCAAGTCCAAGGCCCGTATCAAGGCCTATGAGGAACTGGTCGAGCAGTCGCAGAATCGCAAGCCGACCGACACGCAGATCGTCATTCCGTCGGGCGAGCGCCTCGGCAATGTCGTCATCGAGGTTGAAGGGCTCACCAAGGGCTTCGGCGATGAGCTTTTGATCGAGGACCTGTCGTTCAGGCTGCCGCCGGGCGGCATTGTCGGCGTCATCGGCCCGAACGGCGCCGGCAAGACGACGCTGTTCAAGACCTTCACTGGCCAGGAAAAGCCTGATGCGGGGTCGATCCGCATCGGCGAGACGGTCAAGCTCGGCTATGTCGACCAGAGCCGTGACGCGCTGGACTCGAACAAGACGGTGTGGGAAGAAATCTCCGGTGGCGCCGAAGTCATCAAGCTTGGCAAGCACGAGGTCAACAGCCGCGCCTATTGCTCGTCCTTCAACTTCCGTGGCGGCGATCAGCAGCAGAAGGTCGGCAACCTTTCGGGCGGCCAACGCAACCGCGTGCATCTGGCCAAGATGCTCAAAGGCGGCGGCAATGTGCTTTTGCTCGACGAACCGACCAACGACCTCGACACCGAGACGCTGAGCGCGCTCGAAGACGCGCTGGAAGCCTATGCCGGCTGCGCTGTCATCATCAGCCACGACCGCATGTTCCTCGATCGCATGGCGACCCACATGCTCGCCTTCGAGGGCGACGCGCATGTCGAATGGTTCGAAGGCAATTTCGAGGAGTATGAGAAGGACAAGCTTCGCCGCCTGGGCGCGGAGGCGGCGGCCCCGCACCGCATGACGCATAAGAGGCTGACGCGGTAAGGGCCGTTATTGCGGTGGCGGTTCCGGGTCGGCGACGACGGGATCGTCACCCAATTGGGATAGCCGGCTTGTCGCGCCGGTCATGGAAGGTGGCAACCGCCGCGAGGTGTACCGTTGAACAGCCCAGCAAAGCCCGATTGGTCCGCCGCCCAATATTTGAAGTTCGAGGACGAGCGCACGCGTCCGGCGCGAGACCTGGTGGCTCAGGTGCCCGTCGATTTTCCACACAGGGTTGTCGACATAGGCTGCGGGCCGGGCAACTCGACCGAGCTTCTGGTCGAGCGCTGGCCGGATGCGCAGGTGAGCGGCTTCGACACGTCTCCCGACATGATCGAGAAGGCTAGGGCACGCCTGCCCAATGTCAGCTTCGACCTTGCCGATGCCTCGACATGGGCGCCGGCTCAACCGGTCCATGTGATCTTCGCCAATGCCGTGTTCCAGTGGCTGCCGGAACATCCTGATGTCTTCCAGCGGCTGATGGGGTTTCTTGCGCCCGGCGGCGCGCTCGCCGTGCAGATGCCAGACAATATGGGCGAGGATTCCCACAGGCTGATGCGCGAGACCGCCGCCGAAATGCCGTTTGCCGCGAAGATGAAGGGCGCGGCGCGCGCGCCGCTGCCGCCGGTGTCGTTCTATTATGATCTGTTGTCGCCGCTCTCGGACCGGCTCGACATCTGGCACACGGTCTATAACCATCCGCTGGCCGACGCCGGGGCGATCGTGGAATGGGTGAAGTCGACGGGCTTGAAGCCTTTTGTCGACCCGCTCGATGCGGACGAGAAGATGCTGTTCCTCGAAAGCTACACGGCCAAGATCGCCAAGGCCTATGAGAAGACCGCAAATGGCAAGGTGCTGTTGCGTTTCCCGCGCATTTTCATTGTCGCCAAGCGGGCTTGAACGACCAACGTCGATGAGGAGCCGGGGCAGTTCGTGTGCAGCCGCGACGACGGCGCATGCTGGAACAACTCACAGACTAACACCAAACTGTGCGCATGGTGGGGGGACGTGGGAACCGGTTTAAGCTGGCATAAACCGGCTCAATGCGACAAGGGTTGCGCCGGGCCTCCCTTACGCCCACATCAAAGCCCCTGAACGCCTGCGGATGGGACGGACTGGACATGCATCGCGTCATCATCAGCGGTATCGGCGTCGAAATCCCCGAGCCAGAGATCAGCAATGAGGAACTGGTCGCCAGTTTCAACAGCTGGGTCGACACGGAAAACGCGCGCCGGTCGGGCACGGACCAGCCGCTGCTGCAGAAATCGGACAGCGACTTCATCGTCCACGCCTCGGGCGTGCGCAGCCGTCATGTGATCGAGCGCGAAGGCATACTCGACCCGACCCGTATGGCGCCGCGCATTCCCGCACGGCCGGACGATGCGCTGTCGCTGGAGGCCGAGTTCGGCATCGCTTCGGCCCGCAAGGCGCTTGACCATGCCGGGTTGCTGCCCTCCGATATCGACCTAGTGATCTGCTCGGCCTCGCACCACCAGCGGCCCTATCCTGCGATCGCCATCGAGATGCAGCAGGCCCTGGGCACCAGGGGGGCGGGCTTCGACATGGGGCTCGGCTGTTCCTCTGCCGCGGCAGCATTGCACATGGCGGTCAATCTCGTGCGTGCGGGCGCCCACAAGCGCATCCTGGTGACGACGCCCGAGATCATCACCGGCCATCTCAATTTCCGCGACCGGCAGACGCATTTCATCTTCGGCGACGCCTCGGTGTCGATGGTGGTCGAAGGGCTGGCACTCGGCGAGAAACGGCCGGGACGTTTCGAAGTGCTCGACACGCGCATCTGGACGCAGATGTCGAACAACATCCGCACCAATCTCGGCTACCACACCCGCACCGCACAGGACGATCCCTACAGGATCGATCTGGAGGGCAATCTGATCAAGCAGGTCGGCAACAAGGTGTTCAAGGAAGTCACCGTCGCCGGGCACAAATTCATCGTGGAGTTCCTGGCCGAGCACGGCCTGACGCCGCAGGCGGTGCGACGCTTCTGGCTGCACCAGGCCAATGCGCGCATGAACGCCATGATCCTGAAACTCTCATTCGGCCACGAGGTCGATCATGACCGCGCGCCCATGGTGCTGGAGCGTCTCGGCAACACGGCGGGCGCCGGCGCCATCGTCGCGCTGTCGGAGAACCATGCCGACATGAAGGCGGGCGACTTCGGGCTGATCTGCGCTTTCGGCGCGGGGTATTCGATCGGCGGCGCGCTGCTGCGGATGCTGTAGGACGCGCTTGCCGCTTCAGGCCGGCGAAAAGGGAACGAGCATCGGCACGCGGCGCGCGTAATCGTCATAGGCGGGCCCAAGCTCGCCGCGCAGGAAACTTTCCTCCAGCCTCGCCTTGATGACGATCCCGACAAGCAGCAGGGCGGCGCCCGCGACGCCCCATACCGTGCCCTTGACGGCCATGGTGGCGAGGACCGAAAGCAGCAGGCCGGTATAGATCGGATGACGGACAAGCGCGTAAGGGCCGGTGTCGATGATGCGATGATCGGCCTTGGCCGTTACCGTGCTGGACCACAGCCGGCCGAGATGCAGGCGGGCCCACCATGCAAAGCCGATGCCGATGGCGATCAAGGCGATGCAAATCCAGGCTTGGGTGAGCGTCAGTGTCCAGAGCCGAAGCCGACCCACATAGCCGTGCGCCGGGACGAACAGCAGGACGGTACCGGCGAGCCAGAGAACCCGATATCGCGCCTCCGCCCTGAAATCCGCCCGCTTGCGCACGGGATCGGCCCATGATGCGGCAAGGATCCACGATACCAGCCAGAACAACCAGAGCGCGGCAACGGCGTGTCCCACCTGCATGACCCGAACCTCCTCCCGATCTGGCGCCATCGTCTATGCCCGCGGCGCGGCGGCAATGCGGTGCGCTGAGGACGGCAACGGCGTTTCCGGTAAGAAAGTCGTGATCGGCATCAAACGGCGTGATCGGATCATCAGCGCTTTCGACTGGACCGCATTGCGGAGGGCCTCTAGACGAGACTGATGCAGGAAACCAACCTCGACCTTTTTCCGGCGGACCTGACGGTCGACATCGTGCCGGGCCGCAAGCTGGCGGCAAGAGCGGCGGCGCTCTATGCCGCTCCGTTCGACCATTTCGAAACCAAGGCGGTCGAGGAATTGCAGTTGGGCTTCGACGGCATAGCGGGCGATTTTCATGCCGGGATAACGCGACGCTCCGGCGGGCGCGAACCCTGGTATCAGCGCGGCACCGAGATGCGCAACGAGAGACAATTGTCGCTGGTGTCGGCGGACGAACTCGCGCTGGTCGCCGAACGCATGGGCCTCAAGGAGATCAAGCCTGAGTGGATCGGCGCCAATTTGCTGATCGAAGGGATACCGCATCTTTCGATGCTGCCATCCGGCTCGCTGCTGTTCTTCAAGGGCGGCGTGACGGTCAAGATCGATGCCCAGAACAAGCCATGCCGCGTCGCCGGACAGTCGATCTCCGAGCATGTCCGGGCGGCGGACCGCGACGCCACCGCGCTGCTCTTCCCGAAAGTCGCCAAGCGGCTGCGGGGCCTTGTCGCCTGGGTCGAGAAGTCCGGAATCGTCAGGTCCGGCGAGGAAATCTCCGTGCGGGTGCCCGAGCAGTGGATTTATCGCGCCTGACGAGGCAGCCTCGCCGCCGCTCGAAACGGCGTGGGCTGAGTGATCTGACTAGGCCTTGCGGTTCTTGTTGGCGCCTTGCGCCATGACGGAGACATGGTCCCACTTTTCCCAGGTGGCGATGCGGTTGGCGTATTCCTGTTTGATCATCGGCAGCCCGCCGTCGCCGAAGAATACCCTGAGAGGCGGCTCGGCCGCGTCGACGATGGCCAGCATCGCCGGTCCGGTGGCCTCGGGATCGCCGGCCACCGCGCGGCTGCGGCGCTCCGCCATGGCGGCGCGGACGGGCGCATAGGCGTCAAGCGCTTTCGAGACCTTTGCAGACGGACCGGCCCAGTCGGTGGAGAAGCCGCCGGGCTCGACCAGCGTGACATGGATGCCGAACTCGGCGACCTCGAGGCTCAGCGACTGGCTGAAAGCTTCCAGCGCCCATTTCGAGGCGTGGTAGAGGCCAAGCGAGGCGAAGGCATTGACGCCGCCGATCGAAGAGATCTGGATGATGTGGCCGGAGCGCTGCGCACGCATGATCGGCAAGGCGGCCTGGGTGACCCACAGCGCGCCGAACACATTGGTTTCGATCTGGTCGCGGGCTTCCTGCTCGCTGACCTCCTCGATGGCGCCGAAATGGCCATAGCCGGCATTGTTGACGACGACGTCGAGCCGGCCAAAGCGCTTGTGCGCCCCGGTGATTGCGGCATCGACGGCTTTCTTGTCGGTGACGTCGAGCTTTATCGCCGCGATGTTGTCGCCATACTTCTCGACGAGATCGGCGAGTGTGCCGGCATCGCGGGCGGTTGCCGCGACGCGGTCGCCGCGAGCGAGCGCGGCCTCGGCCCAGACCCGGCCAAAACCTTTCGACGATCCGGTGATGAACCAAACCTTGTTTGTCATGATGAAGTCCTTGCCCGTGCAAGCTGGAATTTTTTCAGAGATAAGTGGAGGCCTCTCCGCTTTGTGCCATATACGGTGCGTCCCGCGACTTTCCAGAGGCGGTGGCGGAATTATTTGGACGGGAGCGGCGACCGGTCAGGGGTAGCGTACAGCGCTCGACCAGGCCGGATCCTTATGCTTGTCCCAATAGAGCGCCATCAGTCGGCCGGTAATCGCGCCGGGCCTGCCGTCCGCGACTGGGCTGCCGTCGATCATCGTGACCGGCATGATGCCGCCGGCGGTAGAGGTGATGAAGACCTCGTCGGCCTCGCGCAATGCCGCGACACTGACGTCCGCCGGGGTGGCGAAGAGGCCTTCCAGCGCACAGAGATCGAAGACAGTGCGGCGGGTTATGCCGGGTAGCACGCCGATCGCCGGCGTCGAGAGCTTGTTGTCCTTGATACAGAAGACGTTGAAGCCCGGACCTTCGGCGACATTGCCGTTGAAGTCGAGAATGAGCGCTGTCTCGGCGCCGCGGTCATAGGCATCGTAAAGGCCGCGCACCAGGTCGAGCCAGTGGTAGTTCTTGATCGCCGAGTCGATCGAGGCCGGCGGAATGCGCACCTTGTCGCTGATGGCGACATTGAGGCCGCGCTGTAACTGCTCGGGATTGGCGACCGAGCCGAACGGCACGGCAAACGCCATGAAGCGGTTGATCGCCTGGCGCGGATCGCGGCTGAAAGTAGGGGAAGCGCCGCGCGTGCACAGCATTTCGACATAGGCGGCGCTGTGTCCCGACAGTGCCACGCAATTGTGCAGGATCTCCGTCACGCCATCGCGGTCGAACGGGATCGTCATGCGCAATTTCTCCAGTCCGCCGAAGAAGCGGTCGAGATGCAGGTCAAGCCGGAAGAAGCAGCCGTTCCAGACATGCACCGTGTCGTAAGTGGCATCGGAATGCAGGAATCCCCAATCCAGCACCGAGATCTTGGCCTGCGACATCGGCAGGTACTGGCCGTCGAGGAAGGCGATGCCGTGGGGATAAGCATGCGGGTCGACGTGGCGGTCGCTCACCACAGGCAGCGGCCGTGTATCCTGTGCGGTCTGGCTCATCGGCACCTCCTTGCATCACAGGCTATCGGTGTCAGGCAGAGGGCATAGAGCCAGTCATCCGGCGTCGTTCGTCCTCGAAGTGAAAAGCTGCCAGCCATGCTACCGAGCGCCGTGCCGGACCGGCAACAGCTTCAATCATCCTCGTCGTCGGCGTCGAGCAGGCGGGTGGCGCGCCAGCGGGTAAGTACGACATTGGTCTGCTCGATGACGAAGAAACGCGCCGAGTCGCGGTCATAACCTTCGGCGAGCAGCTTTTCGTAGTCGGTATGGGCGTGGCGGATATGGGCAACCGTCGCCAGCCACACGGCAATGGTCGGCGGCAAGGTCTTCATGTGGACGGAGCCGGCATCCGCTCGGATCTTCTCCATATCGGCATAGGGCGCCAGCGGCAGAAGCGCGGTCAACGCCTTGGCGACGGCGCGCCGACGGCCGGTCGGCGCCTTCATCATTCGTCGCGCCCTTCGATGGTCGCCTCGGCGAAGGCATCGGTCGATGCGAAATAGGGTTTTATGTCGACCACCGGGGTGCCGTCGAGCACGTCGATGGCGTCGATCTCGATGCGCCCGGTGGCGAGGTCGAGCGCAACCAGTTTCGCCACATGCAGGCCGATCGGGTTCGGTCGGGCAGGGGAGCGCAGGCCGAATACGCCTTTTGCTTCAGCCGCATGGCGCGGTTTCTGCACGATCAGAGTCCGCGGCGCGTGGTGGAGCCACGACAGGATGACGAGATGGCTGGTGCGCTCCAGCCCTTGCAGGCCGGCGCGGTAGGGCGGGTCGATCGTCAGTGCTGCCGGCTGCCCGGTCTCGCGCGCCGCGCGCATGTTCTTGGGGCAGGTTTCGCGCGTCGTCCATGGTGAGGCGATACGGCCGATGAAGACGACGCCGCCATCCGCCGGCATCAGCGCCGGATCGATCTCGAGCCTTTTTTCACCCTCCCGCACCTCAAACATCTCACGCCGCCCGGTCATTTTATCCATCTTTTTGTTGACGCATGTCTTGCCCTGAAACCGCTACACATTTTTAGGCGCGACATGCACCGAGAAATCACGCCTGCGGCATTTTCTTGTCCGGAAGCGACATAGCGCTTGCAAGGCTGTGAAAATCGACATAAACATATGTTTATATCTTTTTCAAAGAGAATACGCTGATGCATGTCGCGCTCGACACCATGGTGGACACATTGAAGGCGGCGGCCGAATCGAGCCGCTTGCGCATACTGGCGCTGCTGTCGCGCGGTGATCTCACCGTGTCCGATCTTACCGAGATTCTCGGCCAGTCGCAGCCGCGCGTGTCGCGGCACCTGAAGCTGCTCCTGGAGGCCGGGCTGATCGGCCGTTACCAGGAGGGGTCGTGGGCTTTCTTCCGGCTGTCGGATACGGATTCCGCGCGCGACTTCGTGCTGCGGCTGGTCGCCGGCATTCGCGGCGCCGATCCGCAGGTCGAGCGCGATCTCGAGCGGCTGGCCTCGGTCAAGCGCAAGCGGCAGGACCGCGCGGCGGAGTATTTTTCGCAGAACGCGGCAAGCTGGGACCATATCCGCTCCCTGCACGTGCCTGACCGTGCGGTCGAGGCAGCCCTCATGAAGCTCGTCGGCAAGCGGCCGTTCCAGTCGATGCTCGATCTCGGCACCGGCACCGGACGCCTCTTGGAGATATTCTCGCCGCTCTACCGGCGCGGCATCGGCATCGACATGTCGCGCGAGATGCTGACCGTCGCGCGCGCCAACCTCGACAAGGCCGGCGTCTCCAATGCTCAGGTGCGGCAGGGCGACATCTTCTCGCCGCCGGTCGAGCGCGACGCCTTCGATCTCGTCACCATCCATCAGGTGCTGCATTATCTCGATGATCCTGCGCGCGCCATCCATGAGGCGGCGCGGCTGCTGCGCCCTTCCGGACGGCTGGTGATCGTCGATTTCGCGCCGCATACCCTGGAATTCCTGCGCGACGAGCACGCGCATATGCGCCTCGGCTTTTCCGACCGGCAGATCGGCGAGTGGTTCTCCGAAGCGGGCCTTGATCTCGAAGATGCCCAGGAGTTCGAGCCGCGCGGCGGCACCGAGGCCAGGCTCACGGTCAAGCTCTGGCTTGGCCGCGACCGGCGCCTGCTGATCGCCGATCCTGCCAATGACAGCCAGCAGACCAAAGTGAGTTCGATAGGGGAAATCGCCTGATGAACCAGTTCCGCTTTTCCCGCCGCCCCGACATTGGCGACAAGGTCAGGGTTTCCTTCGAATTCTTCCCGCCAAAGTCGGACGAGATGGAAGCGAGGCTGTGGGACACGGTCACCCGACTGGAACCGCTGAAGCCGAAATTCGTCTCGGTGACCTATGGCGCCGGCGGTTCGACTCGGGAGCGCACGGCACGCACCGTAGGCCGCATCCTGAAGGAGACCAGCCTGACGCCGGCAGCGCACATGACCTGCGTCGACGCCCCGCGCCCTCAGGTCGATGCGGTGATCCAGGAATTCGCCGACATGGGTGTGAAGCGGTTCGTCGCCCTGCGCGGTGATCCGGCCGCGGGCGTCGGCACCGCCTATCGTCCGCACCCGGACGGCTATGCCAATGGCGCCGAGCTGGTCGGTGCGCTGAAGAGCGCCGGCGATTTCGACATCTCGGTCTCGGCCTATCCGGAAAAGCATCCGGAAAGCCCCGACTTCGCCACCGACATCGACATGCTGAAGCGCAAGGTCGATAATGGCGCGACGCGGGCGATCACCCAGTTCTTCTTCGACAACGATCTCTACGAGCGCTATGTCGAGCGCGCGCGTCGAGCCGGCATCTACATTCCGATCGTGCCGGGCATCCTGCCGGTGCACAATTTCACCCAGGTCGCCAATTTCTCGGCACGTTGCGGCGCGCTGGTGCCGGCATGGCTGGCCGAACGTTTCGACGGCCTGCAGAATGATCCGCAGACGCATGCGTTGGTCGCGTCGGCGGTGGCGGCCGAGCAGGTGCTGGACCTGGTCGAGCGGGGCGTGGGCGATTTCCACTTCTATACGATGAACCGGGCCGACCTCGTCTTTGCCGTCTGCCACATGATCGGCATCCGCTCGCATGAGGCGGAAGTGGCTGGCTCCGCAGCCGCCTGAACCGGGCTTGAGTTGCAGAAAGGCCGGGTAAAAACCCGGCCTTTCAAACTGGTTGATTATTGGGTGCTGGTCTTCCCCGTTTTTGGCGGGTTCAGGGAAGAACGCCTATAATGAGGGCGCCGATGAATGCAAACGCAGCACAGATCATCAATGCGTTGATTGGCCTCGTAAGTCCCATGACATAGCCTCCTCTTAAAGAGCTATGGCCGGAGTCTAGGGTCATTTGTGCCACAGGCAAGCGGAAAATGTGCTGCATTGCGACGCGATTGTGGAGCTTGCGACCTCGTTTTCGCCGTTAGGCGTTGAAACTTCTAGGCAAAAACCAGATACGAACCTGTGAATAAATTATGGCGGCTTCGTGTCGTTGGCATGTCATGGCAGCGCTACCCTGCGGATGAACAGGCGCCCGTCTATGGTCACCAGGCCGAGACCGATCAGCATCATGCCGCCGATTTCGAACAATTCCAGCCGCTCGCCGAGGAACAGGAAACCGAGCAGCATGGCACTCACCGGCACGATCAGCGTCACCAGGGAGGCGTTGGTGGCGCCGGCCGAGGCGACGAGGTTGAAATAGAGGATATAGGCGAAGGCGGTGGACAGCAGCGCCAGCGCCAGCACCGCCGCCCAGACCGGCGGCGAGGCCGAGAACAGGCCCGCGGGACCGTGCGCAAGCAGCACCACCGGGATCATGATGATGGTCGAGGCGGTCAGCTGCCCGGTGGCAATGACCGGCGAGGGCACGCCCTTGAAGCGACGGGCGACCATCAGTGCGACGCCGTAGGACAACGATGCTCCGATCAGCGCGAATTTGGCCCAGACCGGGCCGCCGAGGCCGGCAACCAGGCCGGGGCCGATCATCACAGCCGTGCCGGCGACGCCAAGCGCAATGCCGGCCAGCTTGTTCCAGGAGAGCTTCTCGTCCGATGTCAGGGCGTTGGCGAGGATCAGCGTCCAGAACGGCGTGGTCGCATTGAGCACCGAGGCGACGCCGGCGCCAAGCTCGGTCTGGCCGGCGAAGATCAGCGAAAAAGGCACGACGTTGTTGGTGAAGGCCAGCAGGAAGAACAGTCCTGCATGAGGAAGGGCAAGGCGGAAGGATGGGCCGCGCAGGAAGAGATAGAGCTGTAAAGCGAGTGCCGCGATGGCGACGCGAAACAATACCAGCACCAGCGGGTGAAGCTCCGCCACGGCAATGCGGGCGAAGAGAAAGGAGCCGCCCCAGATCGCGCCGAGCAGCAGAAGCTGCGCCCAGTCCTTGAGCGCCATCGGTCCGCGCGGTGCTGATGTCGCGGCTATTGCCATGTGATGCGTCCTCCCCGGACGGCCGAATGCAGGCAGCCAGACAGAGGCCATATCGGGTTCGCAGGCAAGAACCACCCGAAACCTGCCCGATGGCATGTCTCCCCTGACAAGCCTAGCGCCCTGCCGCCAGGCGCAAGAGACACAGAATTGTTTTCATTGGCCGCTAGCTTGGATTAATTGTGCGCAGGCTAGGTCAAGGATTCGTCCATGCAGCGATTCGAGAATGCCCGCGAGGCGGCACTGGCGCTTCGCCCGGACGATCCGGTCTACTGCTTCCGCCCGCAGGTGCTGAAGGCCGATGCCTTGCAGTTCATGGGCATGTTCCCCGGCAAGACGGCCTATGCGGTCAAGACCAATGGCGAGCAGATCGTGCTGAAGACGCTGGTCGAGGCCGGCGTCTCCGCCTTCGACGTGGCCTCGCCCGGCGAGTTCGCCGCCGTGCGCGCGGTCTCGGCCGATGCCGAGATGCTCTACATGCATCCCGTCAAGGCGCAGTCGGACATCAAGCTGGCGCTGGAGAAATACGGCATCCGCGTCATTGCGCTCGACCACGAAGACGAGATCACCAAACTGACGCGGGTGGTCAGGGCACTCGACATTGACCCGGGCGCAATCAGCGTGTTCGTTCGAGTGCAGACCAAGGGCCATGCGGCTTACGAGCTGTCGAAGAAGTTCGGCGCCGGGCCGGCCTATGCGGTCGAGCTCGCCGAGCGGCTGAACCGTACCGGCTACAAGGTCGGCCTGTGCTTCCATGTCGGCAGCCAGATCGAGGACCCCGACACCTACGAAAGGGCATTGGCTTCCGCCGATTGGGTGCGCAACCGGCTGACCTTCGACCTGGCCGGTCTCGATGTCGGCGGCGGTTTTCCGGCCGAATACGGGCATGATCCCAACCGCAAGCAAGTCGCGATGCCGTCGCTCGGCCAGATCATGTCGCGGCTTTCTGGAGACCTCAAGGAATACCAGTTCGACCAGATGCCGCTGGTGGCCGAGCCCGGCCGGGTGATCGTGGCGCGCTGCCTGTCGCTGATCGTGCGGGTGCTTTTGCGCAAGGGCAAGCGGCTCTACATCAATGACGGCATCTGGGCGTCGCTGTCGGATTCATGGACCGGCAAGATCACGCTGCCGGCGCGCTTCATTCCCGATCCGGCGATCCGCACGCGCAATGGCGACGAGAAAACCATCGTGCCGTTCAAGGTCTGCGGCGCGACCTGCGATTCCGTCGACATATTGTCGCGGCCGTTCTGGCTGCCGGAAACCGTCGACACCGGCGACTGGATCGAGATCGGCCATATCGGCGCCTATTCGCTGTCGCTGAGAACCCGTTTCAACGGCTTCTATCCCGACACTTTCGTCGAGGTGGCGACGTCCTTCGACGAAGGCGACGCGCCGGTGGGATTGGCGAGTCTGGAGACGATGGCGGATTAAGTAGGGAGTAGGGAGTAGGGAAATGGCTCCGTCACTACTTACTACTCACAGCTTCGCTAAAAGCTCCGGCGTCGGCCAGCCGTCCACGGGCAATCCCAGCCGCGTCTGCTCCTTGCGGATCGCTTCGCGGGTGTTGGTGCCCAGGATCCCGTCGACCGTGCCAACATCATAGCCCTTGGCCTCCAGTTTGGTCTGCAAAGCCTTCATCTGCTCGTTGTTGAGGCCTGGTTCAGGATTGCGCGGGTCGATCGGTGGCGCGCCGGCAAGCCGCGCGGCAAGATTGGCCGCGGTCAGCGCGTAGGTGAAGGACTGGTTCCATTCGAGATAGACGTCGAAATTTTCGTAAGTGAGGAAGGCCGGCCCCTTGCGGCCCATGGGCAGCGCCAGCCCGGCCTTCAGGCCCTTGTCGACCAGCGGCGAGCCGTCGGGATTGGTAACACCCCACTGCGTCCACTGTGTCAGCGGCAATTTGTTTGTGCGCCCGGTCTGTTCCCATGGCATCTCGTCGGGCACGCGCACTTCCTGGATCCAGGGCTCGTCGCGTTTCCAGCCGCGCGACAGCACCTTGTTGGCCGTCGTCATGATCACGTCCGGCACGCTGCCCCGCAGGTCGATCTTGCCGTCGCCGTCGCCGTCGACGCCACGGGCAAGATAATCCGAAGGCAGGATCTGCGTCTGGCCGATCTCTCCAGCCCAGGCGCCGTTGACGTCGGCCGGCAGCACGCCATGGTCGATCAATTCCAGCAGTGGCACCAACTGCTGCCGGAACAGCTGCGGGCGGCGGCAGTCATGGGAAAGCGTCACCAGCGCGCTGAGCGTATGGAAATCGCCCTGCACGGCGCCGAAATCGGTCTCCAGCGCCCAGAAAGCGGTGATGACCGGCGCCTGGACGCCGAACTGCTGGTCGGCGCGGGCGAAGATATCGGCATATTTCTTCATGTTCGCCGCGCCCTGCTTCAGCCGGTAGGCCGAGATCATCCGGTTGGAGAACTCGATGAAGGTCTGGGTGAAGACGCCCTGCGCACGGTCGCGCGCCAGGGCCCTCTCGTCGAAGCTGGCATCCTCGAGCGCTTCGAGGCCGACAGGGCCGACACCCGCCGCCTTGGCTTCCGCTGCCACGCCCTGCTTCCAGGTTTCGAAGTCGCCGCCACATTCCTGCGCCATCGCCGGCAAGGCCGTGGCGCACAGGAACAGCACCGCGAGGGCTTGGGGACGCAGTCGCATAGACTTCCTTTCGACATTCAGGATTCCCGGGCGGCCTTGCTGTCCATCTGGATGCGCGTCGCCCCGGAATACCGGCGGTTGCACTCTTGGCCGCCGGCCGTGTCGAAAGCAGGCGGCAGGCCCGGTGTCAACGGGTGTTCTGCAGCAACCCTTCCTCCGGGCGGCTTGGCACCCGTTGACACGGTGTCAACGGGTGTTCTGCCTCAACCATTTGTCCCAGGCGGCTTGGCTGCCGTTGAAGACGTTTATATCGGACTTGCCGATCATGCCGGGAACGATGCCGGTTCCCGTATACTGCCAGAAGGTGAAGGGGTGGCTGCCATATTTCTGACGCGGGTGGCCGGCGACGGAGCGTAGCCAGTAGGGATAACCGCGGAAGGTCGACAGCTCGTTGTCTTCAAAGAAGTCTACCGACGTGTAGATGATCGGCTTCTTGCCGTAATGCCGCTCGACGATTTCGAGGAAGGTGGTCATCTCCGCGCGCACGGTGGCCGGGTCGGGGCGCAGCCTGCAGGTCGGCGATTTCGGGTTCCATTCCATGTCCAGCACCGGCGGCATGGCCGAACGGTCGACGGGGACGTTGCGGATGAACCAGCGCGCCTGTACCGCCGCCGGAGTGCAGAAATAGAAGAAATGATAGGCGGCACGAGGAACGCCGGCGGCTTTGGTGCGCGCCCAATGCTCGTTGAAATAATCATCGAAACGGTCGCCGCCCTCCGTCGCCTTGATGAAAGCGAAGGAAATACCGCTGGCCTTGGCGGTCGGCCAGTCGACCGAGGTCTGGTATTTTGAGACGTCGGTGCCGTGAACTGCGTAATTCCAGGGCGCGCCGCTGTCCCATTCATGCGGCTTGGAATCGGCGAAGCGGGGCGCGCGCACCGCAACCGAAGGGGTGCTGGATGGCGACAGTGGCGACAGATCCTCCACGGTCGAGCAGGCGCCCAGCAGCGTCAGCATGAAAAGGGCCGCGAGACGGCGCATTGCAACTCCCGAGCCGGTTGCAGCCGGTTGCTGATGGGTCTGTGCACTGATGGCCGGCGCTTGGTCTGGCCCCCGCCGGACGATCGCCCCACAGCATCGCCCGGTATATCGCCAAAACGCGCATTTTTTCGGCGCGCTTTGATTTTGTTTCCTGCCGTGATCCCAAAAACGCGGCGCGCTGTTGGGCGACATGCACCTGTGATCGCCGATCATGGTTGATATCTGGTTGACGACGCTCGACAAGGCCCATGATTTTGCGGAAGCAATGGCGGCAAATCGATGACATGGATCGAGCCTGGATTCGGGGGCGGGAAAGATGCGGATCATTGCCAAGATCGTCAAACGGCTGCTCGGCCTGGTGGTGCTGGCGGTCGTGGCGCTGTTTGGGTGGCTCTATTTCGCGCCGCCCGAACTGATCCGGGTCGGCTCGGGCTATTCGGCAAAGATCGTCTGCTCGAACGTTTTCGTCGCCGGGCGCGATGCCAACGAGGTGCTTGCCGTCGATGTGCAGGCGCCCGGTCATCCCTTGCTCAAACTGATGCGGGTCTCGGTCGACAAGAACCGGGGCACAGTTTCCGCCGGCCTGCTTGGCTTCCTCGGCAAGAGCATCGCGGTTTCTCGCGACGGGCTGGGCTGCGCCTCGGTTCCGGATGGCGATGTCGGCAAGGCGCGGCGCACGGCGATCCATGTCGAACCCTCGGCGGCAAGACAGGATGCGCTGTGGCCGGAAGGCGAGCGGGTCGAAGCCTCGCAGAACTCGGAGGTGGCGAAGATCGTCGACGATGCCGCCATGACCGGCGCCGGCATGCGCGCCGTGGTGGTGGTCAAGAACGGCCGCGTCGTGGCGGAACGCTATGGCGAGGGCTTTTCCGCCCGAACGCCGTTGCTCGGCTGGTCGATGACCAAGACGGTCAATGCCGCCATAGTCGGCACGCTGGTCAAGAACGGCAAGATGGCGATGACCAACCAGGGCCTTTTCGCGCCGTGGAAGGCCGATGGCCGCGCCGCGATCAGCCTTGCCGACATGATGGCGATGTCGAGCGGGCTGGAATTCAACGAAGACTATGGCGACGTCGCCGACGTGACGCGCATGCTCTATCTCGAACCCGACATGGCGGGCTTTGCCGAAGCCAAGCCGCTCACGGGCGAGGTGGGCAAGGTGTTCTCCTATTCGAGCGGAACGGCGGTGATGCTGTCGCGGCTCTGGCAGGATGCGGTCGGCGACAAGGCCAAGGCGTTGACGTGGCCGCGCACCGCGCTGTTCGAGCCGCTGGGCATGCACAGCGCCGTGCTCGAGACCGACGAACAGGGCACGTTCGTCGGCTCATCCTATTTCTACGCCACCGCCCATGACTGGGCCCGCTTCGGCCAGTTCCTGCTGCAGGGCGGGGTCTGGAACGGCAACCAGATACTGCCGGCCGGTTTCGTCGACTGGATGCGCGAACCTGCGTCGGCCTCGAAAGTCTACAGCAAGGGGCAATTGTGGATCGAGGCGCCGGGCGACGAGGAAAACCCCGGTGCCGGCGTGGCGGCGGGCCTGCCCAAGGACACCTATTGGATGGAGGGGCATGATGGGCAGACCGTCGCCATCATTCCATCCGAGCAATTAGTGGTGGTGCGGCTCGGCCTGACGCCGGCCAAGCTGGGCTACAGGCCGCAGACCATGGTCGGGGCATTGGTGAAGGCGCTGCGCTAGCCAATCAGCTGCTCGGCCGGACCACCGCCAGCCAGGCGTAGCCGCGATAAAGTGTGCGGAAACGGAAGGTTGCGCCGATTTTTCGCGATTCCGATTCCAGCACCTCGCGCAACATTTCACGGGGCGTGACGTGGAATTTTCTGAGCCAGCCGCGAAGCAGGGTCCGAAACCAGTCCGGCAGGCCTTCCTGCTGGCCGAAGTCGACGATGTGCAGGGAACCGCCCGGAGCGAGCGTTGCCAGCGCGGCGGAGACCGTCTTTTCCCAGCCTGGGATCATCGACAATGAATAGGAGACGAAGACACGGTCGAAGCTGTCGCGGCCGAACAGCGCCTTTACGTCGAACTCCGTGGCGTCGCCCCTTGCCAGCATGACCCGATCGGACAGGCCTTCGCGGGCAATCGCGGTGCCCGCGGTCTCCAGCATCTCTGCCGAAATGTCGAGGCCATAGAAGCGCGCGCCGGGAAAGCTGCGGGCGGCGAGGATGATGTTTCGCCCGGTGCCGCAGCCGAGCTCCAGCACCGTGCCGCCCGGCGGAACGTCCAGCCCTGATATCAGCCGGTCGCGGCCGAGCAGATAATATTTGCGGGTCAGGTCGTAGATGTGACGCTGCCAGCGGTAGACACCGTCCATCAGTTCGGCGTGATTGGCCGGCAGCTCGGTAGTGCTCATGAGGCGCGCTTCACGTACAGATGAAAGCCGCCATAGATTGCCGAGCGGTCGCGGGTGGAGAATTCGCGCGAGGCATCGCTCTCGTAGCTCCACTGGTCGAGCAGGGAAGCGGAGACGCGGCCCGGCAGCAGACTTGGCTCGGCCGCAGTGCGGAAGATGACACGCGCGCCGGCGGAGGCGGTGCGGGTGATTTCCGACCACAGCGCATTGAGCTGGTCGTCGGTCATCCAGTCCTGCGCGTCGAGCAGGATGAAACGGTCGACGGAACCCGCGTCCTTGCCTGCCAGGAATTCGATCAGATTGGCATGATGAATGGCGACGCGGTCTACATTGCCGCGAATGGCCTCATAGTTCTGCCTTTCAAGATAGGCGGGCAGGGCGGCTTCGCCGGGTTGGGGGTAGCGCCTGGCAAAGGCTTGCCAAGCGAAATAGTTGTTTTTCAATGGAAAGTCGCAGGCGAGCTTTTCCAGCCGGGCTTTCAGCACACTGGCCATGGTGCCGTCGCCGGACGTGATGAGAGAGTCATATTGCGCCGGCGGGATGCCGAGGCCGAACAGCGAGGCCTTGCGCGAGGTCGCCCATTTCAAAAGCGGCTTTTCGAACACCGGGGCCAGCTCCTGGTGGAAGAAGCGGCGCTGCTCGTCAATGTTCCTGGCCTGCATGATGCCGGCGGGGTCGACGCCGAAGAATTTAGCCGTGCGGTGGCCCATGGCGATGAACAGGCCAAGCAGGCCGGTCTGGTAGAAATTGCGGTCGAAGACGGCGATGCGCCTGATGCCGCGCCAGTTGCGGCGCTCCCAATAGTGGCGGCTGACCGGATCGAGATGCGGCGCGATGAAGCGGTCGTAAGCCTGAGAATTGTGGTCGTTGCCGGCGGCACCGAAGAAGCGAAACAGGTCGCCCTGCGAAGGCAGGTGGCGCACCGCCTCCAGCTTCATGCAGTTCAGGGCTATGTGAGCGGCATTGAGATCGACGGCGTCGATCCTGGCCGGCGACCGGGTGAGATAGGCCAGGATATTGCAACCGCCGGAGGCAATAGTGACGACGCGGTGGCCTTCGCCAAGCTGCATTGCGTCCATGTCGACATCGGGATCTTCCCAGATCTGCGGATAGACCAGGCCCGAAAACAGGAAGGCGAACAGCCGTTCGGAAATTCCTGCCTTCGACAGGGGGCGGTTCTGGTAGACGGCTTTTCCAACTTCCTTGCCACGGCGAAAGATCAGATCTGCGGAAACGTCCGTCATGGCAAGGTGATTCCCCATTTGCTTTGCCGCAAGCGGGTAACGCCCGGCTATGACAGGTGGATGACAGCGATCCGCACAGGGGAGCGCAAAGCTGTTTCACCCCCGGGGAGGCGCAAGGGGAGGATGCGAGCGATGTTACATGCGGAAACGCATCGTTACGAAACCCATGGCTGAGTGATGCATTTCCTTCTCGACCGTTCACTGCAACGTGAGCGTGTGTTGAAGGAGAGATATCATGAAAAAACTCATTCTTGCGTCGGTGTCCGCGCTTGCGCTGCTCGGCGTCGCTGCATGCAGCGACAGCGGCACGGGGACGGATAACACCACCACCCAGAGCACCAATCCGCCGGCCGAGCAGCCAATGAAACCTGCGGCGCCCGCGGATAATTCGACCAAGCCTGCCGAGCCGGCTCCGGCAACGCCCGCTCCTGCGCCCGCGCAGTAGTCCATTAGTACCTGTGTTCTGGCGAAGGGCCGGCGTCATGCCGGCCCTTCGCCCAGGCGGGTAGTGGTTCCGACACGAGATCGATTGTCGTCGGAGGTATGATGCCGGCCGTTATTGGCTTGATAGCGGGGACCGGTTGGCTCTAAGAAGCGGCCATGTCGATTTGGGACCGCCTCGGCGACTTCATCACGCGGATTTCGTCCTCAGCCTCGTCGGGCGTCGCCGACGTGGTCGAGGCTGTACGCACCGTTTTTTCCGGCGATGCGGATTTGCGCCGTCGCGTCGCTTTCTCGGTGGCGATGATTGCGCTCTCGGCCAAGATGGCCAAGGCCGACGGGGTCGTCACCCAGGATGAGATACGCGCCTTCCAGGAAATATTCGAGGTGCCGCCAAAGGAGACGCGCAACGTGGCGCGGCTCTATGATCTGGCCAAACGTGACGTTGCCGGCTTCGAGACCTATGCCGAGCGCATGGCGCAGCTTTGTGGCTCCGGCCATTCGAACTGCATGATGCTGGAGGATATACTCGATGGCCTGTTCCACATCGCCAAGGCCGACGGGCTGATCCATGAGCGTGAAGGCCAGTTCCTGCACCGCATCGCCGAAATCTTCCGCATAGACGAGGTGCACTACGAGGCGATCCTTGCCAGGCACGTCAATCTTGGTGCGGCCGACCCCTATGTCGTGCTCGGCATCGAGCGCGGCAAGCCGTTCGAGGAGGTCAGGAAACGCTACCGCAAGCTGGTTTCCGACAATCATCCGGACCGGCTGATCGCGCGTGGCCTGCCGCAGGAATTCATCAAGATCGCGACGACGAGGCTCGCGGCGATCAACACCGCCTATGAGATGATCGAGCGGGGCCTGCGGCACGCATGAGCGGCTTCCTGCCCGACGAGCCGAGCGCCGAGGTCAGGGTATCGCCGAATTTCGGGCCACGGCGCGAGACGCTGAAGCCCGACATGATCGTGCTGCACTATACCGGCATGCCGACAGGCGCCGGGGCCGAGGCGTGGCTGTGCGACCCGGCCAGCGAAGTCTCCTCGCACTATCTGGTGCATGAGAACGGCCATATCGTGCAGATGGTCCGGGAAAGCGACCGCGCCTGGCACGCTGGGAAGAGTTCGTGGTTCGGACGCACCGACATCAACTCCTGTTCCGTCGGCATCGAGATCGTCAACCCGGGGCATTCATTGGGTTATCCCGGTTTTCCCAAGCGACAGATCGATGCGGTGATCGGCTTGTGTGCCGGAATTGCCAGCCGGCATGCGATTGCCCCCCAGCGGGTGCTGGCGCACTCCGACGTGGCGCCGGGGCGCAAGATCGATCCGGGCGAGAAGTTTCCCTGGCGGGCCCTGTTCGAGGCCGGCGTCGGCCACTTGGTGGCGGCGGCACCGATCAGGCGCGGCGCCGTGCTGAAGACCGGCGACGCTGGCGCCGATGTCGAGGCGCTGCAATCGATGCTGGCGCTCTACGGCTATGGGGTCGAAATATCGGGTGTTTTCGACCAGCAGACGCGGGTCGTGGTCGAGGCTTTCCAGCGTCATTTCCGGCCACGCCGGATCGATGGAGTGGCGGACGGATCGACGATACGCACGCTTCAACGGCTGCTCGCTTCCCCCGGAACTTGACCTTAGGTCAGGATGCCGTCCAAGTAATGCTTTTCCGACATTAGGTTACAAACTGTCACTTAAAGTGAATTGCCCCGCCTTCATTGCGCGCAATTCGGGCCTCAAAGGGCAATCCGTACAGTTTGTCGGGCGTCTAACCCCCGGATGATCCGACATTAATCAAGCAATGCCGCGCGGAGATCTTCGCGCGTTCAGACAGAACAGGATCACATGCAGAAATTGACCGTTGTAACGGCAGCTCTTGCTGCCGGCGTAATGACTTTTGCCTTCGGAACGGCGAGCGCCGCGCCGCTGAGCCCACGGGCCGATCAGGGGCTCGTCGCAGCGACCGCCAAGGGCAAGGCCATTTCGGCCAAAAGCAGCAAGGATGTGAGGGCGGCGAAGCGGTCTTCCGCGAAGGTGGAGAAGGCGAGCTGGACCAAGGCCAAGAAGCCGAGCACAAAACAGAAGACCAGGCGAGGCCGCAAGGCCGTTGATAAAACGACGACGGCATCGATCGGGATCAAGGAAGCAGTGGCCTCGACGGCAGCGGTGGCCAGTGGCGATCAGTATTCGGCCATCGTGGCGCGCTATGCCGCGAGCTATGGCGTGCCGGCGTCGCTCGCTCACGCCGTGATCAAGATCGAGAGCAACTATCGGCCGAACCTCGTCGGCGGCGCCGGCGAAATCGGCTTGATGCAGATCAAGCCGGCGACGGCGCGGATGATGGGCTATAGCGGCTCGGCCAATGGGCTCTTCAATCCGGACACCAACATCAAATACGGCATGAAGTATCTTGCCATGGCGCGGGATCTCGGCGGCGGCACGACGTGCGGCACGATCCTGAAATACAATGCCGGCCACGGCGCCACCCGAATGAACCCGGTCTCGGCCGCCTATTGCAGCAAGGTCAAGGTGCAACTGGCGGCTGTCGGGTCGCCGGCGTGACAAGAACCGGTCGTAACCGGCTTTTTTAGTTGCGTTTTGTGGCGTGAACCCCTTTATACGCCTGGCCAGCTGGCCGGGCGGCCGCACCAGCAAAAGCCGAAAGGCTGCGGGTGAGGAAAGTCCGGGCTCCATGGAGACACGGTGCCGGCTAATGGCCGGCGGGGGCGACCCCAGGGAAAGTGCCACAGAAAGCAAACCGCCACGACTTGGCTTTGCCGGGTCGGGGCAAGGGTGAAAGGGTGGGGTAAGAGCCCACCGCGCGACTGGCAACAGGAGCGGCACGGTAAACCCCACCGGGAGCAAGACCGAATAGGGGCGGTGCGAGGGGAAACCCTCGAGGGCTGTTTCCGGCTCACCGTCCGGGTAGGTTGCGTGAGGCGCATGGCAATATGCGCCCAAGATGAATGGCCGCCACGTTCTCGCGCCGCAAGGGGCGAGGGCCATACAGAACCCGGCTTATAGGCCAGCTGGCAGTTTTTCGTCGCGATATCGAAAAGACGAGTTTGCGATCAACAGGTTGCGCCCTCGGGCGCGCCTGTTGATTCAAGCTGGCAGGCCGTTCGCCAGCCAAGTGATATCCCCCGTTGCTTGAAGCTGGTACGATTAAATCGTACCATAGGCAACCAATAGCATTTGGGAATCTTATCATGGGACAGGTCGACAAACGCAGCATCACCCTCTCGCCGGAACTGGCGGCGGCGGTCGACGATGTGGTCGCCGCTGGTGAATATGCTTCGGCTAGCGAGGTGATCCGCGATGCGCTCCGGCAATGGAAGGATCGGCGCGACCTCTTCGGCTATACGGTCGAGGAGTTGCGGAGGTTAGTTCAGGAAGGGATCGACAGCGGACCGGGACGATTTGAATCGATGGACGAAATCAAGGCCGAGGCGCGGAGACGCCTGCGATCTGACGACGCAGGATGAATTTGCTCCCCATCGTCCGGAACGCGCGCGCCGAAGACGATCTGATCATGATCTGGCTGCATATTGCGAGCGACAGCGAGGCCGCAGCCGACCGGCTGCTCGACCGCATCGAGGCGCGGTGGCAGCAACTGGCTACCTATCCTTTCTCAGGCGCGCCACGAGACGATATCGCACCGGGTGTTCGCCATCTGGTCGTCGGCAATTATCTCACCCTGTATCGAGTCAGGGGCGATGCGATCGAATCCTTCGCGTGCTGCACGGCCATCGCAACTTCGAAACCGACGACCTCGGTTCGTAACCGATTTGTCAGTCGCCGATCCTGTCCAGCGACGCCTCGATCGCCGCCCAAAGCTCTTCAACTGGTTCGCAGCCGACCGAGAGGCGGACGAAGCCGGCTGGAACCGCATCGCCGCGCTTCGAACGCCGCTCGGCGGAGGTGTGGACGCCGCCGAAGGATGTCGCGGCCTGCATCAATTCGCAGTTGTTGATGAAATCCTCGGCCTTCTGCTCCGAAGCGAGTTCGAAGGAAACAAGGAAGCCGAAGCGTTCCATCTGGGCACGGGCAAGATTGTGCGAAGGATCGCCTTCCAGGCCGGGATAGCGCAGGCCCGTGATCGCCGGGTGACCTTGCAGGCGCCGCGCGATCACTTCCGCCGAGGAGCACATGCGGTCGAAGCGCACATCGAGCGTTTCGAGGCCACGATGCACAAGCCACGCTTCGAACGGCCCTGGAATGCCGCCGGACGTTTCGCGCCAATCCGTCACCGCGGCGATGATGTCGGCGTTGCGGCTCGCGACATGGCCGAACAGCACGTCGGAGTGGCCGTTGGGCGCCTTAGTGTCCGCGGCGATGACAATATCCGCGCCATGGTCGAGCGGGCGCTGGCCGAAAGGCGTCATGGTCGTATTATCAACGACAAGCAGTGCGCCCGCTTTGTGTGCGGCTGCGGCCACCGCCGCGATATCGCATATGTCCAGCCCCGGATTAGCGGGCGTCTCTACGAAAGCGAGACGATAGCCTTCGAAACCGCCATCGAGGAAGGTCGAGGTTGGCCTCACATCGTAGGCGATGCCGAGTGGTTTCAAGAAGCGTTCGGCCAGTGCCCTTGTCGTGTGATAGCCATCCGAAGGCAGAAGAATGCGGTCGCCGGTCTTGAGGACAGCGAAAAATGCCGCCGAAATCGCCGCCATTCCGGAAGGAAAGGCGACGCAGGGCGCGTCTTCCAGATGCGCCAGCATATGTTCTACCGCATCCCAGGTCGGATTGCTGAAACGGCCATACTGGTTGAAACCGGTGGCGTCGCCAGGCGCGTGAAAGATGGCAGCCATGGTGAGTGGCAGGGGGATGGAATCGCCGACGGCAAGTGCGTTGCGACGGAGGTGGGCAAGAGCCGCGGCGCGCGACCGTGCTGTTTCAGACATCGACATTCCAACCCTCTTGGTGACCCTGGACGTGTGGTGAGACGCTATGCCCGGCAACAGCTCGCGACAAGGCGCGTCCGGTTGGGCCAAGCGGCTCTAAACGCTTCGTTAGGCTTAATGATCCATAAAGACGAGACGTGTTTTCAAAGCCGCTTCCATCGGTCGCGACTGCATGTTGTGAAGCCTGTTCCCGTTGACGCCCATAACACCCCATGATATCCCATATCGATACCAAAGCCTTCGTTCCGCGTCAGAGTGAAGCGTACGCCAATCGGGCAGCCGCGGCGGCTGCGCGTTTGCCGGTTTTCGCCCCTGTCACGGAGGCGGGTTCAGGGCAGGGAACGCGTAGCGGTGGCGCGTGCAACACGACGAAGAGGGGTGCGGCGGCGCAAGCGGCCGTGACGTGTGATGGACCGGTTTCTGTCGAACACGGTGAGCAGGATCGATGCGAAGGGGCGGGTGTCCGTTCCTGCGCATTTTCGCGCCGTCGTTCAGAAACGCGGCTATTCGGATCTCTACGCGCTGCGTTGCCTGGATCTGCCGGCCATGGATGTCGGCGGGCCCGACCTGCTCGACCGCTACGAGCAGCGCATCGCGCTCGAGGACCCGTTCCAGCAGACGGCGGACGACATGTCGTTCTTCTGCCATGGCGACGGAACATTCCTGAAGCTGGACCAGGATGGTCGCATCACGATCAGCGACTTCATCCGCGAACATGCCGGCCTTTCGGCGGAAGTAGCCTTTGTCGGGCGCGGCAATTTCTTTCAGATCTGGGAGCCGGGACGGCTTGCGGCCTACGGAGCGCAGGCGCGGGCCCGGCTTTTGCAGCTTCGGCAGGGGACGAAGCCTGGGGAGCGACCGGAATGACGGTGGGCCACGGCGATGATATCAACGCCGTTGGCGGACCGGCCCGCCACATTCCGGTCCTCCTTGCCGAAGTGTTGCAGGCGCTCTCGCCAGCGGAAGGGGACGTCATCGTCGACGGCACGTTCGGCGCCGGCGGCTACACCAAGGCCATCCTGGCGGCCGGCGCGTCCGTGGTTGCCATTGATCGCGATCCGGATGCCATAGCGGCTGGTCGCAATCTCGAAGCCCAATCAGGCGGCCGCCTGCGATTGGTGCAGGCGCCATTCTCGATGCTGGATCAGCATGTCGAAAGTGCCCACGGTGTCGTGCTCGACATCGGCGTTTCCTCGATGCAGCTCGACCAGGCGGAGCGCGGGTTTTCGTTCCGCGCCGATGGGCCTCTCGACATGCGCATGGCGCAGGCGGGCCTCAGCGCCGCAGATGTCGTCAACAACTTCAAGCCGGGCGATCTTGCCCGCATCTTCGGCTTCCTCGGGGAGGAGCGCCACGCCGGGCGCATCGCGCGCATGATCGAAGCGCGTCGCGAAAAGCGTCCGTTCGAGCGCACGCTGGAGCTTGCCGACGCCATCGAGACGCATATCGGCCGGGCGCCGAAGGACAAGATCCATCCCGCCACCCGCGTCTTTCAGGCGCTGCGCATCTTCGTCAATGACGAGCTCGGTGAGTTGGCCAAGGCGCTGTTCGCCGCCGAGCGAGCGCTGAAGCCGGGCGGACGACTTGCCGTGGTGACATTCCATTCGCTGGAGGACCGCATCGTCAAGCGCTTCATTGCCGATCGCTCCGACGCCGCGAGCGGCTCGCGCCACATGCCGGAGGCACGGGCACGCAGTGCCACCTTCAGCAAGTCCGGCGGCGGCGTGACGCCGGGTGATGCCGAGACTGCGGCCAACCCGCGCGCCCGCTCGGCAAGGCTGCGCGCCGCCATCCGCACCGATGCGCCGGCGCGTGCCGTCGATTTTTCGATTTTCGGCCTTCCAAAACTTCCCGGCCCAAAACTTCCCGGCATCGAGCGGCCGGGGGAGAGGTAAGCACGTGTTTCGTTCCAGCGACATCGTCCTCATCGCCGTCATGGTCTCGGCGGCGGCCCTGACCTACAAAACCAAGCGCGAGGCCGAGGACCAATTGGCTGCAGTGCAGAAAATCCATGCTGAAATACGCTACGAGGAGGACACGATCGACCTGCTCAAGGCTGACTGGAGCCTGCTCACCCAGCCGTCGCGGCTACAGAAGCTCGCCGAACTCTACAAGTCGCAGCTTGAACTGGAGCCGGTCAGCGCGCACCAGATCGTCGGCCTCGGCGACCTGCCAGCCAAAGCCCTCGACATCCAGGACATCCTGAACGGGCGCCAAGGCGGCATGGCAGACAATTCCGGCAACACACCCTCGGACGGCAAGGATCCCATCGTGACCGGAGGCATCGCCCAATGATCGGCAAACTGCTGAAACGTCGCCCCAGGGCCAGCGAAGACGGTTCGATCGTGGTCGATGGCGCCCGCAAGGCGACCGGAGGCAAGGGCAAGGCGCGCATCGTCATGACGATGGCGGTGTTCTTCGGCATCTTCTCGATCATTTCCGGGCGGCTGGTCTATCTCGGCTTCCAGACCCCCGACATGTCGGGCGGCCCGCAGAGCCGGGTGACGGCCTCGCGGCCCGACATTGTCGATCGCAACGGCGAGGTGCTGGCGACGGACATCAAGACGGCATCGCTGTTTGCAGAGCCGCGCCGCATCGTCGACGCCGACGAGGCGATCGAAAAGCTGTCGACGGTGCTGCCGGAGATCGATTACGAGCAGACGTATCATAAGCTGAAGAGCGGCGCCGGCTTCGTCTGGTTGCAGCGGCAGCTGACCCCCAAGCAGCAGGCCGACATCATGCAGCTCGGCATTCCCGGTTTCGGCTTCCGCACCGAGAAGCGCCGTTTCTATCCCAGTGGTGAAACCTCGTCCTACATTGTCGGCCTGACCAATATCGACAATCAAGGCATCTCCGGCATGGAGAAATATATCGACGAGCAGGGTCTGAGCGACCTGCAGGCGTCGGGCCTGGCGGTGGCGAAGGATCTCAAGCCGGTGAAGCTCTCGATCGATCTGCGCGTCCAGCACGTGGTGCGCGACGAGATTGCTGCCGGCCTGGAGCGCTATCGCGCCATGGGCGCGGGCGCCGTCGTGCTCAACGTCAAGACCGGCGAAGTGGTGGCCATGGCCTCGGTGCCGGATTTTGATCCGAACAATCCCTACAATGCACAAGACAAGGACCGGCTGAACCGGATGTCGGCGGGGCTCTATGAGATGGGCTCGACCTTCAAGAG
Source organism: Mesorhizobium sp. B2-5-3 (assembly GCF_006441005.1). NCBI lineage: Bacteria > Pseudomonadati > Pseudomonadota > Alphaproteobacteria > Hyphomicrobiales > Phyllobacteriaceae > Mesorhizobium > Mesorhizobium sp. B2-5-3. The sequence goes on from NZ_VFUS01000004.1 coordinate 82,809, forward strand.
CTTCACATCAGCCATGGCGCTCGATTCCGGCAAGGCGACGATGGCGAGCCGCTTCGACGCTTCGCATCCAATCCGGGTCGGCCATCAGGCCATTCACGATTTCCACGGCAAGAACCGCGTGCTGTCGTTGCCGGAGGTGTTCCTCTATTCATCCAACATCGGGTCGGCCAGGGAGGCCGAACTGGTCGGCATCGAGGCGCACCGCGAATTCCTGCATCGTCTTGGCATCTTGGACAAGATGCAGACCGAACTGCCGGAAGTCGCTCGTCCGACTGAGCCGAAGGTCTGGAAACAGGTCAACTCGTTCACCATCGCCTTCGGTCATGGCGTGTCGACGACACCGTTGCAGGCGGCTGTCGGCTGCGCGGCGCTGATCAATGGCGGATATCTGATGGAGCCGACATTCCTGATCCGCAGCCAGCAGGACGCGATGGCGGCGGCCAAGAAAGTGGTAGCCGACAAAACGGTCGAGGGCATGCGCTATCTCTACATGCTCAACGCCGAGAAGGGCTCGGCCAGAAATGCCAGGGTCCCCGGCTACCGCGTTGGCGGCAAGACCGGAACAGCCGAGAAGGTCATCAATGGCCGCTACTCGAAGGAGTTGAATTTCAATACGTTCGTCGCCGCATTCCCGATGGACGATCCGCAATATCTCGTGTTTACGATTGCCGATGCTCCGCACCCGGAAAAGCCGGGCATGACGGACGTCGCGGCCGCGAATGCCGGGGTCATGGCCGGCAATATCATCAGGCGTTCCGCAGCCATGCTTGGCGTGAAGCCAGATTTCAGCCATGAAAATGGTGCAACGCTGGTTTCCTATCAATGATTCTTAGGGCGCGCCGGCAACTGCGCGCTATTTTGTTGCGGTGAACGGAACTCGATGAAGCTCAAAAATCTAACCGGTATCCTGCCAGTCGAAGGAACAGCTTCCGCCGATCTGGAGGTTACCGGCATCTCTTCGGATTCCCGCCAGGTAAAACCCGGCGTCGTCTTTTTCGCGCTCGCTGGAAGCAAGGCGGATGGCGCCGCCTATGCCGCGGACGCCGCCGCACGAGGGGCTGCCGCCATCGTCGCGGGCAAGGACAGCGCCCTTGGGGGACTGCCGGTTCCAGTGTTGGCCGTCGATGACCCGCGCCTGGCGCTGGCCCTGAGCGCGGCCCGTTATTTCGGCAAACAGCCGCAGACGATGGTGGCCGTCACCGGCACCAGCGGCAAGACCTCGGTCGCCGCTTTCGTCAGGCAGATCTGGGAGCAGGCCGGCTTTGCCGCGGCCTCGATCGGCACCACCGGCGTGGTGGCGCCGGGCCGCAACGATTATGGCTCGCTGACGACGCCAGATCCCGTCGCCTTGCATCAGCTGTTGCTTGAACTGGCGGACGCCGGCGTCACCCATGCCTCCATGGAGGCCTCCAGCCATGGTCTCGACCAGCGCCGTCTCGACGGCGTCAGGCTGGCCGCCGGCGGCTTCACCAATCTCGGCCGCGACCACATGGACTACCATCCGACGGTCGAGGACTATCACCGGGCCAAGCTGCGTCTGTTTGATGCGCTGCTGCCGAAGGGCGCGCCGGCCGTGATCTTCGCCGACGATCCGTGGTCGGCGCCAACCATCCAGGCGGCGAAGGCCGCAAGGCTCGGCGTGCTGACGGTCGGCCGCCACGGCGATTTCCTGACGCTGAAGCGGGTCGAGCATGAGCGCCACCGCCAACGTGCCGAGGTCGAGGCCGACGGGATGCTCTACGAGATCGACCTGCCGCTGGCCGGCGATTTCCAGATAGCCAACGCGCTGGTTTCGGCCGGGCTTGCCATCTCCACGGGAACGCCAGTCGCCAAGGCCTTGAAGGCATTGGAGAAACTCAAGGGCGCACCCGGCCGGCTCGACCTTGTCGGGACGACTGCAAACGGCGCGCCGGTCTATGTCGATTATGCGCATAAGCCGGACGCGCTGGAAAACGTGCTTGCCTCGGTGCGCCCGTTCACTACCGGCCGGGTCATCGTCGTGTTCGGCTGCGGCGGCGACCGCGATCGCGGCAAGCGGACGATCATGGGCGAGATCGCGACGCGGCTCGCCGACGTCGTCATCGTCACCGACGACAATCCGCGCTCGGAAGTGCCGGAGACGATCCGGGCCGCGATCCTTGCCGCCGCTCCCGGCGCGATCGAGATCGGTGACCGGCGCGCGGCGATCCACGAGGCCGTTGCCATGTTGCATGCCGGGGACACGCTGATCGTGGCCGGCAAGGGTCATGAGGAAGGCCAGACGATCGGCACCGAGACCCTGCATTTCTCCGACCACGAAGAAGTCCGTGCCGCGCTGCTGGAGCGTGCCGCATGAATTTGCTGTGGACATCCGAGACGCTGGTCGCCGCCATGGACGGACGACCGATCGGACCGATGCCGGACGGCGTATCGGGCATTTCGATCGACAGCCGCAGCCTTCAGCCGGGCGACGCCTTCTTCGCCATCAAGGGCGAGGCGATGGACGGCCATGATTTCGCGACCGCCGCCATCAAGGCCGGAGCCGGGGTGCTGGTCGTGGCCGAAGGCAAGCTGCCGTCGCTTGGCCGGCTGACGGCGCCGATGATCGTCGTCGAGGACGTGCTGGTGGCGCTGGAAAAGCTCGGTGTCGCATCGCGGGACCGTTCCCAGGCCAAGATCATCGCGGTGACCGGTTCGGCGGGCAAGACGACCACCAAGGAAGCGCTGCGCCACGTGCTGTCGGCGGTCGGCAAGGTGCATGCCTCGGCGCAGTCGTTCAACAACCATTGGGGCGTGCCGCTCACCTTGGCGCGCATGCCGGCCGATTGCGACTATGCCGTGTTCGAGATCGGCATGAACCATCCCGACGAGATCAGGCCGCTGGTCAAGATGGTAAGGCCGCATGTCGCCATCGTCACCATGATCGCGGCGGCGCATCTCGGCTTCTTCCGCAATCTGGACGAGATCGCCAAGGCGAAGGCCGAAATTTTCGAAGGGCTGGAACCTGGCGGCGCGGCGATCCTCAACCGCGACGACGCGCGTTTCAAGCTTCTCGACAAGATGGCGCACGCCGCCGGCGTCGAGCATGTCTATGGGTTCGGCGAGCACGCGCGCTCAACCTTCAGACTGGTCAAATGCGAGGTCCATGCCGATCATTCCGACATTGCCGCCAGGATCGGCGGTCACGAGGTGACGGCTCGCATCGGCGCGCCCGGCCGCCACATGGTGCAGAACATTCTGGCGGTCCTCGGCGCGGCCCGTCTGGTCGGCGCCGATCTCGACAAGGTTGCCCTGGCGCTGGCCGATCTCTCGGCTGAGCGCGGCCGCGGCAAACGCCATGTGCTGCATCATCCCGGCGGCCCGACTTCAAGCCACCCCGGTGGACCGATCACGCTGATCGACGAAAGCTACAACGCCAACCCCGCCTCGATGGCGGCCGCCATGGCGCTGCTCAACGCGACGCCGGTGACGGGCGAAGGCCGCCGCATCGCCGTGCTGGGCGATATGCTGGAGCTAGGCGAGTATTCGGCCAAGCTGCATGCTGCACTTGCCGGTCTCATCGTCGGCACCGGCACGCAGACCGTCTTTCTCGGCGGGCCGGAGATGCGGGCGCTGGCGGAAGCGCTGCCGGGCGAGATCAGGACGGAATACCGCGCCGGCGCCGAAGAATTGAAGCCGGTGCTGCTTGCCGCGCTGAGGCCAGGCGACGTGGTGATGATCAAATCGTCGAAGGGCATCGGCTTTGCAAAGCTGGTCGATGCGTTGCTGGGCAAGTTCCCGGCTGAAACGACAATCGGCAAACAGACCTAGGGTCAAGTCGGGGACGAAAAGCGCATGTTCACACTGCTCGTCGATTTCGCGGACAAGATCTCGGTCTTCAATGTCTTCCGCTACATCACCTTCCGTACCGGCGGGGCGCTGATCACCTCGGCGCTGATCGTCTTCATCTTCGGGCCGACCATCATCAATTCGCTCAGGTTGCGCCAGGGCAAGGGCCAACCGATCCGCGCCGACGGGCCGCAGACCCATTTCAAGAAGGCCGGCACGCCGACCATGGGCGGACTGATGATCCTGTCCGGCATCATCGGCTCATCGTTGCTGTGGGCGAACCTGTCGAGCATCTATGTCTGGGTGGTGCTGTTGGTGACGCTGGGCTTCGGCTCGATAGGTTTCTACGACGACTATCTGAAGGTGACGAAGCAGTCGCATCTCGGCTTTTCCGGCAAGGCGCGGCTGGCGCTCGAATTCGTCATCGCCGGCATCGCCGCCTGGGCGATCATGCATAATGGCCAGGCGCCGTTCTCCTCGTCGCTGACATTCCCCTTCGCCAAGGAATTCCTGATCAATCTCGGCTGGTTCTTCGTCCCGTTCTCCTGCTTCGTCATCGTGGGGGCGGGCAATGCGGTGAACCTCACCGACGGCCTGGATGGCCTGGCCATCGTGCCGATCATGATCGCGGCGGCGTCCTTCGGCGTCATTGCCTATCTCTCCGGCAATGCCGTATTCGCCGAGTATTTGCAGATCCATTTCGTGCCCGGCACCGGCGAACTGGCTGTTGTGCTAGGCGCGGTCATCGGCGCCGGCCTCGGCTTTCTCTGGTTCAACGCGCCGCCGGCGGCGATTTTCATGGGCGACACCGGCTCGCTGGCCATGGGCGGGCTGATCGGCACCGTTGCGGTCGCCACCAAGCACGAGATCGTGCTGGTCATCGTCGGCGGGCTGTTCGTGGTCGAGATCCTGTCCGTCATCATCCAGGTCGGCTACTTCAAGATGACCGGCAAGCGTGTGTTCCTAATGGCGCCGATCCATCACCACTTCGAAAAGCTCGGCTGGACCGAAAGCCAGGTGGTGATCCGCTTCTGGATCATCGCCGTCATCCTGGCGCTGGTCGGCCTTTCCACCCTCAAGCTCAGATAGGCGCGCCCCGTGATTCCCGCCGCATCCTTCGCAGGCAAGCGTGTTTCGCTCTTCGGGCTCGGCGGCTCGGGGATCGCGACCGCGCACGCGCTGATCGAGGGCGGGGCTGAGGTTCTGGCCTGGGACGACAATCCCAACAGTGTCGCCAAGGCGGCAGCCGCCGGGATTGCAACCGGCGACCTGCACACAGCCGACTGGGCCACGTTCTCCGCTTTCGTGCTGTCGCCCGGCGTGCCGCTGACGCATCCCAAACCGCACTGGACGGTGGAACTGGCGCGCGGTTCGGGTGTCGAGATCATCGGCGACGTCGAGCTTTTCTGCCGCGAGCGGACGCTCGGCGCGCCAGCCGCCCCCTTCATCGCCATCACCGGCACCAACGGCAAGTCGACGACCACGGCGCTGACGGCGCATATATTGAAGGCTTCCGGCCGCGATACGCAGATGGGCGGCAATATCGGCCGCGCCGTGATGACACTCGATCCGCCGCAACCCGACCGGCACTATGTCGTCGAATGCTCGTCCTACCAGATCGACCTCGCACCATCGATCAATCCGACGGCCGGCATCCTGCTCAATTTGACGCCGGATCACCTCGACCGTCACGGCACCATGCAGCATTACGCTTCGATCAAGGAGCGGCTGGTTGCCGGCAGCGAGACCGCGATCGTCGGCATCGACGATTCCTGGTGTGCGCAGATTGCCGAACGGCTGGAGCGGGCGGGGCGGCACGTCATCCGCATTTCGAAGCGGCTGCCGCTGACCGACGGCTATTTCGCCGATGGCACCAATTTGATGGAAGCGGTGCATGGCCGCTACAGCCGGGTCGCCTTCCTCGAAGGCATCGGCTCGCTGCGCGGGCAGCACAATGCGCAAAACGCGCTTGCCGCGGTGGCCGCCTGCCTCAAGGTCGGGCTCGACCTCGGCGAGATCCAGTCCGGACTGGAAAGCTTTCCGGGCCTGGCGCATCGCATGGAGCAGGTCGGCCGCAAGGACCACGTGCTGTTCGTCAACGATTCCAAGGCGACCAACGCCGATGCGGCGGCACCCGCCCTGTCGAGCTTTTCACGCATCTACTGGATCGCCGGCGGCCTGCCCAAGGAAGGCGGCATCGAGCCGCTGCGCGGCTTCTTCCCGCGTATCGCCAAGGCCTATCTGATCGGCGAGGCAGCGCCGGCCTTTTCGGCGACGCTGGGCGAGGCGGTGCCGTATGAGATATCGGGCACGCTTGCAGCCGCGGTCGAGCATGCCGCGCATGATGCGGCCAAGGACGATGGCGGCGAGGCGGTGGTGCTGTTGTCGCCGGCCTGCGCCAGTTTCGACCAATTTAAGAATTTCGAGGTCCGCGGCGAAGCCTTCAGGCAAGCTGCGAATGCTATCGAGGGCGTCAAACCCATCGGAGGGGCACGATAATGCAGAGCCGTCTCGACAAAAGCCCGGTTGCGACCTGGTGGTGGACCATCGATCGCTGGTTTCTGGCGGCGTTCCTGTCGCTGATGGGGCTGGGCATAGTTTTGTCCTTCGCCGCAAGTCCCGCGGTCGCCGAACGCATCGGCCTCGACAGTTTCCATTTCGCGACCAGGCAGATCATCTTCACCGTGCCGGCGCTCGGCGTGATGCTGGCGGTGTCCTTCCTCGATTCCAGAGAAATCCGGCGCATGGCGCTGATCATGCTGTGCCTGATGCTGGTGCTGATGGTGGCGGTGCTCTACATCGGCGTCGAGGTGAAAGGCGCGCGGCGCTGGGTGTCGCTTGCCGGCCTGTCGATCCAGCCCTCGGAGTTTTTGAAACCCGCCTTTGTCATCATGTGCGCCTGGCTGTTCGCCGAACACAAGCGCCAGCCCGACATTCCGGGCAATCTCTTCGCCATGTTGCTCTTGGTACTGGTCGTATCGCTGCTGGTGGCGCAGCCGGACCTCGGCCAGACCATGCTGACGACCGGCACCTGGGGCATCATGTTCTTCATGGCGGGGCTGCCATGGCTGTGGATCGTCGTGCTCGGAGCGGCCGGCGTCGGCGGCGTCTTTGCCGCCTATACGGTATTTCCGCACGTCGCCCTGCGTATCGACAAGTTCCTCACTGGCGAAGGCGACACGTTCCAGGTCGATATGGGCCGCGACGCATTGATCAATGGCGGCTGGTTCGGCGTCGGGCCGGGCGAGGGCACCGTCAAGCGGGTCATCCCCGACAGCCATGCCGATTTCGTCTTTTCGGTCGCGGGCGAGGAATTCGGATTGATCATGTGTTTCTTCATCATGTCCATCTTCGCCTTCATCGTGCTGCGCGGCCTCAACACGGCGCTGAAGGAGCATGACGATTTCACCCGCTATGCGGTCGGCGGCCTCGTCACCGTGTTCGGCCTGCAGGCAGTCATCAACATGTGCGTCAACCTGCAGCTGGTGCCGGCCAAGGGCATGACGCTGCCGTTCATCTCCTATGGCGGCTCTTCGCAGATTGCCATCGCCATCTCGATGGGAATGGTGCTGGCGCTGACGCGCAAGCGACCGGAAAAGCGCAAGCAGGTGGGCTTTGCCTTGCCACAGCGCGCCATGCCGGCGGAGTGACATGGCCAGAGGCGTTATCCTTCTCTCGGCGGGCGGAACCGGCGGACATCTGTTTCCGGCCGAGGCACTGGCGCATGAGTTGAACGCGCGTGGCTGGACGGTGCATCTGGCGACCGACGACCGCGCTGAGCGCTTTGCCGGCCACTTCCCGGCCGCCGCCATCCACCCGATCCAGTCCGCGACGCTGGGCTCCAAAAATCCTGTTGCCCTGCTTGGCGCTTTCTGGAAAATCTGGCGCGGCGTGCGCCAGGCGTCCGCCATCATCGGCAGGATCAAGCCCGACACCGTGGTCGGCTTTGGCGGCTATCCGACCTTGCCGCCGCTCTACGCCGCGACGCGGCGCAAGGTGCCGACGCTGATCCACGAGCAGAACGCGGTGATGGGACGCGCCAACCGGGCGCTGGCCAGCCGCGTCGATGCGATTGCCGGTGGCTTCCTGCCCCAAGACGAAAGCGCCGTCGGCGCCAAGACGGTGACGACAGGCAATCCGGTTCGCCCACAGGTGCTCGAAGCCGCAAAGACCGCCTACGTCGCCTCGGCCGGAGATGATCCCTTCCGCCTGCTGGTGTTCGGCGGCAGCCAGGGCGCGCAGTTCTTCTCCGATGCGGTGCCGGCGGCCGTCGCCTTGCTCCCCGACGCACTCCGCAAGCGGCTGGTGATCACGCAGCAGGCTCGGGCCGATGATGTCGGGCGGGTGAAGGCGGCCTATGCAGCGCTTGGCGTCGGTGTCGAGGTCTCGCCCTTCTTCAGCGACATGGCGGCGCGTATAGCGGCCGCACAGTTGGTGATGTCGCGCTCCGGCGCGTCGACCGTCTCGGAAATCGCGGTCATCGGGCGGCCGGCGCTGCTGGTGCCCTATCCCTATGCGCTCGATCACGACCAGGCCGCGAACGCAGCCGCTCTTGCGGCCGCCGGCGGTGGCGAAGTGGAACCGCAATCCTCACTTTCGCCCGAGCGCATCGCGGCGCTGATCGGCGCCCTGATGGCCGAGCCCGAACGGCTCACGGCAATGGCTGCGGCGGCGAAGTCGGTCGGCAAACCGGACGCCGCACGGTTGCTCGCCGATCTCACAGAGGCTATTGCGTCCCGCAAAACCGTTTCGGATTTTAAGAAGGGAACGCACGCATGAAGATGCCGCAGACCATAGGCCTCGTGCATTTCATCGGCATTGGCGGCATCGGCATGAGTGGCATCGCCGAAGTGCTGCACAATCTCGGCTACAAGGTGCAGGGATCCGACCAGGCCGACAGCGCCAATGTGCAGCGGCTGCGCGACAAGGGGATCGAATGCTTTGTCGGCCACAGGGAAGAAAACCTCGGCGATGCCGAAGTGGTGGTTGTCTCGACGGCTATCAAGAAATCCAACCCCGAACTGAAGGCGGCACGGGAGAAATTGCTGCCGATCGTGCGCCGCGCCGAAATGCTGGCCGAACTGATGCGCTTCCGCCAGGCAGTGGCGATCGGCGGCACGCACGGCAAGACGACGACGACCTCGATGGTAGCGACGCTGCTCGAAGCCGGCGGGCTCGACCCGACCGTCATCAATGGCGGCATCATCAACGCCTATGGCACCAATGCGCGCATGGGGGACGGCGAGTGGATGGTGGTCGAAGCCGACGAGAGCGACGGGACCTTCCTCAAGCTGCCGGCCGATATCGCCGTCGTCACCAATATCGATCCCGAACATCTCGATCACTACGGCAGTTTCGAGAAGGTGCGCGAAGCCTTCCGCCAGTTCGTCGAGAACGTGCCGTTCTACGGCTTCGGCGTCATGTGCACCGACCACCCGGAGGTGCAGGCGCTGGTCGGCCGAATCGAGGATCGCCGCGTCATCACCTATGGCGAGAACGCGCAGGCCGACGTGCGCTTCACCAACCATCGCATGGCCGGCGCGACCTCGGAATTCGACGTGGTGATCCGCGACCGCAAGGGACGCGGCCAGACGACGATATCGGATCTGCGCCTGCCGATGCCCGGCCGCCACAACGTTTCCAATGCGACGGCGGCGATCGCGGTGGCGCATGAGCTCGGTCTGTCGGCCGAGGCGATCAAGAAAGGCCTGTCGTCCTTCGCCGGCGTCAAGCGTCGCTTCACCCAAACCGGCTCCTGGAATGGCGTCGAAGTGTTCGACGATTACGGCCACCATCCGGTCGAGATCGCTGCGGTGCTGAAAGCCGCGCGCAGCGCCACCAAGGGCCGCGTCATCGCCATTGCCCAGCCGCACCGTTTTACCCGGCTGCATGATCTGTTCAATGAGTTCTCCGCCTGCTTCAACGACGCCGACACGGTGATGGTGGCGCCGGTCTACGCCGCCGGCGAGGAGCCGATCGAAGGCGTGACCTCGGATGCGCTGGTGTCGCGCATCCGCGCCGGGGGCCATCGCGACGCGCGCTACATCGAGGGTCCGGAAGCAATAGCGCCTGTTGTCCGTGATCTGGCCAGGCCCGGCGACTTCGTCGTCTTCCTCGGCGCCGGCAACATCACGCAATGGGCCTATGCGCTGCCCAAGGAGCTGGCCGTCTCATGATGCAGGGCCAGGCGCTGATCGACAGACTTGGCGGCCGGCTTGCCGGCCTGCGCGGCCGCATCACGCCGAATGCCGAGATGGACAAGATCACCTGGTTCCGCGCCGGAGGACTGGCCGAGGCGCTCTTTCAGCCAGCGGACGAGGCGGATCTCGCTGCTTTCCTGAAAGCGGTTCCCGAAGAGATACCGCTGACCATAGTCGGCGTCGGCTCGAACTTGCTTGTGCGCGATGGGGGTATTCCGGGTTTCGTCATAAGGCTGTCGGCCAAGGGGTTCGGTGAAACCGAAATTGTTTCGCCGACATCGATCAAGGCTGGCGCGGCCACGCCCGACAAGCGCATCGCCGCGGTGGCGCTGGAAGCCGGCATCGGCGGCTTCCATTTCTACCACGGCATACCGGGCGCCATCGGCGGGGCGCTGAGGATGAACGCCGGCGCCAATGGCGTCGAGACGCGCGAGCGCGTCGTCGAGGTGCGTGCGCTCGACCGCAAAGGCAACGTCCAGACGCTGAGCAATGCCGATATGGGCTATGCCTACCGGCACTCGTCGGCACCGTCCGGGCTGATCTTCACCTCGGCGATTTTCGAGGGCTTTGCCGAGGACAAGGCAGTGATCAAGGCGGCGATGGACGCGGTGCAGAACCATCGCGAGACGGTGCAGCCGATCCGCGAGAAGACCGGTGGCTCGACCTTCAAGAATCCTGAAGGCACCTCAGCCTGGAAAGAGATCGACAAGGCCGGGTGCCGCGGCCTGCTGATCGGCGGCGCGCAGATGTCGCCCATGCACTGCAATTTCATGATCAACACCGGGACAGCGACCGGCTACGAACTCGAATATCTCGGCGAAACGGTGCGCACGCGGGTGCTCGAACATTCCGGCATCCGGCTGCACTGGGAGATCAAGCGCATCGGGGACTTCCGCCCCGGACACGCCGTGCAGGAGTTTCTTGGACAGCTGCTCTAGCCGCGGTTGAAGTTCATGTGACGCATGAACTTCAACCGGTCCGGAACGACCGCGCGACCGTTGCTCCAAAGACTCAACAGCGCGGTTTTCGCATCCATTTTCTCAGAAAGTGAATCTCCCGGAATCATAAGCACTTGCCAGTGAATCAACTCTCTGATTCTCTGCTCCAAAGCGTTTCCTGATTTGAGTCGTTCGACGCGTTTCCCGCGTTTTCCGTCTGGGGGGCAACCTGCCGGGAGACTCGGACTCAATGTTGCGGAAATCTTGGTTTTTGATCCGCCGTGAGAGGGGATGACGGGGAATGAAAAACAAGCATGTGGCCGTCCTGCTGGGTGGTTTCTCGTCCGAGCGGCCCGTGTCCCTGTCTTCGGGGAAGGCCTGTGCCGGTGTGCTTGAGACGGAAGGCTATCAAGTCACGCGCGTCGATGTCGGGCGCGACGTCGGCTCCGTGCTTGCCGATCTCAGGCCCGATGTCGCCTTCAATGCGCTGCATGGTCCTTTTGGCGAGGACGGCACCATTCAGGGCATTCTCGAATATCTCGGCATTCCCTACACCCATTCCGGCGTGCTCGCCTCGGCGCTTGCGATGAACAAGGAGCAGTCGAAGAAAGTCGTGAAATTGGCCGGTGTCCCCGTCGCCGAATCGAAGGTCGCCAATCGCTTCGCCATTCAGAACAACCATCCGATGAAGCCGCCTTATGTGGTGAAGCCGGTCAATGAGGGGTCGAGCTTCGGCGTCGTGATCGTGCATGAGGGGCAGTCGCATCCGCCGCAGGTCATCGGCTCGTCCGAGTGGAAATATGGCGATACCGTCATGGTCGAGCGTTACATCCATGGGCGCGAGCTGACCTGTGCCGTCATGGGCGACGTGGCGCTTGGCGTCTGCGAGATCATCCCGACGGGCCATTCGTTCTATGACTACGATTCAAAATATGTCGCGGGCGGATCAAAACACGAATGCCCCGCAAAAGTTTCACCGAATATTTACCAAAAAATACAGACACTGGCGCTCAAGGCTCACCAAGCTGTCGGCTGTCGGGGCGTTTCCCGGTCGGACTTCCGTTATGACGATCGTCACTCCGAAAATGGCGAGGTTGTATGGCTCGAGGTCAATACCCAGCCGGGCATGACGCCGACGTCTCTGGTGCCTGAAATCGCCGCCCAGGCAGGGCATTCGTTCGGCGATCTGTTGAGTTGGATGGTGGAGGACGCTTCGTGTCTGCGTTGAAATGGGGGCAGGGCAAGGGGAAGGGCGTGGCCGGGCCGGCGCTGTTCAGCCTGCCATTGTCGTTCGACCATTTCGTGCTGCCGCGCGTGCTTCGCCGCCCGGTGCGTATCCTGGCGCGCCTGGGCGAGGGCGAATTCCAGGCGCCGCGCTTCTCCGCCGCGATCATGTCGGCAGTGCTCATTGCCTCGAGCGGCGCCTATGGCGCCTATCTCGGCGGTCATGCCGACGGCATCGTCCAGAGCATCACTGCCCGGACCGGCTTTGCCGTCGACCAGGTCAAGGTGGTCGGCAATCGCCAGACGTCCGAGATCGATATTCTCGACAGGCTCGAGCTCGATGGCTGGACGTCGCTGATCGGCTTCGATGCCGAGGCGGCGCGGGAACGCATCGCCACCTTGCCCTGGATCGAGGTCGCCGCGGTGCGCAAGGTCTATCCGCACACGTTGGAGGTGCGCGTCGAGGAGCGTCAGGCGTTCGCGCTTTGGCAGCAGGGCAGCGATCTCTCCGTCATCGAAAAAGACGGTGCCGTTATCGCACCGTTCTCGGGTGGCAAGCAGGTGCTGCTGCCATTGCTGATCGGAGCCGGCGCGCCGGCCAAGGCGCCGGAATTCCTGGCGAAGATCGAAAAATACCCGGATCTCGCGACCCGCATCAGGGGCTATGTCCGTGTCGGCGATCGGCGCTGGGACCTGAAGCTCGACAACGGCATCACTGTCAAGCTTCCCGAGGATGGCGAGGATCAGGCACTCGCCGAACTCGTCGGCATGGACCATGACAAGGGGCTGTTGTCGCGCGACATCGCCGCCGTCGACATGCGGCTGTCCGACCGGCTGGTCGTGCAACTGACGCCGGAGGCGGCGACCCAGCGCGAAGCCGCGCTCAACGAGAAGCCGAAAATGCTGAAGCGCAAGCCGGAGACGAAGATATGAGCTGGCTTGGCGGTTCAAGCGATGCCTCGTCGCGCCGCTCCGGCACCTTGACGGTACTGGATGTCGGTTCGAACAAGGTCTGCTGCATGGTGGCGAAGCTGAAGCCATGCGATGACGGCAAGCTGCTGCGCGGACGCTCGCACCGCATCCAGGTGATCGGCATCGGACACCAGAAGTCGCAGGGCGTCAAATCGGGCGTCGTCATCGATCTCGACCGTGCCGAACACGCCATTCGCCTCTCCGTCGACGCCGCCGAGCGCATGGCCGGGCTGACGGTCGATTCGCTGATCGTCAACATGACCGCCGGCCGGCTGAAGAGCGAAGCCTTCTCGGCAACCATCAATCTCGGTGGCCATGAGGCCGACGAGGCCGACATCAAGCGGGTGCTCGGTGCCGGCGCCAAGCAGGCGCTGAAGACCGAGCGCGAGGTGGTCCATTCGCTCCCCGTCGGCTTCTCGCTCGACGCTGAGCGCGGCGTGCGCGATCCGCGCGGCATGGTCGGCGACACGCTTGGCGTCGACATGCATGTGCTGACCGGCGACGCCGCTCCGATGCGCAACCTGGAACTCTCCATCAACCGCTCGCATCTTTCGGTAGAGCGCATGGTGGCGACGCCCTATGCCAGCGGGCTGGCGGCATTGGTCGACGACGAGCTGGAACTGGGCGCCGCCTGCATCGATATGGGCGGCGGCACGACGACAATCTCGGTGTTTTCGGAAGGCAAGTTCGTCCATGGAGACGCCATCGCCATCGGCGGCAACCACGTCACGCTGGACATGGCCAAGGGACTGTCGACCTCGCTCGATGCCGCCGAGCGGCTGAAAGTGATGCACGGTTCGGCGTTGCCCGGCAGCGCCGATGACCGCGACCTGGTCTCGATCCAGCCGATCGGCGACGAGGGCGAAGTGCCGCTCCAGATTCCGCGCTCCGTCATGACACGCATCGTGCGCGCCCGCATCGACGAGACGCTCGAGCTTTTGCGCGACCGGCTGAACAAGTCCGGCTACGGCAATGCGGTGGGCAAGCGCGTGGTGCTGACCGGCGGCGCCAGCCAGCTTGCCGGCCTGCCGGAAGCGGCGCGCCGCATCCTGGGGCGCAATGTGCGCATCGGCCGCCCGCTCGGCGTGGCGGGCCTGCCCGAAGCGGCGAAGGGGCCGGCCTTCTCGGCGGCCGTCGGCTTGTTGATCTACCCGCAGATGGCGAGCTTCGAGAGCCATCCGGCGAAAGGAATTTCCGGTCTCAGAATGACCGGAACGGGCGGAAAACTGCATCGCATGAGTCAGTGGTTGAGAGACAGTTTCTAATTGACGGGGACAGCCCCATAAGTGGCCGCGGCGGCGAAGCGGCAGGAAAGGCAAAGGACGGAGACAATGACCATCAATCTGCAAAAGCCGGACATCACCGAGCTTAAGCCACGCATCACCGTGTTCGGCGTCGGCGGCGGCGGCGGCAACGCCGTCAACAACATGATCACCGCCGGTCTGCGCGGCGTCGAGTTCGTTGTCGCCAACACCGACGCGCAGGCGCTGACCATGTCGAAAGCCGACCGGCTGATCCAGCTCGGCGCGCATGTCACCGAGGGGCTCGGCGCCGGATCGCAGCCGGAAGTCGGCCGCGCGGCGGCGGAAGAATGCATCGACGAGATCATCGATCACCTGTCCAACACCCATATGTGCTTCGTCACCGCGGGCATGGGCGGCGGCACGGGCACGGGAGCGGCGCCGGTCGTGGCGCGCGCCGCCCGCGAGAAGGGCATCCTCACTGTCGGCGTCGTCACCAAGCCGTTCCATTTCGAAGGCCAGCGCCGCATGAAGACGGCGGATTTCGGCATCGAGGAATTGCAGAAATGCGTCGACACGCTGATCGTCATCCCTAACCAGAACCTGTTCCGGCTGGCCAATGACAAGACCACCTTCGCCGACGCGTTCGCCATGGCTGACCAGGTGCTCTATTCGGGTGTAGCCTGCATCACCGACCTGATGGTCAAGGAAGGCCTGATCAATCTCGACTTCGCCGACGTTCGTTCGGTGATGCGCGAGATGGGCAAGGCGATGATGGGCACCGGCGAGGCATCGGGCGAGGGCCGCGCGATGGCGGCCGCGGAAGCCGCGATCGCCAACCCGCTGCTCGACGAGACCTCGATGAAGGGCGCCAAGGGCCTGCTGATCTCGATCACCGGCGGCCGCGACCTGACGCTGTTCGAAGTCGACGAAGCGGCGACCCGCATCCGCGAGGAGGTCGACCAGGACGCCAACATCATCCTGGGCGCCACTTTCGACGAGGAGCTCGAAGGCGTCATCCGCGTCTCGGTTGTCGCCACCGGCATCGACAAGTCGGCGGCCGAAATCGCCGCCGCGCCGATCTCGATCCGCACCGCGCCGCAGAAGCCGGCCGCCCGCCCGGCCGTTGCCGCGGCGGAAAGCCGCCCCGCGCCGGTCCAGCAGGCTGCGTACGAGCCGCGCGCCGCCGATCCGGTCGCGGAAGCGATCCAACTGGCCGAAGCAAACGCCGCGGCGATGGCGCAAGCCCGTCCGGCGCCGGTTGCCCATGCGGATGATTTCCGTCCGCAGAGCAAGATCTTCCAGGCTCCGCCGGCGCAGCCGCAACCGATGGTGCAGCCCGTGGTCCAGCAGATCCAGCCGGCGCCTCAGCCGCGCGAGATCCTGCGCGAAGTCCAGCAGCCGGTCGCGATGGCTCCCCAGCGCATGCCGCGCGTCGAGGACTTTCCGCCTGTCGTGAAGGCCGAGGTCGACGCCAAGAGCCGCCCGGCCGACCATGAGAACAGCGGACCGATGGGGCTCTTGAAGCGTCTGACCAACGGCCTGACGCGCCGCGAGGAAGAGCCTGCACGCCTGCAGCCGGCGCAGCCGCGCGAGCCCAAGCTGCGTCAGGCCGCACCGGAAGTGCGCCGTCTGGCAAGCCAGGACGCGCAGCTCTACGCGCCTCGTCGCGGCCAGCTCGACGACCAAGGCCGCCTGACGCCGCAGGCCAGGGCGACTCAGGAGGACGACCAGCTGGAAATTCCGGCGTTCCTGCGTCGCCAGGCCAACTGAGCGGTTAACGGGCTGTAACAATTGTTAACAGGCAAGCAAGGAATTGCTTGCCTGTTAACGTTTAAAAGAATGCAAATTCAAGCACTTAAGAGGCTATCCATATGTCGGTTGCGGTTACAAAGAGTAAGAAACCGTGATTTGGACTATCCCTGACGGGACATTATCTTCGCTGCCTACCGTCGTCGGTTTGCCGGGATTTCGGGGGAAGTGACCTGGCCTGCCGATTTTTACAAGAGAGCCGCGCCCCTCGGGCTGGAGAAGCGGACCTAGGCATTTTGGGCTTATGGGGATTGTCTTGCACGACTATCAGACGACAGTGAAGACGCGCGCGTCGCTTACGGGCACCGGCGTTCACAGCGGCAAGGAAGTTTCCATCAGCTTTCTCCCGGCGGATGCCGACACCGGCATTGTTTTCCAGCTTTTTAGTGAGAACGGGCAAGGTCGCGAGTTCCGCGCCCTGTTTTCCGAGATCGGCGCAACCGACCTGTGCACCATGCTCGGTGATCCCTCTGGCGAGCACATCGCCACGGTCGAGCACATCATGGCGGCGCTGTTCGGGCTCGGCATCGACAATGTCATCATCGAGATCGACGGCCATGAGGTCCCTATCCTCGACGGCAGCGCCATGGCGTTCGTCGAGGCCATAGACCAGGCCGGCATCGAAACGCTGTCGGTCAAGCGGCGCTACATCCGGATCGTCAAGCCGGTCCGCATCGAGAACGGCGCCTCCTGGGCTGAGTTCAGGCCCTATGACGGCACTCGCTTCGAGGTCGAGATCGATTTCGAAAGCCCGGCGATCGGCCGGCAGCTGTTCGCGTCCGACATCAATGCGGACATTTTCCGCCGCGACATCGCGCGCGCCCGCACCTTCGGCTTCATGAAGGACGTCGAGCGGCTGTGGGCCGCCGGCTATGCGCTGGGATCCTCGCTTGAGAATTCGCTGGTCATCGGTGACGACAACCGCGTCATCAACATGGGCGGCTTGCGCTACCCCAACGAGTTCGTACGCCATAAGACGCTGGACGCCATGGGCGACCTGGCACTGGCTGGGGCCCGCTTCATCGGCTGCTTCCGCTCCTATCGTGGCGGCCATAGGCTGAATGCGGCCGCCTTGCGGCGCGTGCTGTCGGACCGTACCGCGTTCGAGATCGTCGAAACGACCCGCCGCGAGCGCGGCCGTGCGGCCGAGATGAGCGCCGTCAACGCGCCTCTCTATGCGCCCTGGATGATCTGAGTCGCCGCCACTTTCCGGATGCCATCGCAGCTCGCTGGTGTTGCATGAATGCATCATTTGCCGGCGAAATCGCAGGGATGCTCCGGCGCGGCCCGGCCGCCACAAAAATGTTCGATTGCCTAGACATAGCGTTGCCGGGCAAGGCGGTTATGGTTTATGGCTGCTGCCGTCGATAGTGCATGTCGCCTGGAAGTGGGGACCAGTTTTGGGGAAACGATATGCAACAGGCACTGAAATAACGCCGAAAGGGCGCAATCCAATCATGTTCTTCAAGCGAGTCGGTCAATTGAAAGCGCCGCAGCGGTCCGTTTTCCTGGCGCTTTCGGTGGTTGTTCCATCGCTCTTGCTGTCTGCTTGCATGTCGTCGGAAAAAGATATCGACCTGTCGACCTATGTCGACCAGACCGAACCGGCCGACGTTCTCTACAACCAAGGGCTCGCCAATCTGAATGCCGGACGCCTCGACGAGGCGAGCAAGAAGTTCGACGCGGTCGACCGCCAGCATCCTTATTCGGAGTGGGCCCGCAAATCGATGGTGATGGGCGCGTTCGCCGACTATCGCAAGGGCAGCTACGACGAAGCGATCTCGTCGGCCAAGCGTTATCTGACGCTGTATCCGTCAACGGATGACGCGGCTTATGCGCAGTACATCATCGGCCTTAGCTACTACCGCCAGATCAAGGACGTGACGCAGGATCAGAAGGAAGCGCGCCAGACCGTGCAGACCATGCAGGATCTCGTGACGCGCTGGCCTAATTCAGAATATGTCGATGACGCCAAGGAAAAGATCCGCTTCGCCAACGACCAACTCGCCGGCAAGGAGATGCAGATCGGCCGCTATTATCTCGAACGCCGCGAATACATCGCCGCGGTCAAGCGCTTTCGCAATGTGGTCGAGAATTATTCCAACACCCGGCATGTCGAGGAGGCGCTGGCGCGCCTGACCGAGAGCTATTATGCGATGGGCCTGACTTCGGAGGCGCAGACCGCTGCCGCCGTTCTCGGCACCAATTATCCCGACAGCCCATGGTACAAGGATTCCTACAAGCTCCTGCAGAGCAACGGGCTTGCGCCGCGCGAGAATGCCGGCTCGTGGATATCCAAGGCCGGGAAACTGATCACCGGCGCCTGATGCAGGCGTAACGATGCTTTCCAGGCTGTCGATCCGCGATATCGTCCTGATCGAGAAGCTGGATATCGACTTCCAGCCCGGTCTCTCGGTGCTGACGGGCGAGACCGGCGCCGGAAAATCCATCCTGCTCGACGCTCTGTCCTTGGCGCTTGGGGCTCGCGGTGACGCTTCCCTGGTGCGCCACGGCGCGGCACAGGGCCAGGTGATTGCCGTGTTCGACGTGCCGCGCAACCATCCGGTGCGCGCGTTGCTTGCCGAGAATGCCATCGAGGACGACGGCGACATCATCCTGCGCCGCTTGCAGACTGTGGACGGCCGCACCCGCGTCTTCGTCAACGATCAGCCGTCCAGCGTGACGCTGATGCGCGACGTCGGCCGCGCGCTGGTCGAGATCCACGGCCAGCATGACGAACGCGCCCTTGTCGATCCCGGCGCGCATCGCGACGTGCTCGACGCCTTCGGCGGCCATCTCGGCGCCGTCCGGTCGGCGGCCGAGGCCTGGCGGCACTGGCGCGCCTGCGAGCAGGAGCTCTCGCGCCATCGTGCCAAGGTGGCGGCGGCGGCGCGCGAAGCGGACTACCTGCGCGCAGCGGTCACGGAGCTGACCAAGCTCGATCCGCAGCCGGGTGAGGAGACTGAGCTTGCCGACTTGCGCGCCCACATGATGCGGGCCGAGAAGATCGCCTCCGAAATCCACGACGCGCAGGACGTGCTTTCGGGTCCATCCTCGCCCTTGCCGCAACTGGCCAGCCTGCTCAGGCGGTTGCAGCGCAAGGCCGGCGAGGCCCCCGGGCTGCTCGACGAAGTGGTCAAGTCGCTGGATGAGGCGATGCTGTCGCTCGACGCGGCGCAGTCGGGTGTCGAGGCGGCTTTGCGCGCCACCGAATATGATCCACAGCGGCTGGAAAAGGCGGAAGAGCGATTGTTTTCGCTGCGCGCGGCATCGCGCAAGCACAGCGTTGCCGTCGATGATTTGGCGCAATTGCGCGACACGATGGTTGCCGATCTTGCCGATCTCGATGCCGGCGAGGAGCGCCTTCATGGGCTGGAAAAGCAGGCGGCCGCAGCGCGCGAAGCCTATGATATCGCCGCCGCGCAGTTGTCCTCGCTTCGCCATGCCGCGGCGGTCGGGCTGACCAAGGCGGTGATGGCCGAACTGCCGGCGCTTAAGCTCGAACGCGCCGCCTTCATCGTCGAGATGAAGAGCGAGGCCGAGAGCCGCATGGAAGAGGGCATCGACCAGATCGAGTTCTGGGTGCGCACCAATCCCGGCACGCGACCCGGGCCGATGATGAAGGTTGCTTCCGGCGGCGAGCTTTCGCGCTTCCTACTGGCGCTGAAGGTGGCGCTGGCCGACCGGGGCTCGGCGCCAACGCTGGTCTTCGATGAAATCGACACAGGGGTGGGCGGCGCCGTCGCGGATGCCATCGGCCAGCGGCTGGCAAGATTGTCCAGGCGCGTGCAGGTGCTCTCGGTCACCCATGCGCCGCAGGTGGCGGCCCGCGCGGCGACGCACTTCCTGATCTCCAAGTCCGGCAGCACCGACAAGGTCGCGACCGGCATCGCCGAAATGGACCGGGCGGCGCGCCAGGAAGAGATCGCGCGCATGCTGGCCGGCGCCACCATCACCGACGAAGCGCGCGCGGCCGCCGAGAGATTGCTGCGGGAGAATACGGCGGCTGCCTGAAAGCTCGTTTCCCGTGAAGGCGAGTCAGGATATGGCTGCATCCTGCTGTTCAGGAATGATTTTTTCGCAGGCCGGCTCCCTCCTGCCAAATCCTGATTTATAGTGGCGCCCAACCAAAGTGCGCTGCGCCTTGGTTATTGTTTTGTGCATGTCGTTGCCCCAAAATCGCACCATATTTTGGGCGGCGTGCATTGGTCAGGGAAGCCGTGCGATGTCTGAAAGACCAGTCGATTCACTCAGTGAGAGCGAAGCCGAAGCGGAGCTGAAGCGCCTGGCGCAGGAGATCGCGGAGCACGACCGCCGCTACCATACCGAGGACGCGCCTGTTATCACCGACGCCGCCTATGATGCGCTGACCCGGCGCAACTTCGCCATCGAGCAGCGCTTTCCCGCCCTGGTGCGCGAGGATTCGCCATCGCGCAGGGTCGGTGCCGCGCCGGCGGAAGGCTTTGCCAAGGTGCGCCATGCCGTGCCCATGCTCAGCCTCGCCAAGGCCTATACCGACGAGGACGTCGCAGATTTCATCGAACGCGGCCGGCGCTTCTTCGACCGCGACAAGGATCTCGACATCGCCTTCACGGCCGAACCGAAGATCGACGGCCTGTCGGCCTCGCTGCGTTACGAGAACGGCGTGTTCGTGCAGGGCGCAACGCGCGGCGATGGCGCTGTCGGCGAAGACATCACCGCCAATCTGAGGACCATCGCCGATATTCCCGGCAGGCTGAAAGGCTCGGGCTGGCCCGAAATCATCGAGATACGCGGCGAGGTCTACATGACCTATGCGGAATTCGAGGCGCTGAAGCAACGCTCGGCGGCCGCCGGCGGCCAGGACTATGTCAATCCGCGCAATACGGCGGCTGGGTCGCTGCGCCAGAAGGATCCATCGGTCACCGCCAGCCGGAACCTCAAATTCTTTGCCTATGCCTGGGGCTACACGACAGCCGACCCCGCTCCGACACAATACGATTCGGTGCAGAAATTCGCGGAATGGGGCTTCAAAGTCAGCCCGCTGATGGTGCGGGCGAGGTCGGTCGGCGAGCTGATCGCGCATTATCACCGCATCGAGGAACAGCGTTCTTCCTTGGGCTACGACATCGACGGCGTCGTCTACAAGGTCGACCAACTGGAGTTGCAGCGCCGGTGGGGCTTCGTCACCGGCGAACCGCGCTGGGCCATCGCGCACAAATTTCCGGCCGAACAGGCGATGACGACCGTGCAGAAGATCGATATCCAGGTCGGGCGCACCGGCACGCTGGCGCCGGTGGCGAGGCTTGCGCCCGTGACAGTCGGGGGCGTCGTGGTCGAGAACGTCACGCTGCACAACGAAGACTATATCAAGGGTTTCGACAGCAACGGCCAGCCGATCCGCGACGGCATCGACGTGCGCATCGGCGACACCGTGGTGATCCAGCGGGCAGGGGACGTCATCCCGCAGATCGTCAGTGTCGTCGTCGACAAGCGTCCGCCGGATGCCGTGTCTTACGAATTCCCACATACTTGCCCGATCTGCGGCTCGCCGGCGACGCGCGAAATCAACGAGAAGACCGGCAAGGAGGATTCCCGCAGGCGTTGCACGGGCGAACTGATCTGCCCCGCGCAAGCCGTGGAAGGGCTGCGCCACTTCGTGTCGCGCGGGGCCATGGATATCGAGGGACTAGGCGCGGAAAACATCGACCTGTTCTTCAATGCGGGCCTGGTCAAGACGGCCGCCGACATCTTCACGCTCAGGGATCGGCGTCCCGCCGTCACCAAGGCGCTGGCCGAGCGGCGCGAGGAGCAGGCGAGGCAGCGCGAGGCGGCGTCGGGCAAGACGCGCAAGAACGTGCGCAGCGTCGAGGACCGCAACTATGAAGGGTTGGACAAGCTCTTTGCGGCGATCGATTCGCGCCGCGAACCCGAGCTCGACCGCTTCATCTTTGCGCTTGGGATCCGCCATATCGGCGAAACGACGGCGGCCGTGCTTGCCCGGACGTTTTCGACAATCGAGGAACTGATCCGCGTCGGCAAGGAGACCGCGGCGGCTGACGATCCGCATAGTGTCTTCCCGTCGATCAACGGCATCGGCGACACGGTGATCAACGCGCTGGCCGATTTCTTCGGCAATGAGCGCAATGACGACGTGCTTGAGGCGCTGCTTAAGCAGGTCAGGCCGAAGCCGTATGTCGTCACCGTCTCGGCCGACAGCGTGGTCGCCGGCAAGACCATCGTGTTCACGGGCTCGCTGGAAAAGATGACGCGCTCCGAAGCCAAGGCGATGGCCGAACGGCTGGGCGCGAAGGTGGCGGGCTCGGTTTCGGCCAAGACCGATCTGGTGGTGGCGGGGCCCGGCGCCGGCTCGAAACTCAAGCTTGCCAGTGAACTCGGCATCGAGGTCATAGACGAGGACGCGTGGCTGCAGCGGATCGGCAAGGCATGATGTCAGGCGAATTCAAGGGGTTCGGCCAGAAGGCTATTCCGTTCCTGAAGGCACTTGATTTCCACCAGAGCCGCGAGTGGTTCGTAGAGAATCGCGACCTGTTCGAACAGGAATTGCGCGATCCGCTGGGCGATCTGGTGGAGACGCTCACACGCCGTTTCGGCGAGGCTGGGCTCGGCCTCAAGGGCGACCGCAAGAAATCACTGTTCCGGATCAACCGGGACGTGCGCTTCGCCAAGGACAAGCGGCCTTACAACCGGCATCTGTCGGCGATCCTGTCGCCCGACGGCACCAAGATGGAGCAGGGCGTGTTCTATGTCCATGTCGGGCTGGAACGCTGCTTCGCCGACATTGCCTGGTGGCAGCCCGCCCCGGAACTGTTGCTCGCCATGCGCAAGGCCATCGCGGCAAAGCCGGACAGGTTCCGCGCCCTGGTGGGCGCCTCGAAGAAGAACGGTCTGGAATTCGAGACGGAAGGCCGCATGAAGCGCACGCCGCGAGGCTTCGAGCATGTCGGCGATTCCGATTTGGCCGAGGCCATCCGCAACCGTCATTTCTACGTCCAGCATGTCATCGATCCGACGGGGATCCACACGGCGGCGCTGGTCGACGAGCTGGTCGATTTCACCATGCGCGCCAAGCCGCTGCTCGATTGGGGGAGGGCGATCGAGGGCAAGGTGGCGCAGGGCTAGGATTGGTCCTGGCAATCATTTCCGCTGATTGTTGGGCTCAACCGAATTCGTGTGACAAGGCGGGCCACGCTATCTAGATCAGGCCATTCTCCTGGGAGTTATCCATGGTGTCGGATGCAATTTCCGAGAACGGCGCAAAGAGCGATTTCTGGCAAGGCGTGCGGCTTTCCATGCCGGTCGTTGTGGCGTCGGCGCCGTTCGGGGTGCTGTTCGGGGCGCTGGCCGTCGACAATGGCTTCTCGGTGTTCGAAGCCTTCCTGATGAGTGCGATGATCTTCGGCGGCGCCAGCCAGATGGTCGGCATCGAGCTGTTCGGCCAGCATGTCGCGCCGTGGCTGATCGTGCTGTCGATCTTCGCCGTCAATTTTCGCCATGTGCTCTATTCCGCCGGTATCGGCCGGCGCATAGCGCACTGGCCCGTGGTCAGCCAAGCGCTCGGCTTCTTCATCCTCACCGATCCGCAATTCGCCGTCGCCGAGGCGAGGGCGCAGTCCGGCGAGACGGTCGGCTTCGCCTGGTATCTCGGGTCGGCCTGCCGGTCTATGTATTCTGGGTGATCGAAAGCGCGCTCGGCGCGGTGTTCGGCAAGCTTGTCCCCGACACGCATGCGCTGGGCATCGATTTCCTGCTGCCGATCTATTTCCTTGGCCTGGTGATGGGCTTCCGCAAGCGGCCGTTGTGGCTGCCGGTGGTCGTCGCCAGTGCTTGCGCCTCGATCGTCGCCTACAAGACGGTAGGTTCACCCTGGCACGTCTCGATCGGCGCCATCGCCGGCGTGCTGCTGGCCGTCATCCTGCCGCCCCACCACTCAGGCGTGAAGGCACGGCCATGAGCACGACGTTCTGGATCATCATCGCCGGCGCAATCGCCACATATCTTACGCGGATCGGCGGGCATCTGGTCATCTCGCGCTTCGACAACATCCATCCGCGCGTCGAGGCCGGCCTGAACGCGGTGCCGGCGGCGGTGCTGACGACATTGGTGGCGCCGGAACTGTTGAATGCCGGACCGGCGGAATGGGCGGCATTGGTTGTCACCGCTGTGGTTTCGCTGCGCGGCGGGCTGATGGCGATGTTTTTGGCTGGTGCGGCGATGCTGATCCTCGCGCGGCAGTTCGTGGGATAGAGTTCCGGGCGCGATCGTTCGAACGCTGGCGCCACCTTAGACGCACTCAAATCTTAGCGTCATGCGGTAAGGGCGCCGTTGCCTTTTCCAGCCAGGCCAGCGTCTCGCCGTCGAGCATCGGGCCGATCTCGGCCAGCACGCGGGCGTGGTAGGTGTCGAGCCAATGCAGCTCGTCGCGGGTCAACAAATCCGAGCGCACCAGCCTGATATCGATCGGCGCCAGGGTCAGCGTCTCGAAACCGTGCATGGCGATGTCGCCGCCGTCGATCTGCTCGGCCGGCGTCACCAGGATGAGGTTCTCGATGCGGATGCCGTAAGAACCTTCCTTGTAGTAGCCCGGCTCGTTGGACAGCATCATGCCTTCGAGCAGCTTTTCGGTGCCCGTGCGGGCGATGCGTTGCGGGCCTTCGTGCACCGCCAGATAAGAGCCGACGCCATGGCCGGTGCCGTGGGCGAAGTCGCAGCCGTGCTTCCACAGCGCCATGCGGGCGACGGCGTCGATTTCCGAGCCGCGCGTGCCGGCGGGGAAACGCAGCGTGGAAATGCCGATCATGCCTTTCAGCACGAGCGTGAAGCGTTCGCGCATTTCCTCGGTCGGCTGGCCGATCGGCACGGTGCGGGTGATGTCGGTGGTGCCGTCCTGATATTGGGCGCCGGAATCGAGCAGGAACAGCTCGCCGGCCTGGAGCTTGCGGCTGGTGGCGCGTGAGACGCGGTAGTGCATGATGGCGCCATTCGGGCCGGCGCCCGAAATGGTGTCGAAGGAGACGTCGCGCAGCGGCATTTGCGTTTCCTCGCCGGTCTGCCGGCGCGTCTCTTCCAGCCGGGTGACGACCGCGATCTCGTCGAGCGAGCCGGGCTTCTGGCGGTCGAGCCAGCACAAAAGCTTCGCCACCGCCGCGCCATCGCGCCGATGCGCGGCGCGCGAGCCGTTGATCTCGGCCTGGTTCTTGGTGGCGCGCGGGATGCGGGCCGGGTCGGGAGCGGCAATCACCTCGCCGCCATTGTCCTCGACCAGCATGCGCAGCCTGTAGGCGGCCAAAACGGGGTCTAGCGCGATTTTCGCGCCGCTCTTGGCCAGCGCCACGACCGCGGCCTCGAATTCACCGGGCTCATGGGGCTCGGCAAGCTGGGTGAGATACGCCGCAACCTGGCGCGAGAATTTTCGGCTGTCCATGAATAGCCGGTGCCGTCCGTCGGCAGCGAGGACAGCGAAGCCGAGCGCCAGCGGCGTGTGCGGTACGTCGCCGCCACGGATGTTGAAGGCCCAGGCAATCGAGGAGGGATCCGTCAGCACCGCATGGGTGGCGCCCTCCTTGCCGATCGCCGCCGCCAGCCGCGCCAGCTTGTCCTTGGCGAGCTCGCCGGCAAAACCGATGGGATGGAGTTCGACAGGAGCGACCGGTGCATCCGGCTGATCCTTCCAGATTATGTCGATCGGGTTCGCCTCGAGCGGCACCAGCACGGCGCCGGTCTTTTCGGCCGAGGCCCGCAGCGCCTTGACCTCGCCGATCGTGTGCAGCCAGGGGTCGAAGCCGAGCCGCGCGCCCTTGCCGAGGTTATCCTTGAGCCAATTTGCAGGCGGATTGTCGACCAGGCTCTCGATCGAGAAGATACCGAGATCAACCTCGCCGCGCACCTGCAGCGTGTAGCGTCCGTCGACGAAGATGAAGGCGCGGTCGCGCAGGATGATGGCAACGCCGGCGGAGCCGCTGAAGCCGGTCAGCCATTTTAGCCGCGCCGAGCGGTCGGCGACATATTCGCCCTGATGCTCGTCGGCGCGGGGAACGACAAATCCATCCAGGCCGTTTTCCGCCAGCCATTGGCGCAGCAGCGCCACGCGCGGTCTGCCGACGGCCGGATTGCCAGCGGAATCAAAGGTCTGGAACATGGTGGCGTCTCCCTCGGATAGTGCCCGACCGTAGCGCATGGAGCTGGAAACCGGAATCGATTTCAGCAGGGCCAGACGGGGCTGCGTCACCGTTTGAGATGGATCGTCACCCAGCCTTCGCGGTGCAGCGTTCTGACATGGCGAAAGCTCTGGCCGACATAGGCGGAGATCACCGCGTCGCGCTGCCGGTCGAGGATGCCTGACAGCACCAGCGAGCCGCCGAGGCTGATGTGTCGCGCCATTTCCGGCGCAAGCCGCATCAGCGGCCGCGCCAATATGTTGGCGACGATCAGGTCGAAAGGCGCACGCCTGGCAAAGATCGGATGGTGGAATCCGGGCGCGGTCACCGTCTCCACCAGCGCCTTTACGTGGTTGAGCCGCGCATTGGCGGCGGCAACGCTTACCGCCACCGGATCGATGTCGGTCGCCAGCACGGGAATATGGAAGAGCTTGGCCACAGCGATGGCCAGCACCGCGCTGCCGGTGCCGAGGTCGAGCGCGTTGCGCGGCCGCTCGCGCCGCGTCACCTTTTCCAGCATTTCCAGGCAACCGGCGGTGGTGCCGTGATGGCCGGTGCCGAAGGCCAGCCCCGCTTCGATCTCGATGGCAAGCTCGCCACTGTGGCGTTTGCGGCGGTCGTGCGCGCCATGCACGAAGAAACGGCCGGCACGCACCGGTTTCAGCCCTTCCAGCGAGCGCGCCACCCAGTCGATATCGGGCAAGGTCTCGCGCTCGACCGGCCTGGACAGGGCTAGCCCTGCCAGAATGTCCTTCACCCGCGCCTCGACCGCATCGACATCGCCGTCGGCATAGAGAGAGACTTCATGAATGTCCGCGTCCTCATCGACCTCCAGCACGGCGATCGGCAAGCCTTCGTCCTCGAAGGCGGCATCGAGGGCGGCGAAAATTCTGGTGGATTCGATCTTGCCGGCGGTGAAATGGAGCCGCGTCTGGGTCATGGATTTCGCATCAGCCCTTGGCCGCGAGGCGTTTGAGCTTTTCCACGGCGGTGTCGGCGCTTTCGCCATAGGCGATCGTGCCGGCGAAATCGCCCTTGCCGTTGAGCAGCAGCACCGAGGCGGTATGGTCCATCGTGTAGTCGCCGTCGCCGGTGTCGACTTTCTTCCAGTAGATGCCGAAGGACTTCGCCATGGCGTGGACCTTGTCCGGGTCGCCCGATATGCCGGTGATGCGGTCAGAGAAATTGCTGACATAGGCGTTCATGACCGCGGGGGTGTCGCGCTCCGGATCGACCGAGACGAAATAGGCATGCAGGTTCTTGCCGTCGTCGCCAAGCGTCTTCAGCCAGCCGGACAGTTCGAACAGCGTGGTCGGGCAGACCTCTGGGCAATGGGTGAAGCCGAAGAAGACGACGCTGGGGTGGCCCCGGAAGGCGGCCTCGGTGATCGGCGCGCCTTTCTGGTCGACCAGCGTAAAGGCGGCACCGAAAGGCTCGCCGCCATAGTGGCCGCGATACCAGTCGAAGGTCAGCCAGCCTATGCCGGCCGCCATCAGGACGAGAATGCCGACCAGTATTGAGCGCATCATCAGTAGGATTCCGTCTTGTAATTTCATCGGCATGCCGGCCATGGCCAGGCAGCCCTTGGTTCGGCGAACAGTCTTAGCGGTTCGACCGGGTACACGCAAAGGTGCCGCGTTGACGCAACCGGCCGTGACCTATGCCGGCGTTTTGATCGGGCCCGGCGGCTTGCAATGCAATGTCCTTCGCCCCACCTGAGACCGGCAAACTTGAACCTCGGAGGCTATCTTGCAACGACTGATTGGGCGAAATCTGATCGGCGGCGCCCTGGCCGCGTGCGTTGTCCTTGGCGCCGGTGCCGCAGTCGCCGATGAAGTCGGCAAGGTCGGCGTCGACTGGCTCGGCAACGACATCATCGTCGAAGCGATCAAGGACCCGAAGGTGGACGGCGTCACCTGCCACGTGTCCTATTTCGACCGCGGCATCATCGACCGCCTGCACAAGGGCAACTGGTTCGAAGATCCTTCCGATTCCTCGATTTCGTGCCGCCAGACCGGTCCGATCACCATCGGCGACATCGACATGAGCGAAGGCGGCGAGGAGGTGTTCAAGCAAGGCATCAGCCTGATCTGGAAGAAGCAGGTGGTGAACCGCATCTACGACAAGGCCAACGAGACGCTGATCTACCTCTCGCATTCGCGCCAGGTGCAGAACGGCTCGGCCAAGATGTCGGTCACCACCGTGCCGCTCTACGGCCAGAACGTGGTGTGGACGAAGGGCAAGCCGAAATAGATGTTCTTTCGTGCAATTGACCTGACCGACAATTGCTCCCGGCTTGCGGGAGCTATTGCCCTGACGTAAAGCCGCCCGCATGGACCGTTCCGAAAATCTCGTGCTGAAAGATCCTGAGCCGCGTATCCATCCGACGGCGGAGCTGAAAGCATGCAAGCTCGGTCGCTACGCCTCGATCGGCGAGCGGGTGGTGCTGCGCGAAGTGAGCGTCGGCGATTTTTCCTATTTCGAGCGGCACGCCGAGGCGATCTACACGAACATCGGCAAATTCTGCTCGATTGCCGCCAACAGCCGCATCAATGCGCTGGATCATCCGATCGAGCGACTGACCCAGCACAAGGTCAGCTACCGGCCCAACGAATATTTCCGCTGGCTGGGCGTCGATGCCGCCTTCCGCGAACGGCGCCAGGCGAAGGCGGTGAGTATCGGCCATGACGTGTGGATCGGCCACGGGGCCGTGATCATGCCCGGCCTCACCATCGGCAATGGCGCCGTCGTCGGCGCCAATGCCGTCGTCACGCATGACGTGCCGCCCTATACGATCGTCGCCGGGGTGCCGGCCAAGCCGCTTCGGCCGCGTTTCGCAGCCGATATCGCGGCGCGGATCGAGGCTCTCGCCTGGTGGGACTGGCCGGTCGAAAAGCTCGCCAGCGCCGTTCCCGACATGCAGGCCATGCCCATCGAGACCTTCCTGGATCGCTGGGAAAATCACGCCGCGTGAGTTCGCGCCGGCGCGGCTGAAGAGCACGCGCATTTGCGCCAAAGGCGCGCTTCAGGGAACCATTGTGCGAGCGCTCCGGACTGAACCCCTTCCGTCATGCGGGGGTGGCGCAACGGAAGGGGCTGGAGGTAAACCGCTGTGAAGCGGAAGGAACAGGCCTGTTTTGCCTGCACCGTTACTGTGACACCAAACCGATAAAGTGTGTTGTCCTTCCGATTCCCTTGATGCGTGCATTCGATTGCGGCGGTTGTATTTCTTTCCGATGGGAACCCGATATGGCCGCCGGTTGTTCCTTCCGGCGTACCGCACGGCGCGGCGCTGTTTGAGGGACCCCATGATCGAGAAGCTCTTCACCAAAATCGCCAACCGGGTAGCCCACCTTGCGGGGCTGTCGCCGACATTCGCACTCTGCTGCCTGATCGTCATCATCTGGGCAGTAAGCGGCCCACTCTTCGCCTTCTCGGACACTTGGCAACTGGTGATCAACACCGGGACGACGATCATCACCTTCCTGATGGTGTTTCTCATCCAAAACACCCAGAATCGAGACGGCGCGGCAATCCAGGCCAAACTGGACGAGTTGATCCGGGTCAGCGAAGCCAAGAACACCTTCATCGGTATCGAGCATCTGACCGAAGCCGAGGTCCAGGAGATCCGTGCCAAATGCGAGCGGGCAGCGAAGCGGCATGACGAGAAAATCGCGGCCGTAGCTGCCAAGAAAGCCGTGGCGTCAAAGAGCAAACCGAAAAAGCAGGTGGCTCGAAGCACCGGCTGAAACCGGTTAACCCCCAAGGGTTCCGTCGTTGCTCGAATGCGACCCGATCCGAACACCGGCTCTCATTTTTCGGACATGCTCATTGCTTCATGAATGCCGCGAAGGCATCCTTGTGGTCGGGGTGCCAGCGCGACAGAGCAGGGCGGTTTTCGATGATGTCGCCGATCGCCCAGGCCATGCGTTTCTCATCCAGCGGACGCGTCACCTCGTTGTCAGGGCACAGGATGTAGAAGTCGCGCTTTGTCAGGGATTCCAGCATGAAATCAATGACCTGTTCGCCGGTCCAGGCGCCGGCCGGCTTCTCGGTCGCACCCTCGGTCAGGCCGGTATAGGTGAAGCCCGGGATCAGCAGATGCGCCGACAGATGGGCACCCGGTTCGTTGCGCAGGGCATGCGCCAGTCCCTCGGTAAAGGTCTTCACGCCGGCCTTGGAGACGTTGTAGGCAAGGTTTCCAGGCGGCGTGGTGATGCCTTGCTTGGAGCCGGTGTTGACGATCAGACCCGGCTGGCGGGCTCCCAGCATGCGGGGCACGAAGGCTTCGACGCCATGCACGACACCCCAGAAATTGATGTCCAGCAGCTGCTTCCAAGCGTCGCGGTTCTCCCACGGCTTGCCCGGGTTGTTGCCGATACCAGCATTGTTCATCAGCAGCGACACATTACCGAAGGCGCCAAAGGCTCTTTCGGCGAGACGATCCACGTCATGCGCCGTCGAAACGTCGGCGGCGACGGCCAGCACGGCATCGTCGCCGGCGATCGCGGAAACAACACGGGCCGCGTCGTCAAGACGCGGGCCGGCGATATCGGCGAGCACGATCTTCATGCCCATGAGAGCCAGCCGCTTCGCGGCCGCAAGACCAATGCCGCTGGCAGCACCGGTAACGACGGCGGCATTGCCCGAACCAAGCGCGGGCAAAGCGGTCTGGAGTTCTGCGTCGGTCAGCATGGGCGGCGGATTCCTTCTTGCGATGGCGCCGAACTTAGCGCCGGAGCGGGCTGGCGCAAGCCTCCACGCGCCTGGCTGCGCTTCAGCAGCCTGCTGGGCCGGGTTGACCGGCCCAGCCGAGACTGCGCATGGTGCCTCGCAAAAGGAGATTTCCCGATTGACGGACTGGATCGAAATCCTGAAGCAGCAGACCACCATTGGCGATCAGATGAGCCGCGAAGTGCCGCAGATGCTGGCAAACCCCGAGATCAACGAAGCACAGGTGAAGACGTTGTTTTCCGCCTTGGAAAAACAGGCGGATTTCGTCGAGAAGCTGCGCATGGCGCTGGAAAAGTTCGGCCATGACTTTGCGGTCATCAAGGCGGCGGAACGGCTGGAAGAGCGCTACGCCGATCTTGCCGCGTCGGTGGCCGAGAAGCTGAAAGCGATGCGCGAATAGATCCCTATTTTTCGATCACGCGTGCGAAACGCCGGTCCGGCACAAGCCAGACCAGGGCAACCAGTACATAGATCGCGACGCCGATCCACTGGCTGATGAAGGTCAGCGGGATGGCGCAGAGATAGGCGACAAGCGAGATCTTGCCCTTGCGGTCGTTGCCGATCGCCCTGGCAAAGGCCGTATCGTTGCCGTGCAATCGGTGAAGCGTCACGACGAGAATGAAGTAGGCGATGGCGCACAGCGCAAGATCGGCGCCGTAGACGGCGACCGGCACCGGCGCGAAATGGTTTTCGCCCATGAAGGCCGTCGTCACCGGCATCAGCGACAGCCAGAACAGGAGATTGAGGTTCGCCCACAACACGCGGCCGTCGACCCGCTGCACGGTGTGGAACATATTGTGCAAATTGTTCCAGTAAAGGCCGACGTTGATGAAGGACAGCACGTAGCTGAAAAAGATCGGCCATAGCGGCAGCAAGGCCGAGAGATCCTCGCCGTGCGGCACCTTCAGTTCAAGCACCATGATGGTGATGATGATGGCCACGACGCCGTCGGTGAATGCCTCGACCCTGCCTTTGCCCATGATTTGCGCCCTATGTCCGGTGTCGATCGTTGAAGATGCTAAATCGTTAGCTGATGTTGTCAGGCCGATAAACGCCATCCGGGGAATTTCTCAACTATATCAGGGGAAACTCTCCCGCCAGGCCGGCTCGCGGCAATGGTTTGCTGTGGCAAATTGTTGACTTTTCTTGCCACAGTCCTCCATCGAAGACAGCCTCGGCTGAATCACATAAGGCCGAGCGATCGAATGGAGTGACTGATGAGATTTCGATTTCTGCTCTGCCTCGCGACCATTCTGGCCGCCATCCTCGGCACGTCGGCCGCCGCGTTCGCCTACAACGCCCACACCACCACCAACCTCAACGTGCGCTCCGGGCCCGGGGCGGGATATGCCAAGGTGGGGACGCTGCCAGTCGGCTACAGGGTGAACGTCACCGGCTGCCAGCCCGGGTTGGTGCAGAATCCATGGCGGCGGCCTCAGCGGCTGGGCCAGTTCCGGCTATCTCTCGCGGGCCCATGTCGTTCGCCCGCCAGTGATCATCGTGCGCCCGCCGCATCGTCCGCCGCACTGGCAGCATCGGCCGCACCGTCCTCCGCACCATCGCCCGCCGCACAAACCGCGTCCCGGGAAGTGCAAGATCGCACCGAGTTTCTCCTGCAAATAGCGGATTTTAGCGGGGTCACACGACAGGATGTCGTGACGGATCGGAACCATCGGCTCCGATTCGGGCCTGTTCAGGCGGCGGGTTTCTGGGCAACGTCCGTCATGCTGTCAGGAGCCCGCCGGCCGGCCGGAACGTCGGGAGTAAGGGCGCGTTAAGGTCGCGATCCCTGAACCGATGAAGAGGTTTGGCCATGGCCATTCGTGACTTGGCGCATACGCGCAACGAAGCAGGCGGCGAGGCTCTCGCAATTCCGGTGGTTGCCACAATGATCGCCGTTCTGTTTGCCGGCAGCACGGTGCTGACGCCGCTGTACATCATCTACAAGCAGCAATTCGGCTTTTCACAGATCACGCTGACGCTGGTCTACGCGGTCTATGTCGTCGGCAATCTCGGCGCCCTGCTGATGTTGGGCGGCGCGTCGGATGTCGTTGGGCGCCGGCCTGCCGCTCTCGTGGCCATGATCGTCGCCGTCGCCAGCGCGCTTGTCTTTCTGTTCGCCAACAATGTCGTTCTGCTCGATGTGGCGCGCGTCCTGAGCGGGCTTGGCATCGGTGTCGGCGCGGGGACCGGAACGGCATGGATCGCCGAGCTTCTCCCCGGCGCTGACAAGGCGCGCGCCAGCGTCATTGCCACCAGCACCAATTTCCTGGGCCTCGGTTTCGGCGCACTCGTCTCGGGACTGTTGGCGCAGTATGAACCGTGGCCCTTGCGCCTGGTCTTCATCGTTTATCTGGCGGCGCTTGTGATCGTCTCCATCCTGGTCTGGCGTACACGCGAAACGGTGGCGGAGCCTGGCGGCCTCGGGCAGATTTCCATGCGGCCGCACTTTGCCGTGCCGGATGAAATCCGCGCGCGCTTCGTCGCGCCGGCGGTGACCGGTTTCGGCGCCATGGCGCTGGTCGGCTTCTATGCCGCGGTGGCGCCAAGCATCCTGGCGCAGCAACTGCATGAGACGAACCATGCTGTCGCCGGTGCGCTGTTCTTCGAATTGGCGATCGTCACCGCGCTCAGCATCGTAGCGCTGAAGCAAATGCGGAGCGGCAAGGCCATGCTGACCGCGCTGGCGTTGATGATTCCCAGCATCCTCATGGTGGTGGCGGCGCAGATGCTGGCGTCGATGGCGCTGATGATCGCCGCCACCGCCTGCTGCGGCGTGACGGCCGCACTCGGCTATCGTGGTAGCCTGCAGGTGGTGAACGAGATCGCACCGGAGGATCGCCGCGCCGAAGTGGTATCCAGCTTCTTCATCTGCTGCTTTATCGGCAATGCCTTGCCCGTCATCGGTATTGGCATCATCTCGACCTATGCCAGCCCCATCGCGGCCAGCCTGGCGTTCGCCGGCATGATCATCGTGTTTGCGCTGGTCGCGCTGGGCTTTGGGTTGAAAAACAGGCCTTGAGAGCGGCCAGCTTCAGCCGTTCGGCGTCTCTGGGGAAAAATGCGCGCGCTGGCGCGGCACGCCGAGCCCGGTGTCGGGCGGCTCGCCGGCGGCCGGCCGGTTCTCGATCATGTGCAGGGTGCGCCAGCCGCCGAGACGGTAGTAGGCCGCGGCCAGCAGCAGGGAGGTGATCGAGCCGGCCGGGAAACTCCACCACAGCGCTTCCTCGCCGATCACATCCCGCATGAAATAGGCAAAGCCGGTGCGCACGACCAGCACCGAGATCACCAGGATGACCAGCGGCGGCATCACGGCGCCCGTGGCGCGCACGGTGGCGAACAGCACGATGGTGACGCCGAACAGGATGAACGACCAGGACGCGACGTTGTTGATGTGAGCGGCGATGTCTATCGCCGCGCTGTCGCGGCTCAGGAACAGGCTGAGGATCGAGCGATCGAAGACCCATAGAAGTGCCACGAGAGCACCGGTCAGCACCAGGTTGAAGCCGACGCCTGACGCTGCGATGCGGCTGATGCGGTCCCAGCGTCCGGCGCCGACGTTCTGCGCCGCCATCGAGGACACGGCCGCGCCGATGGCGAGCGCGGGCATCTGGATGTAGGTCCATAACTGCGCGGCGATGCCGTAGGCGGCGGCCACCTGCGAACCGTAGGAATTGACGATGCCCATCACCGTCAGGGCCGCGGCCGAAATCACGATCATCTGCAAACCCATCGGAACGCCCTTGAAGACGACGAAGCGCAGCAAGGCGGGGTCCGGCCGCAGCAGCGCCAGATTGGCGCCGGCCAGACGCAGCGGATGCTTACGGACATAGAGCACGATCAGGATGGCAATGACGCTCACCGTCTGGCCCACAAGCGTCGAGGTCGCCGAGCCGGCGATGCCGAGCTCTGGAAACGGCCCGATGCCGCGGATGAGCAGTGGGTTCAAGATGATGTCGAGCACGACGGCGAGCGCCATAAAACAGAACGGCGTGCGCGAATCGCCGGCGCCGCGCAGCACCGTCATGACAAAGGACAGAAGGTTCATCATCGGCACGGCGACGAAGATGATGCGCAAATAGGAGCGCGCCAGCGGCAAGGCGTCGGGCGGTGTGCCGAGCGCGCCCAGAATGGCGTCCACCCAAATCCAGCCGCAGACGGCGAACAGCACCGAGACGAAGAAGAAGAAGGTGGCGCTGGTGCCGACGATGCGGCGCGCCTCGGGCAGGTCGCGGGCGCCGACCGATTGCGCCACCAGTATGGTGGCCGCCATGCCAATGCCGAACACGGTGCCGAGGATGAGGAACAGCACCAGATTGGCATTGGAGGTGGCGGTGAGCGCGGATTCGCCGAGGAAGCGGCCGACCCAGACGGCGTTTACAGAGCCGTTGAGCGATTGCAGCACGTTGGAGCCGAGCACCGGCAGGGCGAACAGCAGGAGCGTGCGCGGAATGGGGCCGCTGGTCAGGTCACCGGTGCGCCGGCGCGCGGGCATCTTTTCATCCATGGCGGGCAATCCGGCAAAGCTGGTTCTTTTGAGTCCGGCACGCAGGATACCGCAGGCCCGACCGGGATGCACCCTTGCGAAAGGAGCGACGGCGGGCAAGGCACGCCGTCGTGCATCCGATCAAGCTTGTCGGGCAGGAGGCGCCAGGCGGCGCCTCCTGCAAGATGCTTACTTCCTGGCGAGGCCGGGAAGCGTGACCTGAAAGACAAGGAACATGGTGTCGACATCGGCGCCGTCCTCGGCCTTGTAGGGCGCGCCGACCTGGAAACCGTCCTGGGCGAGGAAATCGTTGTCGTTGGCGACGAACAGGAAATAGTCGTCGGGCAGCTTCGGATCGAGCACGCTCGCCAGCGACATCGCTTCCCACTTTTCCGAGAGGTTGTCCTTGTCATTGGGCGCGCCATTGTGCAGGCCGAAGCGGGCAAGCTCGGCCTTGTCGTTGATGTCGATGAACGGCGTCAGCCTTGCCGGCGTCACCGACGGATCGAGCACGCCCTTGGGCGCCACCGGCTTGTCGGCGGCATCGAAGGGACCGCCGGCGATGTCGGTCGCGCCGGAAAGGTCGACAATGTCGATCTTGCGATACAGCGACTCTTCGCCCTTCAGGCCCTGGCCATTGCCGCTGTCGCGCGCCAGCATCAGGAAAGCCGTGTCCGACAGCGCCACGATCTCGCTTTGCGCAGCCACCTTGGTCTTGCCCTTGGCGTCCTTGAACACCGGCAGCGGCACGACATATTCATGTGCCAGCTTGAGATGGGCAAGATCGGAGGCGTCATAGATCAGCGCCCTGGTGTTCTGGCGCGTCGAGGCCGAATCGCCGCCGTCCTGCCGGGTCGCCGACTGCAAGACCGCGATCACGAACTTGCCGTCCGGCGTCATTGCCATGCCTTCGAGGCCCTGATTGTTCTGGCGGCCGGTTTCGGGATCCTTTGGGTCGGGTTCGGCAGCACCTGGGCCCGGATTGTCGGAAGCAAAATTGGCCGTGCCGTGGCGCATCGGCACGAGCGCGGCCGGAGGCTGGGTCGCCGACATCAGACGGCCGTCGGCGGAGAAGCGGTAGATGTCGGGACCGTATTCGTCGGAAACGAGCATGGTGCCGTCGGGCAGCCGCACGATCGCCTCGTTGTCGAGCGCGAGCTTGCCATTGTCGGCCTGCGGCAGGACAGGCATGTCGCCGGCGGCGGGACGCACGCCGTTCAGCGGGTCGAGACCGCTGGCGTCGGCGCCCTTGTCGTCGGTCAGGAGCATGGTGTCGGCGAGCGTCGCCTTGACGCCGGTCTGCTCCTGGCCGGCCGCGGGCGCGGCACCTGGCGCCACCGGGGCGAACTCGATGTTGATCGTGTTGAGGCGCGGCCGGTAGTCGGTGGTACCGACGACGTTATAACCGCGGTCGGGCAGCAGCCACAGCGAGCCTCTGTAGGTGCCGGCATCATGCGTCCAGCCCGCGGTGTCGATCGACATGCCGGAGCCGGAGCCGAAGGTCTCGCCGAACCTGTCGCGCTGGCCGGCCGGGATGCGGCCAACCCCCACCAGCCCCTTGTTGACGAAACTGGCGCCGCCGACGCTGGCCGAGCTGTCGGCGAAGGCGGGCAGCGAAACGGCCGAGGCCGCCAGCGCGGCGACCAGCAGCCGCAACGAGAATGAGCGTAGATGCGTCATGGATATCCCCTTGATGACAAAGCGCCGGGACGGCGGAATTCTGAGGTTGCCTGGCGGCGGCGAGGCTGCCGCCCTGGAGGGCCGCTTGTGCCCTCGGCAAGCGGTCTAAGGCGCGAACATGATGCTTGCATGACAGTTGGTGACGCATTCGCGTCGGCCCGCCGCGACGCTGCTGGGGAAGTGCGGCCGCGCCGGAAAATCGATCGTTCCAACACAGGTTCGACAGCGTCCAGGAGCTGTTCGCAGTACTAGACACTTATGTACAGTACGTATATGGTGCCGGTTTCGGACAGTCCGGGGAGGGAAGCCTTGAAGTCTCACTACCGCGCAGTCGTCATCGGGGGAGGAGTGGTGGGCGCTTCGGTGCTCTATCACCTGGCGCGGTTCGGCTGGTCGGATGTGGCGCTGATCGAGCGCGCCGAACTGACGGCGGGGTCGACTTGGCATGCGGCGGCGGGGTTCCACGCGCTCAATGCCGACCCCAATGTCGCCGCGCTGCAGGATTACACCATCAACCTTTACCGAGAGATCGAGGCCGAATCCGGCCAGGACGTCGGCCTGCACATGACCGGCGGCGTCAACATCGCCAGCGATCCGGCGCGCTGGGAGTGGCTGAAATCGGCCTGGGCGGTATTCCAGTCGGTCGGCATCGAGACCGCCCGGCTGGTGACGCCTGACGAGATCAAGGCGATCTGCCCGATCGTCGACGTCACCGGCGTGCTTGGCGGCCTCTACGATTCCAACGAGGGCCATCTCGACCCTTACGGCACGACGCATGCGTATGTCGGTGCCGCCAAGAAGCGCGGCGCCGACGTGATCCTGCGCAACCGCGTGGTCGAGCTGAAGGCGCGCGCCGACGGCCATTGGGATGTCGTCACAGAGCAACGCACCATCACCGCCGAGCATGTCGTGAATGCCGGCGGGTTGTGGGCCAAGCAACTCGGCCGCATGGCCGGGGTTGAACTGCCGGTGACGCCGATGGAGCACCATTATTTCGTCACCGAGGACATTCCGGAAGTCGCTGCCCTCGACAAGGAGATCGGCCTGGCCGTCGATCTCGACGGCTTTTCCTATCTGCGGCAGGAGCGCAAGGGCGTGCTGCTCGGCGTCTACGAGCAGAACCCGAAGCACTGGAACATGGACGGCGCGCCGTGGGATTACGGCATCGAGCTCATCCCCGAAGACATCGACCGCATCGGCCCGGAACTTGCCAAGGCGCATGAGCGCTTCCCTTGCCTGGCGACGGCAGGCATCCGCAAATGGGTCAACGGCGCCTTCACCTTCACCCCGGACGGCAATCCGATCGTCGGGCCGGTCCGCGGCCTGAAGAATTACTGGGTCGCCTGCGGCGTCATGGCCGGCTTCAGCCAGGGCGGCGGCGTCGGCAAGTCGCTGGCCGAGTGGATGATTTACGGCGAGCCGCAGGCCGACATTTTCGGCATGGACATCGCCCGCTACGGCGCCTTCGCCGCAAACCGGGAATATCTCAGGCAGACGACGCGACAGTTTTATTCTCGTCGTTTCGTCATGACCTTTCCCAACGAACGGCTGCCTGCGGGCCGGCCGCTGAAACGCCCCGGCGCCTATGACGGCATGAGTGCGGCGGGCTGCGAATGGACGGCTTCCTGGGGGCTGGAAATCCCCGCCTATTTCGCGCCGATGGGATTCCGCGAGGAGACGACGCTCAGGCGCTCCAACGCCTTCGACATCGTCGGTGACGAGGCGCTGCAAGTCCGGCGCGCCGCCGGCCTCATCGATATCTCGGCCTATGCGCGCTACGCGATCACGGGACCGGGCGCGGAGGCCTGGCTCGACAGGCTGCTGGCCTGCAGGCTGCCGAAGGCGGGACAGGCCAGGCTGGCGCCGATGCTCGGGCCGGACGGGCGGCTGAAGGGCGATCTCACCGTCTTCAACTGGGGCAATGGCGACTACTGGCTGATGGGCTCCTACTATCTGCGCGAATTCCACATGCGCTGGTTCGAAGCGCATATGGCTGAAGGCGTTTGCGTCACCGATATTTCAGATGCGATGTCGGGCTTTCTGGTCACCGGCCCCAATGCCAGAAAGATCGTCGAGCGCACGACGCACCAGGACATCTCCCCCAAAGCATTGCCATTCATGGCATGCGGCGAATTCGACATTGGCATGGTGCGGGCAAGGATGGCTCGCCTCTCCATCGCCGGCGAACTCGGCTTCGAGATCAACTGCCCGGCCACCATGCATGCCACATTGCGCGAAACGCTGCTTGCCGCCGGCGAGGATCTCGGCCTCGCCGAGATTGGCTATTACGCACTCAACGCGCTTCGGCTGGAAAAGAGCTTCGGCATCTGGTCGCGTGAATCCACGCAAGGCTACACGCCCGGCCAGACAGGGCTCGACCGCTTCATTGCTTTCGACAAGGGCGATTTCATTGGCCGCGAGGCGGCGCTGGAGGAACGCAAGGCCGGTGTTGCACGACGGATCGTGACGCTGGAAGTCGATGCCATCGACGCGGACGCCAGCGGCTTCGAGCCGGTCTGGCACGGCGCTCGGCGCGTCGGCTTCGTCACCTCCGGCGGCTTTGGCTACACGATCGGCAAGAGCGTCGCGCTAGCGTTGGTGGATGGCGATTTTGCCGAGGAAGGAACGGCGCTTTGCGTGCACATTGTCGGCACCGAGCGGCCGGCGCGTGTCATTCCGGCTTCGCCCTACGATCCCTTGGGCAAGGCGATGCGGCAATGAGGAGGTTTCCGGATGATCGATGACGCGGCACGCGAAGGCAGGCGCGAGCGCCGGCGAGGACGCATCGGCGAGGCCGGCAGCGAGAGCAGCCGCCGGCCCAATTACCGCTCGCTGAAGAACCCGTTCCTGCCGCAGCCAATCTTTTCGGACGACCACGTCGCCTCGATCCACGACACGGCGCTGCGCGTGCTGGAAGAGCTGGGCATCAAGGTTCTGCTGCCGCAGGCGCGCGACCTGCTCGCTCGCGCCGGCGCCCTGATCGACCCCGAAACCGACATGGTGCGGATCGGCCGCGACATGGTGGCGGCTGCACTGGCCTCGGCGCCAAAATCGATCCAGACCCATGCCGGTGACCGCTCCCGCGATCTGACGCTGGAACTCGGGTCGATGACCTTCCTGGCCGGGTGCGGCGCGCCGAACGTCACTGACCTCGAACGCGGCCGCCGACCAGGCACACTGGCGGCCTTCGAGGAGTTCATCAAGCTGGTGCAGCATTTCGACGTGCTGCACATGCTGGGACCTTGCGTCGAGCCGCAGGACATCGACAACCGTTTTCGCCACTACGCCGTCAACCGGGCGCAACTGACCCTGTCGGACAAGCTTCCCTTCATCTTCGCGCGCGGCACCCCGCAGGTCGACGATAGTTTCGACATGATCAGGTTGGCGCGCGGGCTGTCCGAGGACGAGTTCCGCTCGGGCGCCCATTGCTACACCGTCATCAACACCAATTCGCCGCGCCAGCTCGACATCCCGATGGCGCAAGGCATCATCGACTTCGCCAGGGCGGGCCAGGTCCTGATCATCACACCCTTCTGCCTGGCGGGTGCGATGGCCCCGATCACGGTGGCCGGCGCGCTGACGCTGCAGCATGCCGAGGCGCTGGCCGGGTTGACGCTGGCGCAGATCGTGCGGCCGGGCGCTCCTGTCGTCTACGGCTCCTTCTCCTCCAATGTCGACATGAAATCGGGCGCGCCGGCCTTCGGCACGCCGGAGCATGTCAAGGCGACGCTCGGAGCCGGCCAACTGGCGCGCTTCACCGGCCTGCCGTGGCGTTCGGGCGGCGGCAGCGCGGCCAACATCTCCGATGCGCAGGCGGCGCATGAGACGCAGTTTGCGCTGTGGGGCTCGGTGCTGGCAGGCGCCACCGTGTGCATCCATGCCGCCGGCTGGCTGGAGGGCGGCCTGAGCGTTTCCTTCGAAAAGCTGGTCACCGACATCGAGGCGTTGCAGACGGTGGCTGAACTGTGCGCCGCCACGCCCGGCGACGACGATGCCATCGGCTTCGAGGCGATCGCCGAAGTGCAGCCCGGCGGCCATTTCTTCTCGGCAGGTCACACCATGGCGCGCTACCGCACCGCCTTCTACGAGCCGCTGGTGGCCGACTGGTCGAATTTCGGCAACTGGACGCAGGCCGGTTCCAAGACCGCAACCGAACGCGCCACCGGTATCTGGAAGCGCATCCTCGCCGATTTCGAGCCGCCGGCGACGGCCATTGCCACGTCGGCTGTGCTCGATGATTTCATCGCGCGTCGCACCGAACAGGGCGGGGCAGCGCCGGTGTCGTGAGATAGCCTGTTCCTTTCATCGTCCTGAATTGTGGGTGCGATCCGGAACCTGCTGCACCTCTCATGCATTCATGGCACGGCCAGCGCCTGCTCGCATTGCGAGCCATTGAGGGAGGACGACCACATGGGTTTCGACCAGTACCACGAACCGCCCGAAGAATTGTCGCAGGAGGTGCGAACCTTCGCCCGCATGATCACCTCGCTGATCGAGGAAGCGGAAGCGATCTCCTGGTATGAACAGCGCATGTCGGTGGAGAAGGACCCGCAGGCCCGCGCCATCATGAAGAACGCGCAAGGCGAGGAGTTCAAGCATTTCGGCATGGACCTCGAATTCCTGCTGCGTCAGAAGCAGGACTGGCGCGCGGAACTGAAGGAAATCCTGTTCACTACGGGAGATATCGTCAAGGCCGGCGAGGCGGGCGAGAAGAAGGTGGATTGAGCGGTCCGGCCCGGGTGACTACCGAAAGTTCCGTTCACTTCGGACGTCCACGCTATTGGAATTGATTCCAATCAATTTTAGCTGTGAAATCGCAAATATAATTAGCATCAAAATCTACTTCGATTTTCACAAGAAAACCTCAGGATTTTTGACCAGCTCCTTACGCGAGTGAGTGTCCATTTTTTCTCACACAGCCGCGACAAACCCATCCAGCACGCGTTTCTGGCCGGCCTTGTCGAAGTCGATGGTCAGCTTGTTGCCTTCGATGGCCGCGATGTTGCCGTTGCCGAATTTCTGGTGGAAGACGCGGTCGCCGACGTTGAAGGGGGACGGCGTGTCGGCGACGGATTTGGCGACCAACTCGCCATCGATGGTGCGGCCCTTGATGCTCGTGCGGCCGGCGCCGTAGCCGCTGTCGGTCTCGCCATAGCCGATGCGCTCGACCTGGTGGCCGGAGCGCGAGCCCCAGTTGCGATCGGTCGCTTCGGTGCGGTTCTGCTGCGCCCGCTGCCAGCCCGGCGTGGCGTAGCTGTTGGAGAAGGCGCCGGATTTTTCGGCGCCGACATTGTCGAAGCGCGAGGCGCCATAGGGGTTCTGTCTTCCTGCCCCCTGGCCGCCCCGGCCGGAAGCGAACGAGCCGCCGCCATAGGAATTGCCGTAGCCGCCATAGGAGTTGCCGCTTTCGGCGACTTCGACATGGGTTTCAGGCAGTTCATCGAGGAAGCGGGAGGGAATCGTCGATTGCCACAGGCCGTGGATGCGGCGGTTGGAGACGAACCAGATGTGCAGGTTCTTCTTGGCACGGGTGACGCCGACATAGGCCAGCCGGCGCTCCTCCTCCAGGCCGGAACGGCCGCCTTCGTCCAGCGCGCGCTGGTGCGGGAACAGGCCTTCCTCCCAGCCCGGGAGAAAAACGGTCTCGAATTCGAGGCCTTTGGCCGAATGCAGCGTCATGATGTTGACGGCGTCGAGTTCGGCGTTCTGCTCGGCGTCCATGACCAGAGCGACATGTTCGAGGAAGGAGCGCAGCGATTCATACTCCTCCATGG
Organism: Mesorhizobium sp. B2-5-3; assembly: GCF_006441005.1. NCBI lineage: Bacteria > Pseudomonadati > Pseudomonadota > Alphaproteobacteria > Hyphomicrobiales > Phyllobacteriaceae > Mesorhizobium > Mesorhizobium sp. B2-5-3. Next base: position 125,834 of record NZ_VFUS01000004.1, read on the forward strand.
AGCGGATCAGCTCCTTGAGGTTCTCCAGCCGGCCGGGCGCTTCGACCGAACGGTCGTTCTTCCACATGTCGGTGTAGCCGCTCTCTTCCAGGATGGTCTCGGCCAGTTCGGTGTGCGGCGTGGTTTCCAGCGCCTTCTGCCAGCGTTCGAAATTGGCCGCGACCTCGCGCAATGCGGCGCGCGGTTTGGGCTTCAATTCATCGCTCTCGGCGAGCTTGGGGGCGGCTTCCAACATCGGTACGCGCAGCGCGCGGGCCGTGTCGTGGATCTGGCGGATGGTGGTTTCGCCGAGGCCGCGCTTGGGCACATTGACGATGCGCTCGAAGGCGAGATCGTCGGCGCCTTGCGCGACGACGCGGAAGAAGGCAAGCGCGTCGCGGATCTCCATGCGCTCATAGAAGCGCGGGCCGCCAATGACGCGGTAGTTGAGACCGAGCGTGACGAAGCGGTCCTCGAACTCGCGCATCTGGAAGGACGCCCGCACCAGGATCGCCATGTCGTTGAGATTGTGCTTCTGGCGCTGATAAGCCTCGATGGTCTCGCCGACAGCGCGCGCTTCCTCCTCGGAATCCCAGGCGGCGTGGACGTTGACCTTGCCGTCCTCGGGATCGTCGCGATCGGTGAACAGCGTCTTGCCGAAGCGGCCTTCATTGTGGGCGATGAGGTGCGAAGCGGCGCCGAGGATATGCGCGGTGGAACGATAATTGCGCTCCAGCCGGATGATGGTGGCGCCGGGAAAATCCTTGTCGAAGCGCAGGATGTTGTCGACCTCCGCGCCGCGCCAGCCATAGATCGACTGGTCGTCGTCGCCGACGCAGCAGATGTTTACTTTGTTTTCGCTCACGGGCTGTTCCGCGCCTGCCGGCGCGGGCCCGACCCCTCTTTTCTGCGCGCCTTCGGCGTCGCGGGAGGGGCCTCGCGAAGGCTCGGACGCCCGGTCGGGCTTGCGGCCTTCGGCCGAATGCAAATCCGTAGACGTCGCGCTACGCCCGCTATTTGGCCGCTGCGCCAGGAGCCGCAGCCACATGTATTGCGCGGTGTTGGTGTCCTGGTACTCGTCGACCAGGATATATCTGAACCGCTTGTGATACTCCTTCAGCACGTCCGGATTGGCGCGGAAGATGCGGATAGGGTGGCAGAGCAGATCGCCGAAATCGCAGGCGTTCAGCGTCTGCAGGCGCTCCTGATAGGCCTTGTAGAGCTCGCGGCCCTTGCCGTTGGCGAAACTGCGCGCATCGCCCTCGGCGATATCGGCCGGGCCTTGCCCCTTGTTCTTCCAGCCGTCGATCATCTGCGCGAACTGCTTGGCCGGCCAGCGCTTGTCGTCAAGGCCCTCGGCCTGGATCAATTGCTTGATCAGCCGCACGACGTCGTCGGTGTCGAGGATGGTGAAGTCGGATTTCAGCCCGGCAAGCTCGGCGTGCCTGCGCAAGAGCTTGACGCCGATCGAGTGGAAGGTGCCGAGCCAGGGCATGCCCTCGACATTGCCTTCGCCGATCAGGATGCCTATGCGCTGCTTCATCTCGCGCGCGGCCTTGTTGGTGAAGGTCACGGCCAGGATCTGCGAGGGAAAGGCTTTTCCGGTCGCCAGGATGTGGGCGATGCGGGTGGTCAAGACGCGCGTCTTGCCGGTGCCGGCGCCGGCCAGCACCAGAACGGGACCTTCGGTGGTTTCCACCGCCAGCCGCTGCTCGGGGTTCAACCCTTTGAGATAGTCGGGCGCGTTGTTGTGGCCGCTGCGGGCAGCCATGGCGCGCGCGGCGATGCCCGACGGGGCGGTGGGCCGCGCATCGGGTTCATCGAAAAAGGGCATGTCTTCGGAAAAGCCGGACATCGCCCCCGAATGTAGTGATTCGGTGGAGAAAGACCAGAACTGTCTACGTTTTGTTCCACTCCTGATTGTTTCCGGCCTGCTTGACAGGCAGGGCGGGTGAGGGAAAGCTGCGCAAAGGGCAGGGAGGGGATCCTGTTGCCCACGGCCGCCTCGAGGCGCGCAACAGTCGAAGGAGTATCATCTTGGCTGTCACCATCACCTCCCTCATCCTCTTCCTCATCGGCCTCGCGCTTGGCGCCGGCGGCATCTGGTTGGCTTCACTGGGAGGCAGCTGGTACTACATCATATCAGGCATCGCCTTCCTCATCGCAGCATGGCTGCTCTACCGGCGCAGATCCACCGCGCTCTGGCTCTACGCCGCGATCGTGCTGGGCACGCTTGCCTGGGCGGTCTGGGAAATCGGCTTCGACTGGTGGGAACTCGGGCCGCGCGGCGGCATCATCGTGCTCGTCGCGTTGTGGCTGCTGACGCCGTGGGCGAGGCGGGGCCTTGTTGGTCCCGATGGCCGCGCGCCGCTCATTCTCGCCGTGTTGGCGTCGCTGGCGGTCGCCGGCTATTCAATGACGACCGATCCCAAGGATATTGCCGGCAATCTCGACACCGACAAGGTGACCCCGGCGGCCGATCTCGGCGGCGACATACCTGCCGGCGAATGGCACTTCTACGGCCGTACGCCCTATGGCCAGCGCTATTCGCCGCTCGACCAGATCACGCCGGAGAACGTCGCCAACCTGCAGCCGGCCTGGACTTATCGCACCGGCGACGTGAAAGGTCCCGACGATGTCGGCGAGACCACCTATCAGGTGACGCCGCTGAAGATCGCCGATACGCTTTACATCTGCACGCCGCACAATTTCGCCATCGCCATCGACGCCGCCACGGGCAAGGAGAAGTGGCGCTACGATCCCCAGGTCAAGCTCGACAAGGACCGCCAGCACCAGACCTGCCGCGGCGTCTCCTACTACGCCGACGCCAAGATCGGTGCCGGGCAGCCTTGCGCCGCGCGTGTCTACCTGCCGACTTCGGACGCGCGGCTGATCGCGCTCGACGCCGCCAACGGTCAGGTCTGTCCGTCCTTTGCCGAAGGCGGCACGCTGAACCTTCTGACCGGCATGCCTTATCCCAAGTCCGGCTATTACTATTCGACCTCGGCGCCGCTGATATCGGGCGGCAAGATCATCGTCGGCGGCGCGGTCAACGACAATTATTCCACGCAGGAGCCGTCCGGCGTCATCCGCGCCTTCGATGCCTCCACGGGCGCGCTGATCTGGAACTGGGATTCCGGCAATCCCGACCAGACCACGCCGCTGGCGGCAGGCCAGACCTACACCGCCAATTCGCCCAACATGTGGTCGACGCCGAGTGCCGACGAAAAGCTCGGCCTGCTCTACATACCGCTCGGCAACCAGACGCCGGACCAGCTCGGCGCCGGCCGCAGCGCCAATGTCGAGAAATTCTCCTCTTCGATCACCGCGCTCGACCTCAATACGGGGCAATTGAAATGGGTGCGCCAGACCTTGCATCATGACCTTTGGGACATGGATGTGCCGGCGCAGCCGAGCCTTGTCGACATCACCAAGACCGACGGAACGGTCGTGCCGGCGCTGGTGGGGCCGACCAAGCAGGGCGACCTCTACGTGCTCGACCGGCGCACCGGCGAGCCGGTCATCCCGGTCAAGGAAGTGCCGGCGCCCGGCGGCGCCATCGAAGGCGACCACACATCGCCCACGCAGCCGGTGTCGGACCTTTCCTTCAATCCGCCGCCGCTGACCGATGCCGACATGTGGGGCATCACCATGTTCGACCAGCTGGCGTGCCGGATTGCGTTGCACAGGCTGCGCTATGAGGGCCGCTACACGCCGCCATCGCTGCAGGGCACGCTGGTCTATCCCGGCAATTTCGGCGTCTTCAACTGGGGCGGCGTGGCGGTCGATCCGGTCCGGCAGGTGCTGTTCGGCATGCCGACCTATCTCGCCTTCACCTCCAGGCTTGTGCCCCGCGCGGACGTGCCGCCGCCAGGCGACGCCAATGGCAGCGAGCAGGGGCTGAACCGAAATGACGGCGCTCCCTATGCGGTGGTGATGGGACCGTTCCTGTCGCCGCTCGGCATTCCGTGCCAGGCGCCGCCATGGGGCTATGTCGCCGGAGCCGACCTCAGGACCGGACAGATCGTCTACAAGCACAGGAACGGCACGGTCTATGACATGACGCCGCTGCCTTTGCCGCTGAAGGTCGGCGTGCCCGGCATTGGCGGGCCGATGATCACCGCCGGCGGGGTGGCTTTCCTCGGCGCCGCGGTCGACGACTACCTGCGCGCCTACGACCTGACCTCAGGCAGGCAGCTCTGGCAGGCGCGCCTGCCAGCCGGCGGGCAATCGACGCCGATGACCTACACGGTGGCTGACGGGCGCCAGTTCGTGGTCATCGTCGCCGGCGGCCATGGCTCGGTCGGCACCAAGCCCGGCGATTATGTAATGGCATACGCACTGCCGAAGTAAGGAACGGGTTCGGTCCCGCAGGATCGCGCCCTAGCTGATTCCGAGATGGCTCTTCAGGCTTGGCACCGAGCCGAGCACTTCATTGGTGAGGTCAGGCCCGGCGGCGGCTTCGGCCTGTTGGATCAGCGCGGCGCCGGCCTGCCTGATCTGCGCCATATCGAGGCCGGAGGCCTTGAGCGCGGCGACGCCGTTGATCAGTGCGCCGGCCTTTTCGCCGAGAACACCGCCCAGCGCGCCTTGCAACGAGGACAGCAGGCCACCACCGCCGGCCGCGCCGGCGGCCATGACGTCGTATTGGCGGGCGAGATCGTCGGCGCCGGGAATCTTGGCGAAGAAACCCGAGACGTTGGTGCCTTCCGCCTCGTGCTCCAGCACCGAGAAGATGGTGCCGACGACTTTCTCGGTCGTTGCCTGGTCGAGGCCCGCCTTTTGCGAGACGGTGTTGACAATATCCTGGACGTTCATGGTCTCACCTCAAATTTGGGAATTTCGGGTCCGGGCGGTGGTCCCGGCCGATGCGAAGCTCGATCATCGACCGCCTGCCTGCGTCCGCAAGCCTGAAGCGTAATGCCTGAGCGGCGGCCAGGGCAAGGACGAACGCGCTGGTGAGGATCGGCATGGTCATCGGCGGCGCTCCTTCTGGTCGGGACGGGATGGGACGGGCATCGGTAGCACGCAGCTTCCCCTACCATTGTGGCAGTGCCGGCAGGATTTATCGGCGATGACCAAAAAGTGATGGGGCGGGCGCCGGCGTTGCCGGCTTCACTGGCTGCGGCCGATGCTTGCCGCTGCGCTCATCCAGGCTGGACCGGCCCAGCCGCGCCCCTATCTAGCTCCGGTGTTGAAGCCTGAAGCCGAGGAATGCGCCATGACCAAAGCAGCCGCCAGACCAGCAAAGCTTGGGATCACCCAGGCGATGATCGACGCCTATGACGAATACACGCATCTGACACTCGATCGCCGCCGCTTCATGGAGCAACTGACCCGGCTTGCGGGATCCGGGGCGGCGGCCGCGGCGATCGCGCCGATGCTGGCTGCCAACTCCGCCCAGGCGGCCATCGTCGCCGAGAACGATCCCCGCGTGAAAGGCCAGGAAATCGCCTATCCTGGCGCCGGCGGCGAGATGAAGGGCTATCTTGTCAAGCCGGCGGACCAGGCGGGCAAGCTCGGCACCGTCATCGTCATCCACGAAAACAGGGGGCTCAACCCGCATATACGCGACGTCGCCCGGCGCGTGGCGCTGGAGGGGTTCGTGGCGCTCGCTCCGGATTTCCTATCGCCACTCGGCGGCACGCCCGCCGACGAGGACAAGGCGCGCGACATGTTCACCAAGCTGGATCCGGCGCAGACCGTCGCCAATGGCGTCGCGACGGTGGCTTTCCTCAAGGCCGACAAGGACGGCAACGGCAAGGTCGGTGTCGTCGGTTTCTGCTGGGGCGGCGGCACGGCCAACATGCTCGCCGTGAACGCGCCTGATCTGGCGGCAAGTGTCGCCTATTACGGCATGCAGCCGAAGGCCGCGGACGTTTCCAAGATAAAGGCGGCGCTGCTGCTGCACTATGCCGGATTGGACGAACGGACCAATGCCGGCATCGACGCCTTCAAGAAGGAACTCGATGCCGCGCATGTCGAATACACGGTCTATGTCTATGAAGGCGCCAATCACGCCTTCAACAATGACACTTCGGCAGCGCGCTATGACAAGAAGGCGGCTGATCTCGCCTGGGGCCGGACCGTCGCCTTCCTGAAGGAGAAACTGGCTTAGCGGAGGATCTACTGCGTGCTCGCAGGCCTATGCAAGGCGACGCCGGCCACCACCAGCGCAATACCGATGCAGTCGCTGATGCCGGGGATCTGGCGCAGCACGAGAATGCCGATCAGCGTCGCGGTGACTGGCAGCAGCGACAGCATCAGCGCGAAGCTCGACCGCGGCAGCCGCGTCATGGCGAGCTGGTCGCAGATATAGGGGATGACCGAGGAGCAGATGCCGACGCCGATGGCCGCCAGCAGCAGCGGCGCGGAGAAAAAGGCGGGCAACGCGTCGGTGAGGCCGATCGGCAGCACGACCAGGAAGGCCACGGCCATCGCGGCGCCGAGCCCGGCAATGCCGCCGCCGGCGCCTGAAGCGGCGACGCGGTGGCCAAGCACGATATAGCCCACAAACAGCGCGCCGTTGAGGAAGGCCCAGAACAGGCCGATAGGATCGCTGGACCATTTGACGTCGATCAGCAGCAAGGTGCCGGCCACGGCGACGGCAAGGGCAGCGAGATTGCGCGCGCTTCGGAGACCGACCAGCGCGACGCCGATGGTGCCGACGAATTCGATCGCGGCCACCAGCGAAATCGGCAGGCGGTCGAGCGCCAGATAGAAGGAGCAGTTCATCACTGCCAGACAGACGCCGAAGGCGAGCAGCAGCAGCCGTGTCGACCGATCGGCCTGGGCGAAGGTTCGCCACGGACGCGTCAGCGGCGCGAAGATCAACGCGGCGGTGGCGATGCGCAGCCAGGCCATGCCAAGCACGCTGATCTGCGCAAACAAAAGCACGGCGAAGGCAGGGCCGAGATAGTGGAACACGGCGCTGACGCAGAACCAGACATGCGGCGGCAGCGATGTCGGCAGGCTGGTAAAGGCCGCACCTGTGGGCGAGGTTTGGACTTGCGTCCGATCGTTCATCGGATCAGTATCGCAGGTATTTTTTCCGTCTGATATGGGCAGTGGTCGTTCAGGGACCTCGGTCGCTTTCCGGATGCAAGGAGTTTTTGATGAAGCGCCTTCGAAACGAAAATCTCGACCTCGACGCGGTCGATCTGAAGATACTGCGCCTGCTGGAAAAAGATGCGCGCGCCAGCACGGCCGAGCTGGCGCGCGCCGTCGGCCTGTCGGCGCCGAGCGTGTCCGAGCGCATCAAGCAGCTTCAGGAGAGCGGCGTCATCGAAGCCTATTGCGTGCGGATCAATCCGGCGGCGCTTGGCCTGAACCTGTCGGCATGGCTGCGCATCCGGCCGGTGCCGGGGCAGCTCGCCGTCGTGGCCGAGATCATCCGCGACCTGCCCGAGATCGCGCAATGCGACCGGGTAACCGGCGAGGACTGTTTCATCGCGCTGGCGCATGTCGGCTCAATGGCCGAACTCGAACGGGTGATCGACCGCATCATTCCCTACGCGATGACCAACACGGCCATCATCCAGTCATCGCCGGTGGTGGCGCGCTCGCCGCTGGCGGCGATCAGGCGACAGGGTTGAGGTCAAACCCCTGGAATGTCGTCAACGGAAGTGGCCGCTCTACCCGCAGCGTCAGGCGTGGCCGCGCTTCATGCGGGCCTGCTTAAGGATGACGCGCCAGCGGATCATGTCGAAGGGGATCGGCTCATTGTTGTTGGCGATGTGGAAGATCTCGTTGTTGACGTTCTTCAGCGAGCGCCAGAAATCATAGTCGGTAATGCGCGGATCGGCGGCGAGCCTGTCCACCTCGACTTTGATATCGGTTTTCATGCACGTCCCCCGAATCGGCTATGCCCCGCCGCCCGTGTCGCTACTTCGATGCGGATCGTTTTCGAACGGCCCGCTGAGTCGCGCAACGGTCCAATCGGCTTGTTCCCGTTAAAACCTCGGTAAGGTTAACGCGGGCCCCGGGCGGGTTCAAGCCGTCTTGCGTTTGATGCCGATCGAGCGGCCTGCGCGTTCGGGCATCGGCAAGGCTGCGTGAGCGGCGCGCATCGCTTCGATCTTGGCCAGCACGTCGGCGGAAAAGGGGGCTACCTTGGGCCCGGACATGTCGACATGCAGTGCAAGCTGCTCGGACGTCGCGGCGAGCCAGCCGTCGGCATGGCGGATTTCCTGGTAGAACCGCAGCCGCTTCTCGTCATGGTCGATGAGCTGGAAGGAGACCGTGACCTTGTGGTCGAGATGCAGTTCCTGCACGTAGCAGACATGGACTTCGGCGGTGTAGATGGTGAGGCGACGGTTCTTGACATAGTCCAGCCCCATGCCCATCGCCTCGAAGGCTTCATCCGAACAGCGGTCGAACAGGACGTTGTAGTAGGCCATGTTGAGATGGCCGTTATAATCGATCCAGTCCTTCTCGATAGCCATTGGCTGAGAAACAAAAGGGGCGGGGATCGGCATGGCAACTTCCTTGTTCTGGTGCTGGACAGAGCGTGGTTGTAAGAGCGGTTCATCGTTCCACGGAAACGTCGGACCGCCTCTTTGATACAATTCCCCAGGGAAAGCGCTAGGCGCTTTTCCCGGGAAAACCGCTTCACACTTTTCCTGGAATTGCGTTAGGCATCATCCATAAATGCATGACAAGCATGGACACTGGTCCATTCGCGGAGGAATTCATGGCCCTGAGCGACCTCAATCCGGTCGAGCGCAACGAAGAAGGCATCGCCGCCGTGCTCGGCATCCTCAAGCAGCGGTTTGGCGAGCGCTTTCAGACCGGCCAGGCGGTTCGCTCCCAGCATGCGCATACGACAACCTACATCCCGACGCAGGCACCGGACGGCGTCGTCTTCCCGGAAACGACCGCCGAGGTACAGGAGATCGTGCGCGCCTGCGCCGCGCACCGCGTGCCGGTGATCGCCTTCGGCGTCGGCTCGTCGCTCGAAGGCCACACCAACGCGCCGGGCGGCGGCATCTCGGTCGACACTTCGCGGATGAACCGGATCCTATCGGTCAATCCGCAGGATCTCGACTGCACGGTCGAGCCCGGGGTGACTCGCGAGGATCTCAACCGGCATCTGCGCGACACCGGCCTGTTTTTTCCAATCGATCCCGGCGCCAATGCCTCGCTGGGCGGCATGGCTGCGACACGGGCCTCAGGCACCAACGCGGTGCGCTACGGCACGATGCGCGAGAACGTGCTGTCGCTGACGGCCGTCATGGCCGATGGCGAGGCGGTGACCACTGGCAAGCGGGCAAAAAAAAGCTCGGCCGGCTACGACCTGACACGGCTGCTGGTCGGCTCGGAAGGCACGCTCGGCATCATCACCTCGCTGACCTTGAGGCTGCAAGGGATTCCGCAGGCGATTTCCGGTGGTGTCTGCCCGTTTCCGAGCGTCGAAGCGGCTTGCAACGCCGTCATCGCGACGATCCAGATGGGCATTCCGGTGGCGCGCATCGAACTGGTCAACGCGCTGCAGATGCGGGCGATGAAGACATATTCCAAGCTCGACTATCCCGAAAGCCCGTGCCTGTTCGTCGAATTCCATGGCAGTGATGCCGGCGTTGCCGAGCAGGCCGAGACCTTCGGCATGATCGCCGAGGAGAATGGCGGCGGACCGTTCCTGTGGACCAGTGTCGCCGAGGAGCGCACCAAACTTTGGAAGGCCAGACATGACGCCTATTGGTCGTCGCTGACGCTGCGGCCAGGCGCCAAGGGCCTGTCGACCGACGTCTGCGTTCCGATCTCGCGTTTTGCCGAATGCGTCACCGAAACCGAGGCCGATATCGCCGAAATGGGGCTTGTCGCGCCGATCGTCGGCCATGCCGGCGACGGCAATTTCCACGTCCTGGTGCTGATGGACGTGAACGACCCGAAGGAAATCGCGCTGTCGGAAAAGTTCGTGGCGCGGCTCAACATGCGGGCCATCGCCATGGAGGGCACCTGCACCGGCGAGCACGGCATCGGCCAAGGCAAGATTGGCTTCCTGCGCCATGAGCTCGGCCACGGCGTCGACATCATGCGCACGATCAAGCAGGCGCTCGATCCGCTCGATATCATGAACCCGGGCAAGATCCTGCCGGCTGCCGAGTAGACGCCGTCATCGGCTCGTCTTGACCCCACCTCCAATCGGGCCGAGACTCCGTGTGCTGAAGGCCCAGAAGACGGGCAACCCAAGCGGAGGAGTGGTGTCATGGCGATTTCACGCAAGGAAGAAGCGCGCGCGCTGAGTGCCGACGAACACGAGCTGGTGGAAAAATCGCACCATCCGGCGGTCCAGGACCTTTCTGACGCCGATCTGTCCGGCCTCGTCAAACGCCTTCGGGAGCGGCGCGACAAGGCGCAGACCGAGGCGCATCGACGCCGGCGCGAAATCCGGGGCAAGGGCACACCGAAAGGGGCTGTCGCTTCAAAGGCCGATGGCGGCTCTCAGTTGAAGCTTGCGATGCTGGCGACGGCCATGCGGCGGTTGAATGGCGAGGCCGAACGGCGCCGCCAGTTGACGGCGCGCGTCTCATTGGTCGACAGCGCGCGCAAGGCGCTGGCCCTGAAGCAGAAAGCGCCGACGGATGGTCCAGCGTTCAACGCGCGCACTGCGCACAAGGGCATGCGAGCGGTGGCAAACCAGAGGACGCCGAATCTGGTTCGGCCGGCTGAGCTCGGCCGACAACGCAAAGCGGCCAAGGTGGCGCAGGCAAAGCGCAACGCGCGTTGAATTCGCACTGATGACGCCGATGATCGCGTGCTGATCTCCGCAGCACGCCGAAGCACGACAAACGCTTCTCCGCCGGCACGTGGTCGGTAGGCCGCTTTGCTGTGTGCGTCGTTTACCGAGTGGCCAACTTCTCTGGCGCTGCCTCGGCAAGCACCTGCAGCATCGGCCGTGTCGGTGCGAAGAATGTCGTGCCGGTGTGAGGGGTGGAGAAATCAAGCAGCCGGTCGTAGGCGCCGGGCGGGTCGCCGACATACATGCGCTGCAGCATCTTCTCGATCACCCAGAGATATCTCGAATAGCCGATGAAGTAGGTGCCGAATTCCCGTTGCCCCGGCCGGCCGAACGGCATGTTGTCGCGCAATATGTCATGTTCGGTGCCGTCGGCATCCTCGATGGTGGCGAGCGACTTGTGCGATTTGCGCGGCGCTTCGTCATCATCGATTTCGATGTTGTCGATCTTGGTTCGGCCGATGATCGCCTCCTGCACGGGCGTGGGGATTCGCGCCCACGCTTGGAGATCGTGCAGGTATTTTTGAACGACGACATAGCTGCCGCCGGCAAAATCGGGATCTTCGTCGCCAACGAGCGCCGAGGCGGGCAGATCGAGGCCGGTGGGGTTGGCTGTGCCGTCGACGAAACCGAGCAGGTCGCGGGCATCGAAATAACGAAACCCCGAGACTTCGTCGACGACGGTCACGCCGGCACCAAGCCTGTCCAGCAGGATACGCTCGAACTCGAAGCACATGTCTGGCCGCTCGGAGCGGATATGGAAGAGAAGGTCGCCCGGCGTCGTGGGCGCGGCGTGAACCGCACCCTTGATCGGCGTGAACCGCTTCAACTCCGCCGGCCGCCGGCCGGGGTTGAGCCGGTTCCATAGATCGTGGCCGATGCCGGCGATGCAGGACAGGCGGCCGCCGAGGTCGCGGAACCCGACAGTCTTGACCAGGTCGTCAAGGTCGCCGAGTACGGAACAAACCTTTCCGAGAACCGCCTGTTCATCGGCTATGGTGACGACAAGGAAAATCGCTGATTGCGAAAGCGGCGCGTCGACGCTCTGCGCATCGATCGGCACACGGTCCCAGTTCTTCCCCGACATCCCCAATTCTCCGCTTTTCCAGGATTGTTTCAGACGATCCCGGATCGGAAAACGCCGCGACCGGAACAGGGCGAGGACGCCCAAAGCAAGGTATCGCGATCAAGAGCGACCGCGCAACATCGAACGCCGTCCATGGTTGTCGCCGACGACGATCGAATTGCCTCTTTATCGACACGCGGATGCAGGTAGAGTGCGGCTGATTTCAACCAAACCGTTCGGAACTGATGCTCGCACGCCTGTTCGTGATCTTTGGTGGCCTGTTCGTGCTGGTGCTGTGCGCGGCGCTGGTGGGGCCGTATTTTGTCGACTGGTCCGGCTATCGGGCGCAGTTCGAGCGCGAAGCGAGCGCCATTCTCGGCCGCAAGGTGACCGTGCAGGGCGACGCCACGGCGCGCTTGTTGCCGTTTCCGTCGGTAACCTTCTCCAATGTCGCCGTTGCCGGCGGCCCCGCCGGCCAGCCGGCGATGACCGTCGAGACGTTTTCGATGGATGCGGAACTGGCGCCGTTCCTGCGTGGCGAGGTGCTGATTTTCGACATGCGGCTGGTGCGGCCGAAAGCGACGATCGACATCGCCGCCAATGGCACCGTCGACTGGGCGATGCGGCCGTCCTCGCCCTTCAACCTCAACCAGATCTCGATCGAGAAGCTGACGGTGACGGAAGGGCAGATCGAGCTGCGTCATGCCGCCGGCGGACGCAGCCACACCATGTCCGAGATCAATTCGACCATTTCGGCCAAATCGCTGGCGGGCCCGTGGCGCATGGATGGCACGTTGAGGTTCGACGGCCTGCGCACGACGGTTGCCGCCACTACCGGCAAGGCCGAAGCCAACGGCCAGATGCGGTTTCGGCTCAAGGCCGATCCCGACGCGTATCCGCTGGTCATCGAAACCGACGGCAATGCCGGCATCGTCAACGGCGCCGCCATCTACTCCGGACAGTTCAAGATTTCCGGCGCCGATAAGAACTCAGCCCAGTTGCGGGGCACCGATGGCGAGACGGTGAAGGTCGGCACCGGCAAGTCCAATCCCGGCTTTCGGGTTAACGGCAAGTTCGCGCTCGATCACCAGAAGCTCGGCATCGATGAATTCCGCTTCGAGACCGGACCCCTCGACAATCCCTATACCGCCGACGGCAAGGCCTCGATCGATCTCGGCCAGAAGCCGAGCTTCGCCATCGAGGCCAATGGCGCGCAGGTGCAGTTCGACGAGGCCGTGGGTGCGGCAGGCGCCGGCCTGACACTGGATCAGCGCATTGCCGGACTGGAACAGGCTTTGCTCGACCTGCCCAAGCCGACCATTCCCGGAACGGTCGAGGTCAGGTTGCCGGCCGTGGTGGCCGGTGACACCACGGTTCGCGACGTTCATCTTTCCGCCGAGCCGGTCGATGGCGGCTGGTCGGTGAAATCGCTCGCCGCGACACTGCCCGGCCGCGCCACGCTGGAGGCCGACGGCCTGCTCAGCGTCGAGAACCATTTCGGCTTCACCGGTTCGCTGCTGCTGGCGGTGGCGCAGCCTTCCGGCTTCGCTGCCTGGTTGTCCAAGGACGTCGACGAGGCGATCCGGCGTCTGCCCGCCGCCGGCTTCCGGGCTAAAGTCGATCTCTCCGAAAAGCGCCAGGCCTTCAGCGATCTCGAACTGGTCCTGGGCAAAGCGATGTTTTCCGGCCGCATCGATTCCAGCCAGCCCGACGACGCCAGGCCCTCGGTGCTGATGCGGCTGGAAGGCGGCGATCTCGATGTCGACGGGCTAGCGGCCTTCGCTTCGATCTTCATCAGTGACAAGGGCGCCAACCGATTTGCCGACCGCGACCTCGATTTCCAGATCAAGGCGGGACCGGTCAGTGCCGGAGGCTTGACCGCCGACACGGTCGACACCGCGCTCAGGCTGCGCGACGGGCTGCTTGAGATCGACCGGCTGTCGGTGGGCGGGCTGGCTGGCGCGTCGATCAGCGCCACAGGCCGGATCAAGGATTTCCCAGCGAGCCCGACCGGCAAGCTTGACGCCTCCGTGGTCGCCGTCGACCTGAAGCCGCTGATAGACGTGGCGGCGCAGCACTATGCCGACAATGCCGTGCTCAAGGGACTGGCAAGCCGCGCCGCTGCTTATCCCGACCTGTTCCAGGACTCGCGCGTCGATCTTGTGGTGAGTGCTGCCGACAATGGCGACGGCACAACAGGGCTTGCTGTGAGCGGGCAAGGCAAGGCCGGCGGATCGTCCTTTTCCGCCTCGCTGTCGGGGAAGGGAGCGGTCGACAAGCTTCTTGAAGCGCCTGTGGCGCTGACCTTCAATGCCAGGAACCCCGACGCCACAGCGCTGCTGGCACTTTACGGCTTGCCGGCACTGCCGCTCGGCATGCTCGGCGAGGCAAGCACCGACATCCAGGCCAAGGGCACGCTGGGCGGCGGCCTGGCGACGAGCTTCAGCCTTGCCGGCAACGACTTCAACGCCGGTTTCGACGGCACCGTAGCCGACACGCCGCAAGGTCCGGTCGCGAAGGGCAAGGTCAGCCTCGATACGGCCGACATCGAGCCCTGGCTGATGACATCGGGCATAGGCCTGCCGGGCATGGGGACAGGCACGTCGACGTCGCTCACCGCGCAGGCCGATTACGGCAACGGCCTACTGGTGCTCTCCGGCCTCAACGCCGCCATCAACGAATCTGCGGTGTCGGGTGACGTGAACATCGACGTCAAGGAGGGGATTGACGGCAAAGATGGCGTGCCGCATCTGGCCGGCTCGCTGGCGCTCGACGAACTTGATCTCGACCCGATGGCGGTGGCGCTGTTCGGCGATTCCGCGTTCACGGACAAGAGCGGAGACAACAACGGCGGTGTGTGGCCGTCGGCCCCGTTCAGCCAGAAATCCAGCCTTCCATTCACGGCCGATCTCGACTTGACCACGGCTTCCCTTGCCGCAGGGCCATTCGCGACCGCCTATGACGCGGCCTTGTCGCTGAAGCTCGACCAGGAAGGCATCCGCGTGTCCGATCTCAAGGCGAAATTCCTTGGCGGTGCGCTGACCGGCCTGTTCGAATTGAAAAACAATGACGGCACTGGGCTTTTCACCGGCCAGATGAAGCTCGCGGACGCCGATCTGCCAGCCTTGCTGCCGGATGCCGGCATCGGCGGCAAGGGGGATGTCTCCGCGGCGTTTTCGACAAGTGGCAAATCGGTCGACGCGATGGTTGCCGCTCTGTCGGGTTCGGGCACGGCGGCGCTGAAGGGCGTCACGGTCGCCGGCGTCAATCCCAATGCGTTCAGCACCTTCCTCGCCAAGGCGGACGCGATCGGCCGCGATATCGATGCAGCCAAGACCGCCGGCTTCGCGCCCGCTATCGCGGCAGATGGCAGTTTCGCGGCAAAGGATACCGACATCGCCTTCACCATTGCAGGTGGCACGCTGCGAGCGCCGCCGATCAGCCTCGAAAATCCTTCGGCGACCTTGTCCGCCGACATCACGGCGGACCTCAATGCCGATACGGTCTCCGCCAAGGGCGCGGTCACCTACCGGCCCGGCGACGAAGCGCTCGTCGGTTCCGAACCGGCGATGAATTTCAGCGTCGAGGGGCCGTTCGGCGCCGTCAAACGGCAGTTCGACAGCGAACCGCTGGCGCAGTTCCTGACCCAGCGCGCGCTCGAGAAGGAGCAGCAGCGGGTCGAGGCGATGCAGGCCGCGTTGCTGGAGAAGCAGCGGCTGCGGCGCGAGGTGCGCTATTACGCTGCGTTGCAGGACCAGCGCGACAAGGCGGCCGAGGAGCTGCGACAGCAGGAGGAGGCGGCGCGGCTGAAGGCCGAGGCCGACGCCAAGGCGAAAGCCGAGGCGGAAGCTCAGGCGCGGGCCGAAGCAGAGGCCAGGGCCAAAGCGGATGCCGAGGCAAAGGCCAAAGCCGAGGCGGATGCCAAGGCAAAGGCCGAGGAGGCGATGCGGACCGCCTCGCAGGAGAAGGCAAGGCTGGAAGCAGAGCGCAAGGGCGCCGAGCAGGCGCCGAACCCGGAACGGGCGCCGCCGCCGGTGGCCAACGACAATCCGCCTCCGGCCAAACCGCAGTTCAATCCGTCTACGATCGACAATTTGCTGAAGTCTTTGCAGTAGGGCAGTAGGGCAGTAGGGTAGTAGGGTAGTAGGGTAGTAGGGTAGTAGGGTAGTAGGGTAGTAGGGTAGTAGGCAGGGATTTCCCTCGATCGTTCAAAGAACGAGCAGTTCGGCGCTGTCGGCGACGTAGCGGGCGTGACGAAAATCGCGGATGGCGGCAAGCTTGCCCTCCTGCCAGACCAGCAGGATGAAATAGGCTGGTCGCGCAGCCGGGTCGTTGCCGTCGTGAACGAGGACCACCGGCCTGTCCTCGACGAATCCCGGCACGAAACGCCAATCGCGGAGGCGGGAATAGTTGTGGAAATAGGTAGCCACTTCCTTGGGTCCGGTAAACCGCGTCCTGGCCACCAGCTCCAGGCGAACTTCATCGGCGAGCATGTCGCGCACGGCGTCGAAATCACGGGCGTTGAAGCGATCGATATAGGCTTCGAGCAACAGGCGTTCGGAGACGCCTAGCCTGGGAACCGGCCGATCCTCGGGCTCGGCGGCGAGCTGGCGCAAGCGGCCGCGGCCACGATGCAGCGCCGCCTTGACGGCCGGGACGCTGGTGTCCAGCGCGGCGCTGATCTCTTGCAGCGAATAACCCAGAACGTCCATCATGATGACGCTGCTGCGCTGCGCGACGGGCAGGCGCATGAAGGTGTGCAGGCCGGCGGCAGCGGCCTGACGGTCGAAGGTGGCGTTGGCCGGGTCGACGATCATGTCCGGATCCTCATCGGAAAAGGCCTTTTCGCGGGCTCGCCGGCGCAGAAAATCGAGTGCCGTGTTGTGCGCGATGCGGAACAGCCAGCCCTCCGGATTTGCGATCTGGCCGGCGTTCGGCAAAGCCTCGAACGCCTTGGCCAGCGCTTCCTGCAACACGTCCTCGCCGTCAAAGACGGAACCCGTCATGCGCGCGCAATAGCGGTGCAGCTTTGGGCGCAACTCCCCAAACAGGCGTTCGATGAGCGCGCGGTGCTCGCCAGGAATGAGGATGTTCATACGCCCGTCGTTCTCTACATCGCTTGATCGCGCCTACTGGTCCAGCATCCGGTAACTGCCTACTACCGTCATCGCCTCGCGATGCGGAGGCTCGATGCAGCGATCCCTGATGCCGTTCTGAAAAGTCGCGAATGCCGCTAGCCCCGGAAGGGTGCCGGCCTGCTCCTCGGTTGCCGCCTCGACCAGATGGAAGAAGGTACCGTCGCCGGACCGCCATGTCATGTAGCGAAACCCTTCGGGCGATTTATCCCGCAATTCCTGGAACACGGCCTTGACCAGCCGCTCGTTCTCGTCGACCAGCTCCGGTTTGGTCCTGTAACGTATCAAATGGTGTTTCATCTTGTCTGTTCCTTTGCCGGCCCTGCACCTTGCAGGTCGCTCATGTCCGAGACGAAGCGGCGGAGCCAAAGGATTCAGGGTTTCCGGAATTTTTTTATGCGGCCCCTTATGTCCCATCTTCCCGATGGTAGCCGGGCTTCGCAAAGTTGAATGGACGACGGCGCGTTGCTGACGGCTGTCGCGATCTTATCATGCGCTCGCCGTTGATCGACGACGCTATGTCGGGCCTGTGGTTGGGCCAACAACGCCCAGGCCATGCGCGGCAGTTATTCGACCAGAATGCGCGCTTCCCTCGCGGCTTCGACAAAAGCATCCCTGGCGGTATCGGCCGATACGCCGCCGTTCATGGCCTGCCGGCACGCCCGCAGCGCAGCCTTATGCTTGATGCTTCCCGCATCGCGCCAGTGATTGGTAAGAAGGTCGAGAGCTTGTTCGGCATTGGACAGATTTCGAACGTCGCCAGTAACGCCTGTGGAAACCGGGACTGCCTTGGAAAACCAGGTGTTGTACATGGCATAGCCTCCATTCAGCTAGGTTGCGAAACTTGTCTCTAGAGCGTGTCGCGGTCCTTTCGGGCGAGCACGCTCCTCAGCATGGGTTCGATGCGCGAAAGCTCGTCGAGATGCACGGCCGACAAGTCGGCGAGGCAGGCATCGGCCCGCTCGGTCAGTTGCAGCAGCACCTTGCGCTGGTCCTCCTTGTCCTGATCTCTGACGATCAGCCCGGCCTCGCACAGGCGGTTGACCAGTTCGACGGCGCTATGATGGCGGATGCGCAAGCGTTCGGCGAGGTCGCCGATAGCTACCGGGCCTCCGCCGGGAAAACCCTTTATGGCGAGCAGTGCCTGATGTTGGCGCGGCGTCAGACCGGCGTCTTCGGCCTGTAGCTGGCTGAATTCCAGGAAGCGGCGGATCAGATAGCGGAACTCCGACAGCCGCTGGTAGTCGGCCTGGCTGATGGCGGGGCGGGGTTCTTTCGGATGCGACATATCAGACATGTGTTGTCATTCCGGCCAAAGCTCAAACGATTTCGGGCCAGGCCCGCTTGAATATTTATATCGTATTACGATACATAGCCGCCGGCAAAGCCGTTTTGACGGTTTGCCGATCCTCCAACAGCGACACGCCACGGAAAGCAGGCAGGCAATGAAGACTGAACAGGGCAGTCCCGGACATCTGCGCGATTTCACCACCGACGCCAGGGTGTTGCTGATCGCGGGCATCGCGGTGGTGGTGGCGACGGCCGGGCTGTTTGCCGGCATCATCCTGCTGAAATTGATCCGGCTCGCCACCAACGTCGCCTATTTCGGTCAATTCACGCTCGCCGATCTGAAACTGGAGGACACGCCGCTTGGCTATGCCGCCGTCGCCGTGCCGGTGATCGGCGCACTCATCATCGGCCTGATGGCGCGCTACGGCAGCGAGAAGATCCGTGGCCACGGCATTCCAGAAGCGATCGAAGCGATCCTGCTCGGGCGCTCGCGGCTGGACGCCAAGGTCGCGGTGCTGAAGCCGCTGTCGTCGGCGATCTCGATCGGCTCCGGTGGCCCGTTCGGCGCCGAGGGCCCGATCATCATGACCGGCGGCGCCATCGGCTCGCTGATCGCGCAGATGCTGCCGGTCAGCGACAATGAGCGCAAGACGCTGCTGGTGGCGGGCGCTGCCGCGGGCATGACCACCGTGTTCGGAACGCCGATCGCCGCCATCATGCTGGCGGTGGAGCTGCTTCTGTTCGAATGGACGCCGCGCAGCTTCATTCCGGTGGCGGTGGCTGCCATCGTGGCGGAGGTCGAGCGCACCATGCTACACATGCCGGGACCGATCTTTCCGTTTCAGGGCGGCATGGCGATTTCCTTTGCCGGCCTTGGCGGCTGGGTCCTGATCGGCGTTGCCGCCGGCCTCCTGTCTGCCTTGCTGACGCAGATGGTCTATGCCTGCGAGGACGGTTTCCAGAAGCTGCCGATCCACTGGATGTGGTGGCCGATGCTCGGCGGTCTCGTCGTCGGCATTGGCGGCCTGATCGAGCCGCAGGCGCTCGGCGTAGGCTACGACAACATATCCAGCATGCTGGACGGCCGTACGATCGCGACGGCAGCACTCCTGTTGTTGGTGGTGAAAGCCGTCATCTGGTCCGTGGCGTTGGGCTCGGGAACGTCGGGCGGCGTGCTGGCGCCACTGCTGATCATGGGCGGCGCGATGGGCGCGGTGCTCGCCGGCTTCCTGCCGGCGGCCGATCCCGGCTTCTGGGCGCTGCTGGCGATGGCGGCGACCATGGGTGGCACGATGCGCGCGCCGCTGACGGCGACCTTCTTCGCGGTCGAATTGACCGGCAACACGCATGTGCTGGTGCCGCTGATCGCGGCCTGCGCCGCCGCCCATGCGGTGACGGTGCTTTTGATGAAACGTTCCATCCTGACCGAGAAGATCGCCAGGCGAGGGCATCATCTGGTGCGCGAATACCGGGTCGATCCGTTCGCGCTGACCAGGGTGCATGAAGTGATGACCACGCAGGTCCAGAGCGTGCCGGCGACGATGACGCTGCATGGCGCAGCGGCATTCCTGACTGCGCCGGAGACGCGTCATCCGAGCTTCCCGGTCATTGACGGCAACAGGCAGGTGCTCGGCCTCATCGATCCACCGGCGATTCTGCGCTGGCGGCGTGCCGGCAAGCACCGGACGACGACGCTCGGCGACTTGCTGGCCGGCAGCAAGGTGACGCTTGCCTATCCCGATGAATATCTGGAAGGCCTGTCGGACAAGCTCCTGACGGCCAACGTGTCGCATCTGCCGGTCGTGGCACGCGACGACGGAACGCTGGTCGGTTACGTCGGCTGGAAGGACCTGATGCGCGTCAGATCCAGGAAGCAGGCGGAAGAGCGCGATCGCACGGCCCTGCTGGGGTTCGGCACCCGCCGCGGGAAACAGGAAGGCACTGCCTGACGGAGCCAGGCGTCAGGCGCGGCCGCGCTTCGCCCAGGCCAGTACATGGATCCGGAGCGCCGAGGACAGATTGGTGTCACGCGGCCGGTTTTCGTCGACTTCCGCGACCAGCGCGGCAAGGGTCAGATTGCGCGCGACGGCGATGGCGACAAGGTCGTCAAAAAACGGCTTTTCGAGCGAATAGCTGGTGCGGTGGCCACGGATCGTCACCGAGCGTTTTTCGACCGGGCTCACCTGGAGCTCATTTGGGGTCCGGATCGGGCGACGGTTGACGCCGATGGCCCGCGACGAAGAACTCGGCCTTTTCGGCAACCAGGCGGTCGCGTTCCTTCTCTGCCCCGGAGCGGCCGTACAGGGCGCGGTTCTGGCTGGCAGTGCGTTCCTTCTCCAGCCTTGCCTTCTGCTTGCGAGCCTGGCGCAGATTGACGATGTCGGCCATAACGCGCGACCCGAAGGCTTATTTCTTGCGGAAGGCGTCGAGCGAGACGACTTCGGCGCCCTTGGCGGCATCGGCATCGGCCGCCTTCTTCTCGGGTTCGGCGGCCTTCTTCTCCGCCTTCGGCTTTTTCTCGGAGACGATGGCGAGCGGTTCGGACGCCGGCTGGGAAGCTGGTTCGTCATCTGACTGGCCTTCGGTCTTGACGTCGAATTCGAGTTCGAAGTTAACCGACGGATCGTAGAAGCCGCGCACCGCCGAGAACGGGATTTCGAGTTTTTCCGGCACGTCCGAGAAGGAGAGCCCGACCTCGAAACCGGTCTCGGTGACCTTCAGGTCCCAATACTGGAACTGGATGACGATGGTCATCTGCTCCGGATAGCGCTCGCGCAGCCGCGAAGACACGCGCACGCCCGGCGCGCCGGTCAGGAAGGTGATGAAGAAATGATGGTTGCCGGGGAGGCCGGTGCGCGCGACCTCGGCCAGGACCTTGCGCATGACGCCGCGCAACGCCTCCTGGGCCAGAATGTCATAGCGGATGTGGTCGTCGGCCATGTGGCGGTCGGGTTCCGTTGAATCGTCCGCATAGCTGTAATCAAGCTTGAGCGCGGCGTAAACCGCATATAGACCGCCGCCGCGAGGAAGCGAGGACGATTGCCGAGATTTGATCGCGGAAGCCGGCTTGCGTCACCCGCAAATGTCACGCGTTGGCAAGCGCGGCGTGTTTCTTGACGCTGGTCGGGGAGGGGCGCTTGCCGAAAGCGCGCAGGAAGGTGCGCACGCCATTTGTCGCCGATTGCACGACCTCGTCCTCGGCCGGGGTGCCGCCGAGCATGAAGGTCGTCTGCAATTCAGCATTGACGAGGCCGAGGAACTGCCGCGCCGCGACGTCGGGGTCGTCGATCGCGAGGTAACCGCCATAGGCAAGGCGGGCGAAGCGGGCGGCGATTGCCGGCCAGGTCCGCCCCGGGCCCTGTTCGCGCCATTCGGCGAACAATTCAGGGTAGCGTTCGCCTTCGGTCTGGATCAGCTTGCGCAGGAATTTTCCGTCGCGGTTGCAGATGCAGTTCTGGTTCAGGCGCACGGCAAAGCCGATCAGATCCGCTTCCAGATCCCTCGGCTGGTCCGGGAACGTGGCGATGGTGGCGAAGATGCCGGCATTGCAGCGCTCGGTGAGATCGCGGACTACGGCGATGAAGAGCTTTTCCTTGTCGCCATGGTGGTTGTAGACGGTCTGGCGCGAGACACCCGCCTCGGCGGCGATCAGGTCGATATTGGCGCCGGCAAAGCCCTCGCGGCAGAACACGGAAGCGGCGGCGTCGACCACCGAGATGCGCTTGGCCTCGTGGCTGCGTGGCGGGAAACTGTCAGGAGAAACACCCGGTCTCATGAAAATCTATATAGAGGTGATTGACGATTTAGACAAGACTGTCTAAATTTGTGGACACGCTATAAGGGGTTCACCTCTGGACAGGCGAACAATTCGCTCTCGGAGAGTCGGAATCCCACGGGATCGAACGTCCTGGGGTCAGACGTCGCCTTGCGGCGGCAACCAGATTCGAAAGAAGCCAACATCATGAGTCCCAAATTCCTCCGCATCGCGGTCGTGCTCGGCCTGTTGTCCGCCATCGGGCCCTTCGCCATCGATATGTATCTGCCCGCATTGCCCTCGATCGGCGCGGATCTCAACGCCGGCACCGCAGCCGTGCAGATGAGCCTTTTGATCTTCTTCCTGTCGATGGGCTTCGGCCAGATCGTCGTCGGGCCGATCTCCGATATGGTCGGACGCAAGCTGCCGCTCTATGGCGGTCTTGCGCTGTTCATGGTCGGCGGCGTCGGTTCGGCATTGGCGCCGACGATCGAATGGCTGATCGCCTTCCGTTTCCTGCAGGGCCTTGGCGCCAGCGCCGGCATGGCCATTCCGCGCGCGATCGTGCGCGACCTGCACACTGGCAACGAAGCCGCCAAGCTGATGTCGTTGCTGATGCTGGTGTTCTCGGTATCGCCGATCCTGGCGCCGCTGACCGGCAGCCAGATCATCGAGAGTTTCGGCTGGCGCGCCGTGTTCTGGACCGTCACGGCCGCAGCGGTGCTAGCAACCATCCTGCTCGCGACCTCGCTCAAGGAGACGCGGCCGGCTGAAGAACGCGCCGGTTCTTCCTTTGGCACCGCCCTTTCAGGCTACCGTTTCCTGATGGGGGACCGCAATTTCCTCGGCCTGGTGGCGATCGCGGGCTTCGGCATTGCGAGCTTCTTCGTCTATCTGTCGAGCTCGTCCTTCATCCTGATCGACCATTACGGCCTGTCGCCTTCGGTCTATAGCGTGTTCTTCTCGATCAATGCCGTCGCCTTCATCGGCATGTCGCAGCTCACCGGCCTGCTTTCCGAGCGTTTCGGGCTCAAGCGGGTGGTGTGGGTAGCGGTGACCGGCTACGCCACGACGATGGTGGCACTGTTCGCTATCATGGCTTCCGGCGTGGACCGGCTGGATGTGATGGCGGCGCTGCTGTTCGTCGGCTATGGCTTCCTCGGCCTGGTCATTCCGACCACCTCGGTATTGGCCATGGAGGAGCATGGCGAGATCGCCGGCACGGCTTCGGCGCTGATGGGCACGCTGCACTTCGCCATCGGTGCGCTCGCCATGGGTGTCGCGGGCATCTTTTTCGACGGCACGCCGTTGCCGATGGTCGCCGGCATCACGCTCTGCGCGGTGATCTCCTTCACCCTGGCCAAGATCACGCTCGGCCGTTCGCGCGAGGCCGTCGAAGCGCCGGCGGAGTAGGCAATCGCCAATAAATTGAAAGAGGCCGGGAAATTGAAAGAGGCCGGGGCGATCCCGGCCTTTTTCATGCCAATCCCGTTTCGTCCAGCATGAAGCGCAGCCGTGTCTCGACAGGCGCCAGGGGCAGCCGTACCAGTTCATAACCGAGTTCGGCATAGACGCCGACCAGCGCGTGACAGGTACGCTCGGCTTCGTCGAGCGTTTGCTTGCGTTCTTCATCCTGCGTGAAGATTTCGGGCCAAGGCGGGGCAACGAAGACACGAGGGTTGTAGCGGCAACGCTTCGCTGCGATGCCGACGTGATCGGGCACCGGCAGACCGCTGAGGCGGAGATAGCCCAGCGTGTCGGGCACGCCACGATCGAGGAAGACCGGTCCTTCCTGTTCGATCGCGGCTTGGTACGAGCGCATCTCCCAGGACAGCATCAATTCGGCAAACAATGCGCGATCGCTCCAAGGCAAAGCGGAGCCGCCAATGGCGGACTGGTCGCGAATGATGCCGCGTCCGGCCTCGACCGAGGTGGCGAACCCTGCACGGCGCAAGGCTTCGATCAGTGTGGTCTTGCCGGAGCCCGGACCGCCGGTCAGCACGAAGAATCGGTCGGAATTGTTTTGCATTTTTTACCCATGTCGAAGGAGGCACGCGGCTCCACTGCGTCGCCTCCCATGGGCCGAACGAAGTCTAGCCGGCGCGAGCGTGCCGTTGCGCGTGATGCCGATGAAAAAGGGGAGAAGTGGAGGTTTCTGTTGCCAGGTACCTCCGAACCCCGCCTAGAAGTGCGAACCCCTAGGGCTTGATTTGAAGCTATCGCACTGCATTAAGCAGCGAGACGTGCTTCCGCATAGTTGTCGTTGGCAACTATAAGTTTAGCCCGATGACGGTGGTACAATGCCGGGCAAAAGTACGATCTTTACACCTTCGTCGATCCTATTTCGCCCCCAGCAAAAGCCGCTCCGTCTTCCAGAGCGGTTTTTGGTGGAGGCGCCGGGTACCGCCCCCGGGTCCGAACGGCTTATTTCATCGCCAGTTTATCGCCATAGTCGGTCAAGCCGACGAAGCGAATATAGGGGCCCATCGCCAGAAATGAAAGACCGCAATGTGCTTTGTCCCTGTGTCAAAATGCGACGCGGCAGGGTTGACTTGGGAACGGTCTCAACCGAAGCTTTGCCGCGGTGAGGAGTTACCGACCGAGCGCACGAGTTGCGGAGCGCGCCACAGCCCTCATCGACCGGATCCGTGGCGCCGACGAGGGGAATTTTGATGGCCGACTATCTT
The DNA here is from genome assembly GCF_006441005.1 of Mesorhizobium sp. B2-5-3. Classification (NCBI taxonomy): domain Bacteria; kingdom Pseudomonadati; phylum Pseudomonadota; class Alphaproteobacteria; order Hyphomicrobiales; family Phyllobacteriaceae; genus Mesorhizobium; species Mesorhizobium sp. B2-5-3. The sequence continues at coordinate 150,483 of NZ_VFUS01000004.1, forward strand.
GCAGACGTGAAGAAATACGACGCCGCCGCGAGTGCGGAAATTGTCGAGAAGATCGTCAAGCATCTGGGCATCGCGCTCAGGAACCGCGACTCCTCGCTGGTGTCCTGCACCGATCCCAAAGAACTCGAGCGCGTCCGGGAAAATTGGGTCGGCAAGAAGCTCGGCGTCGCCGATGCGGCGAAGGCAGATGCTGCGATCGAGAAGACCTGCAAGGCGATGGCCGCAGACAACACCAAGAATCGAGTGACTTTTTACTACCTCGTTGCCAAGGACCTGGGAAAGCTCGGTTCGCTCTGAGAATTCCGTGCTCGCGCGGCTGCTGAAGCGCGCCGCTGGTTTGTAACGGGCACGGCTTGTGCTGCCCCTCATCTGGCTGCCGCCATCTTCTCCCCGTATAGAGACGGGGAGAGGAATGCTGTCACCGATGGTTTCGCCAATTGCCGGCGTTGCAAGACGGACACCGAGGCTGCGGCCAGTTTGCTTGGATGTCGGCGCAGACGCCGAAACAGTGATGAGGCAAGCGTCGCCTGCGCCGTTTTGATGTGTTCGGCCGCCTGTCTAGCAGCTATAATGCTCGCACAATCGAATCGAGCCGAACCGATGCGCCAGTATCTCGACCTTCTGCAGCACGTGCTGGATCATGGCGCCGACCGCGGCGACCGCACGGGCACGGGCACGCGCTCCGTGTTCGGCTACCAGATGCGCTTCGATCTGGCGCGCGGCTTTCCCGTCACCACCACCAAGAAGCTGCACCTGAAATCGATCATTCATGAGCTTTTGTGGTTCCTGGCCGGCGAAACCAATATCAAATATCTGACCGACCATGGCGTTTCCATCTGGGACGAATGGGCTGACGAGAATGGCGACCTTGGCCCCGTCTATGGCAAGCAGTGGCGTTCCTGGCCGGACGGCCATGGCGGGTCGATCGATCAGATAAACAATCTTGTGAAAGAGATACGCCGCAATCCTCAATCGCGGCGGCTGATCGTTTCGGCCTGGAATCCGGCCGAGGTGGAGGCGATGGCGTTGCCGCCATGCCATTGCCTGTTCCAGTTCTACGTCTCGGAAGGCCGGCTTTCCTGCCAACTTTACCAGCGTTCCGGCGACATCTTCCTCGGCGTGCCGTTCAACATCGCCTCCTACGCCCTGCTGACGCTGATGGTGGCGCAGGTGACCGGCCTGAAGCCCGGTGATTTCGTCCATACGCTCGGCGACGCGCATCTTTATTCGAACCATTTCGAGCAGGCGCGCGAGCAACTTCGGCGCACGCCAAGAACGCTGCCGACCATGTGGATCAACCCTGAAGTGAAGGATCTCTTCGCCTTCCGCTTCGAGGATTTCCGGCTGGAAAATTATGTCGCCGACGCGACGATCAAGGCGCCGATCGCGGTCTGAACCGCCGGCGCAACCTTGCCGACCTGATGTCTCGAGGCCGTGGCGATGGTGGTGCCTCGCCGGTACGTCGTTTTGATATCTTTTCGACAAGATCGGTCGACCTTACCCTCAGGCCAGGAGATTTCCGGGGAGGCGTCCATGCGACTGCCAGCAGCGGTATTTGCGCTCGTCTTTGTCTTCGCTTTCAATGGCCGCGCATTTGCCGAGTGCGGGTGTGAATGCATCAACAACAGCATGAAGCCGTTCTGCGACGATCCAGCTGCGAAGCTGCCAAACTGTCCCCGCGCGACTTGCAAGCCCGCTGACGCAGAGGGGAATGACCTTCCCGCAAGCGCCATATCAAGCGAGACGCGGTATGTCTGCAAAGTGCGGATGGTGAAGACGCCGGAAGGCTCGTTTCGACACACACTTATCTGCATTTAGACATTGTCTCGCCTCTCCCAACAGATCACGGCGGCGACAGCTATGTCGCCCAAAAGTGACCGCAGTTTTGGGGGAACGACGCGCTTTAGAGGATTTCAGCGTTGGTTCCGTCGAGGGCAACGGGCGCCGATTTTCTTGTGACGTCTTCGTCTGCCTTTCGCTGTATCCGTGCTGGTCTATCGCAGGTCGCGAGGACGCCGCGCATTCAATGGCGACGCTGTGCGAAAAACCTTTCCTTGTTATATTCATCCGGATATATCGGATGGCAGGCTTCGAGCAGGCCGGATGTCAACTGGGAGAGTTCATGACGCGCAACGGTTTTGCAGTGGCGGCGGTCGCCATTGGCGGCTTCGCGGCGGCGTGGACGGCAGCAGTGCCGGCGGCGCGCGCGCAAGACGAGGTCGTGGTGTTTGCGGCCGCCAGCCTCAAGGACGCGCTCGACGCGGTCAACAAGGCCTGCGCGGCTGATGTCGGCGAAGCGGCGACCATCTCCTACGCGGCGAGTTCGGCGCTCGCCAAGCAGATCGAAAGCGGCGCGCCGGCGGACGTCTTCATCTCGGCCGATCTCGACTGGATGAAGTATCTTTCCGACAGGAAGCTGACCAAGCCCGCTACCGAAGTGAAGCTGCTCGGCAACCAGATCGTGCTGGTGGCGCCGAAGGATTCGGGCGTTGAAGCCAAGATCGAAAAGGGTTTTGATCTGGCCAAGCTGGTCGGCGACGGCAAGCTCGCCATGGGCGACCTCAAGGCTGTGCCGGCCGGCAAATACGGCAAGGCCGCGCTTGAATCGCTCGGCGTCTGGTCCTCGGTCGAGGGCAAGGTGGCGCAGGCCGAGAATGTGCGTGCGGCACTCAAGCTGGTCTCGATGGGCGAAGCGGCTCTCGGCATCGTCTATGCCACGGACGCGCATGCCGAAAAGGGCGTCAAGGTGGTTGGTGTTTTCCCCGAGGATTCACATCCGCCGATCATCTATCCGGTTGCCCAAACGGCTGATTCGAAGGACAAGGACACGCCTGCCTTCCTGAAGTGCCTGCGGACGGCAAAGGCCTCGGATCTATTCAAGGAGCAGGGTTTCACGGTCCTTGCGCCCGTCAACTAGGATAGCCACCTGCGCATGAACTGGCTGCTGGACCTCACTCCCGACGAATGGAATGCGGTCCGGCTGTCCATCAAGGTGGCGACAGTGGCGATGATCGCCAGCCTGCCGCCGGGCATAGCGATAGCGCTGCTCCTGGCGCGCGGCCGCTTCTGGGGCAAGACGCTGCTCAACGGGCTGGTGCACCTGCCGCTGATCCTGCCGCCCGTGGTGACCGGCTATCTCCTGCTTCTGACCTTCGGCAAGCGCGGGCCGGCCGGCGCATTCCTGGCCGAGCATTTCGGCATCGTTTTTTCCTTTCGCTGGACGGGTGCGGCTCTTGCCTGCGGCGTCATGGGTTTTCCGCTGATGGTGCGGGCGATCCGATTGTCGATCGAGGCCGTCGACCGCAAGATGGAGGCGGCGGCCGGAACGCTCGGCGCCAGCCCGCCATGGGTGTTCGGCACCATCACCTTGCCGCTGATCCTGCCCGGGCTGATCGCCGGCGCCATCCTCTCCTTCGCCAAGGCGATGGGCGAGTTCGGAGCGACGATCACCTTCGTCTCCAACATCCCGAACGAGACGCAGACGCTGCCGTCGGCAATCTACACGTTCACCCAGGTGCCGGGCGGCGATGCCGGCGCGCTTCGGCTGACGCTGATCTCGATCGTCATCTCGATGGCCGCCCTGGTGGCCTCGGAAGTGCTGGCGCGGCGCGTCGGCCGGCGGATGGACATCGAATGACGGTCCTTGTCGACATCCGCCATCGGCTCGGCGATTTCCCGCTCGACATCCGCTTCGAGAGCGCCGGGCGGCTGACGGCGCTGTTCGGGCCCTCTGGCTCGGGCAAGACGACGCTGATCAATATGATTGCCGGGTTGATCCGGCCCGATCAGGGACGCATCGAGATCGATGGGCGTGTGCTGGTCGACACGGCCAAGGGCATTTTCGTGCCGAAGCACAGGCGCCGGATCGGCATGGTGTTCCAGGACGCGCGTCTGTTTCCGCATCTGAGCGTGGCGAGCAATTTGCGCTACGGCCGCTGGTTCACGCCGGCGGCGGAGCGTTATGCCGAGATCGACGCCGTCGTCGAATTGCTCGGCATCGAGCCGCTGCTGGCGCGGCCGCCGGCAAAGCTCTCGGGCGGCGAGAGGCAGCGCGTCGCGATCGGCCGGGCGCTGCTCGCCAGCCCCCGGCTGTTGCTGATGGACGAGCCGCTGGCCTCGCTCGACGAGGCGCGCAAGGCCGAAATCCTGCCCTATGTCGAGCGCCTGCGCGACGAGACCAAGATCCCGATCGTCTATGTCAGCCATTCGATCGCCGAGGTGGCGCGGCTGGCGAGCGACGTGGTGATGCTGGCGCGAGGCAAGCTTGCCGCCAGCGGCCCGACCACGGCTGTCATGCAAAGGCCGGACCTTCTGCCGGCGGAGGAGCGCGGCGAGGGCGGCGCGGTGCTGGACACCAGCGTACTGCAGCATGACGAGGTTTTCGGCATGACGGTGCTTGGCTCGAACGCCGGCGAGATACGTGTGCCCAAGCTGGCGGCGACGGTGGGCGCGCCGGTGCGCATACGCATCCGCGCGCGCGACGTCATGATCGCCACCGAACGGCCGTCTCGTCTCAGCGCGCTCAACATCCTGGCCGGCACGATCGTCGCGATCAGACCGGGCGAGGGGCCGACGGTCGAGATCGGTATCGACTGCAACGGCGCGACCGTGCTGGCACGGGTCACCGAACAGTCGCGGCAGGTTCTGAAGCTGCGGCTCGGCGGACAGGTCTTCGCCGTGATCAAGACGGTGAGTTTCGACCAGGCAAACACCGGGGGCGGGCTCGCCGCGGAGGCGGACGGCTGAGACGGCGAGCGGGTCTCTGCGCTATATCGATTTGGAATAGCGAGGCGGCCAGGGACGCTCTAACATGGCGGGCGTGATCGCGGAGGAAGACAATGCCGTCGCTGAGCTTGCGGATAAATCTCGACCCCGACGGGCGCATCGGGCCGGGCAAGATCGAATTGCTGGAGCAGATCGCCGCCTTCGGTTCGATCTCGGCCGCCGCGCGCGGCATGGAGATGTCCTACAAGCATGCGTGGGACTTGGTCGAGGACATGAACCGGGTGTTCGGCAAGCCGCTGGTGGCCGCGCAGACCGGCGGCCGCAAGGGCGGCGGCGCGCAACTGACGGCGGTGGGCCTGGCCGTAGTCAGCCGTTTCCGCGCCATCGAACGCGCGGCGGCTTCGGCGGCCGCGACGCATATGGAGGCGTTGCAGGCGGAGATTGAGGAGGGGTAGGGCAGTAGGGCAGTAGGGCAGTAGGGCAGACCAACTCGGGCGCGTCGAATTTTTCGTGTGCTTTCTTGTGTTCCGGCTCCTGATGTCTCGTTCACTTACTGCCCTACTCCCCTACCTTCCTCAGCACGTACGTATCCATGATCCAGCCCTTTTCCCCGCGAGCCTGCTCGCGGATTTTCTCGATTTCGGCGCCGACGTCGCGGAGGCGGCCGGAGACGATGATTTCGTCCGGCGTGCCGAGATAGGCGCCCCATTGGATGAAAAGATCCTGGTCGGCGAGCGTGTTGAAGGCGCATTTGCCGTCAAGCATGACGACGGCGCTGCCGGCATTTTGCGGCATACCTTCTTCCGTCAACCGGCGGCCGGTGGTGATCAGGATGGAATCGCCGATGCGGTTCAGCGCTGTCGCGTGGCTGGCGGCGAGCGCCTGGATGGCGGTGATGCCGGGAATAACCTCCAGTTCGAAGGCGACGTTGCCCCTGAGGCGTACGCGCTCCAGGATGCGCAGCGCGCTGTCGTAGAGCGAGGGGTCGCCCCAGATCAGGAAGGCGCCGCAACCATCCTCGGCGATCTCTTCGCGGATCAGGTCTTCATAGATGGCGGCGATTGCCTCGTGCCAGTCATCGACAGTCGAGCGATAGGAAGGCGCCGGTTCGGCCCGCACGGGCACGTCGAATTCCACGCGGCGTGAATTCGGGTTGGTGACGAAGCGGTCGCAGATGTGACGGCGCAGTTCGGCAAGATCGTTCTTCTTCGCACCCTTGTCGGGGATGAACAGCACGTCGGCCCGATTGAGGCCGTCTATGGCCTGCACGGTCATATGGTCGGGATTGCCGGCGCCGATGCCGATGACGAGAAGCTTGCGCATGAAGCGAACTCCTGCCCGATCGCAACCCTTTAGTCCAGACTGGCGTGGCGCGGATGCGGAAGGGCTTTGAAACGCCACGTTGAAACCGCTAGGGTCATCGCGACATTCTCGCCGAGGGGCTTTCATGTTGCGATATGTTCTGACGGCGGTGCTGGCCTTGTCGGCCGCACCCGCGTTCGCCAATGATTCCGTTGCCGAACTCGGCACCGGCGGCCTGGTGCTGTCGCGCAGCGATGCCGTGGCGATGCAGAGCGAGGACCTCTTCATCTCGCCGGAAAAGGTGACCGTGGATTACGTCTTCCACAACAACACCGATAAGGACGTCGACGCGATCGTCGCCTTCCCAATGCCCGACATCTCCGGCGATCCCGAGGAGATGCCGGCGATCCCCGAAAACCAGAGCGACAATTTCCTTGGCTTCGAGGTGACGATCGACGGCGTGGCGGCAAAGCCTGAGCTCGAGCAGAAGGCGTTCGCGCTCGGCATCGACATCGGTGCCGACCTGAAGGCGCAGAACGTGCCTTTCAACCCATTCGGCGAAGCGGCAAAGGCGGCGCTCGGGAAGCTGCCGCAAACGGTGGCGGACGACTGGGTCACCCGCGGCATCATCATCGAGGACACTGTCGATGACAGCCCTGGCGCGAAACCCAATTATGCACCGTTCTGGCAATTGCGCTCGACCTATTGGTGGCGCTCGACCTTTCCGGCCAACAAGGACGTCCACGTTTCCCACCGCTACAAACCGAGCGTCGGCGGCACCTCGTCGGTCAGCTTCTTCTACGACGGCAAGTTCCAGGGACAGTACGCCGCCTACAAGTCCCGCTACTGCATGGACGACACCTTCGAGAACGCAGTGCGCAAGGCTGCCAAGAACGATCCCGACGGCTATCCAAAATATTACGAGAGCCGCATCGCCTACATCCTGACCACCGGCGGCAACTGGGCGGCCGGCAGCATCGGCAAGTTCAAGCTGACCGTCGACAAGGGCAATCCCAAAGCCCTGGTCTCGTTCTGCGGCGACAATGTCAGGAAGGTCGGGCCGACGAGTTTCGAGATGACGGCTGAGGACTTCTATCCAGAGCGCGACATCGACATCCTTATCCTCGATCCATCCGACAATGGGAACGGCAACTGATGCACGTGGCAATCTATGTCGCCATCGCCGAGAACGGCGTCATCGGGCGGGACGGGGGGCTGCCCTGGCGGCTTTCCACCGATCTCAAGCGCTTCAAGGCAGACACGATGGGCAAGCCTATCATCATGGGCCGCAGGACCTATGAAGGCATCGGCCGGCCGCTGCCGGGCAGGCTGAACATCGTTGTTACCCGTGACAAGACCTGGCGCGCCGACGGCGTCGAGGTGGCGCATACGCTTGAGAACGCGATCCAGCTGGCTGATGTGCGGGGGCGCTGCATGAGCGGGGTGGACGAGGTCTGCGTGATCGGCGGCGGCGAAATCTATGCGCAGGCGCTACCGCTCGCTGACCGGCTGCATGTCACCCATGTGCTGGCCGCTGTCGACGGCGACGCGCATTTCCCGCCGATCGATCCGAAACGCTGGCGCGAAGTCAGTTCGCAGGAGATCCCGGTCGGCGAAAAGGACAGCCACGCGACGCGCTATACGGTTTACGAGCGACGCCGCGAGAGCCATTGAAAGAAAAAAGGCGTTTAAAGACGACAAAGGGTCGCGACCGGCCCAAAACCGATGATGCCGGCAGAGCATCGCGTTGAAAGCATGCCGTGGCGTCCCTATAGAAGAACAAGACTGGATTTGCGCCGAAATTCCGGCGCTTGAGGGAATTCCAAGCGAAAGGACATTCATGCCCTGGAACGACAAAGGTGGCGGTGGCGGCGGCCCATGGGGCGGCGGCGGCAACAATCAGGGACCCTGGGGGCAGGGACCGAAGGGGCCAAGCGGACCGCAAGGCTCGCCTCCCGACCTCGAGGACATCATCCGCCGTGGCCAGGACAGGCTGCGGCGTGCGTTGCCCGGCGGTGGCGGCGCCAGTCCGGCCATATTCGGGCTGATCGGCGCGGCGCTGGTCGTGCTATGGGCGTTCCAGGCAGTCTACACCGTGCAGCCCGATGAGGTCGCGGTCGAGCTGCGCTTCGGCAAGCCGAAGGCCGAGCTGTCGCAGCCCGGCCTGCATTTCCACTGGTGGCCGCTCGAAACCGTCGAAACGGCCAAGATTTCCGAGCAGCTCGTCGACATTGGCGGTGGCGCGTCCAGCGGCAACACGTCGGGGCTGATGCTTTCGGGCGACCAGAACATCGTCAACGTGCAGTTCTCGGTCGCCTATCAGGTCTCCGATCCCCGCGCCTATCTGTTCGACGTCTCCGACCCGGATGGCATGCTGCGGCAGGTCGCCGAGAGCGCGATGCGCGAGGCCGTCGGCCGCAGGCCGGCGCAGGACATCTTCCGTGACGACCGCCAGGGCATAGCGGCTTCGGTGCGTGAGATCATCCAGACCACGCTCGACGGCTACAAGGCCGGGCTTCAGGTCAACGCCATCTCGATCGAGGACGCGGCGCCGCCCCGTGAGGTCGCCGACGCCTTCGACGAGGTGCAGCGCGCCGAGCAGGACGAGGATAAGTTCGTCGAGCAGGCCAACCAGTACTCCAACCAGAAGCTCGGCCAGGCACGCGGCGAGGCCGCACAGGTCCGCGAAGACGCGGCCGCCTACAAGAACCGGGTGGTGCAGGAGGCCGAAGGTGAGGCCCAGCGCTTCATCTCCGTCTATGACGAATATGCGAAGGCGCCCGACGTGACGCGCAAGCGGCTTTACCTGGAAACGATGGAGAAGGTGCTGAAGGACTCCGGCAAGGTGATCGTCGAGCAAGGCAACGGGCAGGGGGTCGTCCCCTATCTGCCGCTGCCGGCATTGCAGCAGAAAGCGCCGGCTCCGGCCCCGCTTGGCGCGACGACGGGAGGTAACCAGTGATGGCCAACCGTCTCCCCGTCATCGTCGTCATCGCGGCGGTCATCCTGTTCCTGCTCTATTCGTCAGTCTTCGTGGTCAATGCGCGCCAGCAGGCGCTGGTGCTGAGGTTCGGCGAGATCGTCGACGTCAAGACCGAGCCCGGCATCTACTTCAAGGCGCCGTTCTCGTTCTTCGACGCCGACACGGTGCAGTTGATCGAGAATCGGGTGCTGCGCTTCGACCTCGACAACATCCGCGTCCAGGTCTCGGGCGGCAAGTTCTATGAGGTCGATGCCTTCATCGCCTACCGCATCTCGGATCCGCGTGTCTTCCGTGCCGCCGTATCCGGCCAGATCGAGCTCGCCGAAGCGCGGCTGAGGACGCGTCTCGACGCTGCCTTGCGCCGCGTCTACGGTCTGCGCGACTTCGAGGCCGCCCTTTCGGAGGAGCGCGCTGTGATGATGCGCGAAGTGCGCGATCAGCTACGGCCCGACGCCACCTCGCTCGGCCTGCAGATCGAGGATGTCCGCATCCGCCGCACCGACCTCACCGCCGAAGTCTCGCAGCAGACCTTCGATCGCATGAAGGCGGAACGTCTGGCTGAGGCCGAAAGGCTGAGGGCGCGCGGCAATGAGGCGGCGCAGCGCATCAAGGCCCGCGCCGACCGTGAGGTGGTCGAGATCATCGCGGAAGCGCAGAAGGAGTCCGAAATCCTGCGCGGCGAGGGCGAGGCGCAGCGCAGCGCCACCTTTGCCGAGGCTTATCAGCGCGATCCGGCGTTCTTCGATTTCTACCGGTCGATGAAAGCCTATGGCACGGCGCTGGACAACACCGGCACGACAATGGTGCTGTCGCCGAATTCGGAGTTCTTCCGTTTCTTCCGCGACCCTGACGGCAAGGAGGCGCCGGCAAGGCCGGCGGCTCCGCAGCCGGCACCACCTGCCGCCCCGGCGACGGCACCCGCGGCTTCGCCCAGCACCGGCCAATAGCGGCCGGTGCAGGATTTCTTCGCGGCAATAGGCCTGGTCCTCGTCATTGAGGGCCTGGTCTATGGCGGCTTTCCCGGTTTCGCCAGGAAACTGGCGGGCGAGGTGCTGTCATTGCCGGACAATGCATTGCGGATTGCCGGGCTGGTGCGATTGGCGCCGGCGTCGGTATCGTCTGGCTGATCCGCGGCGGCTAGGGGGTGTGCAAAAACGCGGGATTTACACTCTGCCAATAGCCATAGCCGCAAACGTGCCCTATTTCTTGCCATCATGGCGCGACACGGCGTTTCCGTCGAAGCGCTTTTCTCTTTCAGAAGTGCCGGGAGGCTTCTCGATGACATCCAACACCCTTTTGCGCGCGGCTCGACGCACGTTCGTCGCTGGCGCGGCAGCGCTTCTTCTGGGCACCGTGGCCGTTCCGGCCTTCGTGACGCCGACAATGGCCGCCGACGGGCCTGCTTCGGTGGCCGACCTGGCGCAAGGCCTGCTCGGCGCGGTGGTCAACATCTCGACGTCGCAGACGGTGAAGGGCACGGAAGGTCCGGGCGCGGTGCCGATGCCGCAGCTTCCCGAAGGCTCGCCGTTCCAGGATTTCTTCGACGATTTCTTCAAGAACCGCGGCGGCGACAAGGACAATGGCTCGCAGAAAGTGCAGTCGCTCGGCTCCGGTTTCGTCATCGACGCCGAGCAGGGCATCGTCGTCACCAACAACCATGTCATCGCCGATGCCGACGATATCGAGGTCAATTTCTCCGATGGAGTCACGCTGAAGGCGACGCTGGTCGGCACCGACACCAAGACCGATGTCGCGGTGCTCAAGGTCGATCCGAAGGGCCACAAGCTGACGGCGGTGAAGTTCGGCGATTCCACCAAGATGCGCGTCGGCGACTGGGTGATGGCGATCGGCAATCCGTTCGGCCTCGGCGGCACGGTCACGGTCGGCATCGTCTCGGCGCGTAACCGCGACATCAATTCAGGCCCCTATGACGATTTCATCCAGACCGATGCCGCGATCAACCGCGGCAATTCGGGCGGGCCGCTGTTCAACAGCGCCGGCGAGGTCATCGGCATCAACACGGCGATCATTTCGCCGTCCGGCGGCTCGATCGGCATCGGCTTCTCCATCCCCTCGCAGCTCGCATCGGGCGTTGTCGAGCAACTGCGCCAATATGGCGAAACGCGGCGCGGCTGGCTTGGCGTGCGCATCCAGCCGGTGACCGACGACATTGCCGAGAGCCTCGGCATGGCGACCGCCAAGGGTGCGCTGGTCGCCGGCGTCATCAAGGGTGGACCGGTCGACAACGGCACCATCCAGGCCGGCGACGTGATCATCAAGTTCGACGGTAAGGACATCCACGAAATGCGCGACCTGCCGCGTGTGGTCGCGGAGAGCCCGGTCGGCAAGGCGGTCGACGTGCTGATCGTGCGCAAGGGTGTCGAGCAAACGGTGAAGGTAACACTTGGCCGGCTCGAGGACAGCGAGAAGCTCGCCAGCGGCGAAAACGGCAACACCGACCAGGACAAAGGCGACAAGGCGCCGGCGGTTTCGACGGCCTCGGTGCTCGGCATGACCGTCGGCGAATTGAACGACGATACGCGCAAGAAGTTCAGCATCGCCGCCGATGTTTCGGGCGTCGTCATCACCGATGTCGCCAAGGACTCGGCCGCGGCTGAACGCGGCATCCAGCCGGGCGAGGTGATCACCGAAATTGCACAGGAATCGGTTGCCACGCCCAAGGATGTGATGGACCGGATCGGCGCGCTGAAGGAGCAGGGACGCAAGAACGCACTGTTGATGCTGGCGTCCAAGACCGGTGAGCTGAGGTTTGTGACGATCCGGATGGACTGAGGATCGCTAACGATGGTCATATTGTAACATCCCATGGGATGTACTATTTTGACTTGTGAGGCGGATCGTACTGGACACAAACGTTTTGACGGCAGGCTTGCGAAGCAGGAATGGCGCGTCTTTCGCCATCCTGCAGCTGATTGCGGATCAGCAAATTCGCCCATTAGTGACGACAGCGCTGTTTCTTGAATATGAAACCGTGCTGGCCAGACCCGAGCAGGTGGCGGCTCACGGGTTGTCCGCGCCGGATCTGGGCCGTTTGCTGGCCGGCTTTGCATTGCTGGCTGAGCCGGTCGAGCTGCACTTTCTCTGGCGGCCGCAATTGAACGATCCGAAGGATGAGATGGTGCTTGAAGCAGCGATCAACGGCCGGGCCGATGCGTTGGTGACTCACAATCGCCGGGACTTCCTAGCTGCGGCAGGCCGTTTTGATGTACTGCTTGTGAGCCCGGCCGAGTTCTTGGAAGGACTTCGTACATGAGCAAAGCGACTTATCCGCTGAAACTGCCACAGTCGGTTAAGGAAGCAGCCGCGCGCCTCGCGAAGGCCGATGGCGTGTCGCTCAATCAATGGATTGCGTCGGCTGTGGCGCAAAAGGTCGGGGCAATGGAAGCGGCAGCTGACTTCCTGCGTCGTCGTGCCGGCGACGCGTCACCGGGCGATTTCGCGAAAATGCTGGGGCGGGTCGCAGACAGATCGCCACAGTCCGGCGACGAATTTCCACCTGACAGGCATTGATCAGCGACGATTCTTCCGCCAATCCGCGCTCGTCAGCCTGTAGAACACATGCCTCTTCAGCTCCGGGTGGCTGTCGGGAATGCCGGGGTGGTCGAAGTTGGCCGAGGGATCGGCGGTCATGCCGAGGCGCTTCATGACGGCAGTGGAGCGGCGGTTGTTCTCGACCGCGAAGGAGACGATCTCGCCAAGGCCGAGTTTTTCGAAGCCGTAGGCCAGCCATGCCTCGGCAGCTTCCGTGACATAACCCTTGCTCCAGAATTCGGGCGCCAGCCGCCAGCCGACCTCAACGGTGCCGGCGGGAAGGAACGGCAGATGGTCGGTCCCGGTGATACCGACAAAGCCGATGCATTGACCTGATGCGGCGACCTCGGCGGCGGCAAAGCCATAGCCGTCCCGATCGATGATGGCCCGCAGTTCGTCCATCTTGGCGTCTGCTGCGGCGCGGCCGCGACGGAAGGGGAAGAACTCCATCACGCGTTCATCGGAATTGATGCGATGGAACAGCTCCCGGTCGCGATCCTCCCAGTTGCGCAGGATCAGGCGCTCGGTGCGCATTGGTTTCATTGGACGAACTCTTCCTGCCCGTAGCCTTGCAGATAGAGCAATGCGGTCAGGTCGCCATGGTCGATGCGAACCTTTGCCTGTGCAGCCACCATCGGTTTGGCATGCAGCGCAACACCGGTGCCGGCAAGGCGGATCATGTCGAGATCGTTGGCCCCGTCGCCGACAGCAATGGCATCGGCCGGGGTGAGGCCGAGACGCGCCGTGATCTCGATCAGCGCCTCGGCCTTGGCGGCGCGGCCGAGGATCGGCTCGCCGACCAACCCGGCAAAGAGGCCATCCTGTTCGAGCAGGCGGTTGGCGCGGTTTTCATGGAAGCCGAGCATGGCGGCGATGCGTGAGGTGAAGACCTCGAAGCCGCCCGAGACTAGCGCGGTCCAGGCGCCGTTGGCCCGCATCGTCTGCACCAGCGCGCGACCGCCGGAGGCCAATGTCAACCGGTTGGCAACGATCAGATCGACCACGGCCGCATCGAGCCCCTTGAGCAACGCCACGCGCTCGCGCAGGGCGGGCTCGAAGGCGACCTCGCCATTCATCGATCGTGCGGTGATCGCCGCGATGTGCTCCTTGACGCCGATCTCGTCGGCTAGCTCGTCGATGCATTCCTGGTCGATCATGGTCGAATCCATGTCGGCGATGAGGATCTTCTTGCGGCGCGTTGCCGACTGCTGGACGATCACGTCGATCGGCTCGGCGGCCAGCGCCGCGCGCAGATTGGCGGCCGCCTCGTCGGCTTGTGCATTCGCTGGCAGTGCGAGATCGCAGGCAATGTCTTCGGCCATCCAGCGAACAGTGCTTGCGCCCACCGACCGTGAGGCCATATTCGCAAGCGATGGCGACAAGGCACGATCGGCGGGATGGGAAACAAGCGTGGCGATAAGCGGCATCGATAATTCCGGTGCGGATGCGGGCGAAGGCCGCGTGAAGAATGCGATCCTGATAGCCGGGCCGACCGCCAGCGGCAAGTCGGCGCTGGCGCTCGACCTGGCCGAACGTATAGGCGGCGTGATCGTCAACACCGATTCCATGCAAGCCTATTCGGTTCTCGACGTGTTGACTGCCCGGCCGGAGGCGGCGGACCTCGCTCGGGCACCGCATTATCTCTATGGGCATGTCCATCCCGGCACCGCCTACTCGACCGGGGCGTGGCTGCGCGACGTGACGAGGCTGATCGAAGACGGCGCGCTCTCGCGGCGACCGATCTTCGTCGGCGGCACCGGCCTTTACTTTCGCGCCTTGGCCGAGGGCATTTCGGAAATGCCCGACATTCCGCGGCAGGTACGCGACCGTTGGCGCTACGAGTTGAAGGAGCAAGGCGCCGTCAAACTGCATGGCATCCTGATGCGCGAGGATTCCAGAGCAGCCATGCAGTTGAAGCCCACGGACAGCCAGCGCATCGTGCGGGCGCTCGAAGTGCTCGACGCATCCGGCCGCTCGATCCTGGACTGGCAGGCCGCGCGGGGCCGGCCGCTCATCGACAGACAGACGGCCCGCTTCTTCGTCATCGAGCCGGACCGGGCCGCGCTGGTCGGACGCATCGAAAGGCGTTTCGACCAGATGCTGGCCAAGGGCGCACTGGACGAAGTCAGGCAACTCGCATCGCTTCGTCTCGATCCGCAATTGCCGGCGATGAAGGCGATCGGCGTTCGCGAACTGCAAGCGGCGATGGCCGGACAATCGGGTTTTCCCGAGGCGATTGAGCGCGCCAAGATCGCAACCAGGCAATATGCCAAGCGGCAGACGACCTGGTTTCGGCACCAGCTAGGACCGGAATGGCAAAGATTGCATCCTGGTGACGATATCGAAACCACGATCCAAACGCTTGTTGCTAATGCAACCTAGAAAGCCTTTCCTTCACGGAAAGGTTCTCGTTGTGGTTGTCCAAATTAACCCTCCGTAAGGCCCGCCATGCCATAAGGTCGATGGGCATTTTTCCATCGGGGAGCAGATGCGTTTCCACAAGGCGGAATCGGCGTTTTTCGTCTTTATCTTCGTGATCCTGGCCGCCGGCCTGGTGACGCTGCATGCCTATGGACTGCTGCAATCCTTTGCCACCGAACTGCACACGGCCTCCGGCCTGGACAAGGTCATCTACCTCAACAAGCTGCTTTTCGCGACGGGCGTGCTGCTCGCGACCGCGCTGTTCTTCGGCATCTTCTTCATCTACCCGCTGATCCGCAGGCAGGCGACGGAGGAAGGCAAGCTGCGGGCCATGACCGTGTCACTGAGCGCCCGCTCCGAGACGTTCGAACATGCGGCGCTGACAGATAGCCTGACCGGCATGCAGAACCGGCGCTATTTCGACGACGCGCTGAAGGAATATCTCGAGGAGTTCAAGCGCATCGAGAAACCCGTCGGGCTGATGATCCTCGACCTTGATCATTTCAAGCAGGTCAACGATACACATGGCCACGACGTTGGCGACGAGGTACTCAAGGCCGTCGCCAGCTGTCTCAAGGACATGACGCGCTACCATGACGTGGTGGCGCGATTGGGTGGCGAGGAATTCGCCGTGGTCACGCCCAACATGGAGGCGGAATTGTTGTCGAAATTCGCCGAGCGTATCCGCAAGGCGATCGCCAACATGTCGGTTCTTTCGGGCAATGTCCGGCTCAAGATCACCACCAGCGTCGGCCTTGCCGTCTGGGACCGCAAGGAGACGGCGGAAGAATTCTATCGCCGCGCCGACCGCCAGCTCTACGAGGCCAAGAGGCAAGGCCGCAACCGCGTCTGCGCCTGAAATCCCGAAGAAGAATTCACGAGGCCGGTTGCCTGACGCGGCTTTTTCGACTTCCGGTGCTCACGGACTGAATGTCCGCTCCGCTCCGGCTTCTCGAAACCACGCCATTCAATCCGGCCTGATGAATTCCCTTTCGGGATTTGACCAAGCTGGTTCGATGATGTGAAGCCCTTGGAAGCTTGTGTGCGGCTTCCCGGCCGGTCGTCAGAGAGCTTGCAGGCTCAATCGTTCTGGGGGCGCATGCCGAAGGTGGCGGGCTTTAGGCCGTAGCGCATGTCGAAATCATCGTCCGATTGCACGCGTGCGGCCGGCGGCTTGCGGTAGTCGGGATCGCCGGCCTGGCGGCCAGAATCGACCACTTCGGCAAAGGCCATCGCCTGCTGCTGCGGCTTTGGAACGTTGCGAAGCCGTTCCACGATCGTCACCAGATCGACATCGTCGCCGGTTTTCGACGACATGGCTTGTTCGCGCTTGGCCGTGCCGGGGATCAGTTCAGCCGGCAGTCTCTCGAACTTCAGCCGCATCGTCGTGGCCACGCCTTCGCCGAAGGCGATCGCTTCGCGCTGGCCCATGGACGACAGGAAAGCAAGCGTGGAGGCGGACGAGTCGGCGATGGCCGAGCGGATGATCGCCTGGTCGTGCTCATTGGCGAGCCGCATGGCGAAGAAGGTCGAGCACTGCGACAGGATGGTCGGGTCGAGTTCGCCCGGGCGCTGTGTGACGACGCCGAGATAGCAGCCATACTTGCGGCCTTCCTTGGCAATGCGCGACAGCGCGTGCCTTGTCGGCGCGAAGCCGAGGCGCGCATCGGCCGGCATGTAGCGATGCGCTTCTTCGCACAGCAATAGGAGCTGCAGCTTGCCCTCGCTCCACAGTGCAAGGTCGAACGCCAGGCGCGCCAGCACCGAACAGACGGAATTGACCACTTCGGACGGCATGCCGGCCATTTCGAAACAGGTCACAGGGCGGCCGTTATGCGGCACGCGGAAGATGTTGCCGATCGTCTCGTGGATGGTGTCCTCGATCAGGCGCGAGTTGAACATGAAACGGTAGCGCGGATCGGCTGCCGCCGATTCGATGCGCGTCTTCAGCGATTTGAGCGTCGGGCGCTCGTTCTTGCTTTCGAGCATGCCCATGCGCTCGTCAATCTGCTTGAGCAGATCGGCAATGCGGTAGGGCACTGGCGTATCGGCGGTCAGCGCATCGCTGCCGCGCCTGAGATAGGCACCGGAATTGGGGTTGCGATAGAGGTTTTTGGCGAGCGGAATGAGGTCGCGCAGCGCATCGATCTCGTCGGGCACGGTCTCGCGGCCGCGAAATAGAACCTCGGCGAATTCCTCGAGCCGGAACATCCAGAACGGAAGGTCGAGCGTCTTGGAATCGACCTTGACGCAATATTCGGGCAGCGACGCGGCGAATTCATTGTGCGGATCGAGGATCAGGATGCGCAGATCCGGCCGCGCCGCGATCGATTTGCGCAGCAGCAGCGAGACGGCGGTGGACTTGCCGACGCCGGTGGTGCCGACAATGGCAAAGTGGCGCGCCAGCGTGTCGTCGATGGCGATGTTGGCGGCGATCGCCTCGTCCTGCGACAGCGAGCCGATGGTGATCGAATGACGCCCGGCCAGATCGTAGACGGCCTGCAGGTCACGGCTGCGGATGCGGTGCGCGATGGCGCCTATATGGGGATAGGTGGTGATGCCGCGGTCGAAGATCGGCTTGGAGCCGGGTTCGGCGCCGTCGCGCACTTCGCCGATCAGCTCGATGCTGACCTCGATGGCGTTCTGGCCTTCGCTGTTCCAGGCGCGATCCGACTTGCCGATCGCATAGACCAGGCCGACGGTGCGTGTCGTGCCGAGATTGACCGAGATCATCTTGCCGACCGTCCACAGGCCGGTCACCGCGCCGTCGACGTCGTCCGCAAAGGCGCTGATGGTGGCGCGGGCGCCGTCGCATTGCACGACATTGCCCAGGATGCGCCTGTCGTTCTGTTCGGCGTTGCGGCGCTCCTGCGATGTCGGTTCTCCGACCGAGGCTTCGCGTTCGACATACATGGACAGGCCAATCCCCATTTTCCCTCACGTCGAAGCCTACAGGAACGGGGTTAAGGTCGAGTGTGGCCGGATGGTGTAGGGAGGATTAAGAAGCCGGCGAAAATTGTCGCGACAAGGCTCTTTTCCAGTTATCAGTTTTCGCTATAATAGACGAATGGATGATATAGCGAACGACATCTCCTCGACAATCGGCAGGCGGATACACGCCGAGAGGACGATACGGGACTGGTCCCTGGCCGAACTCGCCGAGCGCTCCGGCGTCTCCAAAGCCATGCTGAGCACGATCGAGCGTGGCATGACCAGCCCGACGGCAGCGCTCCTGGTGCGGATCGCCGCCGCCTTCGGCATGACGCTGTCGACCCTTATCGCACGCGCGGAATTGCAGGGTGGCGGCTTGCTGCGGGCGAGCGACCAGCCCGTCTGGCGCGATCCCGATACCGGCTATGTCAGGCGGCATCTTTCGCCGGCCGGCGACATGCCGCTCGAACTGATCAGGGTTCATCTGCCGGCGGGCGCCAAGGTCAGTTTGCCCGCGGCGTCCTACGCCTTCATCAAACAGCAGATATGGCTGATCTCCGGACGGCTGGAATTCATCGAGGGCGATCTGGTGCACAGGCTCGAGCCCGGCGACTGTCTGGCGCTCGGCGCGCCGTCGGACTGCACCTTCCATGCGCTCGAGGCGGGCGCCGACTATCTCGTCGCGCTGGTCAGGGCCTGACATCATGCCGAGACGTCCAAAGCGCTCCCACAATGGGGGACCGCCGCTCGACGACTACAAGGGGCCGCCATGGGGCAAGGGCGATCCTTATATTTTCCTGGCCTGGCAGGCCGCGCATGCCAAGGCGTTGAAAGCACCGAGCCGCGACGTCATGCTGATGCGCGTGGACAAGGCGGAACGGCTGGGACTTACCTATGAGGAATACACGCTCGAACTCCTCGAACGCGGACGCCACCTTCAGGAAGAGGACACCGAACGCATCGCCGCGATCAAGGCGGCGCGCAAGGGAAAGCGATTCAGCGCTTTCGATTGACGCCAGTTCGACCGTATCGATCCTTCCATCTCAGCCAAGCAGAACGAGCATGCATTCCATCGAGATCAGAATGTTGACGCAGGACGCGCGGACACAGGCGTTGCTTGGCGATCTTCTGGTCGAAACGGTTGCCGCGGGCGGGTCGGTGAGCTTCATGCATCCGCTGGCGCCGGAAACCGCCCGCAGGTTCTGGGACACGTCGCTGACGGCGGCCGCAAGAGGTGAGCGGGTGGTGCTTGGCGCGTGGGAGGCAGACACGCTGGTCGGCACGGTCACGCTGCTGCTCGACTGTCCGCCCAACCAGCCGCACCGGGCCGAGATCGCCAAGCTGATGACGCGCCTCGATCGTCGAGGCAAAGGCGTGGCGACCCGCCTGATGCAAGCGGCCGAGGCCCTTGCGGTGGAGAGGGGCCGCACGCTTCTGGTTCTGGATACGGCGACCGAAGAGGGGGCGTCCGGGCTCTATGAGAGGCTGGGCTTCACGCTGACCGGGGAAATACCGGACTATGCATTGAAGCCCCATGGCGGGCTGACCGGCACGCTCATCTACTGGAAGCGCATCGGCCGGTGAACGTCATGTCGGAGATGGCTCGCCGAGGCGCGACAGCAGCCATTGGCGGAAATCCTGCTCGGCACCGGTCAGTCGCGCGATCGGTGCCTTGGTCAGAAAATGCCCCGATGTGCTCGGGAGCTCGAAATCGGAAAGCCTGGCCAGGGCCTTGCTTTCGAGTGCCGCGTCAATCAGCGGCCGCGAGCCCAGAAGCACGCCCGCGCCGGCTCGCGCAGCCTCCATCGCAGCCACGAAGCTGTCGAAGCGATGCGAGCGCCTGGGGTGACCGGCCAATCCCGCCGCGGCGAACCATTCCGCCCACATCTCGCGCGCACCAGCGACCAGGAGCAGCGGCAGGGATATCCAGTCGGCGGCACCGGCCAAGGCCGGGGCGGCCACCGGCACAAGCCGCTCGGCGGTCAGCCTGTCGGCTATGCGTCCGGGAAAGGATCCGTTGCCGAAACGGATGTCCAGCGCTGAACCCGGCAGGTCATAGTCGGTCGGGCGATGGATCGTCACCAGGTGGAGGTGGATGCGCGGCAGCGCCTTGGCAAGGTCGGGCAGCTTCGGAACGAGCACCAGCAAAGAGAAGGAGATCGGCGCCCGCAAGGTAACGGTCTCGACGGCGCGGGGCTCGAACAGTTCCGCCGTGCTGCTGCCGATGGTGGCGAAGGCTGATTGGATGTGGGGCAAGTAGGCGGCACCCTCCGGCAACAGTGCGACGCCCCGCGCCAGCCGTGAGAACAGACGCGTCTTCAGCCGCTCCTCAAGCAACCGGATATGCTGACTGACGGCCGCCTGGGTCAGGCCGAGCTCGGCGGCCGCCGCCGTAAAATTCGAAAGCCGCGCCGCTGCCTCGAAGCTGCGCAGCCAGTCGAGTGGGGGCAAGGTGGGGATGGTTCTCGCAGGCATTATGGTTTTGCAGCCATTGACCGAAAAATGATAATTTCAATTATACCTTTCGCTCGGTCAACATGCAATCGAGGCCCCGCTGAGCGGACTGCGGGGCGCAACGGACAGGAACATCTCCATGTTGACCGATGCGCTGATAGGCGACGCAGGAAGAATGATCGAGCTGGGCTGGAAGGACGGGACACGCTGCCGATTCCACGCCCTGTGGCTTCGCGACAACGCACTCGACGACAAGACACGCAGCGCCGGCAACGGCCAGCGACTGATCACCATCCTCGATGTTCCAGCCGAGACGCGGATCGGTGCCGCTTCGATCAAGGGCAATGCCGTGGAGATCAGATTCGTGCCCGAGAAGAAGACGGTCAGCTTTCCCGAGGCGTGGCTTCGAGCCAATGCCTATGATCGCGCCGAGGCCCGTCAGTCCGGATGGACCGCCGACGCGGTGCAGCGCTGGACAAGGGCCACGATGCAGAATTCGGTGCCGCGCGCCGGTTATCCGAAGGCAAGCCGCAGCCGCAGTGTGCTGCGGGAATGGCTCTTGGCGGTGAGGGCCTACGGTTTTGCAGTGATGGACGGACTGCCGGCCGAATCCGGCGCTCTGTGCAAGGTCTCCGACCTGTTCGGCTACATTAGGGAGACCAATTACGGGCGCTGGTTCGAAGTGCGCGCCGAGGTCAATCCGAACAATCTGGCCTACACCAATCTCGGCCTCCAGGCGCACACCGACAATCCTTATCGCGACCCGGTGCCGACGCTGCAGATCCTGTCCTGTATCGAGAACACGGTGGAGGGTGGTGAGTCCAGCGTGGTCGACGGGTTCGCCGTGGCGGCCGCCTTGCAGGCCGAGAATCCCGAAGGCTTCCGACTCCTGAGTTCGCATCCTGCCCGTTTCGAATATGCCGGATCGTCCGGCGTGCGGCTGCAGGCGAAGCGGCCTATGATCGAACTCGGGCCGGACGGCGAACTGATCTGCATCCGCTTCAACAACCGCTCGCTGGCGCCGACCATCGACGTGCCTTTCGCCGAGATGGATGCCTACTACGCCGCCTATCGCCGCTTTGCGGAGTTGATCGAGGATCCGGCTTTCGAAGTAACGTTCAAGCTTGAGCCGGGGCAGGCCTTCATCGTCGACAACACCCGCGTCATGCATGCGCGCAAGGCGTTTTCGGGAACCGGCAAACGCTGGCTGCAGGGCTGTTATGCCGACAAGGACGGCCTGCTGTCGACGTTGGCGGCGATCGAGCACGGTTTCAAGGAGGCGGCGGAATGAACGCACATGATCTGAACGCCGGCAACATCGTCGAATTCATCGCCGATATCTTCGAGCGCCGGGGAGCCGAATCCTATCTCGGCGAGCCGGTGACGATGTCCGAGCATATGCTGCAGGGCGCCTGGCTCGCAGAGCAGGATGGTGCGCCGGAAGAACTGGTGGCAGCAGCCCTGCTGCACGATATCGGCCACTACACCAGCGAGTTCGGTACCTATTCGCCCGATGACGTCGAGGACAAGCACCATGACGAGGCCGGCGGCGAGGTGCTGGCGCCGTTCTTCCCGCCGGTCATCGTCGAATGCGTCAGGCTGCATGTCTCGGCCAAGCGCTATCTCTGCGCCACCGACCCGACCTATTTCGACAAGCTGTCGCCGGCTTCGGTTCATACGCTGTCGTTGCAGGGCGGGCCGATGAGCCCGGACGAGGTGGCCGGGTTCCGCAAGAACCCGTTTCACGAAGAGGCGGTGCGCGTCCGCATCTGGGACGAGGGCGGCAAGGTCGCCGACATGAGGACGCGCACGTTTCGCGACTATGTGCCGTTGCTAGAACGCGTGGTGGCGCGGTTCGCGGCCGACCAGGCGGCGTAGCCGATCGCACCGATCAGGAAAGGGAGGCGCGGTCCAAAACCGCGCCTCCCTCGGTTTTTCGCCACGATCTGGCTTATCCCTTGTGGTGAACCTGCTGCAGCCCATAGACGGGCGTCGCAATGCCTTCCTGCCTGGCCTTCAACTGCAGCGACAGGAACTGCGAATAATGGCGCGACTGGTGCAGGTTACCGCCATGGAACCAGAGCGCCTCCTGCTGCGTCGGCTTCCACATGTTGCGCTGCTCACCTTCCCATGGGCCGGGATCCTTGGTGGTGTTCGAGCCGAGTCCCCAGCATTTGCCGACCTTGTCGGCAACCTCCTTTGAGATCAGCTCCGCCGCCCAGCCATTCATCGAGCCGTATCCGGTGGCGTAGACGATGACGTCCGCCGGCAGTTCGGTGCCATCGCTGAGCAGGATGGAATGTTCTTTGATCTCGGCCACATCGACGCCGCTCTTGAGCTTGATGGCGCCATCGATGATCAGCTGCGAAGCGCCGATATCGATGTAGTAGCCGGAGCCACGCCTGAGATATTTCATGAACAGGCCGGAGCCGTCGTCGCCCCAGTCGAGCATGAACCCCGCCTTTTCCAGGCCCTTGTAGAACGCCGCGTCGCGCTCCTTCATCTTCTCATAAAGCGGAATCTGGAACTCGTGCAGGATCTTGTAGGGCAGGGAGGCGAAGATGAGGTCGGCCTTGGCGGTGGTCATACCGTTCTGCACCGCCTGCTCCGAGTAGAGCGCGCCAAGCCCGATATCCATCAGCGTGTCGGATCTGACGATGTGGGTGGTCGATCGCTGCACCATGGTGACGTCGACGCCGGCTTCCCACAGTGCTGCGCAAATGTCGTGCGCGGAATTGTTCGAGCCGATGACGACAACCTTCTTGCCGGCATATTGGTCGGGGCCGGGGTGCTTGGAGGAGTGGTGCTGATCGCCCTTGAAATTCTCCATGCCCTTGAACTTCGGCAGATTGGGACGGCCGGACATGCCGGTGGCCAACACCAGCTGCTTCGGCTTCAGCGTGATGTCCTTGCCGTCGCGGTGGACGACAACTGTCCATTCCTTCTTCTCCTCGTCGTAGGAAGCGCTCTTGGCCTCGGTTGAGGACCAGTAATTCAGCTCCATCACCTTGGTGTACATTTCCAGCCAGTCGCCGATCTTGTCCTTGGGCGAGAAAACCAGCCAGTTCCGGGGAAAATCGATGTAGGGCAAATGGTCATACCAGACCGGATCGTGCAGGCAGAGCGACTTGTAGCGCTTGCGCCAGCTGTCGCCGGCACGTTCATTCTTCTCGATGATGATCGTCGGCACGCCGAGCTGCCGGAGCCGTGCGCCAAGCGCGATGCCGCCCTGGCCGCCGCCGATGATGACCGTATAGGGCTGCGTCTTGAAGCCAAGCTCGGCCGCTTCCTTCTCGCGCTCTTCCTTCCAGGTCGGGCGGTTCCTGCCGGAGCCGTGCTTGGCGCCCATGGGCCGGGCGAAGCCGGCCGGCTCTTCATAGCCTTTCAGCTCGACCATTGTGGTCAGCAGCGTCCAGATCTTGCCGTCCTTCAACCTGATATGGCCGAAGCCGCGCGCCACATTCGTCTCGAAGCTGATCCAGCCGTCGATCACCCCGTTCGCCTCGGTCGCGTCCTCGCCCCTGGCGATGGCGAAATGTGATGGCTTCGTCTTCGATAGCTGGCTTTCCAGCATGTCACGCACCTGATCGCGGCCTTCCATGGTCTTGATATTCCAGGTGAAGGTGACGAGGTCGCGCCAATAACAATCTTCCTGGAAGCATTCGACCGCCTTGTCGACGTCGCCGGCGGCAAGGGCCGCGCCAAATCGTTCGAGAAGGTCGGAAAGCTTCCTGTTCGGGGCCTTGTCGAGCATCAGTTTCCTCCGCGTTTTTGTTGATCGGCCTCGTTGCGAGCTGCCTTTGCCGAGCTTGGGGTCCGGCCTCGGGCAGTATCGCGGCAAACCATGGGCCGCGTCACGTCGCCAAATAGTTCGCTTTGTTTTCAAGGGTTTGACCAGCGACCCGACGTCGAGCCGGGTCTAAATGACGGCGTGCGCGTGCTTCGTGCCATGCATCGGGCAAGCCGGCATGAAAGCGGAATCGACCCCATTGACGAACGGCTGCTTTCACCCTTATGGTTCGCCACCATGAAAAAGGCACTCATTCTCGTAGGAAGGCGCGTGGGCAAGGCGGTGTAACCGCCGGGCGAAAACCTCCCATGCGCAACACACAGGCTCCCTCGGGGGCCTTTTTTATTGCCTTAAACACGACTAAACGACCAGCAAATCGCCAGATGGCGGACAGTACGGGACCAAACCGATGAGCAACGGACAGAGCGAGCGGCGCGAAATGACTGGCGCCGAAATGGTGGTGCAGGCGCTGAAGGACAATGGCGTCAAGCATGTCTTCGGTTATCCGGGCGGCGCGGTTCTCCCGATCTATGACGAGATATTCCAGCAGGACGACGTCGAGCACATCCTGGTGAGGCACGAGCAGGGCGCCGGCCACGCGGCCGAGGGCTATGCGCGCTCGACCGGCAGGGCAGGCGTCATGCTGGTGACATCGGGTCCGGGCGCGACCAACGCGGTGACGCCTTTGCAGGACGCGCTGATGGATTCGATCCCGCTGGTGTGCCTGACCGGGCAGGTGCCGACCTCGCTGATCGGTTCGGACGCTTTCCAGGAGTGCGACACGGTCGGCATCACGCGCCCCTGCACCAAGCACAATTGGCTGGTGAAGGACGTCAACGAACTTGCCGCAACCATCCATGAGGCCTTCCATGTCGCCACCACCGGCCGTCCCGGTCCTGTCGTGGTCGACATCCCGAAGGACGTGCAGTTCGCCAAGGGTTTTTACGTTTCTCCGCAAACCGCGCCACGCACCAGCTATCAGCCGAAGGTGCAGGGTGATCTGGAGAAGATCAAGGCGGCGGTCGAGCTTTTGGCCGGTGCCAGGAAACCGATCATCTACAGCGGCGGCGGCGTCATCAACTCCGGTCCGGAAGCGAGCCATCTGCTGCGCGAACTGGTCGACCTCACCGGTTTCCCGATCACCTCGACGCTGATGGGGCTCGGCGCCTATCCGGCATCTGGCAAGAACTGGCTCGGCATGCTCGGTATGCACGGCACCTACGAAGCCAACATGGCCATGCATGACTGCGACGTGATGGTCTGCATCGGTGCGCGCTTCGACGACCGCATCACCGGCCGGCTCAACGCGTTCTCGCCGAACTCGAAGAAGATCCATATCGACATCGATCCGTCCTCGATCAACAAGAACGTCCACACCGACGTGCCCATTATCGGCGATGTCGGCCGGGTTCTGGAGGATCTCGTGCGGCTGTGGCGGGCAACCGCCAAGGCCGACAAGAAGGCGCTCTATCCCTGGTGGGAGCAGATCGCCAAATGGCGCGCGCGCGATTCGCTCGCGTACAAGATGAACAACGACGTGATCATGCCGCAATATGCCATCCAGCGGCTCTATGCCCTGACCAAGGACATGGACACCTACATCACGACGGAGGTCGGCCAGCACCAGATGTGGGCGGCCCAGCACTACCATTTCGAGAAGCCGAACCGCTGGATGACGTCCGGGGGGCTCGGCACGATGGGTTACGGCCTGCCGGCGGCACTGGGCGTGCAGATCGCGCATCCGAACGCGCTGGTCGTCGATATCGCCGGCGACGCTTCGGTGCAGATGACGATGCAAGAGATGAGTGCCGCGGTGCAGTTCGACGCGCCGATCAAAATCTTCATTCTCAACAACCAGTATATGGGCATGGTGCGGCAATGGCAGCAGCTGCTGCACGGCAACCGGCTGTCGCATTCCTACACCGAAGCCATGCCTGATTTCGTCAAGCTGGCCGAAGCCTATGGCGGCCACGGTATTCGCTGCGACAAGCCGGACGAGCTGGACGATGCCATCAAGGAGATGATCTCGGTCAGGAAGCCGGTGCTGTTCGACTGCCGCGTGGCGACGCTCGCCAATTGCTTCCCGATGATCCCGTCGGGCAAGGCGCACAATGAGATGCTCTTGCCGGACGAGGCGACGGACGAGGCGGTGGCCAACGCCATCGACGCCAAGGGCAGGGAACTGGTTTAGCAGCGGACAGAGGCAGGGCTGTCGCGAGAAGCCGTGCGTAAACAGAGATTAGATCCAAGAGTTTGAAGTCGAGATTCACATCATGAACGCACAGCTACAACCGACCGGCTCCGCCTATTTCATCGCCAAGGAAACGGAAAAGCCCGAGAACCACACGCTTTCAGTGCTGGTCGACAACGAGCCGGGCGTGCTTGCCCGGGTCATCGGCCTGTTTTCCGGGCGCGGCTACAACATCGAGAGCCTGACGGTCTCGGAAACCGAGCATGAGAAACATCTGTCGCGCATCACCATCGTGACGCGCGGCACGCCGCATGTGCTGGAGCAGATCAAGCATCAGCTCGAGCGCATCGTGCCGGTCCACCGCGTCGTCGACCTCACCGTGCGCTCGCAGGAGTTCGGCCAGGAGCGGCCGCTGGAGCGGGAACTGGCGCTCGTCAAGGTCGCCGGCACCGGCGAGGCCCGCGTCGAGGCGCTGCGCCTGGCGGATGCCTTCCGCGCCAGCGTCATCGACGCCAACACCGAGCATTTCATCTTCGAGATCACCGGCAAGGGCTCCAAGCTCGACCAGTTCATCGCCATCATGAAGCCGCTCGGCCTGGTAGAGATCTGCCGCACCGGCGTGGCGGCGATGAACCGTGGCCCGCAGGGGATGTAGCACCGGTAAGTTTCTCCACAGCGTGACGACGGGATCGGCCACCGGCCGAGGGTGGCCTTTGTGCGGTCGTTGGAAGTGACAATAATACTGGCTTATCTGGGAGGATATCATGTCGCTCGACGCATTCCTCGCCTTGCTTGTCTACGCCTTCGTGACCTCGATCACGCCCGGGCCTAACAATCTGATGCTGCTCGCCTCAGGTGTGAATTTCGGCCTGGTGAGGAGCGTGCCGCATATGTTCGGCATCAGCATCGGGTTTCTTGTCTTGCTGCTGGCGGTCGGCCTTGGTCTTGGCGCCGTGCTGACGGCGTTCCCGGCGCTGCACACCGCGCTCAAGATCGCCGGCGCCGCCTATCTGCTCTACCTTGCCTGGAAAATCGCCATGTCACGCTCGCTCAGCGGCAAAGGCGAGACGAAGGCGCGGCCGATGCGTTTCATCGAGGCGGCGGCGTTCCAGTGGGTCAATGCCAAGGCCTGGGTGATGGCGATCACCGCCATGGCCGTCTACTCCAATCCGGAGCATCCGTTCCTGTCGGTGGCGCTGATCTCGGTGGCCTTCACCATCGTCAACCTGCCGAGCGTTTCAGTGTGGGCGGGATTCGGCACGGCGCTGCGCGGTTTCCTGTCCGATCCCGTGCGGCTGAAATGGTTCAACATCGCCATGGGCGTGTTGCTGGCCGCGACGCTTTGGCCGATGCTGCGGTAAGCTGTCCAGGCTCGCGATCCGGCTTTTGCACGCGATCATAGTGGGCTGCCCATCCATTGTGCAGTGCACATTAAATCTTCGTAATGCCGTGTTTTGGCCCTTTTCCGCCAAAGCCCTGTCCTATCTATTCAGCGAAATCGCGGCAGGCAGTCGTGATTTGAGCTAGAATACGACCACCTGGCTATGGCGTGTCGGACGGAGAGGGTCTTTTGTCGATGCGTGGAAAAGTCATTCTTTCATTGCTTGCGGTCGCCTGCGCAGGCGCGGCCTGGCTCTATCTGTCTCCCGACACGCTGAGCAGGGCCCGGCAGATCATCGGTGCAAAGCAGGTCGCGTCGGACAAGCCGACGCCGGATAGGCAGGATCCGCAGGCAGGGGCCAAGCAGGCGGCCGGCGGCACTGGCGCCCGTTCGGCCTCGATCATCTCGGCCACGGCAACGACGGCCGATTTCCCGGTCCGGCGCTACGCCATCGGCTTCGTCTCCTCTCCCGCCGTGGTCAGCATCAACGCGCGCGTGTCCAGCCAGATCGTGTCGATCGACGTCAAGGACGGGCAGATGGTGAAAACCGGCGATCTCCTGTTTTCGCTGGATGACCGTGCCTTGAAGGCGCAGCTCGCCAAGGATCAGGCGACGCTCGCCAAGGATCAGGCGCTGCTTGCCAGTTCGAATTCCGATCTTCAGCGCGCCAAGGATCTTGTCGCCAAGCAGGCCGGTACGCAGCAGACCTACGACCAGGCCGTTGCCGCGCAGAAGGCGGCGGCAGCGACTGTCGATGCCGACAAGGCGACAATCGATGCAGACAATGTCCAGCTTGGCTTTGCCAGGATCACCGCGCCGATTTCCGGCAGGCTTGGCGCGGTCAACGTTGCCGTGGGCGATCTCGTGACCACGAGCAATGGCAGCAGCAGCACCTCGACCCCGCTCGTCACCATCACCCAGATGGATCCGCTGCAGGTGAACTTCAACCTGCCCGAAAGCAACCTTGCGCTGCTGCACAAGGCACTGGCAAAGCCACAGCAAGGGGCAGTGACCCTGACCCAGGACGGCGACCCGACACCCATTGGCAAGGGCACGCTCGATTTCGTCGATTCCAGCGTCGATACCGCTTCCGGCACCATCGCAACGCGAGCCAGCATACCCAACGCCGATCTGTCGCTGTGGCCGGGCCAATATGTGAATGTCGTGCTCGACGCCGGCATCATGCCGCAGATGACGTCCGTCCCCACGGTCGCGGTGCAGCCCAGCCAGAAGGGACCGTTCGTCTATGTGGTCAAGCCTGACAACACAGTCGAAATGCGGCCGGTGCAAGTGGCGCTGACCGAAGGTCAGAACAGCGCCATCAGCGATGGCCTGAAAAGCGGCGAGAAGGTTGTTATCGAAGGCCAGACGCGACTGAAGAACGGGGCTGCCGTGCACGAAGGCAAGGCATCCGCCGGATCCGGCGACCAGGCAGCACCCAAGATCGCGCAAGCGGACAAGGCCGGCGAGGCGGCCCAATGATCTCCGAGTTCTGCATTCGCAGGCCTGTCGCCACCCTCCTGATGTCGTTCGCCCTCGTTCTGGGCGGGCTGTTCGCCTACAAGTTCCTCCCGGTGGCCGCGCTGCCCAGTGCCGAATTCCCTGTCGTCAACGTCTCGGCTCAGCTACCCGGAGCCTCGCCGGAAACGATGGCAACGTCGGTGGCGACGCCGCTGATCAAGCAATTCGCCACCATTGCCGGAATCGATTCGATCTCGACCACCAACTCGCTCGGCCAGACCTCGATCGCCATCCAGTTCGTGCTCAACCGCGACATCGATGCCGCGGCCGCGGACGTGCAGGCAGCGATCGCGCGCACGCAAAGATCGCTGCCGCCGCAGATGACCTCGCCGCCGAGCTACCGCAAGGTCAATCCGGCCGACGCGCCGATCCTTTTGATGTCGCTGGTCAGCGATACGGTTCCGCTGACCGATCTCGATGCTTTCGCCGAAAACGTCATTTCGCCGTCCCTGTCGACCATCGACGGTGTGGCGCAGGTCTCAATCTTCGGCCAGCAGAAATATGCAGTCCGCATTCAGATCGACCCGACCGCGCTTGCCGCGCGCGGCATTTCGATCGACCAGCTGCAGGCGGCGATCGCATCCGCCAACTCCAACACCCCGCTGGGCGTTCTGAAGAACAACAAACAGCAGTTGACGATCACGGCCAATACGCAGCTGACCGACGCCGCCGGATTCTCCAACCTCATCATCGCCACCAAGAACGGTCATCCGGTACGGCTGGGCGAGGTGACGCGCGTCGTCGATTCGGTGCAGACCACGACGACTGCCAGCTGGTATGACGGCACGCGCGCGATCATCATGGCGGTGCAGCGCCAGCCCGACGCCAACACTGTCGACGTCGTCGACAAGGTCAAGGCGATGCTGCCGTCCTTCCAGGACCAGATGCCGGCCGCCGCCCAGATCAAGCTGCTCAACGACCGTTCGACCTCGATCCGCCAGGCCGTGGACGACGTGCAGTTCACGCTGCTGTTGACCATCGCGCTGGTGGTCATGGTGATCTTCGTGTTCCTGCGCCGCGTTACGGCGACCATCATCCCGGCCGTGGCGGTGCCGATCTCGTTGATCGCCACGCTCGGCGCGATGTTCCTGTTCGGCTTTTCCATCGACAACATTTCGCTGATGGGCCTGACGCTTGCGGTCGGCCTCGTCGTCGACGACGCCATCGTGATGCTGGAAAACATCTTCCGTCACATGGAGGAGGACGGATTGTCGGCTTTCGATGCGTCGCTGAAGGGCGCGCGCGAAATCGGCTTCACCATCATTTCGATTTCGATCTCGCTGGTGGCCGTGTTCATCCCGGTGCTTCTGATGGGCGGCGTCATCGGGCGCATCTTCAACGAGTTCGCCGTCGTGGTGACGGTCGCCATCCTGGCGTCGATGTTCGTGTCGCTGACGCTGACGCCGATGCTGTGCTCGCGGCTGCTGTCGGTGACCAAGGCCGACCGGGAGGCGCATGGCGATGGCCACAGGCGCGATTTCATCACCCGCGGCTACGACCGGATCTTGAGCTTCTGCCTGCGGCACACCTTCCTGGTGTTCCTGGTTTTCATAGGCACCGCGGCGGCGTCGGTGTGGCTGATCGAGGTCTCGCCGAAGGGCTTTTTCCCGCAGGAGGATATCGGCCAGATATCGGTGACGACCATTGCGCGCCAGGACATCTCGTTCGACGCCATGGCAAAGCTGCAGGGGCAGGTGGCCAGCGTCTTCTCGCATTCGCCCTATGTCGACCATGTTGCGTGGTCGGCGGGCAGCGGCAACAATGCGCTCAACCAGGGGCAGCTTTTCGTCCAGCTCAAGGGCAAGGACCAGCGGCCCAATATCGAGAAGGTGCTTGCCGATCTGCGCAAGCAATTGGCCGGCGTCGCAGGCATCGAGACCTACATGCAGCCTGTGCAGAATCTGAGGCTGGGTTCGCGCTCGTCTGCCAGCGCCTACCAGCTCGTGGTTCAGGGCCTCGACACCGGCCAGACAGACACCTGGGCGCAGAAACTGAATGACGCGATGGCGGCCGATCATGCGACCTTCACCGACGTCACCAGCGATTTGCAGAACAATGCGCTGCAGGCGACGCTGGTGGTGGATCGCGACAAGGCGGCCCAGCTCGGCATCGACACCGACACGCTGCGCTCGGCGCTTTATGGCGGGTTCGGCACCGACCAGGTTTCGACGATCTTCGGCTCCGCCGACAGCTACGAAGTCATCACCGAGCTCGATCCCAAGATCGAGTGGTCCCCGGAGCGGATGCTGGCCATCCAGATGCGGACGGCGAGCGGCTCGCTGGTTCCGCTTGGCGCCTTCGCCCGGGTCGATCGCACGGCCGGCGCCTTGACGGTCAACCAGCTCGGCCAGCTTCCGGCCGTGACGATCTCCTACAATCTGCCGCAAGGCGTGGCGCTCGGCGACAGCGTGAGCCGCATCAACGCGCTCAAAGAGCAGATCGGCATGCCGGAGACGATCTCGACCAGCTTCGCCGGCACGGCCAAGACCTTCCAGGACTCGCTCGCCAACCAGGGCCTGCTGATCGGCGGCGCGATCCTCACCATCTATATCGTGCTTGGCATTCTCTATGAGAGCTTCATCCATCCGCTCACGATCCTCACAGGCTTGCCATCGGCTGTGCTGGGAGCGGTTGTCGCCTTGCGCTTCGCCGGCATGGACCTGTCCGTCATCGCGGTGATCGGCATCCTGATGCTGATCGGCATCGTCAAGAAGAACGGCATCATGATGGTCGACGTCGCGCTCGAATTGCGACGAGAAGGAATGTCGGCCACCGAGTCCATCCACAAGGCCTGCCTGATGCGGTTCCGGCCGATCATGATGACGACGCTGGCCGCCTTGATGGGCACGTTCCCGATCGCGCTCGGCACGGGCGCCAGCGCGGAGCTGCGCCAGCCGCTGGGCGTCGCCGTTGTCGGCGGTCTGCTCGCCTCGCAGGCGCTGACGCTGTTCGTCACACCGGTAATCTATGTCTACATGGAAAATTTCTCGGGCTGGCTGGTCGGGCTGATGCCGAAGCGCAAGCCCGAATTGCATCTGGTCGAAGCGGGGGATCAGCCTTCGCTGTTCGACGATGATGACGAAATCCGAGGCGAGCCGCAAAAGACGGCCGCGGAGTAGTGTATCCGCGTCGCGCCCACTGGCCCAAGTCGTCATGCTTGCGGCCGGCGGATCGCAGCCGTAGTTTGTGGCCATGTCCCACGATCATGACCACGACAACGAACTCGATCCGTTTGCCGCTCGCGTGCGCGCGCTGGAAACCATTCTCACCCGCAAGGGATTGATCGATCCGGCCGCGATCGATGTCATCGTCGATACCTACGAGACCAAGATCGGTCCGCGCAACGGCGCGAGGGTGGTGGCCAAGGCCTGGAGCGATCCCGCTTTTGCCGACTGGCTGAAGCGCGATGCGACGGCGGCGATCGGGTCGCTGGGCTACACCGGCCGGCAAGGCGAGCACATGCAGACGGTGTTCAACACCGAAGAGACGCACAATCTCGTCGTCTGCACGCTGTGCTCCTGTTATCCATGGTCGGTGCTCGGCCTGCCGCCGGTCTGGTACAAGGCGCCGCCATACCGCTCGCGCGCGGTCATCGATCCGCGCGGCGTGCTTGAGGAATTCGGGCTGACGCTGCCGGCCTCAACAAAGATACGCGTCTGGGATTCGACGGCGGAGTTGCGCTATCTCGTCGTCCCGATGCGGCCTCAAGGAACCGATGGCTGGAGCGAGGAGCGCTTGTCCGAATTGGTAAGCCGCGATGCCATGATCGGCACCGCGCTGGCCCAAAAAACGGAACAAACGGGGGAGCCGGCATGAACGGCCCGCAGGATCTCGGTGGACAGATGGGATTCGGACCGGTGGCGCCGGAACGGGACGAGCCGTATTTTCATGCCGACTGGGAGCGGCGGGCGCTCGGCGTGACGCTCACCGCCGGCGGAATGGGCGCCTGGAATATCGATGAGAGTCGGCATGCGCGGGAATCGCTGCATCCGGCCGACTATTATGCCTCCAGCTACTACCAGATCTGGATCAAGGCGCTGGAAACCCTGCTCAAGCGCCATGGTTTCGTCAGCGAGCGTGATCTCAAGGCAGGCGAGGCGATCGATGCGGCGGCGACGCCCAAAAGAGTGCTGAAGGCCGATGACGTTCCGGCCGTGCTGGCCAAGGGCGCTCCGTGCAACCGGCCGGTCGAAACGGCGCCGCGGTTCAGGGCCGGCGACCGCGTGCGGACCAGGAATTTCAATCCGACCGGCCACACCAGGCTGCCGCGCTACGCGCGTGGCAAGCATGGGAGGATCGAAGCGGTGCGCGACGGCTTTGTATTCCCGGACACCAACGCGCATGGGCAGGGCGAGAACCCGCAATGGGTCTATACGGTGGTTTTCGACGGAGCCGAGATCTGGGGCGACGGGGCCGATCCGACGCTGACCGTGTCCATCGATGCCTGGGAGAACTATCTTGAACCGGCCTGAGGCGAACGGGCCTGCCGGTCTGCCCGCCGGCCTCGATGCGCCCGTCTTCGCCGAGCCCTGGCAGGCCGAAGCCTTCGCGATGACGGTGGCGCTGCACGACAAGGGCCTGTTTTCGTGGAGCGAGTGGGCGCAGGCACTGTCGGCCGAAGTGAAGAAACCCGGCGCCGGGGCTGACGGCCATGACTATTACGAACATTGGTTGGCAGCGCTGGAAACGCTGCTGGCGTCGAAAGGATTGGCCGCCAAGCCCGATGTCGATGCGATGGCACGGGCCTGGGAGCGCGCCGCGCATGCCACGCCGCACGGCAAGCCGATCCTGCTGGAGAACGATCCGCACGCCGTCAGGTGATCGTGCGGACACGCCGCCCGTTCCCTTTACGTTCCCGTCCTCGCCTGATAACCTTGTTTGCCGCCGGCTGCCTCGATGGCGGTGGCCGCCATCTTGTCTTTCCCTTGCGAATCCGGTCACACGATCAGATGGAATTTTCACCCCAACAGGACGAGGCGCTGCAGGCGGTCGCGCGCTGGCTCAAGGCCGGCAAGCCGCAATTGTTCCGGCTGTTCGGCTATGCCGGCACCGGCAAGACGACGCTGGCGCGCTATTTCGCCGAACATGTCGACGGCCAGGTGCAGTTCGCCGCCTTCACCGGCAAGGCGGCGCAGGTGCTGCGCTCCAAGGGCGCGGTCAATGCCCGCACCATCCATTCGCTGATCTACAGGCCCAAGGGGGAGGAATCGGTCGAAGACGAGGTGACTGGCAAGACGTCGATGTCGCCGACTTTTTCGCTCAACCGGCAGAGCCCGATCTCGCGTGCGAAACTGGTCATCATCGACGAATGCTCGATGGTCGACGAGCAGCTTGGCCGTGACCTCTTGAGCTTTGGCACGCCGATCCTGGTGCTGGGCGATCCCGGCCAGTTGCCGCCGATCTCGGGCGGTGGCTTCTTCACCGACCACGAGCCGGATTTCCTGCTCACCGAAATCCACCGGCAGGCGCGCGACAATCCGATCCTGCGGCTGGCGCTCGACGTGCGCGAGGGGCGCGAATTCATGCGCGGCGACTACGGCACGGCGCAGGTGATCGGCAAGGAAGACGTCAACCAGGACCTAGTGCTGAGGGCGGACCAGGTGCTGGTCGGCACTAACCGCACGCGCCGCCGCTACAACCAGCGCCTGCGCGAGCTCAAGGGGTTCAATGCCGACTATCCGCAGGCCGGCGACAAGCTGGTGTGCCTGCGCAACGACCCGGCCAAGGGCCTGCTCAACGGTTCGCTGTGGACGGTGATGACCTCGTCGCGCGAGACGGTGAAACCTGGCATCAACCTCCTGGTGTCGCCCGAAGAGGATGATCCGGACCGCGGTGTCGCCAAGATCAAGCTGCTCAAGGCGGCGTTCGAGGATCCCGACGCCGATATCCCGTGGCAGCAGAAGAAGCGGTTCGATGATTTCGACTATGGCTATGCGCTGACCGTGCACAAGGCGCAGGGGTCTCAGTGGAACGAGATCGTGCTGTTCGACGAAAGCTGGGCGTTCAAGGAAACGCGCCAGCGCTGGCTTTACACCGCGATCACCCGGGCGGCCGAACGGTTGACGATCGTCAGGTAGCGGAGCCCAGTTGCCTGGCGCCGAGCCATTGCCAGGCATCGGCCTCGTCTTTGAAATGCCTGAGTTCGACCGGCGGCGGGGTAGGGAGGAAGTCTCGCGCCTGCGCCGTCCAGTCCGGCTCGCCGATCGCGGCACAACGGCCGATATGCTCTGCGGCCTGGACCGCGCCCTGTCGCAGCGTCTCGTCCGATATGTCGCTCCAGTCGACGCCGTCATGATCGATCACGCGCACCAGCACATCGATTCGCGGGTGAAGCGCGTAAGCCGCTTCGAGCAGGCCGAACAGGTTTTCCGCGTCGGCCGCCGAGACATGGCCGACGATATCGATGGCGAAGAGATCCTCACGGTCCGTATCGATGCGCCGGATTGCCGGCACGGCTTCGAGGAAATTCAAGGGATCGTATCCTTTCACAAACGTCATCCGATCTTCTGGAACACCGGAAACCCCCTATCTGTTCCAGTCAAAGGCGGTATAGATGCGCCGAAATCGAGCAGGATCCGAAGCCATGCCCGCAAAGCTTTCCGTCAATCTCAACGCCATCGCCATGCTGCGCAACCGGCGCGACCTGCCGTGGCCCGATGTGATCACGCTTGGCCGCATCGCGCTTGCGGCGGGAGCGCATGGGCTGACGGTGCATCCTCGCCCGGACGAGCGCCATACCCGCCGTTCAGACCTGCCTGAGATCAGGGCCTTGATCGACGATGAGTTCCCGCGGGCCGAATTCAACATCGAGGGCCATCCGACCGAGGATTTCCTGGCTCTCGTGGAAAAGCATCAACCGGAACAGGTGACCCTGGTGCCTGACGATCCCT
This sequence comes from Mesorhizobium sp. B2-5-3, assembly GCF_006441005.1. Lineage (NCBI taxonomy): Bacteria > Pseudomonadati > Pseudomonadota > Alphaproteobacteria > Hyphomicrobiales > Phyllobacteriaceae > Mesorhizobium > Mesorhizobium sp. B2-5-3. The sequence goes on from NZ_VFUS01000004.1 coordinate 186,624, forward strand.
CCCAGGCAACCTCGGACCATGGCTGGAACTTCATCGCCGATGCAGCGTTCCTGACACCGATCGTGAGACGCCTGAAGAAGGGCGGTTTCCGGGTCTCGTTGTTCTCCGATGCGGATCCTGCCGGCATAAACGCCGCGCGCGATACCGGCGCCGACCGTATCGAGCTTTACACGGGACCTTATGGCAGTTGCCATGCCGATTCCGCCAAGGCGGCCAAGGAGCTGGAAAGACTGGGAAAAACCGCCGATGCGGCCTTTGTCGCGGGCCTTGAGGTCAATGCCGGGCACGATCTGACGGTGAGCAACCTGCCGGCCCTGGCGCGACGCGTTCCGGCATTGGCCGAAGTGTCGATCGGACATGGGTTGACAGCCGACGCGTTGGAGTATGGCATGGCCGGCACGGTGGGCCGATTTCTCAGGGCTTGCGGGTGGTAATGGTGGCAGCCTCGCGTGCAAAGCATGGCAGCCATAACGCGACGGTACTTGATATTGCATCGCAGCAAGCGTAGAGCACCGCCCGCTTATCGGAGTGTCGTTCATGGCCCTTGCCAACACTGGTAGTGAGGCAGAAACCGTCGAACAATCGAGCCATCCTGAGATCGAGCAGCACAGCACCAAGGTGTTGATGCTCGGCGCGCTCGGCGTTGTTTACGGCGATATCGGCACCAGCCCGATCTACGCGTTCCGCGAGGCGCTGGTGGCGTCGTCGGGCGGCGAAGTGGCCGACCGTGGCGACATTCTTGGCGTTCTCTCGCTGATCATCTGGTCACTGACGATCATCGTCACCATCAAATACATCATGTTCGTGCTGCGCGCCAACAACCGCGGCGAAGGCGGCGTGCTGTCGTTGATGGCATTGGCGCGCGGCAGTTTCCCGAAGCGCTCGGCGATCATCCTGGGCATCGGTATCGTCGGCGCCTCGCTGTTCTTCGGCGACGCCGTCATAACCCCGGCAATTTCGGTGCTCTCGGCGGTCGAGGGCATGAATGTCGTCACGCCGACCTTCCAGCCTTATGTCGTGCCGCTGACACTGGTCATCCTGGCGGTTCTGTTTTCGGTGCAGCGCTTCGGCACCGGCGGCGTGGCGCTGATCTTCGGCCCGATCACCGCGGTCTGGTTCCTGGCTATCGGCCTGTCCGGCCTCAACCATATCATCGCCGATCCGGAAATCCTGTGGGCGATCAGCCCGCACTATATCGTCGCCTTCCTGATCAATTCGCCCGATGTCGCCTTCGTCACCATCGGCGCCATCTTCCTTGCGGTCACCGGCGCCGAAGCGCTTTATGCCGATCTCGGCCATTTCGGCCGCAAGCCGATCGTGCTCGCCTGGCTGGCGATCGTGTTCCCTTGCCTGCTGCTCAACTATGCCGGCCAGGGCGCCTTCGTGCTGGCCAAGAACGGCGTGGTCGGACATCCCTTCTTCGAAATGAACGAAGGCTGGACGCTGATCCCGATGGTGGTGCTGGCGACCGCCGCGACGGTCATCGCCAGCCAGGCGGTGATTTCAGGCGCATTCTCGCTGACCAGGCAGGCGGTGCAGCTCAACATGCTGCCACGGCTGGAAATCCTGCACACGTCGGAAAAACAGTCCGGCCAGATCTACATGCCGCGCGTCAACCTGTTGCTGGCGCTGGTGGTGATGATGCTGGTGGTGGGCTTCGGCGAATCCAGCAGGCTGGCTTCGGCATACGGCATCTCGGTGACCGGCAACATGCTGGTGACCACCGTGCTGCTGTTTGTCGTCATGACCCGCATCTGGAAATGGCGGCTGTGGGTGGCTGTCGCGATGACAGCCTTGTTCGGTTTCATCGATGTCGGGTTCTTTGCTTCCAACATCGTCAAGGTGTTCGAAGGCGGCTGGGCCTCGCTGGCGGTGGCCTTCACCATCGTTCTGGCGATGTGGACCTGGGTGCGCGGCAGCCGTTATCTCTTCGACAAGACCCGCCGCAACGAGATCCCGCTCGATTTCCTGGCCGGCAATCTGTTGAAGAAAAAGCCGCAACTGGTATCCGGCACCGCGGTGTTCCTGACCAGCGATCCGCTCAGCGCGCCGACCGCGCTGATGCACAGCCTGAAGCACTACAAGGTGCTGCACGAGCAGAATGTGATCCTCTCGGTGGTGACCGCGCCGCAGCCGGTGGTGCCCGACAGCGACCGGGTCAAGATGGAGACGGTCAACGAGCTGTTCATGCGGGTGACGCTGACCTTCGGCTATATGGAGCAGCCCAACATCCCGCGCGCGCTGGCGATCTGCCGCAAGCAAGGCTGGAAGTTCGACATCATGACGACCTCCTTCTTCCTGTCCCGGCGCTCGCTGAAAGCCTCGCCCAATTCCGGCATGCCGGTGTGGCAAGACCGGCTGTTCATCGGGCTGGCGCGCACGGCGGCCGACGCCACTGAATATTTCCAGATACCGACCGGCCGTGTGGTAGAGATCGGCACGCAGGTGGCGATCTGACGGTCTCGATCGCCTTGGGCTGACGCTTCGGGGGACGGGCATGAGCGGCGAATTGGTGCTTGTCACCGGCGGATCTGGCTTTCTCGGCGCTCACTGTATCCTTGAATTGCTGAAGGCTGGCTACCGCGTGCGCACGACTGTGCGCTCGGCCAGGCGGCAAGCCGATGTCCTGGCCATGCTCAAGGCAGGTGGCGTCGAGCCGGATGACAGGCTCTCCTTTACAATCGCCGATCTCATGAGCGATGCCGGCTGGCCGCTAGCCGCTGCGGGCTGCGACTATGTCCTGCATGTCGCCTCGCCGTTCCCGCCCGGCGTGCCCAAGCATGATGACGAGCTGATCATTCCGGCCCGTGAAGGCGCGTTGCGGGTGCTGCGGGCGGCACGAGATGCCGGTGTCAGACGCGTCGTGCTGACGTCCTCCTTCGCGGCTGTCGGCTACGGCAAGATGCCGCCCGACGGCCGTCCGTTCACCGAGGAGAGCTGGACCGATCCGATGGGAAGGGTCAGCGCCTATGTGAAGTCGAAGACGCTCGCCGAGCGCGCGGCCTGGGATTTTATCGCCGCCGAGGCGGGCGGGTTGGAGCTTGCTGCCGTCAACCCCGTCGGCATCTTCGGGCCTGTGCTTGGCCCGGACCATTCGACCTCCACCGAATTTGTCCAACGCATGATGAATGGCGCCATGCCGGGGCTGCCGCGCCTGTCCTTCGGCGTCGTCGATGCACGCGACGTGGCGGACCTGCATATCCGCGCCATGACCGATCCAGCTGCCAACGGCGAGCGCTTCTTGGCGGTGGCCGGCGATTTCATGACCGTGCGGGAAATCGCGCAAACCTTGAGAAAGCGGCTCGGTAACGCGGCGAAGCGCGTTTCGACCAGAGAGCTTCCCGATTGGCTGGTGCGCATGGTGGGACTGTTCAATCCGGAAGTCGCGCAGCTCGTGCCTGAGCTGGGCAAGGTCAAGAATGCCACCAATGCCAAGGCGGTTCGCATGCTCGGCTGGAAGTCGCGTTCGCGCGAAGACGCGCTGGCTGCGACCGGAGAGAGCCTTATTCGGCACGGCCTGATCAAAACATCGAAGTAGGGGCGGAAAGTCGAGAACAGACTTCCCGCCGCGTGGATTTCAACCTGCCAGGGCAGCCTTGTTCGCCTCGAGGAATTGTCTCAACGTCCTTGGCGTCCTGCCGGAAAGCATCTCGATCGCGTCCGTCACCATGGCGATGCGGCCGGCACGCGTGTTGACGTCGAAGGAAACGATGACGCCGGCAAAATCCTCGGGAACGCCTGATGCCTTTACCCCTTCGGTCAGGACATCATCCGAAACCTGCACGACATCGAGCGGCTTGCCGGTGACTTCGCTGACAAGGGCGGCGATCTCTGCCGTCGTGTACGCTTGCGGGCCAGTCAGCGTGTAGGTTTTGTTGTCGGTCGAGCCGGAAGCGAGACCGGCGGCGATCGCCGCTGCCATGTCGTCGCGCGCGCCATGGGCGATGCGGCCTTCGCCGGCGGACGTGTACCAGTGCCCCGAGGCGATCGCGTGCGGCAGCGCCATGAACAGGTTCTCCTGGTACCAGCCGTTGCGGAAGATCGTGTAGGGGATGCCGCTCGCCTTGATTGCCTGCTCGGTGCTGTAGTGGTCACCGGCAAACAGGACCGGCGACACCGGTTCCGGGTTGGGCATCGAGGTATAGAGCAGGTGCGAGACGCCGGCGTTTTTGGCCGCCGCGACGGCATTCTCGTGCTGCTTCAGGCGCTTGCCGCTTTTGAGATCGAGATCGCCGGTCGAAATGATCAGCGCCTTGTCGGCGCCCTTGAATGCGGTTTCCAGCGAAATGGCGTCGTTGAAGTCTGCGGCCCTGACAACGACGCCGCGCACCGCCAAATCTGCCAGGCTTTCGGGATTGCGCGTGATAGCGATGATCTTTGCAGGCGGAGTTTTATGCGCGTCCAGGAGATAGCGGATGACGCCGCGGCCAAGCTGGCCGGAGGCGCCGGTGACGAGAAGGGTTTCGGTCATCGGAGATCCTGATTTGTGCCGAAGCGGCGGGTGCTCTAGTGGTCTCAGAAAGAGACCAGCACTAAAATAGGAATTGACCTGTCGCCGTAAAGAAGGCAGTTTTTCGGGAGGTAGGCACACCCAGGGAACCAGCGATGGACGGCAAGGTCACCAATCTGAAATCGAAGCTGGAGACCTACAAAGCGATGAGCGGGGGCGGTAATTTTGCCGATTGTCCGGTTCGCAATGTCATCCAGGGCGTCAGCGGCAAATGGAGATCGCTGCTGGTGATGGCGCTGGCTGAAAGGCCGTATCGTTTCGGCGAGTTGCGGCGGCTGGTGCCTGACATTTCGCAGCGCATGCTGACCCAGACACTGCACGATTTGCAACGCGACGGTTATGTGCATCGTGAAGTGTTCCCGACCAAACCACCGAGCGTTGAATACAGCCTGACCGATCTCGGGCGCTCGATGTTCGGCGCCTTTCATCAACTGATCCTATGGGCCGAACTCAACCATGATGCGGTGCGCGAAGCGCGTGCGGATTTTGATGCCGCCCAGGCATAAGCCGCGTGGTGGCGCCGCGACGCCGCGCATTCGCCGCAGTTCCTGGCCTCGATGGTGGCCGGCACGGTGGTCGATCCGTTCAGCCGAACTGGGCTGGCGGAAGCGCGCTGGCCCGATCGTTCTTGCGAATGACCGTCGAAAGATACGATCCCTTCGCCCGCAGGAAGGCATGCAGGCGCAGTGGATAGTCCTGCGCCACGGCATGCTTGACGGACGGGCGTCCACTCAATGCCTGGCGCCAGGCCTGGACGAGCGGTTTGCCGTCCAGAATGCCGAAATCGCCGATCCGGTCGAAGGTATCGATGTAGCGGAAGACAGGGCCGTAGACTGCGTCGACGAGCGAAAAGCGCCCGCCTTCGAACCATGGTCCAGTCCGGCCGGCTTCGCCCGCCAATTCGGTCTCCACACGATCGAACATTTCCGACAGCGTCCGAGACTCGGCAAGGAATCCTGCCTCGGTCGACGCCGAATAGAACCGGCCGACGGCGTTGAGGATGGCTGAGCCATACTCGATCCAGGCACGATGCCGGGCACGGGCATAGGGGTCGGCCGGGTGGAGGGGATTGGCCTCAGTTTCTTCGAGGAATTCGAGGATGACGGCGGATTCGAAGATCACCGTCTCATCGTTCCCCCGCTGCACGCGCAGCAGCGGCACCTTGCCGAGCGGCGAGACCGCCTTGAACCAGTCAGGCTTGTTGGCGAGGTCGATGTCGACGCGCTCGAACGGCACGCCTTTCTCGGTCAGCGAGATCGCCGCACGCTGGACATAGGGGCAAAGGGGATGGCTGACGAGAATGAGGGTGCTGGCATGCTTCATCGGATTTGCCTCTCAATATCGATGCATTCGCATCTATCTAGATGCAAATGCATTGGTCGTCAAGCTTGATGCAATTGCATCTATCTCTTATGATGCCGTCATGATCGAGACAGCCATGCCATCGCCGGAGGCCATCAAGACCTGGGCACGCCTGATGCGGGTATCACGCCAGCTGGTGGAACGTGCCGAAGACGCGCTGAAGGAAGGCGGCCTGCCGCCGCTTGCCTGGTATGACGTGCTGCACGAACTCGCTGAGGCGGGCGAGGGCGGCTTGCGGCCGTTCCAGCTGATCGAACGAACCCTGTTCGCGCAGTATAATATTTCGCGGCTGCTGGCCCGACTTGAAGCCGATGGGTTTGTCGAGAAGCTGCCGGTGGCTGATGACGGCCGCGGCCAAACCGTCCGCATCACGGCCAAGGGACGAGAGACGCGCCGCCGTATGTGGGCCGTCTATGGCAGGTCGATCGCGGAGCTGGTTGGCGACAAGCTCTCGCCGCAAGAACTGAACACGGTATCGGCCTTGCTCGGGCGGTTGCGCGATCCACCAGCCGGCGACTGAACATACGCGTTGCGCGGCTGCGGGGACACGGGGAAGACATTTCGTCATTTTGGCCTTGCGCCGATCTTCGGATTGCGCAATATGCCGAACCGTAACGTACGGTACTGAGCTCGGGCGATCTACGGCTCTACCATCAAACGGGAACAGAGCGTGTTGCAGGCAAATGCCGATATCGACAACGGCGAAGCGCTGACGGAGCGTCAGAAGGCGGTCCTGGATGCAGCGCTCCGCCTGCTGGTCGAAGAGGGCGACAATCTGACCATGACCGCAGTGGCGCGGCGGGCGAGCTGCTCCAAGGAAACGCTCTACAAATGGTTCGGCGACCGCGACGGACTGCTGACGGCGACGGTGCAATGGCAGGCCTCGAAGGTGCGGGTGACGGCGGTCGACGGCAGGGGGCTCGACCTTGCGTCGTTGGCCGCGAGCCTGGAGCGATTTGCTTCCGACTGGCTGAAGGTCATTTCCAGCGACACTTCGATCGCACTCAACCGGGTGGCGGTCGGCCATGCCGGTTCGGGCAAGGATGATCTTGGCGCGGTGGTGCTGGAGAACGGGCGCTTTGCCCTCGCCAAGCGCCTGAAGCCGGTGCTGGAGGCCGGCCGCCAGGCCGGGCTGCTCGATTTCTCGGACGCCGAGACGGCGTTCCGTACGTTTTTCGGGCTGGTCGCCCGCGACGTGCAGATCCGTCTCTTGCTTGGCGACCGGCTGGAATTGACTGAGGCGGCGATCGGCGGTGATGCCGTCCGCGCGACGCAGCAGTTTCTCGCTCTTTTCGGAGCAAAAACCGGGCCGCAAGGCCTCTGATCTTCAAACGGGAAGGAAGACAAAAATGCGCGTCTATTACGATCGTGATGCCGATCTCAACCTGATCAAGGGCAAGAAGGTCGCCATCATCGGCTATGGCAGCCAGGGCCGGGCGCATGCGCTCAACCTCAAGGATTCCGGCGCCAAGGAGATCGCCATCGGCCTCAAGGCCGGATCGGCGACCGCCAAGAAGGTCGAGGCCGACGGGCTCAAGGTGATGAGCGTGGCCGACGCCGCCAAATGGGCCGACCTGATGATGATGGCGACGCCCGACGAATTGCAGGCCGACATCTACAAAAACGAGATCGCGCCGAACATCCGCGACGGCGCGGCAATCGCCTTCGCGCATGGCCTCAACGTGCATTTCGGCCTGATCGAGCCGAAGTCGACGGTCGACGTCGTCATGATCGCGCCGAAGGGGCCCGGCCATACGGTGCGCGGCGAATACCAGAAGGGCGGCGGCGTGCCGTGCCTGGTCGCCGTCAACCAGGATGCTTCGGGCAATGCGCTCGACCTCGCGCTCTCCTACGCCTGCGGCGTCGGCGGCGGCCGTTCGGGTATCATCGAGACCAATTTCCGCGAGGAATGCGAGACCGATCTGTTCGGCGAGCAGGTCGTGCTGTGCGGCGGCCTGGTGGAGCTGATCCGCGCCGGGTTCGAGACGCTGGTGGAAGCCGGCTATGCGCCCGAAATGGCCTATTTCGAGTGCCTGCACGAGGTCAAGCTGATTGTCGACCTGATCTATGAAGGCGGCATCGCCAACATGAATTACTCGATCTCGAACACCGCCGAATGGGGCGAATATGTCTCGGGGCCGCGCATCATCACCGCCGAGACAAAGGCCGAGATGAAGCGGGTGCTGAAGGATATCCAGACCGGCAAGTTCACCTCGGAGTGGATGCAGGAATACCGTGCCGGCCTGTCGCGTTTCAAGGGCATCCGCCGCAACAACGACAGCCATCAGATCGAGGAAGTCGGCGCCAAGCTGCGCGCGATGATGCCGTGGATCTCCAAGAACAAGCTGGTCGACAAGGCGAAGAACTGAGCGATCCACGCTCCAAAAGAAACGGCGCCGCGCGGCGCCGTTTTTTATTGCAGGATTGTGCGGCCTGGCTCAGCGATAGGGCGAGTAGCACTGCTGGCGTGGGCCGTTATAGGGCTGGAAGGTGTTGTCGTAAGCGCGATACGAGCGGTATCTGTTGTAGCACCACCGGACATGGGCGCTCGACAGCCGGCCGGCGCGATAGTAGCGGCGCGGCGGTGCATCGTAGTAATTGTAGTTGTTGTACATGCTGCCGAGGCCGAGCCCCAAGCCAAGCCCCAGGATCGCGGCGCCGGCGCTGTCATCATAGTAGCGGCCGCGATAATGGTGGCGGCGCCAACGCCAATCATCGCCGCCGTTCCAGTGACGACCGCTCCAGTGACGGCCGCCCCAATCGCCGCGGTTCCAATTGCCGTGGTTCCACCCGCCCGACCGGCGCCATCTCCAGTCGTTGTTGAAGCTCCGGTTGTTGCCGCCGGCCCAGCTGTCACGCACAGGCGTGACCGTCGGCGCCGCGGTGCTGGCTGGGATCGACAGCTCCGGCTGAAGGATTGGTCCGGCAGCGGATGGTGCCGTGATGCCGGAGAAGATACCGAGCGCTATCAGCCCGGATTTGACTGTGGAAGAAAAGAGCGCGTTCATTGCACTTCTCCAAGAGAACAGGCCCCACGCCGACCCTGGGATGGGCCCACTGTGGGTCTTTGCGTCTGAACGGCGGATGAACGGAAAGGTTCCCTCAACCATGGCGCGAGGCGCGCCAGGATCAATCGATTCCAGCTGGTGGTTGCCCGGCCTTGTTTTCTGCCGCGCTTGCGGGCAAAGGTCATGATATGTCGCTGCGTCTTGCAACCTTCAATGTCGAGAACCTGATGAACAGGTTCGATTTCTCCGGATACCGCAACCAGCTCAACGAGGACCGGACGCTGGCTCTCTTCGATATCCAGAGCGAGGCCGAGTACAAGATGCTGGAGCAGGCCCGCGCCATCGCGCAGTCGGACGACATGCGGCAGCTGACGGCGCTGGCCATAGCGGCCACGCGCGCGGATATCATCTGCATGCAGGAGGTCGACAATATCGAAGCCCTCAAGGCGTTCGAATATGGCTATCTTTTCAAGATGGTGGGGCAGGGCTACCGCCAGAAGTACACCGCTGCCGGCAATGATTCGCGCGGCATCGACGTCGCCGTGATGATGCGCAGCGAGACCGCGCAGGGCCAGCCCATCGAATTCGTGCGCATGACCAGCCACGCCTATGTGACCTATGAACAGTTCGGGCTGCACACGCCGGAGCTGGCGGCGCTCGGCAACCAGCCCAATGAACGCATCTTCCGGCGCGACTGCCTGGAAGTGGACATTACCGTGGGCGGCTCGCCGCTGACGCTCTATCTCGTGCACTTCAAGTCGATGGGCTCGCCCCGCAACGGGCTCGACGGGCGTGAAGCGACGATGCCGATCCGCATCGCGGAGGCGCAGGCGGTGCGCCGGATCATCGAGGAGCGCTTCGGGGCAGATCATGCAGCCGACAAGCGCTGGGCGATCTGCGGCGACATGAACGATTACCGCCAGCGCGTGAAGATCGCCGGCGACGAATTCGACGGCTATCGTTTCGAGGTGGTCGACGAGAACCTGTCCTGCATCAACGTGCTGACGGCCGGCGGTTTTTGCGAAAACGTGGTCGAGAGGCGGCCGGAAATGAACCGCTGGACCTTCTACCACACGCGTGGGCCGCAAGAGCGGCATTTGTGCCAGCTCGATTATATCCTGCTGTCCAAGGGATTGGCGGCTAAGAACGCCACCGCCGTCCCGGACATCATCCGCAACGGCCAGCCCTGGCGCACGATCTTTCCTGCCGGCCAGGAAGTGGAGCGCTTTCCGCGCGCCGGCTGGGACCGGCCGAAGGCATCGGACCATTGTCCGGTGGCGATCACGCTGGACATGGCCTGAACCGTGAGCTTCGACCTGCCGCGCAATGTCATTTTGCCGGTCGACGCCGTCGATGTCAGGCTCGACCCCGGCCCGCATCCTTTCGCGCTGGACAATGCCGAGGCGATCGCCGCGAACTGGCAGCACGAGATCGCGGCCAACCCCGCGCTGTTCGACGGTCCCGTGGTGCTGCTCTCGCGACTTGCCTGGCGCGACAATCGCCTCGTCGGCCGGTGCCACGCGGTCAACTACTCCACCTTCATGCTCTGGCGGAAGCGGCGCGAGAATTCGGGCGCCGAGCACGCCTATGCCCATGCCATGCTCGTGGCCGGCGACAATGCGCTGGTGGCGATTCGCATGGCCGCCCACACCGTTACTGCCGGCCGCGTCTATTTCGCCGCCGGTTCCTTCGAACCGGCCGATTTTCGCGATGGCCTCGTCGATGTCGATTTCAATATGATCCGCGAGGTGCGGGAAGAAACCGGCCTCGACATTTCAGGCGCCGCACGCGGCCTGCATTACCATGCCCTGTCGACGGAAAGCGGCACGGTGATCTTCCGCCGATACCGGGTTCCCGAGCCCGCCGAGGAGATCGCGCGGCGCATCTCGGCCTTCGTCGCAACCGAGGCCGAACCGGAGATCGTCGGTCCGGTCATCATCCGCCACGCCGCCGACCTGCCGCACGGGCTGATGCCGCACATGAAGCCGCTGATCGAGTGGCATTTTGCGAACGCGGACTAAACCTTACCTTCCGTGCTGATCGCCAATGCCGGCATACGAAGGTCTGAGTGGCTGCCTGCAACCCCAAACATCGGGTGCGTGCGCGGACAATCGTCTCGATCAGGATGTGTTGCCACTGTTTGCAGGCCGCATTCTGCCTTTCGACCTCGACGCGTCGCGCGCCTATGCCGACCTCATGGTAAAGGCGAGAGCCTCAGGCAAGGCGATCGGCAATGCGGATGCCTACATCGCGGCCACGGCCGCAGCAAACGGTCTTACGGTCGCCACCCGCGACACCGGCCCATTCGCGGCCGCCGGATTGAATACGATCAATCCCTGGGAAACAGCGTCGTAGCCGCGCCTTTGCTTCCAATCGCCTTATTCATGCCGCAGCGCGTCGATCGGGTCGAGCCTGGCGCCGCGCAGCGCCGGGAAGAAGCCGAAGACCATGCCGATCAGCGCGGAAAAGCCGACGGCGAGCAGGATGACTGCCGGGCTCGGCGCAAAGGGAATGGCCAGCGTCGCCGAGGCGAGACCGGCCAGCGAGAGCCCGATCAGGATGCCGATGATGCCGCCGAGCAGCGACAGCACCGTCGCCTCGACCAGGAACTGGATGAGGATGTGCTTTTCATGCGCGCCGATGGCGAGCCTGATGCCGATCTCGCGGGTGCGCTCGGTGACCGACACCAGCATGATGTTCATGATGCCGATGCCGCCGACCAGCAGGCTGACGCCGGCGACCGCGCCCAGCATGCCGGTCATGGTGGTGGTGGCGCTGGCCATGGCATCGGCGATCTGGGTCATGTCGCGGATCGCGAAATCGCTTTCGCGGTCGGGCGTGAGGCGTCTGGCGTCGCGCAGAATATCCTCGACGCGCGGCTGCAGCTCGCTGGTCGGGGTGCGGTCGTCGGCGGCGACGTAGATGTTGTCGATGTTGCGGTTGCCTGCAATGCGCCGCTGATAGGCATGCAGCGGCATCAAGACGACATTGTCCTGGTCCTGGCCGAAGCCGGTATAGCCCTTCGGCTCGAGCAGGCCGATGATCTTGCAGGAGGTGCGGTTGACGCGGATGATTTCGCCCTCAGGGTCGCCAGCGCCGAAGAACTGCTGGCGCACCGTCTCGCCGATCAGGCATACGCCGGTGCCCGAGCGGGTCTCGGACTCGCTGAACGAACGGCCTGAGACCAGTTTCCAGTCGCGAGCATCGAGATAGGCACTGTCGGTGCCGGTGACGCCGGAGGTCAGGCTCTCGGTACCGAAGATGACGCGGACCTGCTTCTGCGAGGCCGGCGAAATGGCGCGTGCGCCTGTCAGATGGGCAATGAGCGCGGCAAGATCCTTTTCGGTGAGCGGACGGACGACCTGGTCGAGCCCGCCCGGGCCGCCGGGACCGGCCGGGCGGCCGGAGCGCACAACCAGAAGATTGCTGCCGAGCTTGGCGATGTCGTCCTTGACCTTGGCGGTGGTGCCGGCGCCAATGGTGAGCATGGCGATGACCGCGGCGACGCCGATGACGATGCCGAGCAAGGTCAGGAACGAGCGCAGCATGTTGCGGCGGATCGAGCGTAAGGAGAGGCGGACGGTTTCCCAGAGCATTGTCAGGCCACCTCGACGGTCATGGTGTCGGAGGCGACATGGCCGTCGAGGAAGCGCACCGTGCGCTCGGCATATTCGGCGACGTCGGCCTCGTGGGTGACCATGGTGATGGTCAGGCCAAGCTCCTTGTTCAGTTGCGTCAGCAACTCCATGATCTCGTGCGTGCGGGCAGTGTCGAGATTGCCGGTCGGTTCGTCGGCGACGAGCAGCGTCGGCCTCGTGACGATGGCGCGCGCGATCGCCACGCGCTGTTGCTGGCCGCCGGAAAGCTCGGCCGGCGTGTGATGCTCGCGACCGACAAGGCCGACTTGCGCCAGCGCCTGCATGGCAAGATCGCGGCGCTCGCGGCCGGCCACGCCGCGATAGATCAGCGGCAGTTCGACATTTTCCGCCGCCGTGGTGCGCGCCAGCAGATTATAGCCCTGGAAGACGAAGCCGACATAGAGGTTGCGCAGCATGGCGCGGCGGTTGCGGTCGAGCCGGCCAGCATCGACGCCCATGAAGGAATAGGTGCCGGCGGTCGGCGTGTCGAGGCAGCCGATGATGTTCATCGCCGTCGATTTGCCGGAGCCGGACGGGCCCATGATGGCGACGAATTCGCCGCGCCGGATCGCCAGGTCGACGCCGGCCAGCGCGTGCACCTTGGCTTCGCCATGGCCGTAGCTCTTCCAGACCTTGTCAAAGGTGATGAGGGGGGCGCCCATCGCCACGAAGTCAGCTCCGCTGCTGCGAGGCCGTGATGACCTGCGCCCCCTCCGACAGGCCCGAGGTGATCTCGGTCAGCTCGCCGTCGGTCGAGCCGATCCTGACGTTGACCGGATGCGGACGGCCTTTCTCCAGCACGTAGAGCATGCGTGAGCCGTCGGTCGGCGGCGCTGCCGCCTGGCGCTGGCGATTGCCGCCGGGACGTCCCATGCGGCCGGTGAACAGGTCGCTCAGGCTCCAGCCGCGGGCGGCCTGCTGCGCAGGACGATAGCGGAAGGCGGAGGAGGGGACGGTCAGCACGTCCTTAGCCTGCCGGGTGACGATCGAAACAGTGGCGGTCATGCCGGGGCGCAGCAACAGCTCGTTGTTGTCGACCTCGAGCCGCGCATTGTAGGTGACGACGCCGTCGGTGGTGACCGAGGCGTAGGAGATGTCGCGGATCTCGGCGTCGAACGGCCGCTCCGGGAAGGCGTCCACGGTGAAGCGGGCATGCTGGCCCGGCTTCACCGCGCCGATATCGGCTTCGTCGACCGCCGCCACCAGTTCCATGTTCCTGAGATCGGCGGCGATGATGAACAGCACCGGCGCCTGCAAGGAGGAGGCGACCGTCTGGCCGGGGTCGACAGAGCGCGTCAGCACGATGCCGTCGATCGGCGCATAGATGGTGCTGTTGGCAAGGTCGGTCTGCTGCGATTTCAGGTCGGCGTTGGCGATGGCGAGATTGGCCTCGGCGCTGTCGAGCGCTGCCTTCGAACGGTCGCGGGTCGCGGTCGCCGCTTCGAGCGACTGGTCGGTGGCCATGCCGCGCTTGGTGAGGGCGGCGGCGCGCACGAGCGCGCTTTCATTCTCGGCCAGCGTCACGGTGGCGTCCGCGACATTGGCGGCGGCCGCCTTGGCGGATGCCTCGGCGCGTTCGATCTGCACCTGCAGCTTGGCGGTGTCGAGCGCGGCCAGCACATCGCCCTTCTTGACCTGCTGGTTCTCGTTGACCGAGACTGAACGGATGATGCCCGAGAGCTGGCTGGAAATGTCGACCTGGGTGAGGGGCTGCAAGGTGCCGGTCGCCGAAACCTCGACAGTGAGGTCGGCCTTGGCGGCGGGCGCCGTCGTATAGTCGATCTTGACCGGCGAGCCGGCATACCACTGGTAGCCGGCAAAAGCCGCGACAAGGACGATCAGCGCCAGCAGCGCATAGAGCCAGCCGCGGCGGCGATTCTTGCGCCGCCCCGTCTGGTCGAGCCCGAGCGCGGTCTCGATGGCGGAATCCGATTCCGTCTTTGGCAGATTGACAATCTGGTCCACGCCGGACCCCCTGAAGCGCAATAAGTCCCTATGAGTGCACAGATCAGTGCTAATGGTTCGAATATCAAATTAAATTTCGCTCATGTTGGGATTGAGGCAGAAATTCGGATCAAAGCGGAAGGTTTCCTCCATGAGACGCGATTACTTGCTTTACGATGTGTTTACGACCGATCGGCTGGCCGGCAACCCGCTGGCGGTGGTGTTGGACAGCGGCGGACTGGACACGGCTGCGATGCAGGCCATCGCGCGAGAGTTCAACCTGTCGGAATCGGTGTTCGTGCTGCCGCCGGACAATCCCAAGCACCGCGCCCGCATCCGCATCTTCACGCCCGACTATGAAATGCCTTTCGCCGGCCACCCGACCGTGGGTTCGGCGATCGCGCTGGCCGAACTGGCCGATATCGCGCTCGCTGAAATGGCCGACAATGACGGCGCTGCGAGCATTTTCGTGCTGGAGGAAAACATCGGCCCGGTGCGCTGCGCCGTCAGCAAGCATGATGGCGCGACATTCGCCGAATTCGACCTGGCGAAGTTGCCGGAGCCGCTGAAGCTCGAAGCCGACCCGGTGGCGATCGGCGCCGCCCTTGGCCTGGCGCCGCACGAGATCGGTTTCGAGAATCACCGCGTCGCGTTCTGGTCGGCGGGCGTGCCCTATGTGACCATACCGGTGGCCAATCTGGAGGCGGCCGGCCGGATCCGGCTCGACAATCAGGCCTGGTCGGAACTGGCGCCGCGCAAGAGCGAATGGGCCTTTGCCAGTCCCTATGTCTATTGCCGAGAGACGGTGAACCACGAGAGCGCCTTCCATGTGCGCATGGTCGTGCCCGGCACGCCTTCCTACGAGGACCCGGCGACCGGCTCGGCGGCGGCGGCTTTCGCCGGCGCCGTCATGCATTTCGACGCTCCGACGGATGGCGTTTCGCAGCTGTGGATCGAACAGGGGCTGGAGATGGGGCGGCCCTCGCGTATCCGCCTGGAACTAAGTGTACAGGGCGGAAAACTGGTCTCGGCGCGCATCGGTGGCAACGCGGTCAAGGTGGCGGAAGGCAAGCTGTTCGTCTGACCATCTGCGTCACTTCAGCGATTTGTCGGGAAATGATTCCGGCAGGGCTGGACAGGACCGGCATCGGCGGCTATATGCCCGCCAACGCCGGTTTTTGCCGGCCGAGTGGGTGCGTAGCTCAGTTGGTAGAGCAGCTGACTCTTAATCAGCGGGTCCACAGTTCAATCCTGTGCGCACCCACCAAATTCTTCAAAGACTTGGTGGAAAGACCTGAATGGGCCGGTTCAATTGCCGCGCTCGTTCATCGGCTGCTTTCGCCGCCGGGCCGGCTTTGGCCAGGAGAGATGTAGGATTTGCAGCTTGGTCAAAGACTACGATTGGCCGCGCCGAAAAACGCGGCTCAGAAACCTGCCGAACCGAAAAGCCATGCCGTTGTCCGCGCTCCGACCGTCGTCGGCATCAATGGCGGCCTTTCCGCCTGAGAAATCGCTGATGAGCCACCAGAAGAAAACCAGAAAAACAACGAGAATTGCGGTGTCGATCGGGCCGTAAGTTGAATATCCACTGTGCCGAAGCACACCAGCAAGCAGCACGGCGATAGTCATAGCAGCGGCAGCCGGGTGAAGCTTTTTCATCCACCAGATCTATTCGAGAATCGCTACAACCGGAAGATGTTACTTCTCCGACACGCCGGCCTCGGCAAAGCTCGCCATCCTCGCATGGCACTCCAGCGCCGAGCGGACGATGTTGACGGCGAGGCAAGCGCCGGAGCCTTCGCCGAGCCGCATGCCGAGGTCGAGCAGCGGCGGCAGGTCGAGCGCTTCGAGCAGGCCGCGGTGACCCGATTCAGCCGAGACGTGGGCGGCGATCGTATGAGCAAGGCCTGTGGAGTGCAGCTTTGCCAAAGGTGCTGCGGCTGCGGTGCAGACGAAGCCGTCAAGCAGCACCGGTATGCCCATGTGACGGGCGGCAAGCGTGGCGCCGAAGATGGCGGCGAGTTCGCGGCCGCCGAGCGCCGCGGCAACCCCCAGGGGGTCGGCAAGAATGGCGGCGTGGCGCTTCAAGCCCGATTCGATGGCAACCACCTTGCGCTCGAGGCCGGCATCGTCGACGCCGGTGCCGCGTCCGGTCCATTTTTCCGCACCGCCGCCGAACAGCGCCGCCGAGATCGCGGCGGCCGGCGTGGTGTTGCCGATGCCCATCTCGCCGAAGCAGACGAGATCGAGATCATCAGTCACCGCATCGTAGCCGGCCGAGACCGCGGCAAGAAACGTCTTGTCGTCCATCGCCGGCGTTTGCGTGAAATCGCCGGTCGGATGGTCGAGATCGAGCGGAATGACATCGAGTTCGGCGCCCGCGATGCGGGCGAGCTGGTTGATGGCCGCACCGCCGCCGGCGAAATTCGCCACCATCTGCACCGTGACTTCCGAAGGATAAGCCGACACGCCTTGCGCGGTGACGCCGTGGTTGCCGGCGAAGACGAAAACTTTCACCCGCTCGAGCCTAGGCATGTCGCGGCCCTGCCAGCGCGCCAGCCACGCGGCGATGGACTCAAGCCGGCCGAGGCTGCCCTGCGGCTTGGTCAACGTGTCCTGGCGGCGAGCGACCGCGCTCGCGGCGGCGTCATCGCCATCAGGCAGGTCGAGGCAAGCAGCGCGCAATTCATCTAGGGATTTGAAAGGCATGGAAGGAAATTCTCCGAAACAGAGTCAGGAAAGGGCTACGGAAGCGACGAGCAGCACCGCGATTTCGCTCACCTGTTGCATAGCGCCGATCGTGTCGCCGGTCTGGCCACCGATCTGGTTGAGGCAAAGCGCGTGGAAGGCGGCAAAGAGCAGGCCGAGCAGGATGAGCGCGGCGATGGCGCCGCCGAGCCCGAGCAGGAGGAGCGGGATGGCGCCGAGCACGGCGCCGGCGAGGGCAATTTCCCGCGAGACGGTGCCGGCGCCGGCCGAGAGGCCATCGTCGCGCGCCGGGGGCAAGAGATGCATGAAGGCGCCGAATACGCCGCGCGAGGCCGCATGGGCGGCCAGGAGCGCGAAGAGAGCTTGTGTGGGATCGACGAATTCCGACAGCGCGCTCCAGCGGATGAGCAGCGACAGCGCCAGCGCCATGGCGCCGTAGGCGCCGATTCGGCTGTCGCGCATGATCTCCAGCTTTCGACCGCGCGTGTTGCCGCCGCCAAAACCGTCGGCGACATCGGACAGCCCGTCCTCGTGCAGGCAGCCGGTGGTGACCGCGGTTGCAACCAGGGCAAGGGCTGCCGCCGACCCGATGGCAAGGCCAAACCGTTCCGCCGTGGCAAAGACGATGGCGCCGATCAGGCCGACGACGAGGCCGGCGACCGGGGCGGCCCAGATCGCAGCGGCAAGGCTGCGGCCGCGAAAGTCGATGACGGGCAAGGGCAGCCTGGTGAAGAAGACCAGGCAGAGGGCAACATCGCTGGGGATTTGCCGGGGCGAAAGGGTGACCTTCGGGAACTTCATGCCTCAGCCCCTTGCGATGGCATGGAAGAAGGTGCCGCTGACCTGGCCGCGCCGGTAGCCCGAGGCGCCGATCGGATTGCCTTGCCCGTCAGCGAGGTCGGCCAGGGGCTCGTCATCGCCGGTAGCCGTCATCTGCGCATAATGGAATTCGTGCCCGCGGATCAACGCGCCCCGCGGGCCGAGCGGACAGTCGGCGCGCAGCCGCGCTTCGCGATAGCCGAGGTTCATCTTGCGCTTGGCGAAGCTGGTTGAATGGCCGAGCAGGCCGAGCATTTTGTGCGTTTCGCCAGATGCATCTTCCAGAGCTTCGCCAAGCACCATGAAGCCACCGCACTCACCATGGATGGGCTTCGTCCCGGCGAACCTTGCCGTTCCTTTCCGAAAATTCGCAGCAGCGGCGAGACGGCCGGCGTGAAGCTCGGGATAGCCGCCGGGCAGCCAGCAGACGTCGCAGCTGTCGTCAGGCGCCTCGTCCGCGAGCGGCGAGAACGGAACGATCTCCGCGCCGGCCTTGCGCCAGTAGGCCGCGACGTGCGGATAGAGAAAGGTGAAGGCGGTATCCTCGGCAAGTGCGATGCGCTGGCCGGGCGGCTGCAGCGCATCGTCGAAGCTGCCGGGCTCCGGGGCGAGAGGTGTTGCCAGCGCCATGACGGCGTCGAGGTCGAGCGACTTTTCCGCCATGTCGGCCAACCGGTCGAGATGCGCCATCAGGTCATCATATTCACCGGCCTGGACGAGGCCGAGATGGCGCTCGGGCAGGTTCAAGGTGGGGTCGCGCAGGATGGCGCCGACGACCGGCAGGCCGATCGCCTCGATGGCGTCGCCGGACAGCCGGCGGTGGCGCTCGCTGCCCAGCCGGTTGAGCACGACGCCCGCCATGCGAACCTCCGGATCATAGGTAGCGAACCCCTTGGCGACGGCCGCCGCCGTGGTCGACTGACCAGAAACGTCCAGCACCAGCAGCACCGGCAGGCCGTAGAGCCGCGCCAGATCGGCTGCCGAACCGCTGCGCCCCGGCACGGCCGGAATGCCGTCGAACAGGCCCATGGCGCTTTCGAGGATGACGAAATCGGCGTCGTCGGCGGCATTCACGGCCAGTGCGTTGAGCAGCGACGGCGACATCGCCCAGCTGTCGAGATTGACGCCGGACAGGCCGGTGGCGGCGGTGTGGAAGCCGGGATCGATGTAATCGGGGCCGGACTTGGCGCCGCGCACCTTCAGGCCGCGCCGGGTGAGTGCGCGTAAAATACCGATGGTGACGCTGGTCTTGCCCGAGCCGGAGCGCGGCGCGCCGACGATGATCGCGCGGGCGCTCACGATGCACCCGCCAGCGCCGCGCGCATGGCGACGATGCCGCCGACGACGATCAGCGCCGGTGCGGACAGGCCGGCGGCGGCGGCTTCCTCGGCGATGGTGGCCAGCGTGGCGACGACGATGCGCTCCTGCGGCGTCGTCGCGGCGACGATCACCGCCGCCGGCGTCGATGGCGCCAGCCCGCCGTCGAGCAATGCGGCCGATATCACAGGCAGATTGGCCATGCCCATGTAGACCACGACAGGCTGGCCGGTGCGCGCGATCGCGGCCCAGTCGAGATCGTCATCGGTGCCGGCGGCATGGCCGGTCGCCAGGATTACCGCCTTGTTGATGCCGCGCATGGTCGCGGGGATGCCGGTGGCGGCCAGCGCGCTGAGGCCCGAGGTGAGGCCGGGCAGGACGCGGAACGGGATGTTTTCCCGCGCCAGCGCCAGCGCCTCTTCGCCGCCACGGCCGAAAATATAGGGGTCGCCGCCCTTCAGCCTGACGACGCGGCGGCCCTGGCGCGCCAGCCGGACCAGCAGGGCGGTTATGTCGTCCTGTTTCATCGAGGGTTTTCCGCCGCGCTTGCCGGCAAAGAAAAGCTCGGCGTTTTCGGCAACCGCGACGACGTCCGGGGAGACCAGCGCATCGTAGACCAGCGCATCCGCCTCACTCAGCGCCGCCAGCACTTCCAGCGTCAGGCAGCCGGGATCGCCGGGGCCGGCGCCGGCGAGCCAGACATGGCCGGGCTCAAGCGTCCGCGGCTTGAAGTTCAGCCGGGCAAGCGCCTGTTGGAGCGCGGCGTTCTCGCCCTTATTTTTGGTGCTGTCGCTCACAATCCGTCCCGTCCGCGAAAACGCCGTTGGTAATGCGCGTCGTACAATGAACTCTCGCCAAAGCCTTCCGCCGCCAGCGAGCGGCCGACGAAGATGATGGCCGTACGCTCCATCGGGTCGGCGGCCAGTTGTGCCTCGATGGTTTCCAGCGTGCCGGTCAGCACGCGCTCGTCCGGCCAGGAGGCACGGAAGACGACCGCCACCGGGCAATCGCGGCCATAGAGCGGCGTCAGCTCGGCGACGATGCGATCGATGGCGTGGATGGCAAGATGAATGGCAAGCGTGGCGCCGGTGCGGCCGAAACCGGCCAGCGTTTCGCCAGGCGGCATTTTTGAAGCGCGGCCGGAGACGCGGGTCAGCACCAGGCTCTGGGCGACTTCGGGAATGGTCAGCTCGCGCCGCAGAGCAGCCGCCGCGGCAGCGAAAGAGGGAACGCCCGGCGTCAGCGTGTAGGGAATGCCGTGCCTTTCCAGCCGGCGGATCTGTTCGGCAACCGCGCTCCATACCGACAGGTCACCGGAATGCAGCCGCGCGACATCATGGCCGGCCTTGTGGGCGGCCAGATATTCGGCCTCGATCTCGTCGAGCGACATCGGCGCGGTGTCGATCAGCTTCGTTCCCGGGGCGCAATGCTGCAGCAATTCGGGCGCCACGATCGAGCCGGCATGGAGGCAGACCGGGCAGCTTGCCAGCAGCCGCGCGCCGCGCAGGGTAATGAGGTCGGCGGCGCCCGGACCGGCGCCGATGAAATGCACGGTCATGCCGCGTCTCCGCTGATGGCGATGGCGCAGGTGACCGGGCCGAGCACGATGCGTGGTCCCAGCAGCCTGGCGCCTTCGCCGGCGACGGCCAGCGCCGATGCTTCGGAAACCGACGGTGTGCCGGCCAGACCCTGCGAGAGGCTGGAGTTGCTGAGCGCCTTCGTCGACGCTGCTTTAAGCGCTGCCTCATCGACGACGATGACGGGAAGGTTGAGTGTGCGACCTGCGGCAGCGATCGCCTGTTCATCTTTCTTGAGCATGGCGGTGGCGAGCGACGAGAGCGCCGTCATCGCCAGCCCGTGCGCTTCGAGCGCGGTTTCTATCGCGGCAAGCACGTCCTCGACGCTTACACCCTTTCGGCTGCCGATGCCCGCGACCATCATGGCTTGATCCAACTCCATTGGGTAACCGGCATCGCCGGCCGCCAGGCCTGCATCGAACCGACAGGCGCGGCGCGGGATATGGCGATGCGGGTCAGATCGCCCCCGAGCTCGGTATGACGGGCAAGAAGCAGCGTCTCCATTTCCAGCGTCACCGCATTGGCAACGAGGCGGCCGCCGGTGCGCAGCGCCTTGATGGCGGCGGCCAGCACGCCGGCGTCGCTGCCGCCGCCGCCAATGAAAATCGCGTCTGGCGTATCGAGCCTTGCAAGCGCCTTGGGAGCGCTGCCTTCGACCACGATGAGTCCGGGAACGCCACACGCGGCAGCATTGTGGGCGATGCGGGCGGCGCGGATCGGGTCGGCTTCGATGGCAACAGCGCGCATCGAGGAATGGGCGAGCATCCATTCGATGCCGATGGAACCGGAGCCGGCGCCAACATCCCACAGCAGTTCGCCGCGCCTCGGCGCCAGCGCTGACAGCGTGATGGCGCGGATGTCATGTTTGGTGATCTGGCCGTCATGGTCGAACAGATGATCGGCGAGGCCTGATGTCAAAGGCAGGATACGCGCATCCGGACCAGATTGAATTTCGAGCGCCAGTACATTGAGCGGATTGATGTTTTCGAGGTTGAACGCATCGGCGCGGGCCGAGCGCAGGTTCTCCTTTGGCCCGCCAAGCGCCTCCAGAACCGTCAGCCGCGAGGCGCCGAAATCAAGCTCGGTGAGCAGGCGGGCGATCGCCGCCGGTGCATCGGCATCGGATGTCAGGGCCAGGATGCGTGCGTTGGGTTGCAGCAATGGCCGGATCAGGTCGATGGGGCGGCCATGCAGCGAGACGGTTTCGATGTCCTGCAGCGCCCAGCCAAGGCGAGCGGCCGCCAGCGAAATGGCCGACGGCGCGGGAATGACATGCATCTCCCGCGGCATGACCTTGCGGGCGAGGGTGACGCCGACGCCGTGGAAAAAGGGATCGCCGGAGGCAAGAACGCAAACGCGCTTGCCGGCGAGCGACAGCACGTCGTGCATCTTGGCATCGAAGGGAACCGGCCATGGGCGCGGATCGCCCTTGGCGAATGATGAGACGAGCGCCAGATGCCGCTTGCCGCCAAAGATGATTTCAGCGTCGGCGATCCGCTGCTTGGCCTCGTCGCCGAGACCGGCTACACCGTCCTCGCCTATGCCGACGATGGTGAGCCATTTTTGGTTGGCGCCGCGTAGACTCTTAGCAGGCATGATGACCCACCGCATTCTGATCCTCGGCGGAACCACCGAAGCCCGGCAACTGGCTGGAAAACTGGCAGCCGGTTACTCGGTGATGCTGTCGCTGGCGGGCCGCACCGAAAGCCCGGTGACGCAGGGCGTGCCGGTACGCAGTGGAGGGTTTGGCGGCGCCGATGGTCTGGCCGCCTATCTCAAGGAGACAAGCATCGAGCTGCTGATCGACGCCACGCATCCCTACGCGGCGCGAATTTCCGCCAATGCGGCGCAGGCCGCGCGCATGGCCGGGGTGCCGATCGTCGCTCTGCGCCGTCCCGGCTGGGAGCCTGTCGAGGGCGATCGCTGGACGCAGGTCTATACGACAGGCGATGCCGTGCAGGCGCTTGGACCGGCGCCGCGCCGTGTATTCCTGGCTCTCGGCCGGCAGGAGGTCGCGGCTTTCGAAGCCGCGCCCCAGCACCATTATCTCATCCGCAGCGTCGATCCGGTCGAGCCGAAGCTGGCAGTGCCCGATGCCACCTATCTCCTGGCGCGCGGGCCGTTTCGCGAGGCGGAGGAACGCACGCTGCTCCAGCGGCACGGCATCGACATCGTCGTATCCAAGAACAGCGGCGGCGCGGCGACTTATGGCAAGATCGCCGCGGCGCGGGCGCTTGGCCTCGACGTCGTCATGGTGCGCAGGCCTGTGCTGCCGGAGGTTCCTTCGGCTGCGACCGTCGATCAGCTTGCCGACATGGTCGATCATCTTGTCGAGCCTGCCGCGGAGCGCGGCGTGTAAACCAGCGAAGACTTCTCGCCGCGCCTGATGATCCGGGTTTCCGGCGAGCCGATGATGATGCAGGTTGCCATGTCCGCCTTATCGGCATCGGCATCCGCCAGCAGGAACACCTCGATGCGCTCGTCGGGCCGGCCTGCGGCACGGCCGAAGATGACGGGTGTGGTGCCCGGCAGAATGGCCTTCAGACATTCGAAGGCGCGGCCAAGCTGCCAGGGGCGCGCCTTGCTGATGGGATTGTAAAGCGCGATGACGAAGCCGGCGCCGGCGGCCGCCAGCAGGCGCAGTTCGATCAGGTCCCATGGCTTCAGATTGTCGGACAGCGAGATGACGCAGAAATCATGGCCGAGCGGTGCCCCGATGCGGGCAGCGACAGCGAGCATGGCGGTGACGCCAGGCACGATTGCGAGGTCGATGGCGCGCCATTCGGAGGGGCCGGCTTCGATCGCCTCGCAGACGGCCGCCGCCATGGCGAAGACGCCTGGATCGCCCCCGGAGACGACGGCGACATTGTGACCTTCGGCCGCCTTCGCCAGCGCCTCGTTGGAGCGGGCAAGCTCTTCGCGATTGTCGGAGGCGATGCGGGTCTGGTCCGGGCGCAATTCCAGCCGGTCGAGATAGGGCTTGTAGCCGTAGAAGAAGCTTGCCTCGGCGACGGCGTGGCTCGCCTGCGGCGTCACCTGATCGGCGTTGCCGGGTCCGAGCCCGATGACCGTGAGGCGGCCGCTCATGCGCCACCCGCCGACGCGACAGGGCGTCCGGACCAGCCGGCGACGAGCACGATAGCGAAATAGGGCGCCTTGTCGTCCGGCTTGTCGGTGAGCCGCATCGAGACGCTGCCCGGCATGGTGCCGCGCTCGACATAGACGGCGCGTGTCAGCTTGCCGGTGGCCTCCAGCGCCCGCCGGATTTTGGGCAGGTTGCGGCCGACCTTCATGATGACGGCGGCATCGGTGTCGGCGAGGCGCCGGGTCAGTTCGAACTCGCTCATCGTGCCCGGCAGCACGGTCAGCACGTCGTCACCCTGGACGATCGGCAGGCCGGTCGCCGACCAGCAGCCCGACATGGCGGTAACGCCGGGAATGACCTCGGTCGGAAACCGATGGGCGAGGCGCACATGCAGATGCATGTAGGAGCCATAGAAGAGCGGATCGCCTTCCGACAGCACGGCGACCATCCTACCGGCATCCAGATGACCGGCAACGGTCTCGGCGGACTCCTCGTAGAAGGCCGATATCTGCGCGCGGTAATCGTCGTGATCCTTGTCGATCTCCGTGGTCACGGGATAGAGCAACGGCAGCTCCAGCATGTCGGGCCGGAAGCGCGTCTCGACGATGGCGCGCGCATTGCTGTTGTTGCCGCGCTTGGCGAAATACGCCACCACATCGGCCTCGGCCAGCGCACGCGCGGCCTTCAGCGTCAACAGTTCCGGGTCGCCGGGACCGGTACCGACGCCGACCAGGCGGCCCCTCGAGCCGGTTTTGGGGAGCGCGTTCACAGGCCGGGCCTCGCGAGAGAATTGAGGGCTGCCGCGGTCATGGCGCTGCCGCCAAGCCTGCCGCGCACGATTGCATAGGGTACGCCGTAGGAATTCTGCGCCAGCGCGTCCTTCGATTCGGCGGCACCGACGAAGCCCACCGGCATGCCGATGATGGCGGCCGGTTTCGGCGCACCGTCGCGCAGCTTCTCCAGAAGATAAAAGAGTGCGGTCGGCGCATTGCCGATGGCCACCACCGAACCGGCAATGCGCTCGCCCCACAGGTCGATCGCGGCGGCAGAACGTGTGTTGCCGATCGTCCTGGCGATTTCATGCGTGCGCGGGTCGCGCAAGGTGCAGATCACCTCGTTGCCGGCAGGCAGGCGGGCGCGGGTGACGCCGTGCGAGACCATTTCGGCGTCGCAGAAGATCGGCGCGCCGGCGGCAAGCGCGGCCCGTGCGGCGGCAACGAAATCGCTGGAGAAGACAAAATCCTTGGCGGCTTCCACTTGGCCGCAGGCGTGGATCATGCGGACCGCGACATCGGCCTCTGCTTCGGAAAAGCGCGCGAGATCAGCCTCGGCGCGGATGATGGCAAAGGAGCGTTCGTAGATCGCCGTGCCGTCGTGGATGTAGTCGTAGGCGACCATTGTCATTCCTGTCGATAAGCCTCTGCGATGCCGGCCGGCCCCAGCCTTGTCAGGCAGGCGGCGGCGGTCTCGCCCTGATAGCGTGCGCTGCGGATTGCCGCCGCGACGCGGCCGATGCCGCGCGCGGCGTCATAGCCCGGCCTGTAACCGGCAGGAAGGGCCTTTGCCGTCGCGTTCACGACAAGTCCGGCTCCATTTTCGCCGCCGACCACAGTCAGCGCCGCTGGGCCGGGATGCGCGCAGCCCTTGGCGCAGCCCGAAACATGCAAGGTGAAGTCGAGGCTATCGGCGTTTTCGGTGGCAATCGCCTCGGCGATGTCGCGCGTGGCGATGCGACCCGAGGCGCAAGGCGGCGCGCCGGGACAAGCAGCGATGCGCGTGCGCGGGTCGGTGGGGGAGGTGACGAAGCCGAGGGTGGCGGCTGTTTGCTGGAGGGAAGGATTGGCGGCTGGTGGCTGGCCGAGGAAGAGCAGGGCGCGGCCCGGGGCGAGGCGGATTTCTGACGTGCCGAGAGTGACGGCGCTTTGAGCGAGGGCGATGAGCCTTTCGGTGGGCATGCTGCCGTAGGGGAGACCGATGCCGAGGGCGTGGCCAGTGTTCAAGTCGAAAACGCCAATCGGCGAGCGAGGGTGTTCTACGGCGCCCCCCTCTGTCCTGCCGGACATCTCCCCCACAAGGGGGGAGATTGGCGGTTCGGGCGCCGGCTCTCCTTCTGCATCCGAGGAAATTGGCAAAGGCGAGCGTGAATGAGCAATCTCCCCTCTTGAGGGGGAGATGTCCGGCAGGACAGAGGGGGGCGCCTCGCGCAAACTTGTCAGGCATAGCCAACCCGCCAGAGACACCAACTGCCGCTCCGACAAATCCCTTGCGTGAGCATCGCGGCCTTTCTCGGCGATCATCCTTAGAGCCGCGACGGCTATATCACGAGCCACACCTTCATCAGCAACCGCGAGCAGCCTTGCATTCCGCCCGTCACCGGCAACCGACACCCGCCAGCGGATTCCCGCCTCGGTGCTCGCCGCCTTCAGCCGCACGTCGGCCGTCACAGCATCCATCGTGAGTTGCCCGCCACCGTCGACAACGACCGAAACCTTCGGCCCGAGCCGCTGCGTCAGCCCGGCGTCCTCGACCGCTTCCCTGATCCGATCAGCCAGCGGCCTGGGGTCGGCGATCTCCTGCGGATCGATGCCGGCCAGTGGTCCGGTCTCCACTGGTACGCCAGTGCGGACCACAATGCCCAGCGCATCGACTTCCTTCGCCAGCAGGGTTGCACTTTGCGTGGTCAATCCGCGTATTTGCAAGCTGCCGCGCGCTGTCACTTCCATGATGCCGTTGCCGTGCCGCAGGGCGGATTCTGCCAGCCCGATCAGAAGCTTCGGCGACAATCCGCCAGAAGATGGGCCTCCGGCGACCGGGTTGAGCCGCACCAGCAGGCCGTCGCCGGTCTGCATCGGCGCCGAAAGGGCCGGGCAGGCGCCGCGTCGGGAGTAGGCGTTCATGCCGCCAACTCCCGTGCCTCGGCAATCAGTGCCGCGAGGTCGTCGTCGATCGAATTGCGCAAGGGATGCCAGAGGCCCCGCCGTCGCGCCGACAGGAGGCGTTCGGCAATGGCTTTTGCGGCGGCCGGGTTTTCGCGCAGGATGAAGGCGCGGACGTCCGCATCGCCGAGATAGGCATCGTGCACGGCGTCTATCAGCGCGCCCGGTATGGCCTGCGTGGTTTCGGCGAAGCCAACCAGCCGGTCGACGGTTTCGGCGAATTCCGAGGCGCCGCGCGGGCCGTGGCGCATCTGGCCCGCTATGAAGCGGGCGTTGACAGCGCGGGCGCGCACGACGCGCGTCACAGCCTCACTAAGTGAACGCGGCTTCGGCCTCTGCGGGTCCGTCGTGTCCAGCACGATAACGTCGGCATTCCTGCCAAGCGCTGCAAGGGCGGCCGAAAAGCCGCCGATAAAGGCGACATCGGCGGAGCCTTCGAGGATGTCGCGGCCGGGATCGTCGCCGGTGTGGACGAGAAGATCGGCCTCGGCGATGCGGTTCTCGAAAGCGCCGGGCGCGGCGATCCCTTCACCGCCGGCGCCGCCATAGGCATGCGATGTGGCATCGAGATAGGCGCGGCCGATTTCCTCGCGCGCCGCCCAGTCGCCGCTCGACAGGATTTCCTCGACGCCAGCGCCGTAAGTGCCAGGCGAGGTGCCAAAGATGCGCGGGCTGATCTTGCCCTCGGCGCGGGTCCTTGCGGCGAGCGGATTTTCCGAATCGTCCTCGTCGCGCGCGGCAACGGCGTTGGCAGCGGCATCGATCAGCGCGATCTGGGTCGGGAACATGTCGCGGAACAGGCCCGATATGCGCCAGGTGACGTCGACGCGCGGGTGGCCAAGCGCTGCCGGCGCCAACACCTCGATGCCGGTGACGCGGCCTGTGGCGGCATCCCATTGCGGGCGGCAGCCCATCAGCGAAAGCCCCTGCGCGATCTCCTCGCCGCCGGTGCGCAAAGACGCCGAACCCCAGAGGTCGATGATCAGCGAGCGCGGCCAGTCGCCATGCGATTGCATATAGGCGCGCACCACTTCCTCGGCGGCAGCCTTGCCGATGTCGTAAGCCGTCGGCGTCGGCATGGCGCGCGGGTCCGACGTGAACAGGTTGCGGCCGGTGGGCAGAACGTCGGAACGCCCGCGCGCGGGCGCGCCGGCCGGGCCCGCGGTGACATGACGACCGTCGAGCGCGGCAAGAAGGGCGGCCTTTTCGGCCTCGGCGCTTTGCCGGCGCATAAGGTCGGGCTCTTCGTCGGGCGCGCGGCCGTAGACATGCAGCCCATCCTTGATAGCGAAATCCTTCAGGTCGCAGAGCCAGGCATCGATGCGGCGCAGGGCCTCGTCCGGCGCGTCGGTGCGGGCAACGCCGGCCTCCGCGGCGAGGCCCGTCGTCTGCGCGGTTTCGACGATCAGACTGGCCAGACGGTCGCGGCGGCGGCGGTCGAGACCGTCAGCCTGGGCGTATTCGTCGACCAGCCGTTCGAGCCTGTGCTGGTTCTTGTCCAATCCGGCGCCGGTGAGCGGCGGCGGCAGATGGCCGAGCGTGACGGCGGCGATCCGCCGCTTCGCCTGCGCCGCCTCGCCGGGATTGGAGACGATAAAGGGATAGATGACGGGCAGGGGACCGGTGACGATCTCGGGGAAGCAGTTTTGCGAAAGCGCAACCGTCTTGCCCGGCAGCCATTCCAGCGTGCCATGCGCGCCAACATGGATGAGCGCATGGACGCCGAGCAATTTGCGCAGCCACAGGCCGAAGGCGAGCAACGCATGGCGCGGCGGCAGCGTCGGGTCGTGATAGTCGGCGCGGCGGTCGGCCGAGCGGCCGCGGTCTGGAGCCAGCGCCACGGTGATGTTGCCGAAGGTCGCGGCGCGGAAGGGGAATTTGGCGGCGGGCAGCGCTCCCTCTGTCCTGCCGGACATCTCCCCCGCAAGGGGGGAGATTGGCAGTTTCGACGCTGGAGCTACTCTTGCAACGTTGGAGATTGGCGAAGACAGAGATGACGGCGTAATCTCCCCCCTTGCGGGGGAGATGTCCGGCAGGACAGAGGGGGGTGCCTCGCGCAAACCTGTCTCGCCTTCGGCTTTGCCCCAAGCTGCTTCTACGGCAGCAATTGCTGCGCCCGGCAATTCCGTTGAGAAGGCAAGGTACTCATCCAACTCCAACCCAGCCTTGCTGCGCTCCAGCGCATCCAGCAACGCACGCGACGTTTGGGGAATTCCCTCAACTACATAGCCCTGTTCCTGGAGGTCGTGCAGCATCGCCAGCACGCTGGATGGCACATCCAACCCGACCGCATAGCCGGTGCGGCCGGGAGCGCTCGGGTAATCGGGGATCAGAATGGCGACCTTGCGCTCGGCGCGCGGCGTTTCCCGAAGCCTGATGAAGGCCGCGACCCGGTCCGCCACCTGTTCGACGCGATCGGGCTCCGGCCGGTTGGCAAAGGCGCGGTGGCCGAGCGCCGGGTCGGTCTCGCTTTCGCCCTTGAACGAAACGGCGCCGGCGAGGATGCGGCCGTCCAGTTCGGGCAGAACGACATGCATGGCGAGGTCGGCGGGGGCCAGCCCGCGCTGGTTCTTCTCCCATACGTCGCGGCGGGTGGTGGCGACGATGACCTGGAAGACGGGAACGCCGGCGCGGTCGAACAGGGTTTCGACGCCGGGTTCGGCGCCGGACGCGAAAGCGGTCGCGGTGATGATGGCGGCGGGCTTGGGCTGGGCAATCGCGGTTTCAACAAAAGCCAGAGATTCCGGGTCTTTCAGGCTGGAGACAAAGATCGGCACCGGCAGCATGCCGCGCTGCCGTAGCGCCTCGAAAAGCGCGTCGATGGGCGCGACATCGGCGGCGAGCAGCATCGAGCGGTAGAAGAGGATGGGAATCACGGGTGGGTTGACGTTGCCGGCGTCGAGTTCCGTCACACCCCCCTCTGTCCTACCGGACATCTCCCCCGCAAGGGGGGAGATTGCTCTTTCATCGACGATTTCGCCTATCGCGGATGGTCGAGATAAATCCCTGTCCAAGGGGACAGAAGAGGAGCCGGCCTTGATGACAGCCGATCTCCCCCCTTGCGGAGGAGATGTCCTGCCGGACAGAGGGGGGTGTGAAGGATCGTCAACATTCGATAAGTCCGGCTTCTCCACGACTCCGCGCCCCGGCTCATAAAACCCGGCTTTCGGCACGCTTACCGGCTCGGCAATCTCGCCATCAGACCCCGCCAACCGCGCCAGCCTGCGCACCAGCGCGCTCATATTGGCCGGGCCGCCCTGGCGGAAATAATTGAGCAGCCCGTCCAGTTCCTCGCGCGGCAGCGTCGAGGCTTCGATCAGCCTGATATCCTCGTCGTGGCTTTCACCGGGAAGTAGTGCCAGCTTTATGCCGCGCTCACGGGCAACCACGGCCAACTGGTCGCAGCCGTAGCGCCACCACTCGTAACCGCCGAGAATACGCACCAGAATGACTTTGGCGTGACGGGCGACGCTGTCGATCCAGAGGTCGACGGACATGGGGTGGCGCAGGTCGCGCAGCGCGGCCAGCCGCATCGTGGGCAGCCGATCGGCGTCGCCTTTCCAGGCCGCTGCCAGTCCGGCCAGGTCGCTGTCCGTGAAGGACAGCGCCACCATTTCCGCCGGCGTCTGCCGCAGATCGACCGGCTCGGCGAGATCGTCGAGCGAGGCGGATGTGGTGGTGAGGATGTGCATCGCGGTCGGTGTTGCCTCAGCCGGCGAGGATATGCTCGATCGCCGGGCGGTTCAGCCCCTTGAGGCCGATGACGACCAGGCGCGAGCGGCGGTCGTCGTCAGCCGTCCAGGCGCGGTCATAATAATGATTGACGCGCGGACCGACCGCCTGCAGCAACAGCCGCATCGGCTTGCCGCCGACCTCGACGAAGCCTTTCACCCGCAGCACGTTCTCCTGTTCGGCGGCGGTCGCGACGCGCTTTGCCAGGTCGTCCGGGTTGGCGATCGAGGGGATGTCGACGATGAACGTATCGAAGTCGTCGTGCTCGTGGTCGAAGGCGCCGTCATGATGGGACTTGCGGTTCTCGATGTCGTCCTCGACGGCGAGGCCTAGCCCGAGCAGCACGGACGGGTCGACCTTGCCATGAGCCGTCGGCACGACCTTCACGGCGCGGGCGGAGTGTTCGCCAATGATGGCGTTGGCGCGAGCCGAACCTGCGGCATCCATCAGGTCGCTCTTCGACAGGATGATGAGGTCGGCGCAGGCGATCTGGTCCTCGAACACCTCCTCGACGGGGTCGTCGTGGTCCAGTGTCTGGTCCTGCGCGCGTTGCGCCTGCAGGGCGTCCATGTCGTTGGCGACGCGCCCCTCGGCCAATGCCGGACCGTCGACCACGGCGATTACGCCGTCGACTGTCACCCGGCTCTTCACTGTCGGCCACTGGAAGGCCTGGACCAGCGGCTTGGGCAGAGCCAAGCCTGAGGTCTCGATCAGGATGTGGTCGACCTTCGGCGTCAGCGACAGGATCTGGTCGAGCGCCGGGACGAAATCGTCGGCGACGGTGCAGCAGATGCAGCCATTGGCCAGTTCGACGATGTTTTCCTCCGGGCAGGTGTCGATGCCGCAGCCCTTGAGGATCTCGCCGTCGATTCCGATGTCGCCGAATTCGTTGACGATGATGGCGATCCGCTTGCCGCCCGCGTTCTCCAGGAGATGGCGGACCAGCGTGGTCTTGCCGGCACCCAGGAAGCCGGTGACCACGGTACAGGGGACGCGGGAGAGAGTGGCGGCGGAAACTGCGGCGGTCATGATCAGTCCTTCAGCATGTCGAGGGGAGGAATGCGGGCGACGAGGCCGCGCTTGAGGGAATCCGGGCGACCACGCCACGGAATGAGGCCGTTGGTCGAAGCGGCGAAGAGTTTCGCGCCGGTGACGAGATCGGCGCCGCTGGCGATGTTCAGGTCGCCGAAGACATAACTCCAGCAGCCGTCGCGAAGAATCGCCGCACTGAGACGGCGCTTGCAGTTGCCGAGGCATTCGACGGTGCGGACACGGACATTGTCGGCCGTTGCGGCTTGGCGCGTATCTTGAGCCAAAACTTCGCCGGCGCGGGGATGGGCATCGGAACCGGTCTCGTCGCGGCAGGAAGCGCAGATGATAACAGTGACGCCGGCCAAGGCGTCGCTATCGCCAGACAAGTCGCTATCGCCAGACAAAATGTCCGCTGTTTCAGCCGGGAAACTGCTGTCGCGTTCCAAATCGGGCTCCTTGCCCGGAAAACCCGCCGGGCGATCGGATTCTTATGTCTCAGACGGCAGGTCTCCTGGCTCGCGGGTCATCGCCTTCGTGCCGCCTTCCCGGGACCGTCCCAGTGGTTTTCGGCCTTGGCTCGTCGCTTACAGTTGCGGGGACAGCCGCGGATTTGAAATCGAGATTTCGCACCGCATTCCCTCTTGGCTCCTCCCTTTGCCGAGAGGAGACCGTCTGGAATGGATTTAGGCTCTTGCAGGCGGCGGTGTCAACGCGCGTCTACGACACGGCAATGTCGGCGAGCGGCTGCCCAAGGTCGCCGGCGGGCGTAACCTCGATCCGTTCGAGGCCGAGCCAGCCCTGCATCTGCGTCAATTCCTGGAAGAGTTGCGCGGCGGTTTCAGGCGGCGCGCCGGGCTCGGCATAGGCCGCGTGGACGCGTAGCACGCTGGCCGGCCGGTCGGCCTTGAGGTCGACGCGCGCCACGATCCTGTCGCCGAGCAGGAACGGCAGGACGTAATAGCCGTATTGCCGTTTTTCGGCAGGGGTGTAGATTTCTATGCGGTAGTGGAAATCGAACAGCCGCTCCGTGCGCGAGCGCTCGAAAACGACCGGATCGAACGGCGCCAGCAAGGCGCGGGCCTCGATTTTTCGTGGAATACGAGCCTCCTTATGGAGGTAAGCCGGTTTGTTCCAGCCCTCGACACGCACCGGCACCAGCTCGCCTGTTTCAACCAGCTCCTCCAGCCGGCCCTTCATGTCGGCCGGCGACAGGCGGAAATAGTCGCGCAGGTCGCTTGCTGTCGCGACGCCATGAGCGCGGGCGGATATCCGCAGCAATTCCCGATGCGCGTCCTCGGCTGACGGCACCGGCAGATCGAGGATCGCCTGCGGCAGCACGCGCTCGGGCAGATCGTAGAAGCGTTCGAAGCCACGGCGGTGCGCGGTGGTGATGCGTCCTGCCCAGAACAGCCATTCGAAGGCATGCTTGGCGTGGCTCCAGCCCCACCAGCCGCCGGATCCTTTCTGGCCTTCGAGCGCGGAGGCGGCGATCGGGCCGCGCTCCGCGACCTCGCGGTAGATCTCTTCTATATAGGCGGCGTGCTCGCGGCCCCATTTGGCGAGACCCAAATACATTTCATCGCCACGCTCGGCGCGCTGCATGCGCCAACGCATCAGAGGATAGGTCTCGACCGGCAGGAAGGAAGCCTCGTGCGCCCAGTATTCGAAAACTGTGCGCTTGCGCGTGACGGCGGCGTTGTCGAGCAAGGCGAACGGGTAGGGACCAAGGCGCGAATAGAGCGGCATGTAGTGAGCGCGCACCACCGCGCTGACGGAATCGATCTGCAGCAGGCCGGTACGCGAGAGCACGCGGGCGAAGTGGCGTCGGTCGGGCGTGCCGGCGGGGCGGGGATCAGTGAACCCTTGGGCGGCGAGCGCGATACGCCGGGCCGTGGCAAGCGAGATCTTTTCCTTCATTCGGATGCGACTCTGATGGCTTGTTGAGCGTCGTTCGGACAGTTGATTCCGGCCATGCTAGCAGGGTTTTGGCGGCAACTCTGCCAGGAGAGAAAAGTGGAGTAAAAAGCGAAGGAAATCAGACAGGAGCGGATCGGACCAGTTTCTTCCCTTATGCCGTCCAGGCCAGTGTTTTGAACAAGGTTTGACTTGCTTCGCCGGAAGCGCTGCGCTAACCCTCGCCGCGTTGCAGCAAAGGCCCCTTAAAACGGTTCAGCGGTTAAACTGTCACGCTTCCGCAATGGGGTCTGGTGCTGTAATCAAAATGGATTGGCGCCAACGGAAAGCCGCAGCATGAACGCACTTCTCAGTTCGTACCTGCCCATCGTCCTGTTTATCGCAGTGGCGGCGGCTGTCGGCGTCGCGCTTATCGTGGCGCCGTTCCTGGTGGCCTACCGCAATCCCGACCCGGAAAAGCTTTCCGCCTACGAATGCGGGTTCAACTCGTTCGATGACGCCCGTATGAAGTTCGACATCCGCTTCTACCTGGTGTCGATCCTGTTCATCATCTTCGACCTGGAAGTGGCCTTCCTGTTTCCGTGGGCGGTGTCGTTCTCGAAAATCGGCATGCTCGGTTTCTGGTCGATGATGGTGTTTTTGGCGGTGCTGACCATCGGCTTTGCCTATGAATGGAAAAAAGGAGCGCTCGAATGGGATTGAGCGACAGTTCCGGCACGCTCGTCGCGCCGAAGCCCAAGGGTCTGATCGATCCCAATACCGGCAGGCCGGTTGGGTCCGATGATCCGTTCTTCCTCGAAATCAACAACGAACTCGCCGACAAGGGCTTTCTCGTCACCTCGACCGAGGCGCTGATCACCTGGGCGCGCAGCGGCTCGCTGATGTTCATGACCTTCGGCCTCGCCTGCTGCGCCGTCGAGATGATCCACACCTCGATGCCGCGCTACGATTCGGAGCGGTTCGGTGTTGCTCCTCGCGCGTCTCCGCGCCAGTCCGACATCATGATCGTTGCCGGCACGCTGACCAACAAGATGGCCCCGGCGCTGCGCAAGGTCTACGACCAGATGCCGGAGCCGCGCTACGTCATCTCGATGGGCTCCTGCGCCAATGGCGGCGGCTATTACCACTATTCCTATTCGGTGGTGCGCGGCTGCGACCGCATCGTGCCGGTCGACATCTATGTGCCCGGCTGTCCGCCGAGCGCCGAAGCGCTGCTCTATGGCATTCTTCTGCTCCAGAAGAAGATCCGCCGCACCGGCACGATCGAACGGTAAATCCATGGCCGCATCCCTGAGCGAACTGTCGACCTATCTCGGCGAAAAATTGATTGGCCGCGTCAATGAAGCAGTGTTCGCCTATGGCGAACTCACCATCCATGTCGAACCGCGCGATCTGATCGAAGTGGTGACTTTCCTGCGCGACGATCCGCGCTGCCAATTCATCTCGGTCATCGATGTCTGCGGCGCCGATTATCCGTCACGGGCCAAGCGCTTCGACGTCGTCTATCACCTGTTGTCGCCGAAGCAGAACGTGCGTATCCGCATCAAGGTGCAGGCAGACGAGGAGACGATGGTGCCGTCGATCACCGGCGTCTATCCCGGCGCCGACTGGTTCGAGCGCGAGACCTACGATCTCTATGGCGTGCTGTTTTCGGGTCACCCCGATCTGCGGCGCATCCTCACCGATTACGGTTTCGACGGTCACCCGCTGCGCAAGGATTTCCCGCTGACCGGCTTCGTCGAGGTGCGTTACGACGACGAAGCCAAGCGCGTCATCTACGAGCCGGTGGAACTGAAGCAGGAATTCCGCAATTTCGATTTTCTGTCCCCATGGGAAGGCACCGATTACGTGCTGCCAGGGGATGAGAAGGCAAAGCAGTAATGGCCGAAACTTCCGTCCGCAATTTTAACATCAACTTCGGACCGCAACACCCTGCCGCGCATGGTGTTTTGAGATTGGTTCTGGAGTTGGACGGCGAAGTGGTCGATCGTGTCGATCCGCATATCGGGCTCTTGCATCGCGGCACCGAAAAGCTGATCGAGCACAAAACCTACCTGCAGGCAGTGCCTTATCTCGACCGGCTCGACTATTGCGCGCCGATGAACCAGGAGCATGCCTTCGCACTGGCCGCCGAGCGCCTGCTCGGCATCGAGGTGCCGAAGCGCGGTCAGCTGATCCGCGTGCTTTACTGCGAGATCGGCCGCATCATGTCGCACATCCTCAATGTGACGACGCAGGCGCTGGACGTCGGCGCGCTGACGCCGCCTCTGTGGGGCTTCGTCGAGCGCGAAAAGCTGATGGTGTTCTATGAGCGCGCCTCGGGTTCGCGCATGCATGCCGCCTATTTCCGTCCGGGCGGCGTTCACCAGGACCTGCCGCAGAAGCTGCTCGAGGACATCGGCAAGTGGATCGATCCGTTCCTGAAGTCGATCGACGACCTCGATCAGTTGCTGACCGGCAATCGCATCTTCAAGCAGCGCAATGTCGATATCGGCACGGTTTCGCTGGCCGACGCCTGGGCCTGGGGTTTTTCCGGCGTCATGGTGCGTGGCTCGGGCGCTGCCTGGGACCTGCGCAGATCGCAGCCCTATGAATGCTATTCGGAGCTCGATTTCGATATTCCGATCGGCAAGAACGGCGACTGTTTCGACCGCTACCTCGTGCGCATGGAAGAGATGCGCCAGTCGGCGAAGATCATGCGCCAGTGCATCGATCTCCTGCTCGGCAAGGAAAGCGCCGGGCCGGTGTCGAACCTCGACGGCAAGGTCGTGCCGCCAAAGCGCCAGGCGATGAAGCGCTCGATGGAAGCGCTGATCCACCACTTCAAGCTCTACACCGAGGGCTACCGCGTGCCGGCCGGCGAGGTCTATGCGGCGGTCGAGGCGCCCAAGGGCGAGTTCGGCGTCTATCTGGTCTCCGACGGCACCAACAAGCCTTATCGCTGCAAGCTGCGCGCCCCCGGTTTCGCGCATCTCCAGGCCATGGATTTCCTGTGCCGCGGTCACATGCTGGCCGACGTCACCGCCGTCCTCGGCTCCCTCGACATCGTGTTTGGTGAGGTCGATCGCTAAATGTCAGTCCGTCGTCTCGCAGAAGCCAGCGTCCAGCCAGCATCCTTCGCCTTCAACCGGGCGAACGCGGCCGCGGCCAAGCAATGGATCAAGAAGTACCCGAAGGGCCGGGAACAGTCTGCGATCATTCCACTGCTGATGCTGGCGCAGGAGCAGGAAGGCTGGGTCACCAAGGCGGCGATCGAGACGATTTCGGACATGCTCGGCATGCCGCGCATCCGCGGGCTCGAGGTCGCGACCTTCTACACGCAGTACCAGCTGAATCCTGTCGGCACGCGGGCGCACATCCAGGTTTGCGGCACCACGCCCTGCATGCTGCGCGGCTCGGAAGCGCTGATGGACGTGTGCCGCTCCAAGATCCACCATGACCAGTTCCACACCAACGACAAGGGAACGCTGTCGTGGGAAGAGGTCGAATGCCTCGGCGCCTGCGTCAACGCGCCGATGGTCATGATCTTCAAGGACACGTTCGAAGACCTGACGCCGGAACGGCTGGCCGAAATCATTGATCTCTACGATGCGGGCAAGGGGGCCTCGGTGACGCCGGGGCCGCAGAACGGCCGCACCGGCTCGGAGCCGGCCGCCGGCCTCACGACGCTGAAAAGCGAGAAGGCGATCCTCAAGTCGACCCGTGACAGGGAGGCCAGGGAAGCCGCCAAGGCCGCCAAGGCGGCACCCGACGCGATCATCGCGGCGCCGGTGCCAACGCCGGCCGCCACCCCTGTCGCGCCGTCCAATGCCAGCAAGCCGAAAACCGATGCGGCTGAAACCAGCCCGGCGCTGAAAACGCCGTCGCCGGCCAAGGTCGCGTCGGCAACGGAAAAAGCGGCGAGCGTCGCGGCTCCCCGCCACTCGGCGACAAACGCCAACAAGGCGGCGCCCGAGGTCGAGAAAGTTTTGAAGCCGCGCAGCGGCCCCCTGAACAAGGCTGAGCCGGCTTCCGCGTTCAAGTCGCCGGAAACCAAGCTTCCCGCCAAAGCGGCCAAGCCTTCGTTGGAAGACAAGAACCGGCCGGCCGGCATCGCCAGGCCGGCGCTGGTCGACGATCTCAAGCTGATCTCCGGCGTCGGCCCGAGGGCCGAGAGCATCCTGCATTCGCTCGGCATCTTCACCTTCGCCCAGGTTGCGTCTTGGAAGAAGGCCGAACGGGAGTGGGTGGACAGCTATCTCTCCTTCCGCGGCCGCATCGAGCGAGACGACTGGGTCAAGCAGGCCAAGGCGCTCGCCAAGGGCGGCGTCGCCGAATATATCCGCGTCTTCGGCAAGAAGCCGGTCTGAGGGACGAACAATGCTTCAGGACAAAGACCGCATCTTCACCAACATCTACGGCCTCTTCGACAAGTCGCTGGCCGGCGCAATGGCGCGCGGCGCCTGGGACAACACGCCCGGCATCGTCGCCAAGGGGCGCGAGTGGATCGTCAACGAGATGAAGGCGTCGGGCCTGCGCGGCCGCGGCGGCGCCGGTTTCCCGACCGGCTTGAAATGGTCGTTCATGCCCAAGCAGAGTGACGGCCGGCCGAGCTATCTCGTCATCAATGCCGACGAATCCGAGCCCGGTACCTGCAAGGACCGCGACATTCTGCGCAACGATCCGCACACGCTGGTCGAAGGCGCCTTGCTCGCCGGCTTCGCCATGGGCGCGGTCGCGGCCTACATCTATGTGCGCGGCGAGTTCATCCGCGAGCGCGAGGCGCTGCAGCGTGCCATCGACGAGGCCTATGAGGCCAAGCTGATCGGCAAGGGCAACACTTCAGGCTACGATTTCGACGTCTATATGCACCATGGCGCCGGGGCTTATATCTGCGGCGAGGAGACGGCGCTGCTCGAAAGCCTCGAGGGAAAGAAGGGCCAGCCCAGGCTGAAGCCACCATTTCCGGCCAATGTCGGCCTTTATGGCTGCCCGACCACCGTCAACAACGTCGAATCGATCGCGGTGGCGCCGACGATCCTGCGCCGGGGCGCGGCCTGGTTCTCATCCTTCGGCCGGCCCAACAACGTCGGCACCAAGCTGTTCTGCGTCTCCGGCCACGTCAACAATCCGTGCACCGTCGAAGAGGCGATGTCGATCCCGTTCCGCGAGCTGATCGAGACGCATTGCGGCGGCATCCGTGGCGGCTGGGACAATCTTCTGGCGGTCATTCCTGGCGGCGCCTCGGTGCCGCTGGTGCCGGCCGAGCAGATCATCGATACGCCGATGGATTTCGACGCGCTGCGCGACCTCAAATCCGGCCTCGGCACGGCGGCCGTCATCGTCATGGACAAGTCGACCGATGTCGTCAAAGCCATCGCGCGGCTGTCCTACTTCTACAAGCATGAGAGCTGCGGCCAATGCACGCCGTGCCGTGAAGGCACCGGCTGGATGTGGCGGGTGATGGAACGGCTGGTGCGCGGCGAGGCGCAGAAGCGCGAGATCGACATGCTGCTCGACGTGACCAAGCAGGTCGAAGGCCACACGATCTGCGCGCTGGGCGACGCGGCCGCTTGGCCGATCCAGGGCCTGATGCGGCACTTCCGCGGCGAGGTGGAGCGGCGCATCGACGAATTTTCGCGCAACGCGCACCGGGCCGAGCCGGTGTTGGTGGCGGCGGAATAGAGAAGCATTGAATGGGCGATAGCCCGGAGCGAGAAGAACGGGGCGGGGCGAACGAAGAAACGACCAGGAGAATTCGATGGCGCCGTATTCGACACCCCACCCGTTGATGCCCAATTTGGACCAGATCGAGAAGATGAACCAGGACCTGACCAGGATGATGCCGAAGGAGATGGCCGGCGCCGTCAACCTTCTGGCGCACCCTGTCGCGGGCGCGGCGGCGATGTCGGCTCTGGGACTTGGGCTCGCCAACCACGCTTTCGGCGTCTGGTTGGGCGCGCTGTCGGGCGCAGCCGAGGCGTCGCAACGCCTCATGCAGCCGCTCATCGAGGATTTCGAGGCGCGCGTCGAACAATTCGAGGATGCGAGCCTTTCATCCACCAGAGCGCGGGCGACGGCCAAGACCCTGATTGCGGAGGCGCAGTCCTTCGCGCAGGAAGTCACCGACATTGCCGCCAGGGAGGCCGCCACCACGGTGCCGGCGGCACAGGCGGGGCGGTCAGCGGACGAGCTTCCGGATGTGCTGCTGCCCGAGGATTTCAGGCAGCCCAAGGCTGTGGACAGGCCGGCGAAGCCTTCGGATCTCAAGAAGATATCGGGCATCGGCCCGAAGCTGGAGACGGTGCTCAACGGGCTCGGCATCTGGACGTTCCGCCAGATCGCCGACTGGTCGCCCGAAGAGATCGCCTGGGTCGACGACTACCTGTCGTTCAACGGCCGTATCGTGCGCGACGACTGGCTTGCCCAGGCGGCTTTGCTGGCCGCGAAGAAGTGAGTGAAATGCCGGGCGCCGCGTCCGTCGCGCCCGGGAAATGAGATTGCGGGAAATCCGCAGAGGTTTGAGGCGAATGGCAAAGCTCAAGGTCGACGGGAAAGAAATCACTGTACCCGACCATTACACGCTGCTCCAGGCGGCAGAGGAGGCGGGCGCGGAAGTGCCGCGCTTCTGCTTCCACGAGCGGTTGTCGATCGCCGGCAATTGCCGCATGTGCCTGATCGAGGTGAAGGGCGGGCCGCCCAAGCCGCAAGCGTCCTGCGCCATGGGCGTGCGCGACCTGCGTCCTGGTCCGAACGGCGAAGCGCCGGAAATCTTCACCAACACGCCGATGGTCAAGAAGGCCAGGGAAGGCGTGATGGAATTCCTGCTGATCAACCATCCGCTGGATTGCCCGATCTGCGACCAGGGCGGCGAATGCGACCTGCAGGACCAGGCGATGGCCTTCGGCGTTGATTCCTCGCGCTATCACGAGAACAAGCGCGCGGTC
This sequence comes from Mesorhizobium sp. B2-5-3, assembly GCF_006441005.1. Classification (NCBI taxonomy): domain Bacteria; kingdom Pseudomonadati; phylum Pseudomonadota; class Alphaproteobacteria; order Hyphomicrobiales; family Phyllobacteriaceae; genus Mesorhizobium; species Mesorhizobium sp. B2-5-3. Next base: position 227,133 of record NZ_VFUS01000004.1, read on the forward strand.
GAAGACAAGTATATCGGCCCGCTGGTCAAGACGGTGATGAACCGCTGCATCCACTGCACGCGCTGCGTTCGCTTCACCACCGAGGTTGCCGGCATTTCCGAACTCGGCCTGATCGGCCGCGGCGAGGATGCCGAGATCACCACCTATCTCGAGCAGGCGATGACCTCGGAGCTGCAGGGGAATGTCATCGACCTGTGCCCCGTCGGCGCGCTGACCTCCAAGCCTTTCGCCTTCCAGGCACGGCCGTGGGAACTGACCAAGACCGAATCCATCGACGTCATGGATGCCGTCGGCTCGGCGATCCGCGTCGACAGCCGCGGCCGCGAGGTGATGCGCATCCTGCCGCGCGTCAACGAGGCGGTGAACGAGGAATGGATCTCCGACAAGACCCGGTTCATCTGGGACGGCCTGCGCACGCAGCGCCTCGACCGGCCCTATGTGCGCAAGGACGGTAAGCTGGCCCCGGCGAGCTGGGCCGAGGCCTTCGCGGCAATCAAGGACGCCGTGTCGAAGACTACGCCCGAGAAGATCGGCGCCATAGCGGGCGATCTTGCCGCGGTTGAGGAAATCTACGCGCTGAAGCTCCTGATGGCCGCACTCGGTTCGAAGAACATGGATTGCCGCCAGGACGGCGCCGCGCTCGACCCGTCGCTTGGCCGGGCAAGCTACATTTTCAACCCCACCATCGAAGGCATCGAACAGGCGGACGCGGTGCTGATCATCGGCGCCAATCCGCGCTTCGAAGCCTCGGTGCTCAACGCCCGCATCCGCAAGCGCTGGCGGGTCGGCAATCTGCCGGTCGGCGTCATCGGCGATGTCGGGGATACACGCTATGACTACGAACTGCTGGGCGCAGGACCGGAATCGCTCAAGGATCTGGCCGACGGTGATGGCAAGTTCTTCCAGGTGCTGAAGAAGGCCACGCATCCGCTCATCATCGTCGGCCAGGGCGCGCTGGCACGCCCCGATGGCGCGGCGGTGCTCGGCCAGGCAGCGAAGCTCGCCATGGCCGTGAACGCCGCGCGCGCGGACTGGAACGGCTTTGCCGTGCTGCACAATGCGGCTGGACGCGTCGGCGGCCTCGACCTTGGCTTCGTGCCGAGCGAGGGCGGCAGGAACGTCGCCGGCATGCTGGGCGAGACGGACGTGCTGTTCTTGCTGGGCGCCGACGAAATCGACATGGCAAAGACCGGCGGCGCTTTCGTGGTCTATGTGGGCACCCATGGCGATGCCGGCGCGCACCGCGCCAACGTCATCCTGCCGGGCGCTGCCTACACCGAGAAGTCGGGCACCTATGTCAACACGGAAGGGCGCGTGCAGCAGACCAACCGCGCCGGCTTCGCGCCGGGCGACGCGCGCGAGGATTGGGCCATCATCAGGGCATTGTCGGATGTACTGGGCAAGAAGTTGCCGTTCGATTCACTGCCGCAGCTGCGCGCTAAACTCTACGGCGAGTACCCGCATCTTGCCCGCATCGACCAGGTTGCTGCGGGCAATGCCGAGGATATCGCCAATGTGGCGAAGCTTGGCGGACGGCTGAACAAGGGCACGTTCACGTCGCCGGTCCAGGACTTCTACCTGACCAACCCGATCGCGCGGGCCTCTGCCGTGATGGCGGAGTGCTCGGCGCTGGCCAAGAGCGGCTTCAAGCAGGCGGCGGAATAAGCATGGACACCTTCTTCTCCTTTTACGTGCTGCCGGCGCTGATCATCGTGTTGAAGTCGGTCGTACTGATCGTCGTGCTTCTCATCGCCGTCGCCTACCTGCTCTATGCAGACCGCAAGATCTGGGCGGCGGTGCAACTGCGCCGCGGCCCGAACGTCGTCGGCCCCTGGGGCACGCTGCAGGCTTTCGCCGACCTGTTGAAGTTCGTCTTCAAGGAGCCGGTGATCCCGTCCGGCGCCAACAAGGGCGTGTTCCTTTTGGCGCCATTGGTATCGGCGGTTCTGGCGATCTCGGCCTGGGCGGTCATTCCGGTCAGCCAGGGCTGGGCCGTCGCCAACGTCAATGTCGGTATCCTCTATGTCTTCGCCATCTCCTCGCTCGAGGTTTATGGCGTGATCATGGGCGGCTGGGCGTCCAATTCGAAATATCCGTTCCTCGGGGCGCTGCGTTCGGCCGCACAAATGGTGTCCTACGAGGTCTCGATCGGCTTCGTCATCGTCACCGTGCTGCTTTGCGTCGGCTCGCTCAACCTGTCCGACATCGTGCTGTCGCAGCAGGATGGGCTGGGCACCAGGCTCGGCCTGCCCAACACCTTCCTCGACTGGCACTGGCTGTCGCTGTTGCCGATGTTCGTCATCTTCTTCATCTCGGCGCTAGCCGAGACGAATCGCCCGCCTTTCGACCTCGTCGAAGCCGAATCGGAACTGGTCGCCGGCCACATGGTCGAATATTCGTCGACGCCGTTCCTGCTGTTCTTCCTCGGCGAATATGTCGCCGTCGTGCTGATGTGCGCGCTGGCCACCATCCTGTTCCTCGGCGGCTGGCTGCCGCCGTTCGACTTCGCGCCCTTCACCTGGGTGCCGGGGGTGATCTGGTTCGTGCTCAAGATCTGCCTGATGTTCTTCATGTTCTCCATGGTGAAGGCGTTCGTGCCGCGTTACCGCTACGACCAACTGATGCGGCTTGGCTGGAAGGTGTTCCTGCCGATCTCGTTGTTCATGGTGGTGCTGACCGCCGCCTTCCTCAAGATCACGGGGTTTGCGTGATGTCCGCTCTGTCCCAGGCCGCCAAATCGCTGCTGCTGAAGGATTTCGTCAGCGCCTTCTTCTTGTCGATGCGCCAGTTCTTCGCGCCGAAGGAGACGATCAATTATCCGCACGAGAAAGGGCCGGTGAGCCCGCGCTTCCGCGGCGAGCATGCCTTGCGCCGTTATCCCAATGGCGAGGAACGCTGCATAGCCTGCAAATTGTGCGAGGCGATCTGCCCGGCGCAGGCCATCACCATCGAGGCCGGCCCGCGCCGCAACGACGGCACGCGCCGTACCGTGCGCTACGACATCGATATGGTGAAGTGCATCTATTGCGGCTTCTGCCAGGAAGCCTGCCCGGTCGACGCCATCGTCGAGGGGCCGAATTTCGAATTCGCGACCGAGACGCGCGAGGAACTCTACTACGACAAGGATAGGCTGCTGGCGAATGGCGACCGGTGGGAGCGCGAACTGGCGCGCAACATCTCGCTGGACGCACCGTACCGCTGATATCGCATGGACAGGGGCGAGGGCCCTTGTCCGGGGATGACCCGAAGCATTTCAGGCAAGGTCATCCCTCAGGACTTCAGAGTTGCCCATGTTTCTTTGCGCCGGGTCTTTCAACCCGGTTGGAACATGGGCTAGGACAACGCGGCTTCGCACCGGAGGCGGAACGAAGCCACAGACAACAAACAGGACGAACGTCCTGTTTGGACAGGAACCCGGGGGAACCCCAATGCTGAGTGGACTAGAGGCGGCCTTTTTCTACCTCTTCGCCTTTGTCGCCGTGGCGTCGGCGTTCATGGTCATTTCGTCGCGCAACCCCGTGCATTCGGTGCTGTTCCTGATCCTGACCTTCTTCAACGCCGCCGGCCTGTTCATGCTGACGGGCGCCGAGTTCCTGGCGATGATCCTGCTCGTCGTCTATGTCGGCGCTGTCATGGTGCTGTTCCTGTTCGTCGTCATGATGCTCGACGTCGACTTCGCCGAGATGAAGGAGGGCGCTCTGCAATATGCGCCGATCGGCGCGCTGGTCGGACTGATCCTGGCGGCGGAACTGATCGTGGTGCTCGGCGGCTATACCTTCGCGCCGCAGCTCGCCTCGACGGTATCGAAGCCGATTCCCGATCTCGCGGCGCGCTCGAATACGGCAGCGCTCGGCGACATCCTCTATACGGACTACCTCTACTACTTCCAGATCTCGGGCCTCGTGCTGCTGGTGGCCATGATCGGTGCCATCGTTTTGACGCTGCGCCACAAGGAAGGGGTCAAGCGGCAGTCGATCGCAGCCCAGGTCGCCCGCACGGCGGCGACGGGCATGGAAATCCGCAAGGTCAAGTCGGGCGAAGGAGTCTGAGATGGTCGTCGGCATCGCACATTATCTGACCGTATCGGCGATCCTTTTCACGCTCGGCGTGTTCGGCATCTTCCTGAACCGTAAGAACGTGATCGTCATCCTGATGTCGGTCGAGTTGATCCTGCTTGCGGTCAACATCAATTTCGTCGCCTTTTCGGCGGCTCTCGGCGACCTCGTCGGCCAGGTGTTCGCGCTGTTCGTGCTGACGGTCGCGGCGGCGGAGGCCGCCATCGGACTTGCCATTCTCGTCGTCTTCTTCCGCAACCGCGGCTCGATCGCGGTCGAAGACGTGAACATGATGAAGGGTTGACGGAACCACCATGTACCAGGCCATCGTCTTCCTTCCGCTGCTCGGCTTCCTGATCGTCGGCCTGTTCGGCACTTCGCTCGGCGCCAAGGCGTCCGAATACATCACCTCCGGATTCCTGGTGATCGCGGCGGTGCTGTCGTGGGTTGCTTTCTTCACCGTCGGTTTCGGCCATGGCGAGGTGTTCACCGTGCCGGTGCTGCGCTGGATCCAGTCCGGCGGACTGGAGGCGTCCTGGGCGCTCAGGATCGACACGCTGACTGTGGTCATGCTGGTGGTGGTCAACACCGTGTCGGCGCTGGTCCATATCTACTCGATCGGCTACATGCACCACGATCCGAACCGGCCGCGTTTCTTCGCCTATCTGTCGCTGTTCACCTTCGCCATGCTGATGCTGGTGACGGCCGACAACCTCGTGCAGATGTTCTTCGGTTGGGAAGGGGTGGGCCTGGCGTCCTACCTGCTGATCGGCTTCTGGTACAAGAAGCCCTCGGCCAACGCCGCGGCCATCAAGGCCTTCGTCGTCAACCGCGTCGGCGATTTCGGCTTCGCGCTCGGCATCTTCGGCGTGTTCGTGCTGTTCGGCTCGGTCAATCTCGGCACCATCTTCGCCAATGCGGCGACGTTCATCCCGGCTGAAGGCGCCCCGCAAGGTGCTGCGGTGCTGACCTTCCTCGGTTATGCGCTGGACAAGCAGGCAGCGATGACGATCGTCTGCTTGCTGCTGTTCATGGGTGCCATGGGCAAGTCGGCGCAGGTGCCGCTGCACACCTGGCTGCCGGACGCCATGGAAGGTCCGACACCGGTCTCGGCGCTCATCCATGCCGCCACCATGGTGACGGCCGGCGTGTTCATGCTGGCGCGGCTGTCGCCGCTGTTCGAGCTGTCGCATTCGGCGCTGACGGTGGTGACCTTCATCGGCGCCTTCACCGCCTTCTTCGCGGCGACCGTCGGCCTCGTCCAGAACGACATCAAGCGCGTCATCGCCTATTCGACCTGCTCGCAACTTGGCTACATGTTCGTGGCGCTCGGCGTCGGCGCCTATGGCGCGGCGATCTTCCACCTGTTCACGCATGCCTTCTTCAAGGCGCTGCTGTTCCTCGGCTCGGGCTCGGTCATCCATGCTGTTTCCGACGAGCAGGACATGCGCAAGATGGGCGGCCTGAGGACGCTGATCCCGACGACCTACTGGATGATGGTAATCGGCACGCTGGCGCTGACCGGCGTCGGCATTCCGGTCACCGTTATCGGCACCGCCGGGTTCTTCTCCAAGGATGCCATCATCGAGACGGCCTTTGCCGGGCATAATTCCGTGGCGGGCCTCGCCTTCGTGCTGCTGGTGATCGCCGCCGGCTTCACCTCCTTCTATTCCTGGCGGCTGATCTTCATGACCTTCCACGGCAGGCCGCGGGCGAGCCATGAGGTGATGCACCATGTCCATGAATCGCCGCCGGTGATGCTGGTGCCGCTGTTCGTGCTGGCGGCGGGCGCGCTGTTTGCCGGCATCATCTTCCACGGTGCCTTCATCGGCGAAGGCTATGCCGAATTCTGGAAGGCGTCGCTGTTCACACTGCCGGACAATCACATCCTGCACGACATTCACGAACTGCCGCTATGGGTCGAGCTGTCGCCGTTCATCGCCATGCTGATCGGCCTGGCGCTGGCGTGGAAGTTCTACATCCGCTCGCCGGAAATGCCGGTCAATCTGGCCGCCCAGCATCGCGGGCTCTATGCCTTCCTGCTCAACAAATGGTATTTCGACGAGCTCTATGACTTCCTCTTTGTGCGGCCGGCCAAACGCCTCGGTTCCTTCCTGTGGAAGACCGGCGACGGCACCGTCATCGATGGTCTCGGGCCTGACGGCATTTCGGCACGCGTCGTCGATGTCACCAACCGCGTCGTCAAGTTGCAGACCGGCTATCTCTATCACTATGCCTTCGCCATGCTGATCGGCGTTGCCGCATTCGTCACCTGGATGATGCTCTGATGACCGCTTGGCCAATTCTCTCGCTGGTCACCTTCCTGCCGTTGGTTGGTGTGCTGCTCATCCTGTTCATCAACGACGACAGCGAAAACGCACGCCGCAACATCCGCGCCATCGCGCTGCTGACGACGACGTTCACCTTCATCGTCTCGCTGTTCATCTGGACCGGCTTCGACAATTCGCAAGCCGGCTTCCAGTTCGTCGAGAAGGTCGCCTGGCTCGATTCCGGCATCTCCTACCATATGGGCGTCGACGGCATTTCGATGCTGTTCGTCATTCTGACCACATTCCTGATGCCGCTCTGTATCCTGGCGTCGTGGGAAGCGATCGAGAAGCGCGTCAAGGCCTACATGATCGCCTTCCTGCTGCTCGAAACGCTGATGATCGGCGTGTTCTGCGCGCTCGACATCGTGCTGTTCTACGTCTTCTTCGAAGCCGGCCTGATCCCGATGTTCATCATCATCGGCGTCTGGGGCGGCAAGCGCCGCGTCTATGCCTCCTTCAAGTTCTTCCTCTACACGCTCGCCGGCTCGGTGCTGATGCTGCTCGCCATCATGGCGATGTTCTACCAGTCCGGCACGACCGATATCCCGACGCTGTTGACGCACAATTTCCCCGCCAACATGCAGACATGGCTGTGGCTCGCCTTCTTCGCCTCCTTCGCGGTGAAGATGCCGATGTGGCCGGTGCATACCTGGCTGCCGGATGCGCATGTCGAGGCGCCGACAGCCGGTTCGGTGATCCTGGCCGCCATTCTGTTGAAGATGGGCGGATACGGCTTCCTGCGGTTCTCCTTGCCGATGTTCCCGCTGGCGTCCGAGATGTTCGCGCCGCTGGTCTTCGCACTTTCGGTCGTGGCCATCATCTACACCTCGCTGGTGGCGCTGATGCAGGAGGACATGAAGAAGCTGATCGCCTATTCGTCGGTCGCCCATATGGGCTTCGTGACCATGGGCATTTTCGCCATGAACCAGGAAGGCGTGCAGGGCGCGATCTTCCAGATGCTCAGCCACGGCCTGGTCTCGGGCGCGCTGTTCCTGTGCGTCGGCGTCATCTATGACCGCATGCACACGCGTGAGATCGCCGCCTATGGCGGCCTGGTCAACAACATGCCGAAATACGCCACCGTGTTCCTGATCTTCACCATGGCCAATGTCGGCCTGCCGGGCACGTCAGGCTTCGTCGGCGAGTTCCTGACCATGCTCGGCGTGTTCCGGGTCAATACCTGGGTGGCGTTCTTCGCTGCCACCGGCGTCATCCTGTCGGCCGCCTACGCGCTTTGGCTCTACCGCCGGGTGATCTTCGGCGCGCTGACCAAGGACAGCCTCAAGGGCCTGCTCGACCTGTCGACACGCGAGAAGGCGATCATCTATCCGCTGGTTGTGCTGGTCATCTTCTTCGGCGTCTATCCCGCTCCCGTCTTCGACGCGACGGCCCAGTCGGTCAAGTCGCTCGTCACCAATGTCACCGCATCCATCGGCGCCGCGCAGACCGCGGCGGCGAACTGACCCAGGGGTTTTGCGAACCATGACGCCGGACCTTCTCTCCAGCCTGTCGCTCTCGACGCCCGAGCTGATCCTTGCCATCGGCGCGCTCGCGCTGCTGATGGTCGGGGCCTATTCGCGCGCCAACACCGCCAACACCGTGACCGGCCTTGCCGTTGCCGTGCTGGTGATATCGGGCGCCTGGCTGATCTTCTCCACCGGGCAGGGCAGCGCCTACGGCAATGCCTTCATCCAGGATTCCTTTGCCCGCTTCATGAAGCTGCTGGCGCTGGTGGGCTCGGCGGTGACGCTGATCATGTCGATGCGCTTCGCCAGGGCGGAGCGGTTCGACAAGTTCGAATATCCGGTGCTGATCCTTCTGTGCACGCTCGGCATGATGCTGATGATCTCCGCCAACGGCATGATCGGGCTCTATCTCGGCCTCGAGCTTCAGTCGCTGGCGATCTATGTCTTGTGCGCGATCAACCGCGAGAACCTGCGCTCGACCGAGGCGGGCCTGAAGTACTTCGTCCTCGGCGCGCTGTCGTCGGGCATGCTGCTCTATGGCATCAGCCTGGTCTATGGTTATACCGGCAACACCGGGTTCCAGGAGATCGCGACGGCGCTGGGCGGCGGAGAGCGCCAGCTTGGCCTCGTCTTCGGCCTGGTCTTCGTGCTGGCCGGCCTCGCCTTCAAGATCTCGGCGGTGCCGTTCCACATGTGGACGCCCGACGTCTATGAGGGTGCGCCTACACCGGTGACGGCTTTCCTGGCGGCGGCACCCAAAATGGCGGCTATGGCGCTGATCGTGCGCGTCACCATGGGCGCGTTCAAGCCGATCGCTTCCGACTGGCAGCAGATCATCGTCTTCATCTCCATCGCCTCGATGGCGCTCGGCTCTTTCGCGGCGATCGGCCAGACCAACATCAAGCGCCTGATGGCCTACTCCTCGATCGGCCACATGGGCTACGCGCTGGTTGGCCTTGCCGCCAACAGCCAGGCCGGCGTGCGCGGCGTCGCGATCTACATGCTGATCTATCTGGTGATGACGCTCGGCACCTTCGCCTTCATTCTCGCCATGCGGCGCAAGGAAGGCAATGTCGAGCAGATCAGCGACCTGGCAGGCCTGTCCTCGACCAACCCGATCATGGCGACGATCCTGACCATCCTGATGTTCTCGCTGGCCGGCATCCCGCCGCTCGCCGGCTTCTGGGGGAAGTGGTACGTCTTTCTCGCCGCCATCAATGCCAACCTCTACGCGCTGGCGATCATCGGCGTGCTGGCCTCGGTAGTGGGCGCCTATTATTACCTGCGCATCATCAAGATCATGTGGTTCGACGAACCGGTCGGCGGCTTCGTGCCGATGGCCAGTGAATTGCGCCTCGTACTCGGTGTCTCCGGCGCTTTCGTGCTGTTCTATGTGCTGATCGGCGGTCCGATCGGCACCTATGCCGAAGCCGCCGCCAAGACATTCTTCTGACGGGATGGCATTTCGGCTGGCTCCAACCTCGGCGTCGGAAGCATTCCGGCTGGAGGCGCATGACAGCGTCGGCTCCACCAATGCGCTGGCGCTGGATCACGCCCGGGCCGGCGACCCCGGCAGATTGTGGGTCGTTTCCAAGAAACAGGAAAGCGGGCGCGGGCGGCGCGGCCGCGTCTGGGCGACACCCGAGGGCAATCTGGCGGCGACGCTGCTCGTCCTCACCGGGGGCGAGCTTCGCCTCGCCGCGACGCTCGGTTTCGTCGCCGGCCTGGCGCTGGCCGATGCGCTCGACGCCGTGGTGCCGGCGGGCCGGATCGCCATCGGCCTCGACGGCGGCAATGAAGGCAAGAACCGTTTCGAGCTGAAATGGCCGAACGACGTGCTCGCCTCCGGCGCCAAGCTCGCCGGCATCCTGCTGGAATCGGCCATGCTGGACGGCGGCCGTTTCGCGGTGGCGGTCGGCATCGGCGTCAATGTTGTGGCGTACCCTGAGGATTTGCCGTATCCCGCGACGTCGCTTCACGCACTGGGTGCGGCATGCGATGCCGAAACGCTGTTCCTGGCGCTGTCGGATGCCTGGAGCGAGAATGCCCGCCTGTGGGACGACGGGCGGGGACTTGCCGCCGTCAGGCGGCGCTGGCTGGCACGCGCGGCAGGGCTTGGCGGCGAGGTTGCTGTCAGAATTGACGGTAATGTGGTGCGCGGGGTGTTCGAGACCATTGACGAGGACTGCCGTTTCGTGATCCGCGACGATGAGGGCTCGGTTTTGACGATCGCCGCCGGCGATGTGCATTTCGGCGCGGTCGCATCCGCCCGGGTATAGTTTTGTTTTTGCGCAATTCCAGACGGAAAACCGTTACAGACTTTTCCCGGAATTGCTTCAATGGCTTGGCCTGAGGGCCAGGAAGGAAAAAATCATGGCGAAAGCGGAAAACGCCGAACTCGTCTTCGTGCCGCTGGGCGGCGTCGGCGAGATCGGTATGAACTTCGCTCTCTACGGCTATGGTCCGCCGAGCGCGCGCGAATGGATCGTCATCGACGTCGGCGTCACCTTTCCCGACGCGGCGCATCCGGGCGTCGACCTGATCCTGCCCGACACGCGCTTCATCGAAGAGAAGATCGCCAATTTGCGCGGTATCGTGATCACCCACGCGCATGAGGACCACTATGGCGCGCTGCTGGATATCTGGCCGAGGCTCAAGGCGCCGGTGTGGATGACGCCGTTCAGCGCCGGGCTGCTGGAAGCCAAGCGCCAGGGCGAGCAGGGCGCGCCGAAGATCCCGCTGACCATCTACCGCGCGGGCGAAAAATTCACCGTCGGTCCGTTCGAAATCGAGGCGATCCCGGTCGCGCATTCGATTCCCGAACCGATGTCGCTGGCCATCACCTCGCCGGCAGGCACCGTCATCCACACCGGCGACTGGAAGATCGACCCGGCGCCGACGATCGGACCCAAGACCGACGAAGCACGGTTCCGCGCCTATGGCGACAAGGGCGTTCTGGCGCTGGTCTGCGATTCGACCAATGCTATGCGCGAAGGCGAATCGCCATCGGAAGTCGCGGTCGGCGAGGGGCTGAAAGGGGTTATCCAGGCCGCCAAGGGCCGCGTCGCCGTCACCACCTTCTCTTCCAATGTCGGCCGTATCGTTTCCATCGCCAAGGCGGCGCGCGATGCCGGCCGTCAGTGCCTGGTGCTCGGTCGTTCGCTGAAGCGCGTCATCGATGTCGCCGGCGAACTCGGCTACATGGACGGTCTGCCGGAGTTCATAGCCGAGGAGGATTTCGGCTTCATTCCGCGCGAAAACCTGGTCGTCATCTGCACCGGAAGCCAGGGCGAGCCGCTGGCGGCGCTTGCCAAGCTCTCGCGCGACGAGATGAAGTCGGTGTCGCTGACGGCCGGCGACACGGTGGTGTTTTCCTCGCGTACCATTCCCGGCAACGAGAAGGCGATCCTCGAAATCAAGAACCGCCTCGTCGATCTCGGCATCAAGATCATCGAGGACGGCGATGCGCTGGTTCATGTCTCCGGCCATCCGCGGCGCAGCGAATTGCGCAAGATGTATGAATGGGTACGGCCGCAGATCGGCGTTCCAGTGCATGGCGAGGCCGCGCATCTGGTGGCCCAGGGCTCGCTGATGTCGACGTCGGGCATCGGCCAGGTGGCGCAGGTGCGCGACGGCGACATGCTGCGGCTTGCTCCCGGCCCTGCCACGATCATCGACCAGGTGCCGTTCGGCCGTATCTACAAGGACGGCAGGTTGATCGGCACCGACCAGGCGATGGGCATTCGCGACCGCCGCAAACTGTCCTTTGCCGGCCATGTCGCGGTCAATGTGGTGCTGGACGAGAAGTATGAACTGGCCGGCGATCCCGATCTGGTCGCAATCGGCGTCGCCGAGGCCGATGCCAGGGGCGAGACGCTGGAGGACCTGATGATCGATGCGGCAATCGGCGCGGTGGACTCCATCCCCCGTCAGCGCCGAAAAGACCTCGACCTGGTGCAGGAGGCGGTACGCCGTGCCGTACGCGGCGCCGCCAACGAAGCCTGGGGCAAGAAACCGCTGGTGACTGTATTCGTCACGCGGTGACGAATAGGGGAATAAGGCAGTAGGGGAGTAGGGGAGAATGAGCCGTTGCTTTTCTTCTGTCTTGTTTCCCTACTCCCTTAAAGCGGAGCGCTCTATGCTTGGACGCCTGAACCATGTCGCGCTTGCGGTGCCGGATCTGGCTGCGGCTGTCGCTTGTTATCGCGACACGCTAGGCGCCGAAGTGAGCGAACCACAGGCGCTGCCCGAGCATGGCGTCACCGTGGTGTTCGTCAATGTCGGCGACACCAAGATCGAGTTGCTGGAGCCGCTCGGCGAGGGCTCGCCGATCGCGGCTTTCCTCGAGAAGAACCCGTCGGGCGGCATGCACCATCTCTGCTACGAGGTCGACGATATCCTTACCGCGCGGGACCGGCTCCAGGCAGCTGGCGCCCGGGTTTTGGGCGACGGCAAGCCGAAGACCGGCGCGCATGGCAAACCTGTGCTGTTCCTGCATCCGAAGGATTTCTTCGGCACGCTGATCGAACTGGAGCAATCATGAGCTGGGTTTCGTTCACCGCACTGTTTTTCGCGACCTGGTGGGTGGTGCTGTTTGCCGTTCTGCCGTTCAGCGTCAGGACGCAGGATGACGACCGTGACGTGACGCTGGGCACGGTGCCGAGCGCGCCGCGCGGACCACATATGCTGCGTGCGGTGATCCGCACCACCGTCGCCACGGCGGTGCTCATGGGCATTTTCTACGGCCTTACGCATGGGCTGGGATATAGCCTCAACGACATCCCGCACATCGTGCCGGAATTCGGCCAGGCAACGGCAAAATAGCAGCATTCAAACCGGCTCTTGCGCTTCGGGCGAGGTCACGCCGCCATTCGGCGCCGGCTCATCTGTTCAGGCTTCAAAAATCGTGACGCGGGGTAAGGTGGTTTGGCAATGCATTGCGCTAAGCAGATGATTGCACAAAAAAAATGCAAGGCACAAGGCCTTGCAATTTAAACGCGTCCGATCTGTTTCCGGTTTCCGGCGGCAGCGAGTAACCGCGCCTAGATCGCATCCTCCCAAGACTTTGACCGCGTAGGAGAACAGATTTTTCTCTGCTCTCTCGGTTATCGGGGCACATTAGCCCAACGGAAATGAAAATGTCACGAAGAATTTTGCCTTGAAACGGGCATTCTCGTGCTGCACTGCACAATAGTACGGCAGGCTTTGCTTGGGAAAGCACCAGCCGGGCGTTTTATGCAACCGTGGCTCCTTCGATCGTCCAGCATTCGCGGCGCGCGCGAGGGGTGCTCAAAACGTTTTCATTCCGCGCGCCACGCCGTTCGAAAGCTGAATTTCCGATTTCCGGGTCGATGCGTCCGGGTTCCCATTGCGCCATGAAATGGCTATGAAGCCGGGGCAAGCAAGCCTGCGTCGCACCGATTCTGGCGCGGCCTCCTCATTCACGGACCAGTCCATGCGTTTGTCGCGCTATTTCCTGCCCATCCTCAAAGAGAATCCGCGCGAGGCGGAGATCGTCTCGCATCGGCTGATGCTGCGCGCCGGCATGATCCGCCAGCAGGGGCAGGGCAGTTTTTCCTGGCTGCCGCTGGGCAAACGGGTCCTGGACAAGGTCTGCCAGATCATCCGCGAGGAACAGAACCGCGCCGGCGCGCTGGAAATCCTGATGCCGACCATCCAGTCGGCCGACCTTTGGCGCGAAAGCGGCCGCTATAACGACTACGGCAAGGAGATGTTGCGCATCAAGGACCGCCAGGACCGCGACATGCTTTACGGCCCGACCAACGAGGAAATGGTCACCGAGATTTTCCGCGCCTATGTAAAGTCCTACAAGGACTTGCCGCTCAACCTCTACCACATCCAGTGGAAGTTCCGCGACGAGGTGCGGCCGCGCTTCGGCGTCATGCGCAGCCGGGAATTCCTGATGAAGGATGCCTACTCCTTCGATCTCGACTTCGAAGGCGCGAGAGCCGCCTACAACAGGATGTTCGTGTCCTATCTCCGGACCTTCACCCGCATGGGCCTACAGGCGATCCCGATGCGGGCCGACACCGGTCCGATCGGCGGCGATCTCAGCCATGAATTCATCATCCTGGCCGACACCGGCGAGAGCCAGGTGTTCTGCCATCGCGATTATCTGTCGCTCGGCGTGCCCGGAGCCAACACCGATTTCTCCAACGACGCCGAGATATCAGGCATCGTCAAGACCTGGACGACGCCTTACGCCGCGACCGACGAAATGCATGACGAAGCGGCCTGGGCTGAGGTTCCCGACAGCGACAAGGTTTCGGCGCGCGGCATCGAAGTCGGCCATATCTTCCATTTCGGCGAGAAATACTCCAAGCCGATGGGCGCCAAGGTGACCGGGCCTGACGGCAAGGATCATTTCGCTTCCGGCGGTTCCTATGGCATCGGCCCGTCGCGGCTGGTTGCGGCGATCATCGAAGCCAGCCATGACGAGAACGGCATCATCTGGCCGGAAGCGGTGGCGCCGTTCGACATCGGCCTGATCAACATGAAAGCCGGCGATGCCGATTGCGACCGCGTCTGCGATGAGCTCAACGCAGCTTTCACTGCCGCCGGCAAGGATGTGCTCTATGACGACACCGACCAGCGGCCGGGCGGCAAGTTCGCCACCGCCGACCTGATCGGCTTGCCCTGGCAGGTGATCGTCGGACCGCGCGGCGTGGCCGCCGGCGAGGTCGAGATCAAGAACCGCAAGACCGGCGAGCGCGTGACGCTGCCGATCGCCGATGCGAAAAAACGCTTCGGTGCCGCCGCATGAGCGAGGCGGCGGCAGCGAGACCGGCAGGCGCCGGACCGTTTTCCATCTTCGAACGCACGGTGGCGTGGCGCTATCTGCGCTCGCGACGCAAGGAGACGGTGATCTCGGTCATCGCCTCGATCTCCTTCCTCGGCATCATGCTGGGAGTGGCGACGCTGATCGTGGTGATGGCCGTCATGAACGGGTTCAGGGCCGAGCTGCTCACCCGCATCCTCGGCGTAAACGGCCATCTGATCGTGCAGCCGCTGGATTCGCCGCTTGAGGACTATGCGCAGGTCGCCGGCCGCATCAACGGCGTGGCCGGCGTGAAATACGCCATTCCGCTGATCGACGGCCAGGTGCTGGCGCAAGGCAATATCGGCGGCGGCTCGGGCGCGCTGGTACGCGGCATCAGGGGCGAAGACCTTGGCAAGATCGCCATCGTCGCCAGCAATATCAAGCAAGGCTCGATCGCCGATTTCGACACGGGCGAGGGGGTCGCCATCGGCAAGCGCATGGCGGAGAATCTCGGCCTGGCGCTCGGCGACACGATCACCCTGATCTCGCCGGACGGCGACGTGACGCCGCTCGGCACGACGCCGCGGATGAAGGGCTACAAGATCGCGGCAATCTTCGAAGTCGGCATGTCGGAATATGACGCCTCCATCGTCTACATGCCCTTTTCCGAGGCGCAGCTCTATTTCAACATGGATGGGCGAGCCCAGACGATCGAGATCTATGTCGACAATCCCGATGATGTCGACGCGCTGAAACCGAAGGTGGAAGAGGCGGCGCAGCGACCCATCGACCTCGTCGACTGGCGGCAGCGCAACGAGACCTTCTTTTCCGCCCTGCAGGTGGAGCGCAACGTCATGTTCATGATCCTGACCCTGATCGTTCTGGTGGCGGCGCTCAACATCATCTCCGGGCTGGTCATGCTGGTGAAAGACAAGGGGCACGACATCGCCATCCTGCGCACCATGGGCGCCTCGCGCGGCGCCATCCTGCGCATCTTCCTGATGACGGGCGCGGCGATCGGCGTCACCGGCACCATCGCCGGCGTGCTGCTCGGCGTGATCATCTGCCTCAACATCGAATCGATCCGCGAGTTCTTCTCCTGGATGACCGGCAAGGTGCTGTTCAATCCGGAGCTCTATTTCCTCAGCCAGTTGCCGGCGAAGATGGATCCGCGCGAGACGACCTATGTCGTCATCATGGCGCTCGGCCTGTCCTTCCTGGCGACGTTGTTTCCGGCATGGCGGGCGGCCCGCCTCGATCCGGTCGAAGCGCTGAGGTACGAATGATGGCGCAGGCCATTATCGAGTTGAAGAGCGTCGAGCGGCACTATGTCCAGGGGCCGCGCAAGCTCACCATTCTGAACGGTGCGGACTTCTCGCTGAAGCGCGGCGAGATGGTGGCGCTGGTGGCGCCGTCCGGCACCGGCAAATCGACGCTGCTGCATACGGCAGGGCTCTTGGAACGGCCCGACGCCGGCGACGTGATTCTCTCCGGCCGGGCCTGCGGCCGGCTATCCGATGACGAGCGCACCTCGATCCGCCGCAACGATGTCGGCTTCGTCTACCAGTTCCACCATCTGCTGCCGGAGTTTTCGGCGCTGGAAAACATCATGATGCCGCAGCTCATCAAAGGTCTGCCGCGCAAGGAGGCGGCCGAGCGCGCGGCGCAGCTGCTCGACTACATGCAGATCGGCAAGCGTGCATCGCACCGGCCGTCCGAACTGTCGGGCGGCGAGCAGCAGCGCGTGGCAATCGCGCGTGCGGTCGCCAATGCGCCGCTGGTGCTGCTGGCGGACGAGCCGACCGGCAATCTCGACCCGGTCACTGCTTCCTATGTGTTCGAGGCGCTGGAGGCATTGGTGCGGCAATCGGGCCTCGCGGCGCTGATCGCCACCCACAATCACCAGCTGGCAGCGCGCATGGACCGGCGCGTCACCCTGGCCGAGGGCAAGGTGGTGCCGCTGTAGAACTCTGATGTCCGCTGCGAGATTGGGTCCAACCTTAACAACGTCCAGCGAGATTTCCGCGGGTTTAGTTTCCCGTCGGGGATACTGATCCCTCCGGGATCAGAACCGCCAATGAGCCTTCAGTGCGATCAGGGTGGAAGAGATCGCGATCATCACCAGGATGAGCAGCCAGGTTACAAAGCTGCGCGAGAGGCGCCACCGGTGGCCTTGCCTCATGCGCTTTCGCCAGCGATCAGCTTGATTGGCGCCTTGGTGTTGCCTCACGTCCATCACTCGGCAGTCTTAGCTTACCCACTATTGTCTCGACTGACGTTGAGTGCAAGCAGGCGCTCATCCCATACGCTAACTGACGATAGCGTCGACGACATCTTCCTGACCTGTTGATAGGTCCCGCGCCGTCAACCTTTTCTTAACCCTGCCGGTTTGATCGCTCGAAAATTCCGGCTGCGGACGGATTCCGCTCGTTGACTTTGAAACAAAATTAGAACAAATTGCGAACATATCAACAACAGGAGAGAGTTATGACCGATCTGGTTCAGGATGTCATCTCGCTGGTTTGCATGAGCACCTTCCTCATTTCCATGGCGATCTGGATCGGAGCCATGTGAGGTGACAGTGTCTGCCGTCGCTGTTCCGGCGGACGAAAGTCCGCTTTGCCGTTAAGCCTTTCTTGCCGCCCATGGCGCTAGGGTGTCGCTCCTGAAAGCAGGAGCGCCGCGTGTCGCCCATCGTCGCCGCCTTCCTCGTGGCCAGCAATCTAGGGCTGATTTTTCTCCTGATGAGCGTGCCGCTTGGTTTGCGCACAATCAGGCTCAGCCGCACGGTCGCGGCCGACCGGCAGCGTCTGTGGCAGGCGCTGTGGCCGCTCGGGAGCAATGCCGGCTGGTCCGGCGAAATCCTCTCGGCGGAGATGCTGGGCGAGGGAGTGGTCCGCACCAGAATGTCCTGGGAGGGCCGGGACGGCCTGCCGATCGAACGCAAGGCCCTGCTCGAGAATGTCGTGCATGGCAGGTGCTTTTCGATGCGCGTCATCGAGGACACGGCGCTCGATCCGTCTTTCTGGGCGCATTATCGGGAAACCGCGCAGTTGGTCTCGATTGGCGAGGCCACCCGGGTTACGCTCACCCAGACCGACCGTTACCGCGGCGTGGCCTTCCTGGCGTTCCGCTATTTCGCCATGCGCCGCGAACTCGCCAAGCTGGATGGCTGGGCCAGGACAGGGCGGTATCGCAAGGGCGGCTGGTTCGAACATCCGCTGAGTCAGCTCGGCTTCGCCGCTCTCTCGGCATTCATCCTGTGGCCGTTCTTCGGGCTTCACCGCGGCGGGCTTGCTCTGGCCGCGATCCTGACTTCCGTTGTCGCCCTGCACGAGCTCGGCCACATGGCGGCATTCCGCCTGATGGGCCATCGCAGGGCGCGCATGATCTTCATCCCGCTGCTCGGCGGCCTCGCCATTGGCGGCCGGCCCTATGACAGCCGTTTCGAAGTTGCGTTCGTGGCGCTGATGGGCGCCGGGTTCTCTGCTTTCCTGGTGCCGTTGGCGATGATGGGCAGCACGTTTGCAAGCGCGGAAGGGCACTGGCTTACCGCGACATTGCTGGCGACACTGGCGGGCTGTGCTGCGCTCTTCAACATCGCCAATCTGGTGCCGGTGTGGAAATTCGATGGCGGCCAGGTGCTGCGCCAGATCTGCCCAGGGCCGGTCGCGCTGGCGCTGGCCTCCTTCTTCCTGCTCTCGGCCTTCCTGGCGCTTGGCTGGCGGGCCGGCTTTTCCATTGGCTTTCTGCTCGTGGCCGGCGCGGTCTTTGCAATCCTAAGCCTTCTGACCGCGGGCAGCGGGGTGAAGCCGCGCCACGAACTGAAGCCGATCCGCACAGCCGACCGTTTCGTCATCGCCGGCGCGCTGCTGGCGGTGTTCCTCATCCACGGTTATGGAGTGCTCTGGGCGTCGGCACGGCTGATCTGAGCTGTCCGGGAAGCGTTCAGCCGGCCTCGCGGGCTGTTTCCACGGGCAAGGCCGTGGCTGGGCCGAAGACATCCTCGAACGCTGATTTCAGCGCCAGGTCGAGATCGGCCATCGTCACCGGCAGCCCGAGATCGACGAGGCTGGTGACGCCGTGGTCCTGCACGCCGCACGGCACGATACCGCTGAAATGGCCGAGATCCGGCTCGACATTGATGGCGATGCCGTGAAAACTCACCCAGCGCCTGAGCCGAATACCTATTGCCGCGATCTTGTCCTCGGCGGCAGAGCCGTCCGGCAGGGCAGGGCGATCGGGCCGCACCACCCAGACGCCGACGCGATCCTCACGACGCTCGCCATTGACGTTGAAGGCGGCGAGCGTGCCGATGATCCATTGTTCGAGGGCGGCGACGAAGGCGCGCACATCCTCCCGGCGGCGTTTCAGGTCGAGCATGACGTAGGCGACGCGCTGGCCCGGCCCATGATAGGTGTATTCGCCGCCGCGGCCGGCCGAAAACACCGGGAACCGGTTGGCGTCGATCAGGTCCTCGCTGCGCGCACTCGTGCCGGCGGTATAGAGCGGCGGATGCTCGACCAGCCAGACCATCTCGCCGGCGGCCCCGCTGCGGATCGCTTCGGCGCGCGCCTCCATGAAGGCAAGCGCCTCGGGGTAGGCGGTGAGGCCGGGCTCGATCGCCCATTCGACGGGCGCCGAACCGGGCAAAGGCAGGAACGACGTGGCGATCTGGCTGCGTTCTGGCATGGGATGTCTCTTGTTGTACTCCATATGGCGATATCGGGCCGAAACGTCCAGTTCGCGGTGCATTTTGGCGCTTTGATCCGTTATGGCAATTCCCAGCGATTAAATGCTCGGGGCGCACTTGTTTCGCCGGAAACGATTTGCTACACGCCGCGAGCCGGTCGGTTCCGGCTCCTACCACGTGCGGTCGTGGCGGAATTGGTAGACGCGCAGCGTTGAGGTCGCTGTGGGGCAACCCGTGGAAGTTCGAGTCTTCTCGACCGCACCATTCTCTCTCCCCAGAATCTGATTTGTAGCGGCACCTCCAGCCCTACGGACACCGCGCATTTCGTTTGATATTCCCGCGCGTTACGCCAGTTTCTTTTTGAGCGTCGGATTTTCCCGAAACCGGTTTCCACTTTCGGGTCCGATGTTCTAGACCGGAGATGCACCTTTTCCAGGATTGCAATGGCGGGAGGCGCTGGTGGAAGGCCAGGACGAACGGACGACCGGCGCTGGGGTCGCTGACGAACACCGCGCCGACATCTACGGTGAGGACGGCGCTGTCCTTTCGTCCTTTCTCGCCCAGATCGGCGCGGCGATCGCCGACCGCGATACGCTCACGCTCAAGCGTGAGGTCGACGACCTGCACCAGTCGGAAATGGGCGACCTGATCGAGGCGCTGCATCCCGACCAGCGGCGCGCCCTTGTCGAGCTTTTGGGGGCCGACTTCGATTTTTCCGCGCTGACCGAGGTCGACGAGGCGATCCGCATGGACATCGTCGACAATCTGCCCAACGCGCAGATTGCCCAGGCGGTGCAGGAACTCGATTCCGACGACGCGGTCTACATCCTCGAGGATCTCGAACCGGAGGACCAGGACGAGATCCTGTCGCAGCTGCCGTTTACCGAGCGCATCAGGCTACGTCGCTCGCTCGACTACCCCGAGGAGACCGCCGGGCGGCGCATGCAGACGGAGTTCGTCGCGGTGCCGCCGTTCTGGACGGTCGGCCAGACCATCGACTACATGCGCGAGGACAAGAACCTTCCCGACCGCTTCAGCCAGATCTTCGTCATCGACCCGAGCTTCAAGCTGCTTGGCGCCATAGACCTCGACCAGATCCTGCGCACCAAGCGCTCGGTCAAGGTCGAGGAGGTCATGCATGAGACGCGGCACGCCATTCCGGCCACGATGGACCAGGAAGAGGCCGCGCGGGAGTTCGAGCAATATGACCTTCTGTCGGCCGCCGTCGTCGACGAGAACGAGCGGCTGGTCGGCGTGCTGACCATCGACGACGTCGTCGACGTCATCCAGCAGGAAGCCGAGGAAGATCTCCTGCGCATGGGCGGCGTCGGCGACGAAGAGCTTTCCGACAGCATCTTTTCGACCTCGCGTTCGCGTGTGCCATGGCTGCTTGTCAATCTCCTGACCGCCTTCCTCGCGGCATCGGTGATCGGCCTGTTCGACCACACGATCGAGCGCATCGTGGCGCTCGCCGTGCTGATGCCGATCGTGGCCGGGATGGGCGGCAATGCCGGTTCGCAGACCATGACCGTCACCGTGCGGGCGCTGGCGACAAGGGATCTCGACATCTACAATGCCGGCCGCATCATTCGCCGCGAGATAGGCGTGGGCTTCATCAACGGCATCGTTTTCGCCATATTGATCGGCATCGTAGCCGCCGTCTGGTTCCGCGATGCCAATCTGGGCGGCATCATCGCCGCGGCCATGATCATCAACATGTTCGTTGCGGCCCTTGCCGGCATCCTGATCCCGCTGCTGCTCGACCGCTTCAAGATCGATCCCGCGGTCGCTTCGGCGGTGTTTGTCACCACGGTCACCGACGTCGTTGGTTTCTTCGCTTTTCTGGGCCTTGCCACGTGGTGGTTCGGCGTCCATTGATCCGGCTCAATTGACTTTTACGTAAATGCCGTGCGAGGCTCGGCGACAGGCAGACTGCGGCCGATTCCGGCAGGTCTGCCGCGGACGGAGAGCAGCAGTCGCCAATCTCCGGCTATGGGGCGAGAATGCGGGAATATTATTCGATCACCGAGCTGACGCGCGAATTCGACGTGTCGACGCGGACGCTGCGGTTCTACGAGGACGAGGGACTGGTGCAGCCGGTGCGGCGGGGCCGCACGCGGCTGTTTCGCCCATCCGACCGACACTTGATCCGGCAGATCATGCGCGGAAAACGGCTCGGCTTCTCGATCAACGAGATCCGCGAAATCATCCAGATGTACAAGGAACCGCCCGGCGAGGTCGGCCAGCTCAAGCTGATGATCAAGCGCATCGAGGAAAAGCGCGAGGATCTGAGGCAAAAGCGCCGCGACCTCGAGGAGACATTGGCCGAACTCGACCAGGCCGAGGAATCCTGCGTTGAGCGGCTGGTCGAGCTCGGGGTTAATACGTAGCGACCTTCCAGGCAGGACAATCGCTTTAGAGTCGGCGCCGCCCCTCATCGCCCTGCCGGGCACTTCTCCCCGTATAGTGACGGGGAGAAGGGGGCTGACCGTGATCTCGGTCTCTTTCCTGCAACGCTGGTGGCTGGCGAAACCGCTGATGACAGCGCCCCTCTCCCCGTCACTATACGGGGAGAGGATGCCGGCAGGCAGGTGAGGGGCGGCGCCGACATCGACAAATTGTTGGTCTCCGCCACAAATCGGAAACCGTTATCTTCCCGATATGGCTCTGGCAGCCGGCGTTCAGATGCTCAAATCCAGCGCCGCACTCTTTTGGCATAGTCGCGGTATTTTTTGCCGAACTTTGCCGACAGCATCTTTTCTTCCTTTTCCACCGCGACCTTCTGCGTGACGAAGGCGGCGACGAAGGCGAGCGGCAGGAACCAGACGATCCCGGAGATGAAGGCAACGCCGATCAACAGCAGCGTGTTGGCGAGGTACATCGGATTGCGGGTGATGCCGAAAGGACCCGTGGTGACGAGATGGTCCGGCACGGCGTTGGGGTTGAGCGTCGTCTTGGCCCGCGTCATGGTGCGGATGGCGGTGAACCAGAGTGCGGCGACGCCGAACAGCGCCACCCAGCCGGCCGCGTAGAGGAGGTCGCCCAGGAGGTCGCCGATCCAGGGCAGGGGAAAGAGCAAGCCGAGCGCGATACTGATGGCGATGGCGGCGATGTAGATCAGCGGCGGCCACGGTATCAGCCCAGGTTTGGGCGGGGTCTCGATCATTCGACACCTTCCTCCGTCATCTTGCTGTCGGTCTGGGCCGTGCAGGTGCCGGCGAGATCCGCCAGATGCGCTCTCCATTCGGCGGTCTGGTCGTTCTTGTAGAGCCGATCAAGCGTTGCCTCGCCCTCCAGCGTGTCCAGCATGCACCCACAATAGCTCGAACAGAACTTGCTGTCGCGCTGCTGCTCGCACGAGATCTGGCAGGTCTTGAGAAAGTTCACCTGCGGGGTTTCGACCTTGGCCGGCATTACTTGCGAGAACAACCAGACACTGCCGATCAGCAGCGGCTGATGGATCAGGTAGAAGGCCAGGCTGTGCCGGCCGATGAAGACCAGCGGGTTGGACCAGCGCCCGGGCGCCACATCTGCCAGGCGCGCCAAGGCGCCGAAGCGGGAGGCAAGCTTGGTCGCTCCGAGGCCCACAAGCACCGCACCGAACCACGGGAACAGCGGGACATAGTCGTTGGAGTGTGGGTTGACCGCGGAAAGGCCGACCCACCACAGCCAGGGGTGATCGAACGATTCCAGCCGAAAATAGAAGGGAATGGCGATGACCGCCGCGGCGATCGGCAGTGTGAGCAGCGCCGGCAGGCGCAGGAATGCCAGCCCGAGCAGGCTCGCCAGCGCGATCTGGTGCAGGATGCCGAAGAAGATCCACCCATCCGGCGTGGCGATACGGGTGGCGACCGAAATGGCGATCGCCGCTCCGGCGACCATGGCGAAGCGTCTCCAGAAGCCGTTCCAGCGGATCTCTTTGCCATGGGCGAGATACAGGCTGACGCCGACCAGGAACAGGAAGGTCGAGGCGATGCAGCGAGCATAGAACTTCCACCAGCCGAAGGCGGTCAGGCCGGGATCGGTGTAGCCGAAGAATTCCAGGTCCCAGGTGAAATGGTAGCTCGCCATGGCGATCAGCGCGATGCCGCGCAGCATGTCGATGGCGACGATGCGCTTGGTCTTCGGCAACTCCGCGGCGGGCATGGTCGGCGTCTGGATGCTCATGGTCTCGCGATCTGATTCAGCCCCGTACGAGGACTATCACGGTTACGCCGGACAAAAGAAGGCCGTGAGCTTCGATACAGACAGTCAGCCGGCGCTGCATCAGGCACCCCTTTAGGCCAGCACCGGAAAGCCTTTGACCGGCTTCGTTTTTGTCCGGGGCACGTCGGTTTCCTGTTACCGGTCGCGAACTGATGGCCGCAGATTTGGCTGCTGATTCTGCTTTGGGGAAGCAATGTCCACGCATGTGCGCCATCCGATCTGGCTACCGGCCCTCAAGGCCGCGGATGCCCGCACCTTCGCCTCGCTCTACGCGGTCGAATCCTTCGCTCGCGCCACGGTGTCGAGCGTCATCCCGATACAGGCATACGAGATCCTCCACAACGAGCAGATCGTCTCGATCCTCTACACCATAGTGGCGATGCTCGGCCTGTCGGTGACCCTGTTCATGCCGATGCTGATCCAGCGCTTCGCACGGCGCTGGGTCTACACGGCGGGCGCCTGCCTGCTGGCGATCGGCTCGCTGTTCTTCGTCACGCATACGCGCGCCGGGCAATTGGCCGGCATGCTGTGCCGTGTCATGGGCGCCAGCGCGCTGTCGATCACGCTCAACCTCTACATCATGGACCACATCCGCAAGACCGATTTCATGCAGGCCGAATCGCTGCGCATGGCGTGGTCGATGTTTGCCTGGACGGGTGGGCCGACGCTCGGCATCTTTCTCTACACACGCTTCGGCATCTATGCCGCGCATGGCGCGGGCGCCGTATTCGCCTTGGCCCTGCTGGCGTTGTTCTGGACCTACCGGCTCGGCGACAATCCCTCGATCCGGCCGGGCAAGACGCGCCCGGTCAACCCGCTAGCCAATATCGGCCGCTTCGTCGCGCAGCCGAGGCTGAGGCTGGCCTGGCTGATCGCCTTCGGCCGCTCCTGCTTCTGGACGACATTTTTCGTCTATGGCCCGCTGTTCATGGTCATCACCGGTGAGGGCGAACTTGCCGGCGGCATTCTGGTTTCGGCAGGCAACGCGCTTTTGTTCATGGCGATTTTCTGGGGCAAGGCCGGCAAGCGCTTCGGCGGCCGCAGGACCATGACTTTTGCCTATTTCGCCATGTCGGTGGTGCTGCTGGCGGCGGGTGCCGTCGGCGAAAGCGCGCCGCTCGTCACCGGCGCCTTCCTGCTGTGCGGCGCCTTCTTCACCATCGCGCTCGACGCGCTGGGCTCGACCGCCTTCATGCGCTCGGTCCGCTCTTATGAGCGGGCGCAGATGGCTGCGGTCTACCGCACTTATCTCGACTTTTCCGAACTGACGCCGCCGCTGGTCTACTCGGTGGTGCTGGCCTTTTTCGGACTGGGCTCGGTTTTCGTCACGCTCGGCCTGCTTGCGGCGGTCTGCGGTTATGTCACCTGGCGGTATCTGCCGAAGTCGCTGTGAAGCTTACGGCACAAGCGCAGCATGTCGTTCGCGTACCCAATCGTGGAAGCGGTGGAGGTCGTACTCCTCCGGCATCAGCACGCCGGCCTTATGGCGCATAGAGCGCAGCCCTTTCTGGTTGACCTCGCAGATCGCGGCATCCTCCTCCAGCACCTGGGTGCCGAATCCGACGATGTTGTCGATGTCGGTGGCGGCGAGCGCGTCGGGCGCGAACAGCCATTCGGCGGTCAATTCGGTCTGCTCGGGGCCAAGCGGCACCAGCCGTACGGACCTGACATAGTCGACGTGGCCGACGATGAACATCGAGGGCAGGCTGGTGGCGTAGGTCTGGCCGGCGGCGCGCTCGGCCGGCGTCAGGCCCGAAAAGACCGGCCCATGCGCCCGGCCGTCACGTGACCATGTTTCGGCACCCGCCCGCAGCCTGCCGGAAAATTCCGGCGCGTCATTGTCGGCATGGCGGGTCCATTCGGGGTCGTCATGCCGGCCCATCAGGCCGCGGCCGTAGATCGGCACCAGCCGCGACAGGTCCTTGTGGACGCCGGGGCAATGCAGGCATTCGTTGAAGTTTTCCCAGAAGATCTTCCAGTTGCAGTTCATCACCTTGCGCAGCACATGGCCCGATACCAGCGATTCCAGCGGCCAGTTGCCGAGATCGCCGGAGGCCGGGTCGAAGGATGAGTGCGCCGAGCCGGCGGCATCTTCCGCGAGATTGACGAAGACGAAGCCGCGCCAGACCGACAGCGCGACGCGATAGAGCGGATGGTCCGCCTTGTCGAAACCTTCGGGCAGCGTTTTCGATGGCACGCGCACGAGCTCGCCGCGCAGCGAATAGGACCATGCGTGGTAGGGGCAGGTGATCAGCCGCGCCTTCAGCCGCCCCTCGCGTTCCTGGCAAAGCTGCGATCCGCGATGCCGGCAGGTGTTGTGGAAGGCGCGCAGTTCGCCGGTATCGTCACGCAGCACGACGATCTCCTGGCTGCCGACACGGAAGGTGCGGAAAGCCAGCGGTTGGGCGAGATCAGCTTCACGGCAGACGAGCAGCCAGTTCCTGTACCAGATGGCGTCGAGGTCGCGCTGGTAGGCCGCCGCATCCCAATAGGCCGAGGACGGCAATGTCGGCTCGGCCCGGGTGAGGCCGTTATAGGGGGCGTGCTGGCTCTGGACGGGCTGCATGGCTGGCCTCCTGTGAGGATGGCAGCCGACACCCGGCCACGGAAATTGTCAATTGCAGCGGAGCAAGCGGCCGGACGGCGCTAAAGCGCTTGTCGCCGTCGGAATTTGGTTTGCCGGATGCGGCGATTTTCCCTATAGTCACCTTCGTCGTCGGTTCCGATTGGAGCCAAGAGGGAATGCGGTGCGGGCAGATTTGTTGCCCAATGCCGTGGCTGCCCCCGCAACTGTGTGCGGTAGTCCTCTCCATATGCCACTGAAGATTTTCTTCGGGAAGGTGGGGAAGGGCGCTGATCCGCGAGCCAGGAGACCTGCCGGCGACAGGAAACTGACTTCGATGCCCTCGGGTGGAGGGTGAAAGGACAAGACATGAATACCGCTTCCGTCTCCCTCGGCGCCTCCATCTCCTCGCAGTCGCGCCTCCTGCAGCTCGCGCTCGCGGCGCTGCTCGGCGTTTTCGTCGTAGGCTTTGTCGGTTTCTCGCATATCGACGCGGTCCACAATGCCGCGCACGACTATCGCCACTCGATGGCGTTTCCCTGCCACTGATAGGGATTTGACATCATGAACCTGTTTCGCAACGTCGTGTTCATCGCGGCGATCGCAGGGCTCGTGGCCGGTGTCGTTCTCGCCTGCATGCAGGCCTATGCCACCGTGCCGTTGATCCTGAAGGCGGAAGTCTACGAACAGGCCGGCGGCGGCCACCACCACGACCATACCGCACCGGCCCCGACCGACAACAACGCCATGAACTCTGCCGCCCCGGCGGGCAATGCCATGAGCTCCGCCGCGCCGGCAGCCGCTGAAGCTGTTCCGGCTGAAGAGGAAGGCTGGGCGCCGGCCGACGGCTTCGAGCGCTTCGCCTTCAGCGTGCTTGCCAACATCGTCACCGGCATCGGCTTCGCGCTGGTCCTGGTCGCGGTTTCGGAATTCGCCGGCGGCATCGGCAACTTGCGCCAGGGCGTGTTCTGGGGACTGGCCGGCTTTGCCGTGTTCACGCTGGCGCCGGGCCTCGGCCTGCCGCCGGAACTGCCGGCCATGCCTGCCGCCGAGCTTCTGCCACGCCAGATCTGGTGGACGGCGACGGTGGCGGCGACGGCGATCGGCCTTGCCCTGATCGCCTTCCGCAAATCACTGCCGCTGGCGATTCTGGGCGTGGTGTTGATCGTCGCGCCGCATATTGTCGGCGCGCCGCAGCCGGACAGTTTCGAGACGCCGATTCCGGAAGGCCTGCACCATCAGTTCGTGGTGGCGGTAACCGTGACCAATCTGGTGTTCTGGCTCGTGCTCGGCGCTGTCGTCGGCGTGGTGCGCGGACGCTTCACCGGCAGCGCGACGAGCCTGCGCGACAGCTTTGCCTGATCGCGGAAGACTGACCTTCATCATCGGCGGTGCGCGCTCCGGCAAGAGCGCGCACGCCGAAACGCTGATGACGGCCTTGCCTTCGCCATGGACCTACATCGCCACGGCGCAAGCCTATGACGACGAGATGCGGCAGCGCATCGCGTTGCACCGGTCGCGGCGCGGCGAGGGCTGGACGACCATCGATGCACCGCTTGGCCTTGTCGGTGCACTCGAGGCCCTACCGGAGGACCAGCCGGTCCTTGTCGACTGCCTGACGCTCTGGCTGACCAATCACATGCTGGCCGATCATGATGTAGAGGCCGAATGTCGGCGGCTGGCTGACATGCTGTCGCGGCCGCGCGGACCCTGGTTCGTGGTATCCAACGAGGTCGGGCAAGGCATCGTGCCCGACAATGCGCTGGGGCGCCGGTTCCGCGACGCCGCCGGCCGGCTCAACCAGCAGGTCGCGGCGATTGCCGAGACCGTGCTTTTGATGGTGGCGGGGCTGCCGCTCAAGGTGAAGTGACATGACCGACATCGACGAAAAGGACGAAGAGCGCCACCGCGCCAAGATGGCCAAGCGCAAGGCGGTCCAAGACGCCGAGGTGGCGAGCAAGACGGTCGAAAAGGGGCTGCTGATCGTCAACACCGGTCCCGGCAAAGGCAAGACCACGGCTGCCTTTGGCCTGGCGTTGCGCATGCTCGGCTATGACAAGCGCGTCGGCGTCGTCCAGTTCATCAAGGGCAAATGGCATACGGGTGAGAAGGAGGCCTTCGCCGCCTTCGGCGACCGCGTCGTGTGGCACGCGATGGGCGAGGGGTTCACCTGGGAGACACAGGATCTGAAGCGCGACATCGCGGCGGCCGAGGCCGCCTGGGCCAAGGCGCTGGAGCTGATGGCCGATCCGTCGATCAGTCTCGTCGTGCTCGACGAACTCAACATCGCGCTGCGCTACGAGTATCTCGATCTGGACAAGGTGGTTGTCGCGCTGAAAGCGCGCCGCGAGGGCCTGCATGTCGTCGTCACCGGTCGCAACGCCAAGCCGGCGCTGGTCGAGGCGGCCGACCTGGTGACCGAGATGGGGCTGACCAAGCACCATTTCGCGGCGGGCGTGAAGGCGCAGCAGGGGGTGGAGTTTTGAGAGCTGTTGTCCCCTTTTGTGGATGAGCATTCAAGTCTGGTCGCCAAACGCTTCCAGCAGGGCTCACTTCCTTTCCCTCCGGAGGGGGGAAAGGTGGCGCTGCGAAGCAGCGACGGATTGGGGGAAGGCGGTTATCGAACGCGCGGTCCGCAGACAGGCAGGCGCAACCCGGCGGGTGCGAGAAACGCGACTGCCGAGCTCGTCGACCCCCACTCCGTCTCGGCTCGCCGAGCCACCTCTCCCCCGATCGACGGGGGAGAGGAAAGGCGCGAACCTGTTGCAGCCCGGCTCCCTTCCTCCCCTTCGGGAGAGAACTCACGGGGGGGGTGAGATCATGCCAGAATGACGATCGCCGAAACCACGCCGAACAGCGCGATCAACAGGCAGTCGGCGACGCGGTAGAGTTTCAGCGCCCGCCTTATGTCGATGCTGTCGGCTTCGCGCCGGCCGCCTTCGCCCATGAACGCGTCGTCGACCGTTACGCCGCCATAGCTGCGCGGCCCGGCGAGCGCCAGGCCAAGTGCGCCGGCCATCGCCGCCTCCGGCCAGCCGGCATTGGGCGAGCGGTGCTTTTTCGCGTCGCGCCGCACCGCCTGCCATGCGGCTTTCGCGTCGGCGCCTTTCACCAGGAAAGCCGCCAAGGTGATGAGCAACGCCGTCAGCCGCGACGCCGGCAGGTTGATCCAATCGTCGAAGCGTGCGGCTGCCCTGCCGAATGCTTCGTGGCGCGGCGTGCGATGGCCGATCATCGAATCGGCGGTGTTGGCGGCCTTGTAGGCGGCGCCGCCGGCGAGGCCGCCGACGCCCGTCCAGAAGGCGGGGGCAACGATGCCGTCGGAAAAATTCTCGGCCAGGCTCTCGATCGCCGCGCGGCAGACGCCGGCCCTGTCGAGGGTTTCGGGATCGCGGCCGACGATGCGCGAGACGGCGGCGCGGCCCATGTCGAGGCCGCCCGAGTCGAGCGCATCGGCGACGGCCTCGACATGCTCATAAAGGCTCCGCTGCGACAGGAACGATGTTGCCAGAAGGGCGGTGATGAACAGTCCCAGGGGAATGAACCAGAGCAGGATCTGCACGCACAGGCCAATTAGCGCCGGCACCAGCACGATGACCAGAAGCGCCTGGACACCACGTTGGCGACGCAGTGCGTCGGGATCAGTGGCGCGGTTGAGCCTGCGATCGAGAAAGGATATCAGCCTGCCAAACCACGTCACGGGATGGCCGATGGCGCGAAACAGCCAGTCGGGGTAGCCCAGCGCGGATTCGATGGCCAATGACAGGAAAGCGATCAGGACTGACATGAAGCTTCTTGAAGGAGCGGTGGACCATGGTGGAAGTCTCGGCCGGGCAAGGGCGCTTTTCCCCAACGCCCCCCAGCCTTTCGTCGACCTCTCGACCGGAATCAATCCGCACTCCTACCCGCTTTTCGAGCTGCCCGCCACCTCGCTGTCGCGATTGCCGGAAGCGGGGCGGGCGCGTGAGCTGACGGCGATCGCGGCCATTAGCTATGGTGCGCCCTCGCCAGCCAATGTCGTCGCTGCGCCCGGTACGCAGATCCTGCTGCCACGCGTGGCTTCGCTCATCGCACCGGGCAGGGCGCTCGTGCTGGGGCCGACTTATGCCGAACATGCCCGCGCGGCGGCAATCACGGGGCACGAGGTGACCGAAGTCAGCGATTTCGCTGATCTGGCGGATGCCGACCTGGCCATCGTGGTCAATCCGAACAACCCGGATGGGCGCATCGTCGAGCGCGACCGGCTGCTGGCGCTGGCCGCCGGTTTGCGCGCCAAGGGCGGGCTGCTGGTCGTCGACGAGGCGTTCATGGATGTCGGCCCGCGCGAACACAGCCTTGCCGGCTATGTCGGCCAGGGCGGCATCGTCGTGCTGCGCTCTTTCGGCAAGTTTTTCGGGCTGGCCGGCCTGCGGCTTGGATTTGCGCTTGCCGATGCGCCGACGGCCCAGCGGCTGGAAACGCAATTCGGACCTTGGGCTGTCGCCGGCCCGGCGCTGGAATATGGCATTCGCGCACTTGCCGATATCGGCTGGCAGGACGCGATGCGCGCGTCGCTGGCGGAGGCATCGGCTCGGCTCGACGGACTGTTCGGTCGTTTCGGCGTGCCTGTCGCGGGCGGCACCACATTGTTCCGCTATTTCAGCCTGCCGGATGCCGCCGGCTTGTTTTCTGTGCTTGGCGAGCGCGGCATCCTGCTTCGCCATTTCACCGACCGCCCGCACGTCCTGCGGGCAGGCCTGCCGGGGAACGAGGAGGAGTGGCTGCGGCTCGAATCCGCCCTTGCCGAATGGGCGGCCCGGCGCGAGGATGGAGCGGAAGGTATCAAACCATGATTCATGTCTGCTCGCTGGCAAAGGTCGAGGAAACGGTGGCGAGGACCGGCGCCGAGCGGCTGCTGTCGCTGTTGGCCGCCGGCACCGATGTGCTCCGCCCGGCCTCGATCATGAGGGAAAATCATCTGCACCTGGTCATGCACGACATCGCGGTGGCGCAGGATGGCATGACCATGCCGGGCGAGGAGCATGTGCGCAATCTGCTCGATTTCGCGCGCCGCTGGGACCGGGCGAGGCCGATGGTCGTGCATTGCTATGCCGGCATCAGCCGCTCGACGGCCTCCGCCTATATCATCGCTGCCGCGCTGGCGCCGAAACGCGACGAGGCCGAGCTGGCCCGGACGTTGCGGACGCTGTCGCCTTCGGCGACGCCAAATCCGCGGCTGATCGCGGTGGCCGACGCGCTGCTTGGTCGAGGCGGCCGCATGATCGCGGCAATCGAAGCGATCGGGCGCGGCGCCGATGCCTTTGAAGGCACACCGTTCGAACTGAAGATCGATATGTAGGGCTACTTCAGCCAATCGGCGAGCTTCGCCTTGCGTACATCCCTAAGCAGGCTGACAAAACCATCAGCCTGATGTTCCGCTGTCAGCCGACCTTTTTCAGCCGTGGCAATGCTGGCGTCGCCGACCACGCCGTTCGGATTGAGATCGCTGGCGATCCAAGCGAAGGCGTGGGTGCCGGTGTGGCGCAGGAGCGAAAATTCCTGCTCCGCGTTGGCGACGTTGGAGACGAAATTGTCGGCCTTGGTCATGTCGACGAGATCCGGCCGGAAATGCAGCATCAGCGAGGTCTCGACGTCGCCGCCATGGATGCCGTGGCGGTCCTCGAGTTCGGTGTACATGCCGGCCGGGCGGCCGAAGCGTTGCCAACTGGTCTTCACCGCCAGCATCTTTTCGCGCACCCGCAATTCGCGCGTGACGATGCCCATGATCTCCTCGTTGCCGCCATGCGAGTTGACGACGACCAGCTTGCGCACGCCTGCCCGCGCAATCGACACGCCAAGCTCGGTCCAGGCGTCCGCCAGCGTCGTTGCCGGCAAAGTAAGCGTGCCCGGCGCGTGAAGATGCTCGTTCGATTTGCCCACCGCCTGGACCGGAAGGATGCGGATGTCGAGATCGTCGGGCAGGCGGGCGATCACCGTGTCGAGCATGCCGTTCATGATCGAGGTGTCGGTCGAGACAGGCAGATGCGGTCCATGCTGCTCGATCGCCGCCACCGGCAGTACGGCGATCGTCGCTTCGGGATCGATCGAGGCATATTCGGTGGTCCGATAGTCACCCCACCACACGCGTCTTTTTGCTACGGTCATGTCATGCCTCTTCGATGGACGGTGAGACCTACCGCGAGATAGGCGGTGTGTCGATCACCCGGCCGCGATGGCCTCGACCTCGACCTTGAATTCAGGCCGGGCAAATCCGCTGACGATCATCAGCGTCGAGGCCGGCGCTGGGTTCGAAAACAGCCGGTCGCGGACATCCATATAGGGTCGCAGATGCGCGCGGTCGGTGACATAGGCGTTGATGCGAACGATATTGCCGAGCCCCAGCCCCGCCTCGCCGAGGATCGCGGCGATGTTCTTGAAGCAAAGCTCGGCCTGGGCGCCGGCGTCTTCGGGGATCTGGTCGTCCGCCGTGATCGCGACCTGGCCTGAACACAACACCAGCCGCTTGCCCGGGGGCACTTCGACGCCGTGACTGTAGCGGGCAAAAGGCGGCTTGATCGACTTCGGGGTGAGGAACTTGAACATGGCAATCTCCTGGATACCGCCAGCCTAAGACTGGATTCATCACAGCTTCAAGATGGCGGTGCATGTCGCCGGTGCGATTGTGGACAGGCGTTTAAAAAATAGGCACGATGCCTCCGGTGCAGCACGACCTTTCCGGCGTTCGCAGATGGCTGTGGTGCAGGCGGGCGGGTCCCGGCGCGAGACGCCGGTGGCATGTGTCTTGCTTCTTGAATCTCTGGTGTCGAGCCTGGCGCGTGGCGCGCCGGAGCAAACAAAGGGTGGTGGT
This sequence comes from Mesorhizobium sp. B2-5-3, assembly GCF_006441005.1. NCBI lineage: Bacteria > Pseudomonadati > Pseudomonadota > Alphaproteobacteria > Hyphomicrobiales > Phyllobacteriaceae > Mesorhizobium > Mesorhizobium sp. B2-5-3. The sequence goes on from NZ_VFUS01000004.1 coordinate 260,074, forward strand.
GTCGATGTACGGAAAACTGAAGATGTCGGTAGCGGCGGTGGCCGTGCTTGCAGCGAGCACGCTTGGTGCCGCGGCGAATGAAAAAGTCACCTTCGGCACCAACTGGCTGGCCGAGCCGGAACATGGCGGCTACTACCAGGCCGTGGCCGACGGCACCTATGCCGCCTGCGGCCTCGACGTCACCATCATGCAGGGCGGCCCGCAGGTCAGCGGCCGGCCGATGCTCCTGGCCGGCAAGATCGATTTCTACATGGGCGGCAACCTGCTGTCGGCCTTCGACGCCGTCCAGCAAGGCATTCCGATGCGCGTGGTGGCGGCCGATTTCCAGAAGGATCCGCAGGTCATCATGTCCCATCCCGGCGAGGGGCTGGACAAATGGGAGGACCTGAAGAACGCCGAGCAGTACATTCTGGGCGACGAGGGCGCGCAGACCTTCTTCCAGTGGATGATCATCGAACTCGGCTTCGACGCGGCCAAGCGCGTGCCCTACACCTACAACACTGCTCCCTTCCTCGCCAACAAGAAGTCGATCCAGCAAGGCTATGTCACCTCCGAGCCGTTCGCGGTAAAAAAGGAAGGCGGCTTCGTGCCCAACCAGTTCCTGCTCGCCGACTATGGCTGGGACACCTATTCGACGACGATCGAGGTGATGCAGGACACGATCGACAAGAAGCCGGAGGTGGTCCAGTGCTTCGTCGATGGCTCGGCCAAGGGCTGGTACAAATATCTCTACGGCGACAACAAGGCCGCCAACGACATGATCAAGAAAGACAATCCTGACATGACGGATGAGCAGATCGCTTTCTCGATCGAGCAGATGAAGAAGTTCGGCCTTGCCGATTCCGGCGACACCGAGAAGCTCGGCATCGGCGCCATGAACGAGGCGCGGATCAAGAGTTTTTACGACAAGATGGTCAAGGCCAAGGTCACGCCCGCCGGCATCGACATCACGAAAGCCTACACGCTGGCCTTCGTCAACAAGGGCGTCGGGCTCGAGCTGAAGAAATAGGCCGTCCCAGCATGATGCGGGAACAGGTAGCGCAGGCGCCGGCGAACGGGTCCGACACGGCTCCGGCATTGTTGGCGCTGCGGGGCGTCGGCAAGGTCTTTTCCAATGGCGTGACGGCGCTCGCCGACGTCGACCTGACGATCCGGGAAGGGGATTTCCTCAGCCTGCTCGGGCCGTCCGGCTGCGGCAAGTCGACGGCGCTGCGGCTGATCGCTGGCCTGTCAACGCCGACCTCCGGCATGCTCGACTGGCGTGCGGGCGGTTCGCTCGACCGCTCGAACATCGGCTTCGTGTTCCAGGAGCCGACATTGCTGCCCTGGGCCAGCGTTTTCGACAATGTCTGGCTGCCGCTTAGGCTGAAGGGCGTCAGCCGCGCCAAGGCGGCACCGGTGGTGACCGAGATGCTGGCAAGGGTTCATCTCACCGGTTTCGAGAACGCGGTGCCGCGCGAACTGTCGGGCGGCATGAAGATGCGCGTCTCGATCGCACGGGCCCTGGTGACCAAACCGCGCGTGCTTTTGATGGATGAGCCGTTCGCGGCCCTCGACGAAATCACTCGCTTCAAGCTCAACAACGATCTGCTGGAGTTGTGGCAGGACGAGCGCTTCACCGTCGTCTTCGTCACGCATAGCGTCTTCGAAAGCGTGTTTTTGTCCAACAGGGTTGTCGTCATGGCGGCGCGGCCAGGCAGGATCTTCGACGAGCTTGCCATCGATGCGGCCTATCCGCGCGACGAGGCCTTTCGCACCTCACCCGATTATGCGGCGCTGTGCCGGCAGACGTCCGACGTGCTGGTCAAGGCCATCAACTCAATTGCAGGCTCGCATCATGACGGCCATTGACGGTGCATTGAAACTCGACCCCGAGGAAGCACGCCGCGCGCGCCAGGAGCGGCTCGAGCGGATCGGCCGCTGGGTTCTGCCGCTGGCGATCATGATCCTGGCGATCTGGCTGTGGGACCGTATCTGCGTGTGGAATGAAATTCCGCAATACATCCTGCCGCGTCCCGGTGTGGTGCTGGCAACGCTCTACAACGACGCCGGCCTGCTGTTCTCCGCACTTTTGGTCACCTTGCGCATCACCTTCCTCAGTCTGCTCCTTGCCGTCATCGGCGGCGTCGGGCTGGCGGTGCTGTTCGCGCAGTCGAAATGGGTGGAGATGTCGTTCTTTCCCTTCGCCATCGTGCTGCAGGTGACGCCGATCGTGGCCATCTTCCCGCTGATCAACATCTATGTCGACAACCAGACGACCAAGCTTCTGCTCTGCGCCTGGATTGTCGCCTTCTTTCCGATCCTCTCCAACACCACCCTCGGCCTGAACTCGGTCGACCGCAATCTGCGCGACCTGTTCAAGCTCAACGGCGCAACGCGCTGGCAGCAATTGCGCTATCTCAGGCTGCCGGCGGCGATGCCGTATTTTCTCGGCGGGCTGAAGATCGCCGGCGGCCTGTCGCTGATCGGCGCGGTGGTGGCCGAGTTCGTCGCCGGCGCCACCGGCCAGTCTTCGGGCCTCGCCTCGCGCATCATCGAGGCCGGCTACCGGCTGAACGCCCCCAGGCTGTTCGCGGCGCTGTTCCTGATCTCGCTGACCGGCATCCTGATCTTCCTCGTGCTGTCGCTGATTTCGCATCTCATCTTACGGCGCTGGCACGAGAGCGCGCTGAAGCAGGAGCGGTAGCGCCTTGATTCCGAACACAGGTTCATACCGACTCGCCAACGCACGCGTTCATCGGTCCGTCACGCCTGGCCTTGCCGCGCCCTTCGACGGCGACGGTTTCGCACTTGCCGACATCGCGGTGGGCGACGGCAAGATTTCCAGCATTGCTGTTCCTGGCAGATCGAACGCACCTGCCGATGCGATCGACCTCGGCGGGCGGATTCTGCTGCCGTGCTTCATCGATTGCCACACCCATATCGACAAGGGCCATATCTGGCCGCGAAAACCCAATCCTGACGGCACTTTCATCGGGGCGCTGAATGCCACAGGTGCCGACCGCACTGACCGCTGGAGTGCCGAGGACGTGGTGCGGCGCATGGATTTCTCGCTGCGCTGCGCCTACGCGCATGGCACCAAAGCACTGCGCACGCATCTGGACAGTGTCCCGCCGCAGGAGGAAATCTCCTGGCCGGTGTTCGAGACGATGCGTGAGAGGTGGCGCGGCCGCATCGAGTTGCAGGGCGCCTGCCTGATCGGCGTCGAGGGCGTGCGCGACAAGAATTGGTTCGACAGGCTGGCCAAAAGGGTGGCCGCCGCCAAGGGCGTGCTTGGCGTCGTCACCTACATGGTGCCGGATCTGGAAGAACTGCTCGACCATGTCTTCGCCCAAGCCGTCAAGCATGGCCTCGATCTCGATTTCCATGCCGACGAGACCGACGACGTCGCGGCGATCTCGCTGAAGAAAATCGCCGAGGCGTCGCTATGGAGCGGCTTCGAGGGCAAGATCCTCGTCGGCCACTGCTGTTCGCTGGCGCGCCAGCCGGACCTCGACGTGCTGGACACTCTGGACAAGGTGGCGAAAGCCGGGCTGGCGATCGTCTCGCTGCCGATGTGCAATCTCTATCTGCAGGATCGGCGGCGCGATCAGACTACGCCGCGCTGGCGCGGGGTGACGATGCTGCACGAGATGAAGGCGAGGGGCATTCCGGTCGCGGTCGCTTCCGACAACACGCGCGATCCCTTCTATGCCTATGGCGATCTCGACATGCTGGAGGTCTACCGCATGGCGACGCGCATCCTGCATTTCGATCATCCGGTCGCCGATTGGCCGCGGGCCGTCACGGCAACGCCGGCTCACGTGATGCGGCTCGATGGTTTCGGCACGCTTGCCGCCGGCGGCGATGCCGACTTCATTGTCTTCAAGGGCCGCAACTGGACGGAATTGCTGTCTCGGCCCGAATCGGATCGCATCGTGGTGCGCGCCGGGCGAGCGATCGACCGGCAATTGCCCGACTATGCCGAACTCGACGAGCTGATGGTGGACTGATGGATATCGCCGCGCTGAAACGCGATCTCGACGGGATAAAATTCGACGACAATCCGGCCATCGTCCAGCAGAAAAGCCGCGATTTCTACTGGTACAGCCCGGTGCTGAAGCAGCAGCTCGATCACGTCACCGGCGACCTGGTCGTGACGCCGAAAAACGAGGCCGAGCTGATCCGCGTGCTCGCCGCCTGCCACCGGCATGGCGTGCCAGTGACGCCGCGCGGCAGCGGCACAGGCAATTACGGCCAGGCGATGCCGCTCTCGGGCGGCGTCGTGCTCAATCTCGCCGAGATGAACGAGATCAAGTCGATCGCGCCGGGGCGTGTGGTGACCGGGCCGGGCGCTGTGCTGGCCGACATTGACAAGGCAACGCGGGCGCATTCCGGGCAGGAACTGCGGCTCTCACCCTCCACCTACAACACCGCCTCGATCGGCGGCTTCATCGCCGGCGGTTCGGGCGGCGTCGGTTCGATCAATTTCGGCGGCTTGCGTGATTTCGGCAATGTGCTGCGCCTGCGCGTGGTAACCATGGAGGCCGAGCCGAGGGCGCTCGAACTCACCGGCGAGGATCTGCACAAGGTGACGCATGCATACGGCACCAACGGCATCATCATGGAAGTCGAAATGCCGCTGACCGCGGCCTATGAGTGGATCGACATCATTGTCGGCTTCGACGCCTTCATGAATGCGGCGCGCTACGGCAACGCGCTGGCCTGCCAGGACGGCATCCTGACCAAGCTGATCACGCCGATCGCGGCACCGGTGCCGCAGCTCTATTTCAAACGGCACCAGAAATTCCTGAAGGATGGGCAGAGCATCTGCGTCGTCATGGTGGCGCGGCATGGGCTGGACGCCTTTCTCGCTTTCACGCGGCGGGCTGGAGGCGAGGTGATCTTCAACGCCGCCACGGCGACGCCGGAGGAGAAGAAGGGTCTGCCGCCGGCCTATGAACTGGCCTGGAACCACACAACGCTCAGGGCGCTGCGGGTCGACCCTGATATCACCTATCTACAGTCGCTCTATCCCTTTCCCAACCAGCTGGCGCTGGTCGAGAAAATGGACGCGATGTTTCCGGGCGAAGTGTTCTCGCATCTGGAGTTCGTGCGGCTGGATGGCAACATCACCTGCTTCGGCCTGCCGCTGATCAAATTCACCACCGAGGCGCGGCTCGACGAGATCATCCGCCTGCATGAAGAGAATGGCTGCCCGATCTTCAACCCGCATCGTTACACGCTGGAAGAGGGCGGCATGAAGCAGACCGATGCGGTGCAACTCGCCTTCAAGCGCGAGACCGACCCGCAAGGACTGCTCAATCCCGGCAAGATGATCGCCTGGGAAAACCCGGATTATGACTACCGTTCGGGACGAACTTTTCTGTTCAAGGGGCTGCAGAGGACGGGATGAGGAGAGGCTCGCGCTTGAACACCCCCCTCTGGCCTGCCGGCCCGGGCCCTTCGCTGTCGCTTCGGGCGTTCGTCGCTCGGAAAGCCAAGAAATTGGCTTCCCGTCCGCTGCGCGGACCACTCCTCACCCCCCGCATGGGGGGAGATCGGCAGCTTAAGCGCTGCCGCCAACCTGCCGCGCTGACAATTGGCGAAAGCAGGGAGATAGTCCGATCTCCCCCCTTGCGGGGGAGATGCCCGGCAGGGCAGAGGGGGGTGCCTCGCGCTGACCCAGGCAATGCCTCACTATGAACATCCTCGTCCTCCACGCCCATCCGGTCGAAACCAGCTTCAATGCCGGCCTGCACCGGACGATCGTCGAGCGACTGACGGCTGCCGGTCATGCGATTGACGACTGCGACCTCTATGCCGAGGACTTCGACCCGCGGCTCTCTCGCCAGGAACGGCTGGACTATCACAATCCGCGCGGCTCCGCCGACCCTGCGGCGCCGTATGTCGAACGTCTGTTGCGCGCCGATGCGCTGGTGCTTTCCTATCCGGTCTGGAATTACGGCTTTCCGGCAATTCTGAAAGGGTTCTTCGACCGCGTCTTCCTGCCCGGCGTGTCGTTCAAGCTGGTCGACGGCAAGGCGCAGCCGTCGCTGCACAACATCAGGAAGATCGCGGCGGTCACCACCTATGGCGGCAGCCGGTTCCGCGCCATGCTGATGGGTGACCCGCCGCGCAAACTGGTCCAGCGCGTGCTGCGCGCCACGGTCAAGCCGGGCGCTTCGGTTTCCTATCTGGCGCATTATTCGATGAACATTTCGAGCGACGAGACGCGCAAGGCGTTCTTGGCCAAGGTCACGGCCAGCATGGACAGATTCTGATGCGCGCGCTGGTGGTTTATTGCCATCCGGTGCCGGAGAGTTTTTGCGCCGCTATCCGCGACACCGCCGTGGAGGTGCTGACGCGAAAGGGCTGGGAGGTGCGGCTGCTCGACCTCTATGCCGAGAAGTTCGATCCGGTGATGAGCTGCGAGGAACGGCGTTTCTACAACAACCAGGCGCCGCAGGACCTTGCGCTGAAGCCGCATTTCGAGCTGCTCAACTGGGCCGAGGCGATCCTCTTTGTCTATCCGACCTGGTGGTACGGGCTGCCAGCGATGCTGAAGGGTTGGCTCGACCGGGTGTGGGCGACGGACGTCGCCTTCAAGCTGCCGGCCGGCAAGGGGCGGATCAAGTCGCTGATGCGGCATGTGACCAAGGTCGGCGTCATCACCACCTGCGGCGCGCCGACATGGTGGAGCGTCGTCGTCGGCCAGCCCGGGCGCAAAACCTTGCTGCGCGGCATGCGCGCGCTGTGCGCCACGCGCTGCCGGACTTTCTTCATGGCGCACTATCTGATGGACGCCTCGACGCCGAAGACGAGAGCCGCGTTTCTGGCGAAGGTGCGGGCGAAGCTGGAGCGGTTTTGAAGCTGGAGCGGTTTTGAGGGGGCGTTTTTCCCTTCTCCCACAAGGGGAGAAGGGAAAACCGCGCTACATCTTCACCCGTTCCGCCTTCGGATCATACATCGGCTTCAGCGATGCCTCCGCCGCAAACCGCTCGCCGGCGATCTCGATCTCATAGGACGAGGCCAGCACATCCGCCTCGGTCTCGCCCTGGCAGGGCACATAGCCCAGCCCGATCGCGCCGCCGAGATGGTGGCCGTAATTGCCTGAGGTGATCGGACCGACGATCTTGCCGTCGCGCAGGATCGCCTCGTTGTGGAAGAGAAGCGGCTGCGGGTCCTTCAGCCGGAACTGGATCAGCCGGCGGCTCAACCCGGCTTCCTTCTTCTTCAACACCGCGTCGCGGCCGATGAAATCGCCCTTGGCCGTCTTCACCGCGAAGCCGAGGCCGGCTTCCAGCACATTGTCCTCGTCGGTGATGTCGTGACCGAAATGGCGGAAAGCCTTTTCGATGCGGCAGGAATCGAGCGCATGCAGCCCGCACAGCTTGAGGCCGACATCGGCGCCGGCCGCGTCGATCGCCTCGAAGACGTGGGCCGCCTGGTCGGTCGAGACATAGAGCTCCCAGCCGAGTTCGCCGACATAGGTGACACGGTGGGCGCGGGCGAGGCCCATGCCGATCTCGATCTCCTGGAACGTGCCGAACGGATTGTTCTCGTCGGAGAAGTCGTTGGGGCTGACCTTCTGGATCAGCTTTCGCGCATCCGGGCCCATCAGGCAGAGAACGCTTTCGGCTGCGGTTACATCGGTGATGACGACGAACTCATCTGTCACGTGCTTGCGCAGCCAGGCAAGGTCGCGCTGCAGCGTGGCGCCGGGCACGACGAGGAAATAGGCGGTGTCCGACAGGCGCGACACCGTGAGATCGCTCTCGATGCCGCCGCGCCGGTTGAGCATCTGCGTATAGACGATCTTGCCCGGCGCCACGTCTATGTTGTTGGCGCAGAGTTTTTGCAGGAAGGCGCAGGCGTCGCGGCCTTCGACGCGGATCTTGCCGAACGAGGTCATGTCGAACAGGCCGACCTTGTTGCGGACGGCGAGGTGCTCCTCGCGCTGGTTGTCGAACCAGTTCTGCCGCTTCCAGGAATAGCGGTACTCGCGCTCCTGTCCCTCGCGCGCGAACCAGTTGGCGCGCTCCCAGCCGGCGACCTCGCCGAACACGGCGCCGCGCGCCTTCAGATGCTCATGCAGGGCTGAACGGCGCACGCCGCGCGACGTCGCCATCTGGCGATAGGGGAAATGGTCGGCATAGAGCAGGCCGAGCGTTTCGGAGACGCGCTCCTTGAGGTAACGGCGGTTCTTCTGGAAAGGCTGGGCGCGGCGGATGTCGACTTCCCACAGGTCGAACGGTGCCTCGCCGTCGTTGATCCACTGTGCCAGCGCCATGCCGGCGCCGCCTGACGAGACGATGCCGATCGAATTGTAGCCAGTCGCCATCCAGTAGCCACGCAGTTCCGGCGCCTCGCCGAGATAGTAGCGGTCGTCGGGCGTAAAACTTTCGGGGCCGTTGAAGAAAGTATGGATGCCGGCGGTGGCCAGCATCGGCATGCGGTTGACGCCCATTTCCAGGATCGGCTCGAAATGGTCCATGTCCTCGGGCAACTGGTCGAAGCAGAAATCCTCACGGATGCCATCCATGCCCCACGGCTTGGCCACTGGCTCGAAGGCGCCGAGCATCATCTTGCCGGCATCTTCCTTGTAATAGGCGCACTCGTCGGGCACGCGCAGCACCGGCAGGCGGCTCAGCCCCGGGATCGGCTCGGTAACGAGGTAAAAATGCTCGCAGGCGTGCAGCGGGATGGTGACGCCGTTCTGGGCGCCCAGTTCGCGCGCCCACATGCCGGCGCAGTTGACGACGATGTCGGTCTCGATCGTGCCTTGCTCTTCACCCTGCGCCCAGGACACGCCGGTGACGCGGCCTGCCTTGGTGTGGACCTTGGTGACCTTCACATTTTCAACGATGGTGGCGCCGCGTTGGCGCGCGCCCTTCGCCAGCGCCATGGCGATGTTGGCGGGGTCGCACTGGCCATCAAGCGGCAGATGCACGGCGCCGACGACGTCGGACACGTTGAGATGCGGGTACATCTCCTTGACTTCCCTGGGCGAAATCTCGCGCACGTCGACATCGAAGGCGCGGGCGAGTGACGCCTGACGGTAGATCTCGTGCTTGCGCTCCTCGGTCAGCGCGACGGTGATCGAGCCGACTTGGCGCATGCCGGTGCCGACCTCGGTCTCGGCTTCCAGCTTGACGTAGAGGTCGGCCGAATATTTCGCCAGCCGCGTCATGTTCTGCGAGCCGCGCAACTGGCCGATCAGGCCGGCGGCATGCCATGTCGTGCCCGAGGTCAGCTGCTTGCGCTCCAGAAGGACGATGTCGGTCCAGCCGAGCTTGGCCAGGTGATAGGCGACCGAGCAGCCCGAAACGCCGCCGCCGATGATGACGGCCCTTGCCTTGGCGGGAATGGTTCTGGGGGAAGGGATGTTCATGCGGCCTCGCGGCGGTAGCTGGAGACAAAGCGGCGCAGCCGGAGTGCTGCTTCCCGCAAGACGGGTTCCGGCTGGCACAGGCTGACGCGGATATGGCCTGCCGCGGCCTCGCCGAAGCTGGAGCCGGGCATGACGCCGACCTTCTCCTTGTCGAGGAAGGCGAAAGCGAATTTCTCGTCGTCGGATTCGACGGCCGATATGTCGAGCATGACATACATGCCGCCTTCGGAGCCGCGCACGCCGACATCGTTCATGCCGCGCACGGCGTCGAGCAGGACGGCGCGTCGCGCCGCATAGCGTTCGGCGATTTCCTTCACGCCATAACCCTTCTCCAGCGCCTCGGTGCAGGCGATCGAGATGAAGGCCGGCAGGCCGTAGGTCGTCACCAGATTGAGGTTGGTCAGCAGCGAGATCATCTCGCTCGGGCCGGTCAGCCAGCCCATGCGCCAGCCGGTCATGCCGTGGCTCTTGGACATGGAATTGATGACCAGCGTGCGCTCGGCCATGCCGGGCAGGGAACGCGGCGAGATGTGCTCGCCACCGCCGAGCGTCCAATAGACTTCGTCGGACAGCAGCCACAAATCGTGCTCGCGGCAGACCTCGGCCAGCTGTTCCAGCCGTTCGCGCGAATAGACGGCTCCGGTCGGGTTGTTCGGCGTGTTAATCAGGATGGCGCGCGTGTTCGGCCGAAGTGCCGCGCGGATCATGTCGGCGCGGGGCTGGAAACCGTCCTCGGCCGGCGTCTCGACAACCGTGAAGGTCGCGCCCGCGGCGCTGAAGGTGTTGGGGTAGGTCGCGTAGTATGGCGCGACCACGATGGCGTGGTCGCCCGGGTCGAGCACGGCCTGCACGGCGGCGTAGAGCGCCGCCTGGCCGCCCGGCGTGGCGATGACCTGGTCCGGCGTCGTCCCGACGCCCGTGCAGGCGACCGAGGCCGCCGCCATCGCCTTGCGCAGGCGCGGCAGGCCGGGCAAAGGGGTATAGTGGTGATTGCTGCCGCGAACCGCGGTCACGCAAGCCTCGATCGTTTCGGAAGGTGTGTCGAAATCGTGATCGCCGACCGACAGCATGATGATGTCCTCGCCGGCTTCCTTGCGGGCCCATGCGGCGAAGTGGACTTCCCAGCCATCCTTGCCCGACGGCACGATGCCTGAAATGCGCGATGATGGTTTTGGCATCAGGCTCTCAACCTTTCGTTCTTCGGATCCCACAAGGGCTCATCGTTCTGCACGACCGCCTTGAAACGGTCGCCGAAGATCTCGATCTCCACGGCGGTGCCGGGCTCCGCCAGATCGGCACGCAGCATGCCGAGCGCGATCGACTTGCCGACGCGATGGCCCCAGCCGCCCGACGTCGTCTCGCCGACGATCTGGCCGTCATGCCACAGCGTCGACATGTAGGGGGCGTCGCAATCGCCGGGGTTTTCGACCACCAGCGTGACGAAGCGCTTCTTGACGCCCTGCTGCTTCTCGTTCTGGAGCGCCGCCTTGCCGCGGAACTCGGGCTTGTCCCATTTGACGAACCGCTCGAGCCCGCCTTGCAGGATCGAGTAGTCGGTCGAGAGGTCGCCTTTCCAGGTGCGATAGCCCTTTTCAAGCCGCAACGAATCCAGCGCGTACATGCCGAATGGTTTCAGGCCGTGCGGCTGTCCCGCCGCGCAGATGGTGTCGAAAACGGCGGCGGTGTCGTCGACCCTGGTGTGGATTTCCCAGCCGAGTTCGCCGGCGAAGGAGACGCGGACCAGCTTCGCCCAGCGCCCGGCGATCTTGGTTTCCTGATGCGTGAGCCACGGCAAGGTCAGGTCGGCCTCACAGACGGCGGCGAGGATTTCCCGCGACTTGGGTCCGGCCAGGATTTGGGTGGAGAATTCCTCGGTCCGGTCGATCAGCTTGAAAGTCGCATCCACGGGCATGTGCGATTTCAGCCATTCGAAATCATGCCATTGCGCCACCGCCGCGGTGATCAGCGTCATGGATTCCTCGCCGTGGCGCACCACCGACATTTCGGTGACGATGCGGCCCTTGTCGTCGGAGAAATAGACGAGACCGATGCGGCCGGGCTTCGGCACGAGGCCGGTCACTTGCCGGCTAAGCCATTCGGCGGCGCCCGGACCTTCGAGGTTGAAGCGCGAAAAACCCGGCAGGTCGAGGATGCCGGCGGCGTCGCGGACGGCCAGGCATTCCTCGCACACGCGGTGCTGCCACGGCCCGTCGCGACGGAAGGTGAGCGTTGCTTCCTCCGAGACGTCGTCGCCATCCTGCGCATACCAGGTGGCGCGCTCCCAGCCATTATAGGCGTCGAAGCGCGCGCCGAACGCCTTCATGCGATCATGGATCGGCGACAATTTCCTGTCGCGTCCCGCCGGCCAGGCATGGCGCGGAAACTGGATGGCGTATTCGTTGCCGTAGATCTCCATGCCTTTGGCAACGCAGTAATCCGGAGCCGAAGCGAAGGACGTGAAGCGGCGCGGGTCGCAGGACCACATGTCCCATTCGGTCTGGCCTTGCGTGACCCATTCGGCCAATACCTTGCCTGCACCGCCGCCTTGCGCGATGCCGAAGGTGAAGACGCAGGCCTCGAAGGCGTTGGGAACGCCCGGCATCGGCCCGATCAGCGGATTGCCGTCCGGCGCATAGGGGATCGGGCCGTTGATGACCTTGGACAGGCCGGCGGTGCCCAGGATCGGCACGCGGGCGACGGCGTCGGCCAGATAATGTTCCAGCCGGTCGAGATCGTCGGGGAAAAGCTGGAAGGAAAAATCCTCCGGCATCGGATCGTTGTGACCCGCCCAATGCGCGCGGCAATTGCGCTCATAGGGGCCGAGATTCATGCCGTTCTTTTCCTGGCGCAGATAGTAGGAAGTGTCGACGTCACGCAGCAGCGGCAGCTTCCTGCCCTGTTCCTTCGACCATGCGGCGAGTTCGGGGATCTCCTCGAACAATATGTACTGATGGCTCATCACCATCATCGGCACCTCGCGGCCGAACATTTTTCCAACTTCGGCGGCACGGTAGCCGGCGGCGTTGACGACGATCTCGCAGCGGATCTCGCCTTGCGGCGTCACGACCACCCATTCGTCCCTTTCGCGGCGCACGCCTGTCACCGGGCAGAAGCGTATGATCCGGGCACCCATGTCGCGCGCGCCCTTGGCCAGCGCCTGGGTCAGCTGCGCCGGGTCTATGTCGCCGTCGCTCGGGTCGTAGAGGGCGCCTTCCAGCTCATGCGTCTCGATGAAGGGATAGCGGCGCTTGATCTCGTCCGTGCCGACGATATCGATGTCCATGCCCTGGTAGCGGCCCATGCCCTTGGCGCGCTGGAACTCCTGCATGCGCTCTTGCGTGTGGGCAAGCCGCAGGGAGCCGGTGACATGGTAGTTCATGGGATAGTCGACGGCCTCGGCCAGCCCGCGATAGAGCTCGGTCGAATAGCGCTGCATGTTCATCAGCGACCAGGACGAGGAGAAGGTCGGCACGTTACCGGCGGCATGCCAGGTCGAGCCGGAGGTGAGTTCATTCTTTTCCAGGAGAACGCAGTCGGTCCAGCCCGCCTTGGCGAGATGGTAGAGCGAGGAGGCGCCGACGACACCGCCTCCGATGATCACCACGCGTGCCGTGCTCGGCAAACCGGCCATGTTCTTCTCCAACCCTTGGTCCAATTTCATTCAATAAACTGGCGGCGAAACCACCCAGATGACGACCGCCGGCTCCATTCCCGGATTGCGCCAGCGGAATGGCTTGCCCTCGAAGCGAAAGGAATCGCCTTCGCCGAGCCGATGCCATGTCCCCGATATTTCGATGTCGAACGTCCCCGACACGACATATCCAGCCTCTTCGGTCGGCCGACGCGGCTCGCTCTTGAGCTCGGCGCCCGGCGCGAAGACGGAACGCAGCATCTCGAAGCTACCGCCGAGATCAGGCGACAGAAGCTCCTCCATGAGGCCGGATTCGCTTGTGCCAAGGGTGCGGCGGCTGCCGGCCCGCACGACCGCGCCGCGCTCGCTTTCGACAGGCACGTCGTGGCCGAAGAACAGGCTGACCGGCACGCCGAACAGTTCGCCGAAAGCCCGGAGATCACTGAGCGACGGTGTCGACAGGCCGCGTTCGACCTGGCTGACCCAGCCGACCGACCGGCCGAGTTTCAGGGCGATCTCGGCGAGCGTCAACCCTCGCGCCTTGCGCAGCGCCCTGATGTCGCTGGCCAGCAATCGCTCGTAATTTCCCTGCAATGCTTTCGCTGTAGTTGGAGGCAAATCGCGCTCTCGTGAAAAAATCCCATCAAATTTCATGAGATGCCGGAGCGGTGAAAAAATCAAGCGGATTTTCACGGGTGCACAAGATTTGCTTGCGCGATTTTGGCGGTTCATGCAAAGGCTCGGCCGCGAGCGGCGAGTGGGGACGTCCGATCGGGACACAGGGTAAGGGACGGCCCATGCTTGGAAAGAAGGCTCGAATCACGGTTGATGCCGAGATCGTCGACGACGCGATCGTATCGCGCCGGTCGGTGCGCGCTTTTCTGCCCGACATGGTCGACGACAACACGATCCGCGACATACTGGCGGTCGCGGCACGCGCCCCTTCCGGCACCAATATGCAGCCATGGCGGGTCTATGTCACCAAGGGTGACACCAAGCAGCGGATATCGGATGCCATCCTGAATTCCGGCATCCGTGCTGAAAAGGCCGATTGGGACGAATATCGCTATTATCCCACGCAGTTCTTCGAACCCTACCTGACCCGCCGCCGCGCCAACGGTTTCGGGCTCTACGGCGCGCTCGGCATCGGTCGCCGCGAGGTCGACAAGATGCGTGCCCAGCACGACCGCAACTTCGTCTTCTTCGACGCGCCGGTCGGCATGATCTTCACCATCGACCGCCGGCTTAACCAGGGTTCCTGGATCGACTACGGCATGTTCCTGCAGAACATCATGGTTGCCGCGCGGGGCAGGGGCTTGCACACCTGTCCGCAGGCGGCGTTCGCGCCCTATCACCGGCAGATCAGGCCGGTGCTCGGCATTCCCGACGAGGAGATCGTCGTCTGCGGCATGGCGCTCGGTTATGAAGATACGTCGAAGCCCGAAAACGCCTTCCGAACCGACCGCGTGCCGCTGGAGGAATGGGTGACGTTCAGCGAGTAGGCCGCTGCTGCGCTGCGACATCCGCTATTCCGTGTTCATCTGGGCGCCATGGCCGCTGACATGGGCGCCATCCTGCGGCGTCAGCTTGAGATAGGCTGATAGCGCGCACAGCGTGATGACACCCTCGATCACGAACAGTATCCGGAAGTCATTGGCGACGGCCGGGCCGCCGCCGGCCAGAAACGATAGTGCCGCGGCGGCCAGGCCGACGCTGATCGCCACCGCCAGTTGCCACAATATGTAATAGAGCGCGCTGAAGCGGGCGAGCTGATCGGGCGCGATGTCGGAATAGGCAAGGTTGCCGGTCGACGCCCATTGCGCGGAACGGAAGACGCCGAAGATGAAGATGTAGGCAAGCACGATCCACACCGGTGTGGTCGCCTGCATCAGGGCAAAGCCCGCAACCATGGCCGCGACGACGGGCGTGTTGAAAACCAGCACGCGGCGGAAACCGAAGCGGTTGAGCAGGCGAGGCATGAAGACACGCATGACCACCGACCCGACCGCGGCGACGAAGGTCAGCGATCCCGCCTGTACCGCGCTCATGCCGAAGCCGAGCTGGAACATCAGCGGCAGCAGGAAGACGACGGAGCTGAGGCCGATCGTGTCCAGACCGCCGCCGGTGAGGAAGGAGATGCGGAAGGTGCGGATGCGCAGGAGCTTGAGGTCGAGCAAGGGATTGCGCACGCGCAGGCAATAGAACGAGGCGACCGTCAGGATGACCAGCGCCAGGGCAAGCTCGGTCGCGATCACGCCGGCGGCCGCATCTTTCGCCGCCAGCGAATCCATGCCGAAGACAAGCAGGACCATGCCGCTGCCGACCAGCAGGAAGCCCGGGAAATCGAACGGTGTGCGCACGGGTTTGGTCACCGTCGGAAACAGCGAGGCGGCAAGGACAGCCGCGGCCAGCGCGAAGGGCACGTTGATGAAGAAGATCCAGCGCCAGGAAATGTAAGTGGTCAGCGCGCCGCCGACGAGCGGACCGACGAGCGGGCCGGACTGGCCGGCCAGCGAGATATACATGTTGATCTTCAGCGTCCGGCTTCGAGGGAAGGTCGACAGGATGACGACCTGACCGAGCGTGCCCATCAGCGCGCCGCCGAAGCCCTGCAGCGCGCGGGCGCCGACCAGCGTCCAGATGTTGTCGGACAGGCCGCACAGCGCCGACGAGGCGGCGAATACCAGCAGCGCAAAGCAGTAGACGTTGCGCAGGCCGAAGCGGTCGGCAGCCCAACCGCCGAGCGGCATCGAGATGATCAGGCTGGCGACGTAGACCGTGATCAGCAGGCCAAGCTGGCTGGGCGGGCGGCCGAGGCTTTCGCTGATGCCGGGCAGCGCCGTCACCACGACATTCTGGTCGAGGCTGGTCATGAACACGCCGCAGGCGACCGTCAGCGGCAGCAGGAGCAGGGCTCTGGCTGGCACATCGGCGCGATCGGTGGCGCCGGCGGATATTTCTGCGGTCATGGAGATATTCGAACCAAACGGATGCGCGGATTCTGGAGACGGGTTTTGTTACCCTTCGGACCGGCTTGACGGCCATATCACGCCATTATGGCGGCCGCCGGCGCATTGCTGTAGCGTCAGAGCCGGCCGGCCTTGATGCCAGAATTCGTCGATCCCGAGCCTACTGTACCTCGTAGCCGACTTCCTCGCTGGCGTGACACAGCGCCTTCCAGAAGGAGCGCGCGAAAGAACGGAAGACGTAGATGTCGAACTGGTCGCCGCCGGTGCGCTGGACCTGGGCGAAGATGTCGTGATGGGTGGTCGACCGGCCGGCGTCGAGCGGGAAGGCCGGCAGCGCGAAATCGATGGCGAAGAACTTCGCCAGCACCCATTCGGCCTTCGGACCGGCGATGCGGATCGCGGTGCGGCCATGCGAAAGATCGGTCACCGTGCCGATGGCGGGGGTCACCACGCCCGCGAAAGCCGCGGCCAGCCCCTCGGCTTCGTCGGCTACGGTGAACTTTCCCGGTGCGAAACCGAATGCCGATTTGGCGCCATTGGTGGCGCCACCGCCGGCACCGTCGGGCAACGTAAGCCCGGTGACGGCGCGGATGCCTGATATCAGTTTCTTCTCTTCGCCCGGCCAGGCGGCGAGCTGCACGATCGAACCCGGTCTCGTCTCGGTCAGGATGACCTCGACACCATGTTCGAAATTGCCGTGCGAGCCGACATGGAATTCCGGTTCCAGCGGTGAAAGGCGCTCAACCATGCATGCGGCTCCCGTCCGGATCGTAGAAGTGGTTGGAAACGATCTCGACCGGTCCGAACCGGTTGCGCAGCGGATCGGAGACATGGGCGCGCGAGCCGTGCCTGGCCTTGCCGCCTTTGATCAGCGCCAGCGCGATGTGCTTGCCGAGCGCCGGCGAATAGCAGCAGGCCGTGATGTGGCCGATGGAGCCGTGCGGGTTGGACTCGTCAAGCTCCTCGACGATATGCGCGCCGCCGTTGAGCGGCCTGTTGTCGAGCGAGACCAGGCCGACAAGTTCCAGCCGGTCGGGCGAGATGAGGCCCTCGCGGTCCATCATCGCCGAGCCGATAAACGGCTTCTTCTTCGACAGCATCCAGTCGAGATGCAGGTCGCGCGCCGTGGTGCGGCCGTCGATCTCGGCGCCCGTCACATGGCCTTTCTCGATGCGCATGGTGCCCAGTGCTTCCAGTCCGTAGGTTACCAGTCCGAACGGCTTGCCGGCCTCGATAAGCGCTTCCCAGACATGCGTGCCATGGTCGGCGCCGCAATAGACCTCGAACGCCATTTCGCCGGAAAAGGACAGCCGGCAGATCATCACCGGCACACCAGCGATCTGGCCATGCACGATGCCCATGAACGGCAGCGCCGCATTGTCGACAGCGGTGCCGACGACGCAGCCGGCCAGGATCTGCCTGGCTTTCGGCCCGCCGATCGCGGCACCCGCCCACTGGTCGGTCACGGAGGTGACATGAACCTTGAGCTCCGGCCAGACCACATCGAGGAAATATTCCAGATGCTGCATAACCTTGCCGGCATTGGCCGTGGTGGTGGTCATCAGGAAATCCTGTTCGCCGAGCCGCCATGTGGTACCGTCGTCGAAGGCCAGCCCGTCCTCGCGCAGCATCAGCCCGTAGCGCGCTTTGCCGACGGCCAGCGTGGAAAACATGTTGGTGTAGACACGGTCGAGGAATTCGGCCGCGTCCGGACCTTGCACCGCGATCTTGCCCAGCGTCGAGACATCGACGATGCCGGCGCTTTCGCGCGTCGCCCTGGCCTCGCGCACATAGGCCTGCTCGACCGTTTCGCCGGCAAGGCCGTAGATCATCGGCCGGTACCACAGGCCGGCGGAATACATGGTTGCGCCATTGGCGACATGCCAGTCATGCATCGGCGTCAGCCGTTCGGGCTTGAGGTCGCCGAAGCGCTCCGCCGCCAGTGATCCGATCGAAACCGGTGCAAAAGGCGCCCGGAAGCGCGTCGTGCCGACTTCCGGGATCGGCTTGCCCAGCGCCTCGGCCATGATGGCCAGGCCGGGGACGTTGGAATTCTTGCCCTGGTCGGTCGCCATGCCGAGCGTGGTGTAGCGTTTCAGATGCTCGACCGAGACGAAGCCTTCGCGGTGCGCCAGCCGCACGTCCTCCGACGTCACGTCGTGCTGGAAGTCGACGAAGCTCTTGCCGCTGGCCCTGATCTCGAACACCGGCGCCGGATCGGGATCGCAAGCTACGGCTTCGACCGGGGGCAGTGCGGCCGGCGTGGCTTGCGCGCCTGCCGCGGCAAGGCCCGCGGCGCGGCCCTCGATCATTGCTTCGGCCGTGGAAAAGCTGCCGGTGAAGGCGCCGGCGCCAATCCAGTTCTGCGTCGGCTTCGGCGGCAGGAAGGCTTGTCGGGCGGCATTCCACTCCGCCTTGGCGCCGGCCTGGCTGGCCAGGTGGATGGTTGGCGACCAGCCGCCCGACATCAAGAGGCAGTCGGCATGGATGCTGCGAGAATCGCCGGTGAGCGTGCCGTTGGTCATGTCGAAGCGCTGCAGCTTGACGCCGGAGAGCGCCTTGCCGCCCTCAGTGGCGATCACGGCATGGCCGGGAAAGATCTCGGCTTCGGTCTCCTCGGCCAGCTTGCGCATTTGGCCAGAAAGCTCGGGGCGGACATCGACAATCGCGGCAATCCTTGCGCCGGCCTTCTTCAGCGCCAGGGCGCAGCGATAGGCGCTGTCATTGTTGGTGAACAGCGCGACCGTCTGCCCCGCCAGCACGCCGAATTCGTTGGCGTAGCGCTCCGCGGCATGCGCCAGCATCACGCCCGGGCGGTCATTGCCCGGGAATACAAGCGGCCGTTCGAAAGCGCCGGTGGCCAGCACAACCGACCGTGCGCGGATCGCCCAGTAGCGATGGCGCGGTTCGCCCTTGCCGTGTGTCTCCTTGTGATCGGTGACCCGTTCAAGGGCGGCAAGCGTATTGCTGTCGTAGTAGCCCCAGACCGTGGTGCGCGGCAGAAGCCGGACATTGTCGTAACCCTCGAGCTGGGCCACGGTTCGCCTGGCCCAGTCGGCCGCCGGCAGGTCATCGATCGTCTCGTTCGACCAGTTGGCAGAGCCGCCGAAACGCGGATCGAGTTCGGCAAGCATGACGCGCGCGCCCTGATCAGCAGCGGCCTTGGCGGCCGTCAGCCCGGCAGGGCCGGAGCCGACCACCAGCACGTCGCAAAAGGCGTTCATGCGCTCATAGCGCGCCGGGTCGGCGGCGGAACCGGCACGGCCGAGGCCGGCCGCGCGGCGGATGAAATGCTCGCAGAACATCCAGAAGCGCGTGCCCTTCAGCGGCCCGATCACCGGACCCATGAAGGTCTTGTAGTAGAAGCCGGCCGACAGGAGCTTGCCGCCGAGCTGGTTGACGGCGCTGACGTCCCAAGCCAGCGAGGGAAAACGGTTCTGGCTGACGGCGACCAACCCGTCATGAATCTCGACCATGGTCGCCGCGATGTTGGGCTCGCGAACCTCGCCCTTCAGCACCGTCACCAGCGCGTTCGGCTCTTCCACGCCTGCTGTCAGGAGGCCGCGCGGGCGGTGGTATTTGAACGAGCGCCCGTAAAGCGTGACGCCGTTGGCCAGCAGTGCCGAAGCCAGCGTATCGCCGGCATGGCCGGTGTAGGACGCGCCATCAAAGGTGAAGCGGATGGTCTTCAGCCGGTCGATGCGGCCGCCGGTCTCGGTCCGGCGCGGGCTCACGATCTGCCCTCCGCCTTGCGACGCGCGACCGGGCCGTGATCGCCGCGTGCGAAGGCGACGCTGGAAATCTCATGCGTCAGCGTGTTGCGCACGACCCTGAGATGCGCGCGGCAGCCGCCGGAATGCTGCCAGATCTCGTTGTGGTCTCCGGCCGGGTTCAGCCGGTCATAGACATAGGCGTTCCAGGCTTCGAAGTTCTGCGAGGCGGGGTCGGGACGCTCGCGGTTGCCGTCACCCTGGTAGGTGAACTCGATGACGTCGCGCGGGCCGCAATAGGGACAAGTGATCAACATCGGATATTCCTGGTGCAGCCTTGCTCGGTGAAGCCTTGCTTGGAGAGATATTGTTCAGTGCAGTCTGGGATTGGCGCCCTGGCCCTTGTCGTCGATCACCAGGCCGCGATGGAAGCGGTCGAGCGTGAAGGGGGCGTTGAGGTCATGCGGCTCGTCCTTGGCGATGGTCCAGGCAAAGCACCAGCCGGAGGCGGGCGTCGCCTTGAAGCCGCCATAGCACCAGCCGCAGTTGAGATACATGCCGGGCAGGGGCCCGGTGGTGATGATGGGCGAGCCGTCCATCGACATGTCGCAGACGCCGCCCCAGGAGCGCAGCATGCGCACGCGGGCAAGCCCCGGGAACAGCGCCAGCATCTCGCTCATCACCTCGTCGACGATGGGCAGGTTGCCGCGCTGGGCGTAGCTGTTGTAGCCGTCGATGTCGCCGCCGTAGACGAGGCCGCCCTTGTCCGATTGCGACATGTAGAAATGGCCCATGCCGAACGTGACGACCGTATCGATGAAGGGCTTCAGCGATTCGGTGACGAAGGCCTGCAGCACATGGCTCTCGATCGGCATCGTCTCGATGCCGGCAAGCTGCATCACCCGGCCGGTACTGCCGGCCACCGCGACCGCCACCTTCTTGGCGCGGATGTCGCCGCGTGATGTGGTGACGCCGGTGATGCGGTCGCCGTCGCGCAGGAAGCCGGTGACCTCGCAATTCTCGATGATGTCGACGCCGCGCCGGTCGGCGCCGCGCGCATAGCCCCAGGCCACGGCGTCGTGGCGGGCGGTGCCGGCGCGCCGCTGCATCAGGCCGCCGACCACGGGGAAGCGTGCATCACTGGAAATATCGAGCGCGGGGATCAGGCGCTTGATTTGCGCCGGCGTCATCAGTTCGGCGTCGACACCGAGATGGCGCATGGCGTTGCCGCGCCGTGCATAGTCGTCGAACTGGGCCGGCGTGTGCGCCAGGTTCAGGCAGCCGCGCTGCGAGAACATGACGTTGTAGTTGAGATCGTGCGACAGGTTCTCCCACAGCTTCATCGAATGCTCGTAGAAGCGGGTGTTGGCGGGCAGCAGATAGTTGGAGCGCACGGCGGTGGTGTTGCGGCCGACATTGCCGGAGCCGAGCCAGCCTTTCTCCAGCACCGCGACATTGGTGATGCCGTGTTCCTTGGCGAGATAATAGGCGGTCGACAACCCGTGCCCGCCGCCACCGATGATGATGACGTCGTAGGATGCCTTCGGGTCCGGCTTGCGCCAGGCCGGCTTCCAGTCCTTGTTTCCCTTGAGCGCATTCGCGAGCAGCGAAAGGGCCGAGTACTCTGCCATGGATATGATGTCCGTTTCGGGCGATGCGGCAGACTATAGAGCAGGCCGCACGCGCAAAGCCAATATTGCGCCATCGCCTTTCGACTGGCCGACGCTCCGGCCACCGCCAGATCAGCGCAGGTGCGGTCGGATCAGGCGACGAGTCCGGGTGACGGGGTCCTTCGCCGGCGCGCTGTTGATGGAGCATTGAACGAAAAAACCCGCCTGTGCGGCGGGTCGTTGGCGCAACTCAGCACCATGACTGAATATCTACCATAGCTGCCTTCACCCAGTCAAGAAAAAATTCCTATCATAAAGCTGCCGGCACAACGGGACTGGCGGTCGTCAGGTCTTTGTTGCCCCGAGTTCGGAGCCCTGGCGGTCGGATGCGACGGCTTGCCCCATGATATGGCCGTCTTTATCAAGGACAGGCAAATTCAATTGCCATTGCCGCCTTGAGTCGCCAACAAATCATGTTTTTCAAATTGCTTCGTCTCGTCTTGATGTTCGCGCTTGTCGTTTCGGCGCCGCTTTCGTTCGATGCGTCGGCGCAAGGGCTTGGCCAGGCGCCTGCCGGACTGGTCGCCGACCAGCAGAAAATCCTTCAGGACCTGACGACCAAGACCGATAATTTCGACAAGAAGATCCAGCAGGACGGCGACGACGACGCCACTCTCGTCGATATCCGCCTGCAACTCGAGGAACTGTCGCGGCAATCGCTGAACAGCGCGCTGGCCTTCCGCACCCGCCTTAGCGAGATCAACAGCCGGCTCGAGCAGCTTGGCCCGGCACCCGCCGCAGGCCAGCCGCCGGAACCCGACATCGTCAGCACCGAGCGCCAGGCGCTGGTCTCCGAAAAGGCCGAGATCAACGCGGTCATCGCGCAGGCGCAGACGCTGTCGATCCGCATCAGCGGGATGATCGACAAGATCGGCAACATGCGCAGCGCGCTTTTCCGCAATCTCCTGACCAAGCGCTATGTGCTGTCGGATGCGCTGAGCCCACAGGTCTTTTCCGACGCCCGCGACGAGTTCGGCAATTTCTACAAGGCGGTCTCGTCCTGGCTGAGCTTCGCCTTCAGGTTCAAGTTCCAGGCCATTCTGGCGGCAACCTTCGTGGCGCTCGGGCTGGCCCTGGTGCTTCTGGTCGGCGGCAGGCGGTTGTTTGGACGGGTGTTCGAAGCCGAACCGTCCAATGAGGACCCGTCCTATCTCAGCCGCCTGTCGGTGGCCTTCTGGTCGACATTGCTGCCGACGCTGGCGGTCGGCGCCTTTCTTGGGTCGACGATTTTCTTTTTCAACTATTACAACGTTTTGCGCGGCGACATTGGCCTTTTCCTCAACGCGCTGGCGACGGTCATCGGGGTGGTGTTCTGCGTCAATCGGCTGGCCAATGCGGCGCTCGAGCCACGGCTGCCGAACTGGCGCCTGATCCCGGTCGAATCCGGCCCGGCGCGTTGGCTGGTGCGCCTGACCACCGCCATGGCCGTGGTCATCAGCGTCAACACCTTCCTGTCCGTCATCAACGACAAGATGGGATCGCCGCTGTCGCTGACGATCGCGCGCAGTTTCGTGGCCACCATCGTCGTCGGCATCATCCTGATCCTGATGGCGATGCTGCGGCCGTTCAAGGCCCGTGACGGCAGCTGGCGGCCTTGGCCGGCATGGCTGCGCTACCTGGCGCTGGCTCTGGGGCTCTTCACCATCATAGCCGCCTTGCTTGGCTATATCGGCCTTGCGCTGTTCGTGTCGCTGCAGGTGGTGGTCACCGGCACGGCGCTCGTCACCGCTTATATCGGCTTCCTGTCGGCACAGGCGATCGGCGACGAGGGCGCCTTCGCCAATACGTCGGTCGGGCGCTGGCTGTCGGTCAATTCCAGCTACGAGGACACCGCGCTCGACCAGCTCGGCCTTGTGGTCAGCGTGGCCATCAACGTGATGATCGTGCTGGTCTTCCTGCCGCTGATCCTGTTGATGTGGGGCTTCCAACTGGGCGACATCCAGGCCTGGGCGTACAAACTGGCGACCGGGATTAATATCGGTTCGGTGACGATTTCGGTCACCGGCATCCTGTCGGGCATCGTCGTCTTCATCATCGGCTATTTCCTGACGCGCTGGTTCCAGGGCTGGCTCGACGGTTCGGTGATGGCGCGCGGCAAGGTCGACACGGGGGTGCGCAACTCGATCCGGCTGGCCGTCGGCTATGCCGGCGTGGCACTTGCGGCACTGATCGGCATCTCGGCGGCGGGCATCGACCTGTCCAGCCTGGCGCTGGTCGCCGGCGCGCTTTCCCTCGGCATCGGCTTTGGCCTGCAGAACGTGGTGTCGAACTTCGTCTCGGGCCTGATCCTGCTGGCCGAGCGGCCGTTCAAGGTCGGCGACTGGATCGTCGCCGGCGACATCAGTGGCACCGTCAAGAAGATCAGCGTGCGCGCCACCGAGATCGAGACCTTCCAGCGGCAGTCGGTGATCCTGCCCAATTCGAACCTGATCAACAACGCCGTCGGCAACTGGACGCACCGCAACAAGCTCGGCCGCATCGACATCAAGGTCGGCGTCGCCTATGGCAGCGACGTCAAGCAGGTGCACGCCGTCCTGCTCGAGATCGCCCGCGGTCATCCGCTGGTGCTGAAGAACCCCGAACCCTTCGTGCTGTTTTCCAATTTCGGGCCTGCCGCGCTGGAATTCGAGATCCGAGTGTTCCTGGCCGATGTGATGAACGGCAACATCGTGCAGAACGACATCCGCTTCACCGTGCTGGAAACATTCAGCGACCAGCATATCGAGATACCCTCGACGCCACGCGCGGTCATCGAGCCCAAGCATGCGAAGGCCTGGCCGACCGACGACGACAAGATCGAGGCCGACTTCGCCGAGCAGGAACGAGCAAAGGCGGAGGCCGCGGCCGAGGCCAAACGTCTCTCCAAATCAGGACGCAAGGCGAAGAAGCCTGATCCGGATTAGATCGGCGGTCGTAAGGTTCAGGCCATCAAACCAATTGCGGCATGAATGCGGCATTCAGTTGCGGTTCAGCTTCCATCTCATATAAGCTCCCATGCAAAGGCGAGAATGCCTTGCGAAATGCAACAGAGGCGGTGGGAACACCGATATTGCACATGTGGAAGTCTCTCGTCGCTGCCGTCGCCTTGCTCGCCGTGAGCGGGTCGGCCCATTCCGCCAGCGCGGTCAACAAGGACGCCGAGACCCGCACGCTGATCGTGACGGAAGGCGGCAGCAAGACCGACCTGGCGTTGGCCGCCGGTGAAACCGTGGAATTCTGCCCGAATGGCTGCTTCGTCACCTTGCCCAATGGCGATCTCGAAGCCCTGACCGGCTCGGAAACGGTCGAGATATCGGGCGGCATCGCCCGCATCAAGTAATTTTTGCCCACATCTCTCGAGAGGCCGGACATTTGCCCGGCCTTTTATTGTTTCCGGTAGCGGTTGTTTAACAATGACACGGGAAATACCGCCGTGACAGCCGCCCACAACCCGGCGTTTTAACGTTCGTTACGCCGTCTCCCCGCTATACGTCTTGCGAAGACGTCGACAAACGGCGCGGCGGGTTTGAGGCAGGGCAGGACGACATGGACGCGCGGTCGGACGGAAACGCAATACCGCTTGCGGTCGATCTCGACGGCACGCTGATCGCGACCGACCTGCTATGGGAAGGACTGTTCATCCTTCTCAAGAAGAACCCGCTCTACATTTTCCTCGTGCCTTTCTGGGCCGCCGCCGGGCCGGCCCGGCTGAAGCAAGCCATCGCCCAGCGCGTCGATATCGATCCCGCGTCGCTGCCTTACCGCGCGCCATTGCTCGACCGCATCCGGGCCGAGCATGCCGAAGGCCGCAAGATCGTGCTGGCGACAGGCACGCCGCGCAAATTCGCCGACGCCATCGCTCGCCACCTCGGTGTCTTCGACCGGGTGCTGGCGACGGACGGGGTCGACAATCTGACTTCCGGCAAGAAGCGTGCCTCGCTTATTGCGGCCTATGGCGATGGCGGCTTCGATTATGCCGGCAACAGCCGCCATGATCTCAAGGTTTTCGATGCGGCACGCAGCGCGATCGTGGTGGCGCCGGACCGCCACGCCGCGCGCTGGCAGGCGGCGCATGGCGCCGAAACCATGTCGGCGCCGAAACCGACACTGCGTACCATCGTCAAAATGCTGCGCGTGCATCAGTGGCTGAAGAATTCGCTGATCGCGGTGCCGATGGTGCTGTCGCACGAATATTTCAACGCCGGCATGATCTGGGAGTGCGTGCTGGCGTTCATCTCGTTCAGCGCGGTGGCGTCGGCCATCTATATCCTCAACGACTTCTTCGACCTGGCGCTTGACCGCAAGCATGCCACCAAGCGTAACAGGCCATTCGCCAGCGGCGCGCTCTCTATCCCGTTCGGGATCGGCGCGATCGCGGTGCTGCTGGCGATCGGCATCGGCACAGGGCTGTTTCTGTCGCCCGAATTCCTCGCCGTGCTCGGCGGCTACATGGCTGTCACCACGGCTTATTCGCTGTCATTCAAGCGCATGCTGCTGGTCGACGTGCTGACGCTGGCCGGCCTCTACACGATCCGCGTTCTGGCGGGCGCGGCCGCGACCGGCGTCGAGGTCTCGTTCTGGCTGCTCGCCTTCTCGATCTTCTTCTTCCTGTCGCTGGCGCTGGTGAAGCGCTTCGTCGAATTGCGCACCACGGCCATTCCACCCGGCGAGCGCATTGCCGGGCGCGGATATCGCACCGAGGACCAGGAGATCGTCGCTCAGGCCGGCATGGCTTCGGCCTTCTCCTCGGCACTGGTGCTGGCGCTCTACATGGATAGTGTTGCAGTGCGTGAGCTCTACCCGCATCCCTGGCTGATCTGGCCGCTGCCGCCGATCGTGCTTTATCTCACCATGCGGGTCTGGATCCTGGCGCGTCGCGATGAGATGCATGACGATCCGGTCGTGTTCATCATCCGCGACTGGCGCAGCCAGATCGTGGTGCTGATCGGCGCCGTGCTGCTGGTGATCGGGGGCTGGTAGACATGGCCGGCGAGCGCTTCGACAGCTTCGGGCGCGCGACGCCGCCCGCACCGCGCGCCATCGGCATCGATGACGCTATCGTGCTGCTGAAGGGCGGTCAGGCCAGGCACGCCTCGCTGCTTGCCTATGGCAATGGCAGATCCTACGGCGATTCCTGCCAGAACGAGGCCGGTGCCGTCGTCGACATGCGGCCGCTGAACCGCATCCGCGCCTTCAATGCCGAGACCGGCCTTCTCGAAGCGGATACGGGCGTGCTTCTGTCCGACATCATTGCCCACGCCGCGCCCTACGGCTTCTTCCCGGCAGTCGTTCCGGGCACGCAGTTCGTCACGCTCGGCGGCGCCATTGCCAACGACGTCCACGGCAAGAATCATCACCGGCGCGGCACGTTCGGCTGCCATGTCGAAAGTTTCACGCTGCTGCGGTCCGATGGAAGGACCTACCGCTGCTCCGCGACAGACAATCCGCGGTTGTTCCGGGCGACGATCGGCGGCATGGGGCTGACAGGCCTGATCCTGTCGGCCTCGATCCGGTTGATGCGGGTGCATTCCCTCGACATCATCGAGAAGGTGACGCCGTTTCGCGACCTGGGCGAATTTTTCGAGCTGGCCGAGGCGGCGGACCAGGCCAATGAATATGCGGTCGCCTGGATCGATCAGCTCGCCGGCGGCAGGCGCAGCGGGCGCGGCCTGCTGTTCACGGGCAATCACGCCGAGCATGGCTCGCATACCGCCGCGCGCGCCGGCGGCAATTTCGCGGTGCCGTTCCAGCCGCCGTTCAATGTGCTCAGCCGACCGTTCCTGAGCGCCTTCAATGCGGCCTACCGATGGAGGAAGGGCCGCTCTGCCGCGCCGCGCCAGGTCGGTTACCAGGGCTTCTTCTTCCCGCTGGACGGCGTGCGCGATTGGAACCGGCTTTACGGTCCGAACGGGCTGTTCCAGCACCAGAGCGTTGTGCCGGAAGAAGCCGCGCGTGAAGCGGTGCCGATGCTGCTCGCGGCTGCCAGGCGGGCCGGGCAGAGCTCGTTCCTCACTGTTCTGAAACGCTTCGGCGGCGTCCGATCCCCGGCGCTGCTCTCCTTCCCGCGACCTGGCTACACGCTGACGCTGGATTTCCCCAACAGGGGAGCCGCGACCCTGGCGTTGCTGGACGAACTCGACCGCATCGCCATCGGAGCCGGCGGGGCAGTCAACCCCTACAAGGATGCGCGTATGAGCGCCGCGACCTTCGCCGCGTCCTTTCCGGAGTGGTCACGGCTGGAGGCGCAGCGCGACCCGGCCTTCATGTCCGGCTTCTGGGCGCGCACAGCCAAAAACATCGACCTGCGAAGACGGGGTGCCGAGGCCGCGGAATAGATAAAATTGAAATGGATCGTGGTTAGCGATCGGTTAACGAGAAGATTTACTCAAAACGTCCTTGTGAGTTCACGAAATCTTTTCGGGTTTGTAATAGAAGGCGTCACGGGTGGGTGAGCTGACATGAAATATATCGTCTTCATTCTCTTTACGGTCATGACGAATGCGGCCGCGCAGCTGATGCTGAAGCAAGGCATGATGTCGCTTGGGCCGATCTCGTTCGAAGGCGCCAACCCGCTTATCAGGCTGTTGCAGATCGTCTTCAGCCCCTGGGTGTTCCTCGGCCTGTGCACCTTCGTCATTTCCATGGCCTCGCATCTCTACGTGCTGTCCAAGGTCGAGCTTTCCTTTGCCTATCCGTTCCTTAGCCTCGCCTATGTCGCCGTCGCGGTCTTCGCCTATTTCGTCTTTCGCGAGGACCTCAATGGCTGGCGCATCGCAGGTATCGGCTGCATCTGCGTGGGCACAGTGCTAATCGCCCAAAGCGGCCGAGACCTGGGTGACCACGGGCATGACGAGCAGACCGTTTCCATCACCTCCGACAAGATCGGCACCAGCGAGATCGTTCGATGAGACATGTGATTTTCGGCGGCGACGGCTTTGTCGGTCGCCACCTTGCCCCGAAGCTCGTGGCGGATGGCGAGGAGGTTGTCGTCGCCGACATCGTCAAGAGCGACCTGGCGCATTATCGCAACGTCGGCTTCATCCATTGCGACGTGACCGATCCCGCATCGGTGGCGGCGGTTGGGCTGAAGGCCGACGACATGATCTACAATCTGTCGGCAAAGATGCTGTCGCCGATCCAGGTGCGCGCCAAGCGGCACGATTTCTTCTTTCCGGTCAATTTCCATGGCACCGAGCATATCATGCAGGCGATGGACAAGGCCGGCGCGCCCCGGCTCGTGCATTACACGACCGACATGATCTACGGCCATACGGTCACCTTCCCGATGACCGAGGAACATCCGGTCGCGCCGCTCGGCGAATATGGCTGGTCGAAGCAGATGACCGAGGAACTGGCCGCCGAATGGCGCAAGCGCGGCATGTCGATCTCGCTGTTTCGTCCGCGCCTGATCATCGGTCCCGGCCGGCTCGGCATCCTTGAAAAACTGTTCAAGCTGATCGACTGGAACCTTCCGGTGCCGATGATCGGCTCGGGCCGGAATCCATACCAGTTCATTTCTGTTTTCGATTGTGCGGAAGCTGCCCGCGCGGCCTGGAAAGCCGGCGTACCGAACGAGGTCTATAATCTGGGTTCGCTCAACCCGCCGCCGGTCAGGAAATTGCTCGGCGACCTGATCAGGCATGCCGGTTCGAAATCGATCCTGATTCCGACGCCGGGCTGGGCG
Source organism: Mesorhizobium sp. B2-5-3 (assembly GCF_006441005.1). Taxonomy (NCBI): domain Bacteria; kingdom Pseudomonadati; phylum Pseudomonadota; class Alphaproteobacteria; order Hyphomicrobiales; family Phyllobacteriaceae; genus Mesorhizobium; species Mesorhizobium sp. B2-5-3. Next base: position 289,090 of record NZ_VFUS01000004.1, read on the forward strand.
GTGAAGCGCACGCTCGATCTGCTCGACCTCATGAACCTGCCGATCATGGATCCGGAGCAATATCTGATCGCCGACGAGGAGTGCGTGCTCGACGTCTCTAAAGCGGGACGCCAGCTCGGCTGGGTGCCGCAACATCGCGACGAGGACATGCTGATCGCCGCCTACAGCGAATACCGCGCCAGGAAGGCCGGCCACGCCGTCGCCGCCAAACATGTGCCCGCCGAATAGCAGCCCGCCAACAGTTTCATCTGCGCACGATCCCCGATCCTGCGCGCGGACAGGAGATTGAAAATGACCGTCATGGCCAAGCCCGATCAGGCGAGCGCGCGCACCATGGTCAGCGCGCCGGCGCTGTCGCCAGCCACCATCGCCAAGCCTGACCTGATCAGCGTCGAGCAGGCCAAGGCGATGGACGTCGCTGCGATGACCGACCTGTTCAAGGCGCATCTCAACCCGGGCCAGCTGCATTTCATGAAGCTGCTCGGCTTCCACAAGATCAAGATCGAGCGCGCCGAGGGCATGTTCTACATCGACCAGAACGGCCGCAAGATCCTGGATTTCTTCGGCGGCTTCGGTTCGCTGGCCTTCGGCCACAACCATCCGCGCATCCTCGAAGCGCGCAAGAAATTCCAGGAGGAGAAGCGCCAGGAGATCGCCATCGCCTTCATGTCGCAATATGCGGCCGCGTTGGCCCACAACATCGCCAAATGTTCGCCCGGCGATCTCGACATGGTGTTTCTGGGCTCGTCCGGCTCGGAAGCGATGGAAGCGGCGGTAAAACTCGCCGAGCGTGCCGCCGGCCCGAAGCGGCCGAAAATCGTCTATGCCGAGAATTCCTTCCACGGCAAGACCAAGGGTGTGCTGGCGATCACCGACGGCCAGCTCTACCGCGCCGATTTCAAGGTGGCGGACAATGCGGTCCGGATTCCGTTCGCCGACATCGAAGCGGTCGAGCGCGCATTCCGCGCCGATCCCGAGATCGGCGTCATCGTGCTGGAAACCATCCAGGGCGGCGGCGGCATCATCCAGGCGCCCGCGGAATATTGGCAGAAGCTGCGCGCATTGTGCGATCAATACGGTGTGCTGTGGGTGGCCGACGAAGTGCAGTGCGGCTATGGCCGCTCCGGCCGCTTCTATGCTTTCGAACATTATGGCGTCGTTCCCGACGTGACGGCGCTCGCCAAGTCGCTCGGCGGCGGAAAGGCGGCGGTCGGCGCGATGGTCGCCAGGCGCGAGATCTATATGAAGGCCTACGGCACGCCGAAGACGGCGATGATCCATGCCATGGCGACTTTCGGCGGCATGGGCGAGGCCTGCGTCACCTCGATCGAAGCGCTCAACGTTCTCTATGACGAGGGCCTGATCGACAATGCCGCCGCTACCGGCGAGTACCTTTTGCAGCGCCTCCAGGCACTGAAGGACAAATACCCCAAGATCATCAAGGACGTCCGCGGCAAGGGGCTCATGATCGGGCTCGAGTTCCATGATTTCTCGCAGACATTGCCGACCGTGTTGCGGCCGGTGGTCAGCGTGCTTGACGACAAGCTGAAGGGCTCGCTGTCGGGCTTCGTCGGCGCGCTGCTGCTGCGTGACTATGACGTGCTCGTCGCCTTCACCGAGTACAACCGCAACGTCATCCGGCTCGAGCCGCCGCTGATCTGCCAGCGCGAGCATGTCGACCGGTTTGTCGATGCTTTCGACAGCCTTTTGTCGCGCGGCATTGTGGGAATCGTGAAGGATTTCGTCAAAAGCCAGGTTCGTTGAGCCCCACGACGATGCTGACCAAGTCGCCCACTCCGCAAAACCCGCTCGACCGGCTCACAGCGGCCGGCCTGGCGGGGGGTGAGGGGACCTATGCGCGGCTGGCGGCACCCATCGGCGCGGCGGCTTTCGCGCTCTACATCCTTTTGACGGCGCTGACGGCCTGGTTGATGCCCGATTCTAATTGGGACATGCTTCCCTATCTCGCCATATCAGAGGAAGGCACATACCCCGATGCGCAGGCGCTGCATGATTATGCCTACAACACCGTCAAGGCCGGGGTCTCGGCAGGTGACTACAAGACGCTGACCGATGATGGCGGCGGCTTCCGCAGCCACATGGCGGAGAATGCCGCCGACTTCCATTCGCTGCTCGGCATGTACCGGATCAAGTTCCTCTACGCCGAGATCCTGTCGACGCTGAGCGCGGCGATGTCGCCGGTCGAGGCGATGCGGCTGGTGCAGGTAGCCTCGGTGCTGCTGTTCGGCGCGATCACGCTGCTCTGGCTGCGCTCGGAAAAGGCCTTGGCGCTGGCGCCGGTGATCGGCGCGGTGTTGATCATGGCCGATTTCGGCGATGCGGCGCGCGCCTCGACGCCGGATCTGCTGACTTCGGCGCTGCTGCTCGGCGGGCTTTACGCCTATGTCAGGGGCCGCGAGGCGGCGACGGCGATCCTGCTCTTCCTCGCCTTCATGGTGCGGCCGGACAATATTGTCTTTCTTGCCGTTTTCGCCGTTCTGCTCATCGCCTTCCGGCAGCAGGCATGGGGTGCGCTGGTCGGTTTTGCGGCGTCCTTCGTCGCCTATTTCGCCATCTCGCACTGGGCGCATCATCCTGGCTGGTGGCCGCATCTGTGGTTCTCCAGCGTCGAGCAGCACTACAATATGGACGGGTTCGAGCCGCCGTTCTCCGTCGTTGCCTATCTCAAGGCATTTGCCGCATCGCTGCTGCGCGCCGTCAACCTGAACAGCTGGGTCGGCGTCTCGGTGCTGGCGCTGGCCGGCTGGTACGCGGTCGGCCGTGCCGGCTTCCGGATCAACCGACGCGCCGGCATTCTGTTCGCGGCGCTCGTGCTCGGCGCGCTGGCTAAATTCACCGTCTTCCCGATCCACGACACGCGCATCTATTTCCCGCATCTGGTCCCGCCATTCCTGCTGCTGGCCGCCCCTTTCATGGCGCTGTGGGCGACGATCGCCCGCGGCCAGCACCGCGCCGCCTTGCATGCCATTCCCGGAGACACGCCATGAGTTCGCTATCCAGCCTGACGCGCATCGCGCTGTCGCTTGGCCTTCCGGCTGGTTTGCTCGACCGCGGTCCGTCGCTGCGCGGCACGAAATTCCTGGCCGGGGCGGCACTGAAAGCGCGCTTCGGCGGGACAAGGCGGCCTTTCCAGATGGTCAATGTCGGTGCCTGCGACGGCGCCCTGTTCGACGACGTCACGCCGTGGCTGCATCGCATACCGGGCGCCCGTGCCCTGCTGGTCGAGCCGATCCCCTATAACCAGAAGCGCCTGCGCGCCAATTATCCCGATACCAGCCGCTTCATCATCGAGCCGGTTGCCGTCACGAAAATAAGGGGGACGATCACCGTCCACACCTTCGATGCCGCCGCGCTTGAGGCCGGCACGCTGCCGATCGAGTTCATCGGCTGCTCCTCGGTTACCGACACCAACCTGATGTCGGGCAAGAATGCCTGGGGCGAGGATGACGTGAATTTCAACAAATTCGCGCCCTATCTCAGGGACATCGAAGTGCCGTCCGAGACCTTGCAGACATTGCTCGACCGCAACGGCATCAGCCATATCGACGCCTTCCTCGTCGATTGCGAGGGCGCAGACTGGATGGTCTTCGAGCAACTCGATCTCCAACGCTACCGTCCGGGCATGATCAAGGTCGAGGTCGGCGCACTGCCCGCTCCGGAGATCGGCCAGGTCGTGGTCAAGCTCAAGACCGCCGGTTATCAGGTCGGTTTCCAGGCCGAGGACATCTGGGCCTTCGCCTGACCGCAGAGATTTTCCCTGATCCAAACTGGGTCGCGACGCATTCGCGGCGTGTCGCAAACAGGCGGTAGCGCGCTCATCGTCGTCTGCATATTGTGCGCCGATCAGACGGGCGCCGACGCCGCCCGCAACAGCACCTGGAGTCGCGGGCAATGGCAGAGTTTCCGAACAAGGCGAAGGTCGTCATCATCGGCCTGGGTGGCATTGTCGGCGCGTCAATCGCCCATCACCTGATCGAACGCGGCTGGGACGACATTGTCGGTATCGACAAATCAGGCATCCCGACCGACATCGGCTCGACGGCGCACGCTTCCGACTTCTGCTACACCACCAGCCACGATTTCCTGTCCTGCTGGACGACACTCTACTCCATCGATTTCTACGAGAAGATGGGCCACTACGCACGCATCGGCGGCCTCGAAGTCGCGCGCGTCGGCGATGACAGCCGCATGGACGAAATCAAGCGCAAGATCGCCTCGGCCAAGGCTTTTGGCACGCGCGCCCGGCTGATCGAACCGGCCGAGATCAAGGAGAAATTCCCGCTCATCGAAGAGGCAATGGTGCAGGGCGGCCTGTGGGATCCCGACGCCGGCCTGGTCATCCCGCGCTCGCAGACGGTCGCCGGCAAGCTCGTCGACCAGGCGGAAGCCTCGGGCAAGCTCAAATCCTTCGCCAACACGCCGGCCCGGTCGCTCGTCGTCAAGGACGGCCGCATCAGCGCCGTGGTGACCGACCGCGGCACTATCGAGGCCGACTACGTCATCGTCTGCGCCGGCATCTGGGGCCGGCTGATCGCCGAGATGGTGGGCGAGGACCTGCCCGTCATGCCGATCGACCATCCGCTCACCTTCTTCGGGCCCTACAACGAGTTCGCCGGCACGGGCAAGGAGATCGGCTGGCCGCTGCTGCGCGACCAGGGCAATTCCGCCTATATGCGCGACACCGGTGATCCCAAGACCGCCGAGGGCGGGCAGATCGAGTGGGGTTACTACGAAGAGACCAATCCACGCCTTTGCCATCCGCGCGACCTGCTCGAGAAGGACCAGGCCCGGCTTTCGCCTTCGCAGCGCGACCTCGACATGGAGCAGATCCTGGCGCCGCTGGAGCGCGCCATGGAACTGACGCCGATCCTGGGCGAGCTCGGTTACAACGAAAGCCATTCCTTCAACGGCCTGCTGCAGGTGACGGCGGATGGCGGTCCGTCGATGGGCGAGAGCCAGAAGGTGAGGGGGCTGTGGTATGCCGTCGCCATCTGGGTCAAGGACGGCCCCGGCATGGGCAAGCTCATCGCCGACTGGATGACGGACGGCCGCACCTCGATCGACCATCACGCGATCGACTATGCGCGCTTCTATCCGCACCAGACCAAGGAGCAGTTCATCTGGGATCGCTGCACCGAGACGGCGATGAAGGTCTACAATCCCGCCGTGCATCCGCGCGAGCCCTTCTCCAAGGGCCGCAACATAAGGCGCTCGCCCTTCTGGGAGCGCGAGAAGGAACTCGGTGGCTATTTCATGGAGCTGGGCGGCTGGGAGCGCGCGCACGGCTATGCCGCCAACGAGCATCTTCTGGAGAAATACGCCAACCGGGTGCCGGTGCGCGAGAACGAATGGGACAATCGCCATTTCTGGCGCGTGTCCAATGCCGAGCATCTGGCGATGAGCGAAGACTGCGGCATCGTCAACCTGTCGCACTTCTCGATGTATGACATCGAGGGACCTGACCACGTCGCGCTGCTGGAGTGGCTGTGCGCGGCCAAGATCGGCGGCGACAACAATATCGGCAAGGGCATCTACACCCACTTCCTCGACGAGGAAGGCATGGTGCGCGCCGACTTCACGGTCATCCGCATGGCCGACCGCTGCCGTTTGATCGATGGCGCGGACGCCGGCCCGCGCGACTTCCAGTACATGCGCCGCACCGCGCAGGATAAAGGTTTCGATGTCACCATCACCGATGTGACGGAAAAATACGTCACCATCGGCATCTGGGGCCCGAACGCGCGAGCAACCCTGCAAAAGGTCGTCGAGAATCCCGAGGGCCTTGCGCTGGAGAATTTCCCGTTCGCCGCGATCAAGCCGATCCGGATCGCCGGCAAGGACGTCACCGCCTTCCGCATCTCCTATGTCGGCGAACAGGGATGGGAACTGCACATGCGCTACGAGGACGGCCTGGCCGTCTGGGACGCGCTGCGCTCGACCGGCGTCATGCCGTTCGGCGTCGAGACCTATGCCAATACGCGGCGCATGGAAAAGAGCCTGCGTTTGCAGAATGCCGATCTGCTCACCGAGTACAACTTGCTCGAGGCCGATCTTGCCCGCCCGAAAGTGAAGGAGAACGACTTCTGCGGCAAGGCCAAGCACCTGGAATACCGCGCCCGCGAGCACCAGCCGGCGATGCTGTGCACGCTGGTGATGACCGAAAACACCGATTCCAAGGGCGTGGCGCGTTATCCGGTGGGCACGATGCCGGTGCTGGACCCCGAGACCGGAGAGACGCTGGTCGACGAACTCGGCCGCCGTTCCTTCACCACGTCGGTCGCTTACGGCCCGACCATCGGCAAGAACATCGCGCTCGCCTATCTGCCATGGGCCTATGCCCAAGAGGGCCGCAAGCTGAAGGTGGAGTATTTCGGCGAGACCTATCCGGTCGAAGTCGCTGGTGTCGGCTACAAGCCGCTCTACGATCCGGAGAATCTGAAGCCGAGAAGCTAGGCAACCTCCCAGCAGGGCTCGTGAGCAAATTTTTGGATAAGCCCGGCGGCCAAGGTCGGGCTTTTCTCTTTTTCGGCTGGCGATTCTGGCTTACCCTGCGGCATGTCTGCTTTTGCTCGCGCAAGACATCTGCTTTCAGGCGCCGCCGCCCTGGCGCTGATGCTGTGGCTGGCCCCGGTGTCGCTCGCGGACGAACCCGTCGACGTCGAACTGGTGCTGGCGGTCGACGTCTCGCTGTCCATGTCGGCGGACGAGCTCGAGATCCAGCGTCGCGGCTACGCGGCTGCATTGACGCACGATCATGTGCTGCAAGCCATCGCCGCCGGCGCTTATGGCAGGATCGCCGTTACTTATGTCGAATGGGCTGGCACCAACTCGCAGCACGTCATCGTGCCGTGGACGGTGATCTCCACTCGCGCCGACGCCGAGCAGGTGGTGGCGCGGCTGTCCGCCCAGCCTCCCAACAGCGCGCGGCGCACGTCTATCTCCGGCGCGCTGGAATTCGGCGCGGACCTTTTCGCCGAAAGTGGCTTTCAAGGGACGAAGCGGGTCATCGATATTTCCGGCGACGGCCCCAACAACCAGGGCGCGCCGGTCGATATCATCCGCGACGAGGTGGTCAAGCAAGGCATCGTCATAAACGGCTTGCCGCTGATGACCCGCGGCGGCTTCACCAGCGCCTACGATGTCAACGATCTCGACCGCTATTACAGCGACTGCGTCATTGGCGGTCCCGGAGCCTTCATGGTTCCGGTCAACGACTGGACGCAGTTTCCCGAAGCTATCCGCCGCAAGCTTGTGCTTGAGCTCGCCGGCCCGGCCTCGCCGCGGCCGGTTGACCAGGCCGACCGTCCGCCGGTGGTGCTGGCGCAGGCCGAACAGGCCAGCGATTGCCTGGTCGGCGAAAAGATGTGGCGCAACCGCAATTGGATGCTCGATAGCCGCTGAGAAATTCCAGAAAAAGCGCATAGCGCTTTCCCGGTACGCGCGTAACGCTTTCCCTTTGGAATTGATTGAAAAAAATAGTTAAAGCGGTTCGGCGTTTCCGTGAAATGCCGAACTGTTCCAGGCTTGCCAGTCCGGCAGAAGCAGTGGCAAACTGGCCTTGCCGCGCCATCCGGCGGGCGGGGTGACGCGGTCAAACCGAGGAAACACCAGATGAGACGTCTAGCCATCCTGACTGCGGTCGCGTCCATGCTTTACGCCGACGGCGCCAGCGCCCAATACGACGATCAGGCCGCCTGCATCATGTTCGAAAATGGCAATTTTCGCGGACGGTCGATCGCGCTCGGGGCCGACGATTCGGTCAATTTTCGCGGCCGCGAGTTCTGGAACGACCGCGTGTCGTCGGTGATCGTTCGCCGAGGCTGCACTCTCGTTGCCTATGAGGATTCGCGCAGGGGAGGCCGATCGATCGAGATCAGGCGCAGGGTCCGCGATTTCGGCGGTAGCGACTGGAACGACCGAATCTCGTCCGCGGAGTGCTACTGCGACCAGTATTGACGACAAGGTCCTCGGCCTTGCCGTTTTGTGGCGGCAAGGCGAACCTTCGTCGCCGACGATGTGGGCAAACACGGCCCTGTTCATTGACAGCCGGGCGGCGTCCGTGAACATTCCCCCAGAGAAAACAAAGGGGAACTGACATGAACAGGACCATTATCCTTACGCTGGCGCTTGCCGCCGGCTTGTCCGCGCCGGCGACGGCCGCCACATCGGTCACTATCGGGATCAGCGGCTGGACCGGCTTCGCGCCGCTGACGCTCGCCAAACAGGCGGGACTCTTCGAGAAGCACGGCCTCGACGTGACCTTGAAGAAAGTGCCGCAGGCCAGCCGGCCGCTCGCCATCGCCAGCGGCGACCTGCAATGCGCCGCCACCACGGTCGAGACATGGCAGGTGTGGAACGCCAGCGGCGTGACCACCAAGCAGATCTTCCAGCTCGACAAATCCTATGGCGCCGACGGCATCGTGGTGCGCAACGACATCAAGACCGTCGCCGACCTCAAGGGCAAGACTGTCGCGTCCTCGGCGCCGGGCACCTCGCCCTATTTCCTGCTGGCCTGGGTGCTGAACAAGAACGGCATGTCGACAAAGGATGTCACGGTCGTCAATCTCGAGCCGGACGCGGCGGCGCAGGCCTTCCTTGCCGGCCAGAACGACGCGGCCGTCACCTATGAGCCGTTCATCTCGGCGGTGCGCGACAAGGCCGACCAGGGCCACATATTGGCGACCACGCTCGACTACCCGATGGTGCTCGACACGGTCGGCTGCACGCCCGAATTCCTCAAAGCCAATCCGGACGCCGCCAAGGCGCTTGCCGACAGCTATTTCGACGCGCTCGACCTGATCAAGAAGGACCCGCAGAAATCCTACGGCATCATGGGCGCGGACGTGAAACAGTCGGCCAAGGAGTTCGAGGATTCGGCGAAGTACCTGAAATGGGCCGACCGGGCGGAGAACAAGCAGTTCTTCACCAAGGAGTTCCAGGATTTCTCCAAGACCGCCGGCGAGCTTCTGCTGCAGATGGGGCTGATCAAGGAAGCGCCTGACGTCTCCACGCTGGCCGATACCAGCGCCGTGGCGAACTGAGCGGCCGCTGTCTTGCGGCGGCGCCCCGCGCCGCCGTTTCGCTTCCACAAGGACCGTTGTAAATGCCGCGCCCCCTGCATCCGATCTCGCCGGGCACGCGAACCGTGCTCGGCATTTCCTTCTTCGTGCTGTTCGTCGTTTTCTGGGCGTGGATCACGCTTGGCGGCCACGTCAACCGCATCTTTCTCGCCGATCCGCTGTCGATGCTGCGGGATGGCTGGCGGCTGCTGGTCGAGGACCGGTTCTGGCTCGACATACTGATCACCATCTGGCGCGTCTTCGGCGGCTTCGTGCTGGCATCGGCCGTCGCCGTGCCGCTGGGCATAGCGATGGGCGCGTGGAAACCTGTCGAGGCGTTCCTGGAGCCGTTCGTCTCCTTCGCCCGCTACCTGCCGGCCTCGGCCTTCATTCCGCTGCTTATCCTTTGGGCCGGCATAGGCGAACTGGAGAAGCTGCTGGTCATCTTCGTCGGCTCCGTGTTCCAGATCATCCTGATCATCGCGGTAAAGGTCGGCTCCACGCGCCGCGATCTCGTCGAGGCGGCCTACACGCTCGGCTCCACCGACAACGGCATCGTCAAGCGTGTAATCATGCCCGCCAATGCGCCCGAGATCGCCGAGACGCTGCGGCTGGTGCTCGGCTGGGCTTGGACCTATGTCATCGTCGCTGAACTGATCGGCTCGTCGTCGGGCATCGGCTACATGATCATCAACAGCCAGTCGCGACTGGCAACCGGCCAGATCATCTTCGGCATCATCGTCATCGGGCTGATCGGGCTGTTGTCCGATCTTGCCTTCAAGGCGCTTAATCGCTGGCTCTTCCCATGGAGCCTGGCATGAGCAAGCTTCTCATCGAGGGCGTCTCGCGCACGTTCGCCGGCGTGCGCGGCGGCTCACCGGTCCAGGCGCTGATGCCTGTCGACCTGGCGGTCGCGGCCAATGATTTCATCACCATCCTGGGACCTTCGGGATGCGGGAAGTCGACGCTCTTGCGCATCGTCGCCGGGCTGGAGGCGCCGAGCGAAGGGCGCGTGCTGCTCGACGGCAAAGCGGTGACCCGGCCGGGGCCGGATCGCGGCATGGTCTTCCAGTCCTATACGCTGTTCCCATGGCTGACGGTCGCCGAAAACATCGCCTTCGGCCTGCGCGAACGCGGCATGGCCGAGCGGGAGAGGGGCGAAATCGTCGCCTCCTATATCGACCTCGTCGGGCTGAAGGGCTTCGAGAACCACTGGCCGAAGCAACTTTCCGGCGGCATGCAGCAGCGCACGGCGATCGCCAGGGCGCTGGCCAACGACCCCGCGATCCTTTTGCTGGACGAGCCGTTCGGCGCGCTCGACAACCAGACGCGCGGGCTGATGCAGGAACTGCTGCTCGGCATCTGGGAACGGCGCAAGAAGACGGTGCTGTTCGTCACTCACGACATCGAGGAGGCGATCTTCATGGCATCGCGCGTGGTGGTGATGACGGCCAGGCCCGGCCGGATCAAGTCGGACGTCGCCATCGACCTGCCGCACCCGCGCCACTACACGCTGAAGACCAGTCCGGAATTCTCCGTGTTGAAGGCGCGGCTGACCGAGGACATACGTGTCGAGGCGATGCGGTCGGCAGAGGCGCTCTGAGGCGCGCCTCTATGCCGCCAGCAGCTGCTTGCGGTCGACGCGTTCCTGCTGCGGCGAGCGGGCGTAGAGCTCGCGGTAGCATTTCGAGAAATGCGAGGCCGAAACGAAGCCGCAGGCGACCGCCACCTCGACCACCGGCATCGAGGACTGGATCAAGAGATGCCTTGCACGGTCGAGGCGGATTTCGAGATAATAGCGGGCCGGCGAGCGTCCCATCTCGGTGCGGAACAGCCGCTCGATCTGGCGACGCGACAGGTCGACATGGTCGGCGATCTCGATCAGCGACAGCGGCTCCGACAGATTGCCTTCCATCAGTTCGATGATGGTCAGCACTTTCGAGTTCTGTACGCCGAGCCGGGCGCGCAGCGGCAGGCGCTGGCGGTCGGTGGGGCTGCGCACACGGTCGGTCAGCACCTGTTCGCAGACGCGGTTGACGAGATTCTCGTCGAAATCGTCGCCGATCAGCTTCAGCATCATGTCGAGCGCGGCGGTGCCGCCGGCGCAGGTGTAGATGTTCTGGTCGATCTCGAACAGGTCGGCAAAGACATTGGCCTTCGGGAATGCCTCGGAGAAGCCCGGCAGGTTCTCCCAATGGATGGCGCAGCGCTTGTTGGACAACAGGCCGGCAGCGGCCAGAACATGCGCTCCGGTGCACAGGCCGCCGACGGAGACGCCACGATTGTATTCCTCGCGCAGCCAGGCGAAAGCGGACTTGTTCTGATAGCGCTCGACATTGGTGCCGCTACAGACGATGGCCATGTTGGGGCGATCCGGCCCTCCCATTTTCCTGCGCTCCTCCTCCAGCGAGGTGTTGACCGCGCATTCGACACCGTTCGAAGCGCGCACCGGCTTGCCGTCGATGCTGGCGAGGCGCCATCGATAGGCCTCGTAGCCGAGCATGCGATTGGCCGAGCGCAGCGGGTCGAGCGCCGTCGCAAACGCGATCATGGTGAAGTCGGGAATGAGAAAAAATACAAACGATCGCTTGATCGGATGCTTAACGGCGTTCACGGGAACCTCACGCAGCCATGGCGCGAACAGAATGTCGCGAATAGCATAGCGACAACAGGAAAAACCATCCTTGTCAATCGGCTAAGGAGCTTTAGCAAGATTTAATTTGCGACATGGGTCGCAAATGGGCAATCGTGTTGCGATGCCGCGCAGCCGCGGCGCCGTCCATGATGGAAGCGCCGTCAGGGGTGTGCAAACAAACGCCGCCTCGGCGGAACCGGGCGGCGTCATCTATTCAGGCAGCGCGAAGGAGCGCTGCCTGCGGGATCGGTTCAGGCGACGAAACCGAGGCGTGCGGCAGCCATGGCGCCGGTCTGGCCGGGCATGGTGTTGGCAAGGCGCTGGCGCTCGAGGGCCGTGGTCAGGTTCATTTCGCGGCGAGGGAAAAGGCGGGCAAAAAGCTTCATGTTCATCTCCAATCGGTTGCTCAGACGGGTCGCCTTCGCTTGATGGAGTGGGGCAGCTCGTTTGCTGGCGTGGATATAGGCTTGTGTAAGTAAAAACTAAATCGCAAAAGCGAAGCACTTCATATGAAAAGCGACACGCAAGGCGGGAGCCTTTGTAGGCACTCCCGGATTTTTCGTTAGCTTACAAAGCGTTAGCTCAAAACCCAGCCGCTATGCGGCTTGTTCATATGCGCCATGCAGCGGCAGCATGGCTCCGAAATTCATGTGAACGCAAATAAAACGGCAAAATAGGTCGGTAAAACAAGAAGACCTGCCCGGCGGTTTGCGCGGCAGGCCTTCAATGCATGATACACACGGTTTACTTTGCTCCAGCCCAGGATCCGACGCCGGCGCGTATGCCGGCCTTCGTGTCGGCCGCTTCAGGCCAGCCAATATCCTTCTGCAGCTCGATCGGCAGGGAGCGGATGGCGCGTTCGGTCTGGTAGCGGGCGCGGGCCGCGCTGAATTCGGTCGCAAGCCGACCGATGGATGACAGGATAGACATTTCGATCTCCTCGTGTCGGGGCGGAAGTGCCCGGCAATGCCTTACGTCAGGTCTGTATCAGCTTCATTGCATGTCGAAGGCAGGTCTGTGTCGTGATCGTTTCGTGGCTGCCTTGGCAGCATCCTGCTTCGATGGAGTTGACTATGCGCCCGAACTGATGTTCAATCAAACGAAATGGAATGATAGTTTGCATCAGAAAAATTGAAGGTCGATCGTCATGAACGCCCCACTCAATCATCCGCTGCCGCTGCTGGACCTCGACGTGCTGCGCACTTTCGTGGCGATCGCCGAAACCGGCAGCTTCACCACCGCGGCCAATGCCGTCTTCCGTACGCCCTCGGCGGTCTCCATGCAGATCAAGAAGCTGGAAGATATTCTGGGCCGCTCGGTGTTCGCGCGCGATGCGCGCTCGGTGACGCTGACCACCGACGGGGAAATGCTGCTGGGCTATGCCCGTCGTATGCTGTCGATCAATCGCGAGGCGGTGTCCAAGTTCATCATTCCCGACATTGTCGGCGTGGTGCGGCTGGGTTCGCCGGACGATTATGGCGAGCGCGTGCTGCCGCATGTGCTGAAGCGTTTTGCGCAGTCGCATCCATCGATCGCCGTCGACGTCACCATCGACCAGAGCAGCAATCTGCGCCGGCGCATGGATGACCGGGCGCTCGACATCACGCTGCTCACCAATTCCTACAAGACCAGTGCGCTCGGCGCCGAGGTGCTGTTGACGGAACCGATCGTCTGGGCCGGCGCCAAGGGCGGCTGCGCGCATCTGCGCGAACCCTTGCCGGTGTCGCTGTGGGAAGAGGGCTGCGCCTGGCGGGCAGGGGCGCTCGAAGCGCTGAGCCGCGAGGGCCGCAACTACCGCATCGCGTATATGAGCGCGCATACGGCCGGCCAGCGCGCCGCCATCATGTCCGATCTCGCCGTGGCGCCGCTGCCGAAGTCTTTCCTCGGCAACGACATGGTCGAGCTCTGCCCCAAGGACGGCATGCCCGATATCGGCACCTACAACCTCGCCATGGTGGTAGCGCCGGATGCCAGCGCGCCGGTCAAGGCGGTGGCCGACCACATCCGGGCGACGTTCGAAGTCTTCCGGGAAACCGGCAAGTTCTGATCAACCGGGGTGCTCTGACTGGAGGCCCTGCCCCGAAGCCTCGGTGGACGGCGCTTCGAAGCCTGCTCCGGCGCCTTCAACAGGGGGCGAGGAGTTCTCGGTCAGAAACGCCACGATCCGTTCGCGCGCGCGGCGCGATTCCGGCATATCGATCAGCGGCCAGACGTGGAACATCCCTTCCTCGTGCACGAGCTCTACCTCGACGCCGGCGGCCCGCGCCTTTTGTGCGAAGATCAGATTGTCGGGCGTGAGAAGATCGCGAGAACCCGCCAGGAGCAATGTCCTGGGTAGTACCGAGAGATCGCCATAGACGGGGCTGATATGCCAGTCAGTCGGGTCTATTCCGGCACTGTAGAGCCGGATGGCCTCCCGTCCGCCCGCGATGCCCAGCCAGGGATCGTTCCGCTCCGCCTCGAACACCTCGGGGTTTGCAAGCGAGACGTCGAGGCCGGGTGAGATCAGCACATGGCGCGACGGCAAGGGCAGGCCTTCTTCGGCAGCCATCATGGTGAGCACCACGGCCATGTTGCCGCCGGCGGAATCGCCCATGAAGATTATGTCTTCCGCCTCCGTCTCGCCGAGCATCCGGCGATAGACGTCGCCGACCATGCCGAACATGGCGTGGAAGTCATGCTCGGGCGCGATGGGATAGATGGGCACAGTAAAGGCATAGCCCAGCCGGTCGGCCATGTCGGCGATCAGGTGCCAATGATAGGGCGTGATTTCAAAGACATAGGCGCCGCCGTGCAGATAGAGAACCCGCTTGCGCTCGCCGGCCCTGGGGGCGATCTCGTAGACGGGAAAGCCGTCGACGGTGCGCGTCTCGATGTTGAAGCGCTGCTGCACTGACACCGGAGGGTGATGGTCCTCTGTCCGGCGCGCCGCAGCGATCCAGCGCTGCAGGTTTTCCGGGCTGGAAAACGCCTTCTTGCGACTGTGCCTGAGCACGAAGGATACGACGTGGCTTTTCAAACTTGGCATGCGGATACACGAACTTCGGCGGCAGCCGACTAAGAGAAGTCCCCTTCATATTTGAAGATCGTGCCCTGGTCGAAGATGTCAAGATTTACGCTGTGTGCACACGTCGCTGTGATGGGCGCCGCATTTCTCGCGGGAGGGATCAGCGCTGCGGCAGAAGGGCTGCGCGCAGGCGGTTGCTGGTGACGGCCGGAGCCCCTCGCGGGCTCCGGCGCGTGCCGAGCAGTTTGCACTTTTCGGCGAAGGTCATCAGCGCGTAAAGCCCAAAAGCAGGGCGGAAAGCGCCGCCTGCGGGTCGCTGGGCGGCGAGGCCGGCCAGCCGATGTCTTTCTGGACATGCGCCGGCAGGCTGTTCAGGGCGCGGACGGCCTTGTTCCTGGCATGGGCCTGCCTGATGGTCGCACCGTAGCGGCCGAGATTTTCGAACATCGACATTTTCATCTCCCTTGAAGAACGGCGGCGGCCGAGGATTATCTTCGGCCGCCGTTCGATGCCGGGTAAATGCGCCTGCCATGTATCGGTCGGATTTCGCGAAAACGGTGATTTGGTTTCCGGATCAGTCAATCCGGAAACATTTGCATACAAATGAAATTGCAGGTGATTGACACCCCCGAGCGATCGCTTCTCGGCCGCGTCCAAGAGGGCGTGCCGCGATCCTACCTAGCTTGCCCGTTGACAGCAGATGGCGGATGTCTGCTATTGTGCATTGCAGCATCGGGGGTGCGGGTAAGGAGTATGGCGTGAATGACATTCACAGTATCCAATACCTTCGAGGACTCGCCGCTTCCGCGGTAGTTTGCTTTCACATCAACGAACAGTTCGGCGGTCCGTTCGCGGTCGGTGCTGCTGGCGTCGACCTGTTTTTTGTCATCAGCGGTTTCATCATGTGGGTGACCACGGCCGATCGCCCTGCCAATCCACGGCGTTTCATATGGCGTCGGATTGTTCGCATCGTGCCGCTCTATTGGATCGTCACGGTGCTGACCGCGCTGGCAATTTTCCTCAAGCCGCAATTTCTCTACGGACATGTGCTGAGCCCGGAAAATTTTTTCGGCTCGCTGGTGTTTCTTCCGATCGTGCAGGATGGGGTACTTCATCCCGTGGTGATCCAGGGCTGGACGCTGTGCTATGAAATGATGTTTTACGTCATTTTCGCCTTGGCGCTCTTTTTAGGCGAGAAGCAGCGTTTTGCCGCGCTGATCGGCGTGCTGACGGTGATGGTCGCATCGAACTTGCTGCTCAAAGGCTACCGCTTTACCTCTCCCCTCATGCTCGAGTTCGCGGCCGGCATTGTTATCGGGCGGCTGTGGATGGAGGATATTCGGCTCCGGCTTGTGCTGGCGCTGGCGCTGGTTGTTGGCGGATTTCTCCTGTTGATGACGATCCAGATGCTTGACCCCGAGCTGCCTCGTGTTCTGCGTTGGGGTATTCCGGCGACCCTGATCGTTGCCGGAGCGGTTTTTGCCGAGCGTGCCAGACCGTTCAACCCCGTGGCCCTGCTTACATTTTTTGGTAGTGCCTCGTATTCGATCTACTTGTGGCATGTGCTGGTGGTTGTCGTGGTAACTGGCATCATGCTGCGGCTTGGGGTTCCGCCAAATTGGCAGCCGGCGCCGATTGCCTTGATCAGCATCGCGCTTTCCGCGATGCTTTACCTGTCGATTGAAAAGCCGCTGACGGGCTTTCTCAACCGGTCGCGCGTCAAAAGCATGCCGTTGCTGGCTCAGCGGCCCAGCTTGCGCTTGCCATCGAATGAGGCAAACGACTGACAAGCGGCCAAGGCGCCTCGGCGTTGCATTGTGCCCTAATTTTATTCCCGGCCACGTCGCGCGGCGTGGCCTTCGCGCGAGCGCCGGCGCGGGGTGGCGTCGCCGGCGATGCCGTCTTCGCTCACCGTCTTGCGCGGCGGCAGCTTCACCGCCGCCGACAGTTTCGGGAACGGATCGACCTTGTTCGGCAACGCCATCGCATAGACGAAGTGCTCCTGGAATTTGGGCTCCAGTGCGGTCTCGATCTTCTCGATCTGGCTCACCGTCTCCTCGATCTCGCGACGATAGCCGCGATTGAGCAGCGCCATGCGCGCGCCCGCGCCGGCGGCGTTGCCGACGGCCGAGACCTTGTCGAGGTCGCAATCGGGGATCAGGCCCAGCACCATGGCGTATTTCGGATCGATGAAGGAGCCGAAGGCGCCGGCGAAGTGGATGCGGTCGACATGCTCGGTGTTCTGCTTTTCCATCAACAGCTTGGTGCCGGCATAAAGTGCTGCCTTGGCGAGTTGGATGGCGCGCACGTCGGTCTGGGTGATGGTGATTTTCGGCTCGCCTTCCTTCAGCACGTAGGAGAAGGTGCGGCCGTTGGCGACGATACGCGGCGAGCGCATGCTGAGCGATCCGTCGACGACGCCGTCTTCGGAAATGATGCCGGCCAGATACATCTCCGCGACGATCTCGATGATGCCGGAGCCGCAAATGCCGGTGACGCCGGTCGCCTGCACGCTGTCGAGGAAGCCCGGCTCGTCGGACCACAGTTCAGAGCCGATGACGCGGTATTTCGGCTCGAGCGTGTCGGGATCGATGCGCACGCGCTCGATGGCGCCGGGCGCGGCGCGCTGGCCGCCGGAGATTTCGGCGCCTTCGAAGGCCGGACCGGTGGGCGAGGAAGCAGCCACGACCCGGGCACGATTGCCGAGCACGATCTCGGCGTTGGTGCCGACGTCGACGATCAGCATCATCTCGTCCTGACGATGCGGGCCCTCCGACAGCGTCACCGCCGCGGCGTCGGCGCCGACATGGCCGGCGATGCAGGGCAGCATGTAGAGACGTGCGCCCGGGTTGAGCTTGAGACCGATATCCGAGGCCTTGATGCGCACCGCGCCCGAGACGGCGAGCGCGAAGGGCGCGCCGCCGAGCTCGGTCGGATCGATGCCGAGGAACAGATGGTGCATGATCGGATTGCCGACGAAGACGGAATCCAGGATGTCGTTGCGCTGGACACTGCCTTCCGCGCAGACCTTGTCGACGAGGCCCGAGATCGCCTCGCGCACCGCGACCGTCATGCCTTCGCGGCCATCCGGGTTCATCATCACATAGGAGACGCGGCTCATCAGATCCTCGCCGAAGCGGATCTGCGGGTTCGACGTGCCTGACGAAGCGGCGACGCGGCCCGACAGCAGCGACACCAGATGCATGGCGATGGTGGTCGAGCCGATATCGCAGGCCAGCCCATAGGCCTCGTTCTTGAGGCCGGGCCACAAAGCGATGACGCGCGCGATATCGCTGTCGGCATCCTTGTGGATGGCGGCGGTCGCGGTCCAGTTGCCCTTGCGCAAGATGCCCTGCACCTGCGGCAGCAAATAGAAATCGAATTCGAGGTTCTTGAAGTTCCAGTCCTTCATCAGCGCGATCTTGAGCCGGTCGAGATCGCCTGAAGGATTGTGCATGTCGGGTTCTTCGATTTCGACATAGCACATGCGGATTGCCGTATCGCGCGCGATCACCCTGGTGTCGGCATCCTTGCGGATGGTCTGTGCGTTGATGACCGTGTCCTGCGGCACGTCGATGACAAGGTCGCCGAGGATCTGCGCCGAGCAGGAGAGGCGGCGCCGTTCCGGCAGGCCGCGCACGCGCTCATAGCGCTCTTCCTTGGGCCCCTTGGGCGAGATGTGGTCGTTGGAGGAGACGATCTTGTGCTTGGCGAAATTGCCTTCCTGCACCTCGATCTGGCAGCGCCCGCAAGTGGCGCGCCCGCCGCACACGCTCTCGACATAGACGCCGAGCTGGCGCGCGGCGTCGAGCACCGGCGTGCCGACCGGAAACCGCCCGCGTTTGCCCGACGGCATGAACAGCACGAGCGGATCGGTGATGTTGGTATGCGAATTCACGATTGCGCGCTTATCCCCTTGCCATGCGGGCTTCACGACCGCCACGACGGCGACCGCCATTGCCGCCGCCTTCGCCTGGTGCATTGACCGCCGTCGGAGCGGCGACCGCTTGGCCGCCTTCGGCCGGCCTGTAATCCTTATAGGTGCGAATCCAGTTGGTGCAATTCTCGTCGGTGCCGTTCAGAACGTTGGCGCCGCGCACGGCTTCCATTTCCTGCGGACGCACCGGGTTCATGATGGCCGATGTCATGCCGGCGCCGATCACCATCGGGATGAAGGCGGCGTTGATGCCGTGGCGGTGCGGCAGGCCGAAGGAGATGTTGGACAGGCCGCAGGTGGTGTTGACCTTCAGTTCCTCGCGCAGACGCCGCAGCAGGGCGAACACCTGGCGGCCGGCGTCGCCGAGCGCGCCGATCGGCATGACCAGCGGGTCGACGACGACGTCATGCGCCGGAATGCCGAAATCGGCGCAGCGCTGCACGATCTTCTTGGCGACGGCGAAGCGCACATCCGGATCCATCGAAATGCCGGTCTCGTCATTGGAGATGGCGACGACCGGCACGTTGTATTTCTTGATCAGCGGCAGGATGGCTTCGAGTTTTTCCTCCTCGCCGGTGACGGAGTTGACCAGCGGACGGCCCTTGGCGACCTTGAGCGCCGCCTCGATCGCGGCGGTGACCGAGGAGTCGATCGACAGCGGCAGGTCGACCAAGCCCTGGACGATCTCCAGCGTCTGTACCAGCAATGCCGGCTCGGTCGCGTTGGGGTCGACGGCGGTGACGCCGGCATTGACGTCGAGCATGGTGGCGCCGCAAGCGGCCTGTTCCAGCGCGTCCTTGATGACGGTTTCGAAATTGCCGGCGATCATCTCGGCGGCGAGCTTCTTGCGGCCGGTCGGGTTGATGCGCTCGCCAATCACGCAGAAGGGCTGGTCGAAGCCGATGATGATTTCTCGTGTCGCCGAGGCAACGATGGTCCGGGTCATGAAATCTCTCCGTCGTGATATAAAGAGTTCTTTATATCGTTATCTCTTGTCGATCAAGCGAATGGTGGCTGTCCCGCAAGTCAATGCGCGGTCTTCACCATGTCCACCTGGGTTTCGGTAACATCGTCGTGCAGGATATGGTCGAGCCGGTCGGCGACCATCTGGTCGTCGCGGCGGATTTCGCGCTTCCACGGCTGGCGGCCCTTCAGCACGCCCGATTCATCGACGATCTCGGCGACATACTCCTCCTGGCGGTAGGCCATCACATGGACGCCTGAAACGCCTGGGATTTCCTTCACCTCGTTGATGATGTCGATGCAGAGCTGCTTGCCTTCCTTCTTCTGGTCCTGGGCGCCTTCCAGCCGCTTGATGACGGTATCGGGAATATGTATTCCCGGCACGTTGGAGCGGATCCATTTGGCGGTCTTGGCCGAGGCGAGCGGTCCGACACCGCACAGGACGAACACTTTCTCCGTGTGGCCGAGATCGCGTGCCTTTTGCATGAAGGCCTTGAACATCGGTACGTCGAAACAATACTGCGTTTGGACGAACTGAGCGCCCGCGGCGATCTTCTTGCCGAGATGGATCGGGCGGAAGTCGAAGGGTGGTGCGAACGGATTGACGGCCGCGCCGAGGAACAACTGCGGCGGCGTGGTGAGCTTGCGGCCGGACAGGAACTTGCCGTTGTCGCGCATGATGCGGATGGTTTCGAGCAGCGACATGGAATCGAGGTCGAACACCGGCTTGGCGCCGGGCTGGTCGCCGGCCTGCACGCCGTCGCCTGTCAGGCACAGCATGTTGGCGACGCCCATGGCAGCCCCGCCCAGCACGTCGCCCTGGATGGCGATGCGGTTCTTGTCCCGACAGGCGATCTGCATGATCGGGGCATAGCCCATGCGGGTCAGGAGCGCGCAGATGCCGACCGACGACATGTGGCAATTGGCGCCCGACGCATCGACGGCGTTGATGGCATCGACCCAGCCGTCGAAGATCTTCGCCCTGTTGTAGACGTCTTCGGGATCGGCGCTGTCGGGCGGGTTGAGCTCTGTGGTGACCGCGAATTCACCGCGTCGCAGGACGCGTTCGAGCCGGCCGCGCGAGGTATGGCCGGGCAAGGGGTCGAGCGGCAGATGGATGCCGGCCGGGTTCTCGTCACGCTGGCGGGCGATCATGCGGCCGCTCCGGTCGTCCCATCGGCCGCGGCTTCACGGGCCGCTGCCGCCTGCGCGGTGACGCGCAGCCAGGCGGACGTTTCGCGCAGCGACTGGTCGACCGGCTTCTGCACGGCGAGAATCCTGTCGCCGTGCTCCATGTTGCGCGCCCCCTCCCAGGCCTTGACCCAGACGCAAGGCATGTCGGGCTCCACCTCGCAATTGCCGTTGGCGCGCACGCCGCCACAGGGGCCGTTGCGCAGCTGTTTTGGGCAGTTCATCGGGCACGACATGCCGGTCGAGGACAGGATGCACTGGCCGCACATGCGGCAGTCGAACATGAAGCCCTTGACGCGCTTTTCGACAAACTTCACCGGGGCCTCGACACGGCTGTAACCGATACCTTTCCACAAGGGATGCAGCAGAAGGAACATGTCGGCGAAGCGGGCATAGAACCATTCGAGCAGGCGCGAGTGCCGGACCGACCACAATCTCACCGCGAAGGAGCGCTGCACGCGGCGCTGTGGCGACACGTCGGCCGGCTTGTAGTCGGATTTCGGTGCTGCCTTCTTGACCAGGGTCGCCTGGGTGATCGGCTGGAGAGCCGGGCTCTCCTTGGCGGGAATGGTTTCAGACATTTTCTTTGCCGCCCGCCTTCACCAGAGCGATCAGCCGCTCGCGGTCATATTTCGCGTCGATGTCCTGGAATGCCTTCTCGACCTCGGCTTCGAGGTCGTCGCCGACCGGAACCGGATCGGCCTTGCGCCATTCGGCCAGATAGTCGTCGGTGCCGCCGGCGCCGGTGCGCATGGCGCACATGTCGATCGCCTCGGTGAAGCGCAACGGCAGTTCGCGCTTGGCGTTCTGGCGGCCTTTCCTGACGATGACCTGGGCAGGGATGTCGCGCCAGTAGACGACGATCAGATCGGCCATGAATTCTCACTCCTCGATCTGCGAGCATTGCCGCATGCGCAATTGGGCCGCTTGTTATGGGACGACGCGCGCGCATTCAAAAGCGACGCATTTGGATGTCGTAAAATGAAAGGCAATCTTCAATGTCGGCCTGAGGCAGAAATCAGCAGGAATGATCGATGCTGCCATCGAAGCCATTGTGCCTCAGATCGGCAATGCGGACGATCATGCTCCGTTTGGGATCGAATGGAAGATCCTGAAAAGCGAAGTCGCGATAGAAGTCTCTTACGCCTTCGTCCAGCGGGTGTGTGATAACGCCGAAGCAGCCGATATTGCTGGAAAACCGCACCGCCGTCCTGAGCGCAAACAGGAGAAGGGAGCGCCCGCAGCCGCGTCCCTGATATTTGCGATCGACGGCCAACTGGCCGAGCAGGATTACCGGAATAGGGTCAGGCCGATTACGCTGTGCCGATTTGGGCAGGTATGCGCGTTCGATCTGGCCAGCGCTCAGCGCAACGTAAGCCGCTATCCCACCGGTTTCGGAATCACAGACGAGGCTCGTCCGCGACAATCCATCCTGCTGGTTGCGCCATGCATGACGGCGAAGCCAGTTGTTCAACGACTCGCGACCGCAATCGAAAGCGTCCCAGTCGTCATCCCCGGCGAGCGGACGGGGTGGCGTCAGTCCCGCCATACTGGCCTGGACGCAGCAAGCCTTTGCAGTCTGGGCTCGGTCTTTGGTGTCGATTTCGCCCAGGCCTCGAATTGTTCCCAATCGACGACGGGAATAACGACGACACGACCGCCCAAAACCTCCATCTCGGCGGCCTCAACAGCCTTGCGCCGAATGAAGTCGCTCAGATTTGTATGAGCCTGCTTGGCGGCGGCCTCGAGAATGTCACGCTCGTCCGAGGTGACGCGAACGCTGACAGGCGCCATGCTGGACATCGATAGGGCTCCATATTTTGTATGACAATAGCATACGATCGCCCGTATCGCCAGCGCTACCAGATGCCGGTTCTGAGCCCGGTCCAGAGATAGAACCAGATCGTCGGGTGGTACCACTGTTTAGATGGCAGGCTTGGATCGAACGTCACGAGTTTTCCGGCCAGAGCATCGCTGACCGCCTCGACGCAGATGTCGCGCGAAAACGCCGTTTGGCGCAGCGCATAGCTTGAGATCGTGTCGCCTGGTTTCGGCTGGCCGTATGCCTGTTTCAGCACGCCGCCCGTGTCCACGCCGGCATCGACCAGATGCACCGTGGTGCCGAAATTCGCGGAATCGCCTGATGCCAAAGCCCAGTAGCCGCCGTTCATGCCGCGATATTTCGGCGTGATGCCTGCGTGATAGTTGAGCACCGGGCAAGGCATCCTGGCCAACATGTCCTTCGACAGGAGTCGGCAGCCGTTAAGCAGGACGACGCCTGGCTGGATTCTCTGGATCGCCGCGAGACACTCCGGCCCATTGGCCGAGGCAACATGGATGATCTCCTGGCCCGGCCGCGGCTCGGTATCGAGCTTCTCCTGCGCAATCAACCGGGCGGCATGGCTGGCGTAGAGCCGCTTGCCCAGCCTGCTCAGCACCATCGTGCCGAACTGGCCGATAGCCTGCAGCCAGCCCTGGCGACGGGCACGGCCAAGCAGCAATCGCTTTTTGGATTCAGGGACTTCCAGGATGACGATGACAGGGCCGACATGGTCGGCAATGGCGTTGACCATTGCCCATACGTGCTGGCCGCCTCCGGTGACAACCACGATCGGTCTCGGATTGGTTTCCGGTACTGCCATTGATCTTGCCACCCCCGGGACCAACTGCCACGGCCGGAGCTTAGACGAGGCGGGTTAATCCTTGGTATGCCGGAGTCGTCAGGAAGGCTCCGCTCAGCGCTTGAACTCCATGATGTCGAGCTTCGATTCGTAATAGGGAGCGGGGAACTCGATGCGCCATTCCCCGGCGCTATTGCGGAAGGCGTAGCCGACCTGGTCGGTCCGGGGGCCGCTGCCATAGGGTTTTGCCTGATCGTTGTTGACGGAACCGGAGCCGAGATAGATCGCACGCTTTTCGCTGTCGTCGAAGAAGCGGCCCTTGGTGCGCTGCGAGCCGGTGAGCTTTTCCAGCCGCCAGCCGGAGCCGTCGTCGGTCACCCGGCATTTGAACCAGCCATAGATAACGAGCGGGCTCAGCCCGCCCACCTTGATGGTGCGGCATTGCCACTTGCCGGTGAGGTCCTTGTCGGAGAAGGCAACCAGCGGCTTGGCAAGCAAGGCGTCGAGTTGCCTGACCTCGCCAGGATTGCCCGCCTTCGCCTCGGCAAGAGCCGCCTTGCGCGTCTCGCCATATTTGTCCAGCCGCGCCTTGTCGGCGGCGGTGATCAGCTTCTGCACCTCGCCGTCAGCAAGCGCGGGCAAGGTGCAGCAGAGAAGGCCGGCAACGGCAAGCATCGGGCGAAGGGTCATCGGCATTCCTCGTCGGTGTCCGGCAGCCGACCACTGGACGGCGCCTTTGCATGGCTTGCGCGCAATTTACCCATTCGCGGCAGGCTGTCATCCGTGCTTAACAACGAAACCACGCCGCGATCCAAATTAAGGCAATTGGCCTGGGAACAGATCAAGGCCATTCTCCAGTAGAAGGCAGCGATCCGTCCTGTCTTCGCCTTCGGAAAGGGCGATAATCGCCAATCGCCGCGCAAGAGGGCCGCAGCCCAGCCAGCGTCAGACGTCAGCCGCGGCCTTGGCCAGCCCAGCCGTCAGATCGCCATAGCCTGTCGCGCGCCGCTCATAGACGAGGCCAAGCAGTTTCGCGGCCCTTTCCGCGACCTTGTCGAGCTCCGGATCGTCGGTCTGGGCCAGGTAGATCAGCTTCTCGTAATTGCCGAAATAGTCCTTGATCAGCTCCGGATGCCTGTCGAGGCCGAGCGGCTTCATGAAGAAGGCATCGAATTGGCGGCAGAGGAAATCGGTCATGTAGAAGGACATCATGTCGTCGTCGGCGACCTTCGCATAGGCATCCATGCCCTGGTAGAAGGCGAAGCAATGCGGACCGGCCATGCGTTCGACGCCATGCTTCTCGCAGACCCGATCGAGCAGGCCGCCGGTGCCGCAATCGGCGTAACCGACGAAGATGTTGCTGTAGCCGTCCGCCTTGGCCTTTTCGATGGCCTTGTCCATCGCCGGCGCGATGCGGTCCGGATAAAAATGAAACTCGGCCGGAAGGCATGTCAATTCGAGGTGATGGAGCCCGAGCTGTTCCTTGACGGCCAACACCTCGCGCGCAATCATCCCGCAGGCGATGATGAGCAGCTTGTCCGCTTGATTCTGCTTGGGTCTGGGCATCTTCATGAAACCAGCCGAGCCGGCTTTCGTTGCTGTGGGGCGATCTACCGAGAGAGGGATAAACCGTCGATGAAACTGTTACGCATTGCGCCAATCGCAATCCTGGCTTGTGCCCTGGCCCTTTCGGCCTGTGCCAACACCGTCCGCGGCGTCGGCAGGGATATCAAGTCTACCGCGAAGGCCGTTGACGATACCGTCAAAAAACCCTGACCGCCGCTCCCAACATCTGGGAACAAAAAAGCCGCGCTGCAAGGCGCGGCTTCGTTTGTTGAGCGTCCGCCTTGCCCTTGTATCAGGCGGAAGCGCGCACATTGTGTTTGCGCTTCATGTAGTCCTTGGCGGTCTCGACCGCCACAGCGGCGTCGCGGCAATAGGCGTCGGCGCCGACCGCCTTGCCGAATTCCTCGTTCAGCGGCGCGCCGCCGACCAGGACGACGTAGTCGTCGCGGATGCCTTTTTCCTTCATAGTGTCGATGACGACCTTCATGTAAGGCATGGTCGTGGTCAGCAGCGCCGACATGCCGATAATGTCCGGCTGGTGCTGCTCGATGGCATCGAGATATTTCTCGACCGCATTGTTGATGCCAAGGTCGATGACGTCGAAGCCGGCGCCTTCCATCATCATGCCGACGAGGTTCTTGCCGATATCATGGATGTCGCCCTTGACGGTGCCGATCACCATCTTGCCCTGCTTGGGCGCGCCGGTGGCGGCGAGCAGCGGGCGCAGGATGAACATGCCGGCCTTCATCGCATTGGCCGACAGCAACACTTCGGGGACGAACAGGATGCCGTCGCGAAAATCCTCGCCGACGATGCGCATGCCTTCGACCAGCGCTTCCGTGAGCACCTTGTAGGGTGCCCAGCCGCGCTCGAGCAGGATGCGCGTGCCTTCCTCGATCTCTTCCTTCAGACCGTCATAGAGATCGTCGTGCATCTGCTGCACCAACTCGTCGTCGGAAAGCTCGGAGAGGATAATCTCGTCGTCGGACATTGTTTCTCAGGCTCCTTGCTGCCGGGAACGACCATGGCAGCTTAAAATCAACGCGCCAATACCTAACCCGCAAGGGGCGGGTATCCATAGCTGATTTGCGACTTCCCGCAAAAGGAAAGCGACTGAAAAATCTATCGGTTTTCTTGTCGATTTTGCGACAGGCGTTGGCGCGGACGGGCCGTTTCGAATAGGGTGCATGGCTACGATCCGCCGGAAGCCGCGTTCGGCGGCCACAACGGTTCCGGGCCGGGCGCTAGTCAAGCCGGTCCAAATTCAGGGAAGAACGATCATGAGCGAACACGCGGCAGTGGACCAGGAAGCGTCAAACGCGCGACGTGGACGCGGCGCCAGCGGCGGGGCGGCGGCACGGCGGGCGGCGCGTTCGGGCGGCGGTCCCGGCACCCAGCTCACCTACATCAAGCGCAAGATCAACGTCTATGAAGTGCTGGACGAGGAAGGCCTGGCGCTGATCGAGAAGAACACCGACACGGTGCTGGAAGAAATCGGCATCATCTTCCGCGACGATGCGGAGGCGTTGCAGCTGTGGAAAGAGGCGGGCGCCGACGTCAAGGGCGAACGCGTGCATTTCCCGAAGGGGCTCTGCCGTTCGCTCTTGAAGACCGCGCCCCCCATCTACACCCAGCATGCCCGCAATTCCGAACGCTCGGTGCAGATCGGCGGCAATGCCACCGTCTTCGCCCCGGTCTACGGACCGCCCTTCGTGCGCGACCTCGACGGCGTCAGGCGTTACGCGACGATCGAGGATTTCCAGAATTTCGTGAAGCTCGCCTACATGGCGCCTTCGATCCACCATTCGGGCGGCACCGTGTGCGAGCCGGTCGACGTACCGGTCAACAAGCGCCATCTCGACATGATCTACGCGCACATCAAATATTCCGACAAGCCGTTCATGGGTTCGGTCACCGCGCCGGAACGTGCTGAGGACACGGTCGCCATGGCCAAGCTGGTGTTCGGCAACGACTTCGTCGAAAACAACACGGTCCTGACCAGCCTGATCAACGCCAACTCGCCGATGGTCTTCGACGAGACCATGCTTGGCGCGCTGAAGGTCTATGCGCGCCACAACCAGGCCTGCATCGTCACGCCGTTCATCCTCGCCGGCGCGATGAGCCCGGTGACGGTGGCCGGCACGCTGACCCAGGTGCTTGCCGAGGTGCTTGCCGGCGCTTCGTTCACGCAGCTGATCCGGCCCGGCGCGCCGGTGCTGTTCGGCACCTTCGCCTCGTCGATCTCGATGCAGTCGGGCGCGCCGACCTTCGGCACGCCGGAGCCGTCGCTGGTGTCGTACGGCGCCGCACAGCTCGCACGGCGCCTCGGCCTGCCGTTCCGCACCGGCGGTTCGCTCTGCGCTTCCAAAATCCCGGATGCGCAAGCAGCCTATGAAAGTGCCAACACGCTGAACTCGACCATTCTGGCCGGCACCAATTTCGTCCTCCATTCGGCCGGCTGGCTCGAGGGCGGGCTGGCGTCCTGCTACGAAAAATTCATGATGGACATCGACCAGCTCGGCATGACGCAAAAATTCTCCGAAGGCGTCGACCTGTCGGAAAACGGCCAGGCGATGGACGCCATCCGCCAAGTCGGGCCGGGCAGCCACTATCTCGGCTGCGACCACACGCAGGCGAATTTCCAGACTGCCTTCTATCGCTCCAACATCGCCGACAACAATTCATACGAGCAGTGGCTGGCCGAAGGCGAGAAGACCGCGCCGCAGCGCGCCAACGAACTCGCCCGCCGCTGGCTGGAATCTTATGAGGCGCCGCATCTCGATCCGGCGATCGACGAAGCGCTGAAGGACTTCATCGCCAAGAAGAAGGGGTCGATGCCCGACGCCTTCACGTGAAAGGAGCCCGAGTCAGGCGGGGCTAAAGTCGCCAACATCATCCACAAGGAAGTCTGGCGGAGCGCCTTCTCCGATCCGGTCAAGAAGGGATGATTCCTTCGCGCGGCAGGATGGAGGAGATTGCGGCCGCGCTTGGCGCCGACGGCCTCATCCTGCGTGGCGGCTTCACCTTTGGGGACGGCGAGGCGGCGCCTTGTGGCCGCTCCGGTGCACCAGCCAGGTCGGCGCTGCTGGTGGGACAGGCGGGGGCAGCACCCTGGCCGCATTTTCTGCGCTGGCGTGAAAAGCAGCCGCGAGCAATCGCCAATCCGCTCGACACCTGGTCCCGGCAGGTCATAGGCGCGGTCGCGGAAGAATTCGGCGCACGCGCCGTGTCGCCGTCCGACAAGCCCTATCTGCCGTTCCAGCGATGGGCGATGCGGGCCGAGGGCCTGAAGCCGTCACCGCTCGGGATCCTCATGCATCCGCGATATGGGCTTTGGCATGCCTATCGCGGCGCGCTGCTGTTCGAGGACGAGATCGCGCTCCCGGAGGCTCGCGAGGCGGTCCATCTTTGCGACACCTGTGTCGACAAACCGTGCCTGAAATCCTGTCCGGTCGATGCCTATTCCATCCAAGGCTTCGCCTACCAGGCCTGCCTGGCGCATGTGCGCGGGCCGAGTGGCGGGCCCTGTTGTGACGGCGGCTGCCTTGACCGCAACGCCTGTCCCTATGGCACAGCCTATCGCTACCCCTCAGAGGTGCAGGCCTTCCACATGGCAGCGTTCGCGGGCCGGTAAGCTCGTCGCGCTGCCGCACGAAATGTTGACTGCCAAAATCAGGCAACAGCTTGCCCTGTCGGCGTGCCCGGATATGTATCGCCCAGCAACCGAACGGAGCTGGCGATGCCGAAACAGGACCTTCAGATCAAGACCAGGGACGGCACGGCGAGGGCGGGGCTGTTCCGCCCGGCCAACGCTTCCCCGCCCAAGGCCGGCATCATCCTCTATATGGATGCCTTCGGCCCGCGCCCTGCGCTCGACGGCATGGCCGAGCGGCTGGCGGAGGAGGGCTACGCCGTGCTGGTGCCCGATCTCTTCTATCGCAACGCGCCCTACGGTCCGTTCGATGCCAAGACCGCCTTCGTCGAGGAGAGAACCAAGGTGCCGCTGATGGCGCTGATCAGCGGCACGACGCAGGAGATGACGATTGCCGACAGCGGCGCCTTCCTCGACGCACTCGCTGCCAAAGGCGTCACCGGGCCGATCGGCGTTGTCGGCTATTGCATGGGCGGCGCGCGGGCGCTGAACGCAGCCGCCTCCTATCCGGATCGCATCAGGGCGGCGGCCAGTTTCCACGGCGGCAATCTCGCCAGCGACGCGGCCGACAGTCCGCACCGCAAGGCGGGGTCGGTCAAGGCACGCGTCCACGTCGGCATGGCCGGCGTCGACAGGAGTTTTCCGCCCGAACAATCAGCGCGGCTGGCCGAGGCGTTCAGGGCGGCGGAAGTCGATTACGTGCTGGAGAATTATGTCGGCATGGCGCATGGCTGGTGCGTGCCGGACCACAGCGTCTACAACGAAGATGGCGCCGAGCGGCATTGGAACCGGTTGATCACCCTGTTTTCCGAGACGCTCGGGTAAAGCCAATCTTCGAGAGGTCGGCGCCGCCCCTCATCCGCCCTTCGGGCACCTTCTCCCGTAGAACGGGGAGAAGGAAGAGGTACCAGTAAAAAAATCTTTCCCTCACCCCAAGGATTGGCCATTAGCCTTCGTCCAACAGGCAAATGATGGCGATGATGCTGGATGAGAGCGAAGCCTCCGACGCCGAACTGATCGGGCGGGCGAAGGGCGGAGACAGGGGAGCTTTCGGCGCGTTGCTCGAAAGGCACTATGACTTCGTCTATCGCGCCGCCTACCGCTGGTGCGGTCGGAAGGCGGACGCCGAAGACATCGCCCAGGAAGTCTGCGTCCGGCTCGGCAAGGCGATCCGCGACTATCGCGGCGGCAGCGCCTTCACCACGTGGCTCTATGCCATGACGCTGAACGCCGCGCGCGACATGATGCGCAAGAGCGCCCGCGAGACGGTCAAGACCGAAGCCTATGGCGTTCATGCGCTGATTTCGGGCGAGGCTCCGGCCGAGAACGAGGATCTTGCCGAGGCGCTGTGGGCCGCGGTGCGGCGACTGCCCGACAAGCAGCGCGACGCCGTGCTGCTGGTCTATGGCGAGGGCTTGAGCCACGCGGCCGCCGCCGAGGCGATGGCGATCTCGGAGACGACTGTTTCCTGGCACATCCATGAAGCGAAGAAACGGCTGAAGACGCTCATGCGTTCAGCCGGGGAAGTGTGACCATGGTCGACGAGAACGAACTCAAGAGGCTGCGCGACATAGTGATCCCGGCTCCCGGCGAGAGCGCGAAGGCGCGCGCCTTCGAGGCCGCCATGCGCGCCTATGATGAGGAAAATATTTCCGCTGTCAGCCAAGGATCGGTCGGCGGTCTTCGTCTCACAGAGCGAGCACGAAAGCTCTGGAGCGAAATCATGCAAAAGAAACTCATTGCCACGCCGGCTATTGCCGGGCTCGTCGCCCTGCCGATTGCCGGATACGCCACTTTCCATATGCTGAGGGAACAGCCGTCCACTTTCGGCGGCGGCGAAAAGATCACCGAGACGCTGGCCGACAAGCCCGCCACGGTGAAGCCGCTGGCTAAACAGGCCACGGGCGATCAGGCGATCGACAAACCGCTCGCAACGAGCGCGCCTGAGAAAGACAAGAAGACCGACGCGGAAAGCCGCGACGAAACGGAGGCCTTGGCGGCGCCGAGCAGATCCGAATCGGCCGTTGCTGGAGGCCTGGCGCCGCAGAATGCGCAGGAACAGGTTGCGCCGGCGGAACCTGCGCCACCTGCGCCAACGGGCGCGTTCGCCCTGGATAGCACTGCCGCGCCTAGCACGTCGCGAGCCGCACGCATGTCCAAAATGATAGCACCGCAGCAGCCCGCCATGGCGCCGGCGGACCAGATCGCACCACAGGAGGAAAACCGCGATCGCGTCCAGGATTTTAAGACCAATCCGGTGCATTCGGCACTCGAGGACCCGGTCTCGACCTTTTCCATCGACGTCGACACCGCCTCCTATTCCTTCGTGCGCCGTTCGCTGAAGGAGGGCTTCCTGCCGCAGGCCGACACGGTGCGCGTCGAAGAGATGATCAACTATTTCCCCTATGACTGGAAGGGGCCGGACTCCGCGTCGACGCCGTTCAATTCGACCGTCAGCGTCATGCCGACGCCGTGGAACGCGCACAGCAAGCTGATGCATGTCGCCATCAAGGGTTTCGACGTCAAGCCGGCCGAGCAGCCCAAGGCCAATCTGGTGTTCCTGATCGACGTCTCGGGCTCGATGGACGAACCGGATAAATTGCCGCTGCTCAAGGCGGCATTCCGGCTGCTGGTCAGCAAGCTGAAGGCCGACGACACCATCTCGATCGTCACCTATGCCGGCGATGCCGGCACGGTGCTGATGCCGACAAAGGTTGCCGAGAAGGACAAGATCCTCAACGCCATCGACAATTTGCAGCCGGGTGGCTCGACGGCCGGCGAGGCCGGCATCAAGGAGGCCTACAAGTTGGCCGAGCAGTCCTTCATCAAGGACGGGGTCAACCGCGTGATGCTCGCCACCGACGGCGACTTCAATGTCGGCCAGAGCGACGACGACGATCTCAAGCGCCTGATCGAACAAGAGCGCAAGAGCGGCGTCTTCTTGTCGGTGTTCGGCTTCGGCCGCGGCAATCTCAACGACGAGATGATGCAGACCATCGCCCAGAACGGCAATGGCACCGCCGCCTATATCGACACGCTGGCCGAGGCGGAAAAGGTGCTGGTCGAGGATGCCTCCTCGACGCTGTTCCCCATCGCCAAGGACGTGAAGATCCAGGTCGAGTTCAATCCGCAGAAGGTCTCGGAGTACAGGCTGATCGGCTATGAGACCCGCGCCTTGAACCGCGAGGATTTCAACAATGACCGCGTCGATGCCGGCGAGATCGGTTCGGGCCATTCGGTCACCGCGATCTACGAGATCACGCCCAAGGGCAGCGGCGGCGAACAGATCGAACCGCTTCGCTATGGCCAGGCCGCGGTGAACAATGGTGGCGTCGCCAATGCGGACGAATACGCCTTCGTCAAGATATGCTACAAGCTGCCCAACGAGGACCTCTCGAAGCTGATCACCACGCCGGTGACGTCGGCCAACGAGGTTGCGTCTTTCGACCAGGCCACCACCGACCAGCGTTTCTCCGTCGCGGTCGCGGCCTTCGGCCAGAAACTGCGCGACGAGGATGCGACGGCGAAGTTCGGCTATGACAGGATCATGGAGATCGCCACTGCCGCCCGGGGGGCCGACCCGTTTGGGTACAGGTCCGAGTTCCTCTCGCTTGTGCGCCTTGCCTCGGCGCTGGGCGGCAATCGGTAGTGATGACGGCCGGTTTCTTTCAGATGGGGTCGTTCTGATGGGAAAACCGGCCACGGGCGGGTGAGGCGAGGCCGGCGAGGGGGCATTCCCTGCCGGCCCGTTTTTTGCGGGAATTTGCGATCGTTAAATTGCGCGGCATTTCCGGTACCGGATCGCAATTTCCTCTTGTTACGCCGGATAGGTGTGTGGGGCTGAGGGAGCCGGAATTGCAGATCAGGACTACCGCCAACTCGACACCGCCGGCACGGGACGCTTCGGCGGCCGCCCAATCAGCCGAATCCAGGCGCATCGGCGACGATGTCGCGCAGGCGCGCCACACCGCCATGTCGGCTCTGACCAACGACCGTTTCCGCATTATGCTGGAGCAGATCACCGATCCGGTTTCATCCGGAGCGCTGATGACGATGCGCGGCGCCAATGTCGTCGATCTTAAATCGGCGCAGTCGAGCTACGCCGACAACAGCGAATAATTAGAAAGCGGTGGCTTCAGGCCCGGCTGCGACGACGCTCGCGTCGGGCCTCACTGGTCTCGGCGGTGTTCGCCGTGGCCACCTTGTTGCGCATCGGACCGATGCGCTCGACGATCGTCTCGACGGTCGGACGATCCGCCTTGGTGTGGGCGTCGAGCGCCTTGCGCATGGCGGCCAGGTGCTGGAACGAGGTGCCGCAGCAGCCGCCGATGATTTTCGCGCCGCCGTCGACAGCAAGGCGCACATAGTCGGCCATCAGTTCGGGCGTGCCGGAATAGTGGATCTCGGTGCCGCGGAATTCGGGAATGCCGCAATTGCCCTTGACGATCACGGTTGCCTCCGGCTTCGCCTGCGTCATGTCGAGCAGCGAGGCGAGGATGTCGGAAGCGCCGACGCCGCAATTGGCGCCGACGCCGAGAGGGGCTTGCGACAAGCCGTCGGCGACGCCGTGTATGTCCTTCGGCAGCAGGCCCATCATGGTGCGGCCGGCTGTGTCGAAAGACCCGGTATAGGTATAGGGCAGGCCGACGCGGATCGCCGCTTGGGCGGCGGCACGGATCTCGTCGGGCGCCGACATGGTCTCGATCCAGGCGACCTCGGCGCCGCCCTCCTTGAGGCCTTCGATCTGCTCGGCGAAGGCGTCTACCGCCTCGTCATAGGTCATGGCGCCAAGCGGCACCAGCAACTCACCAGTCGGGCCAACGGAGCCGGCAACGATCACCTTGCGGCCGGCCTTATCGGCGACCGCGCGGGCGATCTCGGCGGCGCGCTTGTTCAGGGCGTGCACGCGGTCCTGCGCATGATGCAGCTTCAGCCGGTGACGGGTGCCGCCGAACGAATTGGTCAGGATGATGTCGGCGCCGGCGTCGACGAAATTCTGGTGCAGGCGGGTGATGGTGTCGGGCGCGGTCTCGTTCAGCAACTCAGGCGCCTCGCCAGCCTCCAGACCCATTGCGAACAAATTGGTGCCCGTGGCGCCGTCGGCCAAAAGCACGCCTTTTTGCGCCAGCAGCGCGTCGATCGGGTTGGTCGTCGTCATCGGATTGGCTTTCACATTCTGAAGTCGAATAAGGATATAAAGAAGTCTTTATGTCCAGTCAATGAAATAGCGACGGCGGAGTCGCAGTTGAAGGGCGCGGTTACGGGTGCCGCTGTCATGCGGAACCTGATGGAAACGACAGGCCAGCCAGATTGCGCGCGAAGCTTGCTGCCTCATGCGGGTTGACGTCGGCGGCCCGGATCAGATTGTCGAAATGCCGGGTCAAGGCCTGGACCGGCTGGGTGGCATTCAGCACGACGTACATGTCGCCGACATAGATGGCGGCGCGGTAAGGTCCGAAGATGGTGAGCGGGATCGAATAGCGCATGCGGCCGTCGTAGAGAAACAGCCGGAAAGTCGGATAGAGATCGTCAAGCAGCGTCGCCATATGGGCGAGTTGCTGCCGACGGTCGGCCTCCGGAAAGCGGTCCCAGACGCCGAGGCCGCGTGCGAAAATCTCCAGCGTGTGTCGCGGCATGCAGACTTCCATGTCGGTCTCTGGGCGCCGGTTGTATTCGATGCGGTATTGGGTCTCGCTGGCCTGTGCGAGCCTGCTCCTGTTGGTGATGTTTGCCTCATAGTCGACCAGCGCGTGCGTCCGCAGAAGATCGGGGATGCCGGCCGGCACATAGCGGATCTTGGTGCCTGCGGCCTCGGCGAACCATCTGGCCAGAAGCGTGCGGTCGAAACCGTCGGGGGCTTCCTCGATCTCCAGGCTTTCGCGGATTTCACCGGTGACGCCCTCGTCCTGGCTGAGGCCGAGCAGCCAATCCAGCGACACTTTGAACTCGGCCGCGATGTTGAGCAGCGTTTCGGCCCGCGGCAGGCGCGTCGACGCGCCGGACATCAGCTGTGACAGCGCCGACCGATCGATGCCGACGGCGGTGGCGAAGGCGGACTGGTTGAGGTCGGACCTTGTCAGGAGCAACTTGAGACGCTCCCGAAAGATTGCTGACAGATCTCGTTTGTCCATCTTCCAAGTCTCCGAATCATGAGGAAAAATTTTCGCCGAGACGTCCTGACGAGGCGCTCCAGGCGTAAATGAATCCCTGGGTCTGTTTACAATCTGTAACATGTGCGGTTGAAAATGCGCAATCGCAACATTTTGTACACTTTGTCTCGTTGAGTGGAATCGTTTCTCCTGACACTATGCTGTCAGGAGCCGCTGGGGTTCCGGCGACTGAGGGGCAGTGGTCGATAGCATGACTGGCAAGAGCATAAGGCGACGCAATACACCGGCCATCGAGTGGCCAACCGCAGCCCTCGCTTTCTTCTGTTACGGAGCATGGCTCGCCACCGGTCTACTGCTCTGGCCGTCCTATCCGATCTTCGCGCTCGCTCTCCTCGGTTTCATCCTGGCACTTCAGTCGTCGATCATGCACGAAGTGCTGCACGGCCATCCGACGCGCAATGCCCTGATCAACGAGGCTTTCGTCTTCCTGCCGATCGGTCTGGTCTGGCCGTTCCGCCGCTTCAAGACGCTTCATCTGCGCCACCATGCCGACGAGCGCCTGACCGATCCGCTCGACGATCCGGAAAGCTACTATCAGGCGCTGTGGCAGCATGATGAACTGCCGCCGACGATGAAATTCCTGCTCAGGATCAACAACACCATGGCCGGCCGGTTCTTCCTCGGTCCCTGGCTGTCCTGCATCGGCTTCTTCATCGACGACGCCAAACATATGCTGGCCGGCGACAAGGCCATCCGCAAAGCCTGGCTGCTGCATGCGATCGGCCTCGCCGTCGTGGCGCCGATCGTGCAGTTCGGCTTCGGCATTCCGCTTTGGCTCTATATTCTGCCGGTGTGGCTCGGCCAGTCGCTGATCGCGATCCGCACCTTTGCCGAGCATCAATGGTCCGAGCATCCCGAAGGCCGCACGGTGATCATCGAGCGCTCGCCGCTGTCGTTCCTGTTCCTCAACAACAATTTGCACTTCGTCCACCACAAGACCCCGACGGTGGCCTGGTACAGACTGCCCCAGCTGTTTCGTGAACGTCGCGAGGAATGGCTGCGGATGAACAATGGCTATGCCTATCCCAGCTATTTCGCGCTGATCAGGTCCTATGCTTTCAAGGCCAAGGAGCCGATCGTGCATCCGGTGTTGCGGCGCCAGCCGGAGCCGGGCAGGGCGTTCAAGCCGCGCGTCAGGGCGCGCAACATCAGCGGGCTCGGCACCGCGCCAGTCCCGGCCGAGCCGCCCAAGGAATGAAGCCCGCGACACGACGGACGGTGTCGGCTATCTCAAATCCGACGCCGCGTTTTTGTGAACCTCTCTCCAGATTTAATGGTCAGATCCCGGCATGAGCGAATTCGTTGCAGCGCTGCCGATGTATGACTGGCCGGAAGTGCGCCGCGAGGTCGACGCCCAATGGGCACTGCTGCGCGACGCCTTCCGTCAAGGGGGGATAATCCATGCGCCGGAGACCGTCATTCGCCGCAACGGCGATCTGCCGCCGGTGCCGGGCGGCATTCATAGTGCCACCGGCGTTCTGATCGCGCCCGACCCCGCGACATTGCCGCCGGACGCGCTCGATTTTCACCAGCTCTGGCTGCATCCCGCACTGCTGTTCGCGCAGACTTGCTGGGGGCCAATGGAGCTTGGCCTGGCCAGCCATGTGCAGGTTGTCGGCCAGCCGAGCTATGACGTCTACGAAGGCGGCCAGGGCGAGCTTTATTCGAGCGCGCTGGTGATGCGGGCGGACGGCAAGGCGTCGGTGCCTGCGCCTGGCAATGGCAGGCCCGTCATCCCGCTCGATCTGATCCGGGGCAAGCGCTTCACCTTCAACAGCCTCGATTCCATGTCCGGTATCATCGCGCCGACGCGCGACCTGGAGGCGTTGGGCGAAAGCCTTGATGTGTTTTCCTCGCGCAGCGAAAGCGGCGGACATCGCGCTTCGATCGTCGCCGTGGCCGAGGGCAGGGCCGATGTCGCGGCGATCGACTGCGAGAGCTGGGCGCTGGCGCAGCGCTTCGAGCCGGCGGCCAGCCAGGTGAAGGTCGTCGGCTGGACGGGCCTGCGCAAGGGCCTGCCCTTCATCACCGCGAAAGCGACGCCGGAAAAAACGGTTGCCGCGATGCGCGAGGCCCTTGCCGGCTTAGCCGAGCAGCCTCGCATCCAGCGGATAGGTTGAAAGCTTTTCGTTGCCGGTGCCGGTGACCAGGATCTGTTCCTCGATCTTGACACCCTCGCGCCCGCCGAGCCTGCCGATATAGCTCTCCACGCACAGCACCATGCCTGGCTCGATCACGCCGTCGGGCGTGTCCGATGTCCAGTCGTCGGCATGCGGCAAGGTGGGGTATTCGTCGGCCAGCCCGACGCCATGGTAGAGCACACCATAGCGGGTCGGGAAACAGTCGCCGGGCGGCACCGCCGAGCGGTCGACAAGGTCGCGGAAGGCGGTGCCCGGCTGTATCAATTCGGTGTTGTGCGCGATCTGGTCGGCGGCGATGCGGAAAAGATCGCGCTGTTCGTCGGTTGGCTTCACATCCCCGCACAGCCAGGTGCGCGACAGGTCGGCGCAGAAGCCGTAGGGGCCGATCAGGTCGGTGTCGAAGGCGACGAGATCGCCCGCCTCGATGAGGCGCGAGGAGCATTCCTGGAACCAGGGGTTGGTGCGCGGGCCGGATGCCAACAGCCGCGTCTCGATCCATTCGCCGCCGCGGGCAATGTTGCCGCGGTGCAGTTCGGCCCATAATTCATTCTCAGTGATGCCGGGCTTCAGCGCCTGTTCCATCTCGCCCATTGCCGCCTCGCAGGCGAGGATGGCGCGGCGCATGGCAAGGATCTCGTCCGGCGATTTGACCAGCCGGGCATTCTCCATCACCGCTTCGCCATTGCCGATGGAAATGCCGCGGCGCGCAAGTTCCTCGGCGCCTTCCGGATCGATGTGGTCGACCGCGATGCGGCTGTTGCCGCCGCCATGTTCCCGCACCAGATCGGCGATCCCGGCCGCCCAGCGGCGGACCTTCTGCTCGGTGAGTTCGCCGCTGTAGAGATACATCCACGAGACGGCGGGGCGAACCTCGTCGACGACGCCGGAATGGTCCGACAGATGTTCGCAGGAGAAATAGTCGAACAGCACCACCGGCCCTTCGGTGGCGACGAAACAATGCCGTGTCGGGTTGTGCGCCACCCAAAGCTGCATGTTCGTGGAATCGGTCGCATAGCGGATGTTGATGGGATCGTAGAGCAGCGCGCCGGCGTAGCCCCGGCGCCTCAGCTCGGTGCGGATGCGCTCCAGCCGGTATTTGCGCATTTCGGCCAGGTCGGGGGCGGCAATGCCTGCCGCCGCCCATTCCGCTTCGGCTGTCGCGCCGTAGCCCAGCACATGCTGGTTGAGATCAGCCGCCTTCTGGCGGGAGGCCTCGCGCAGCGCCTCGATCGAGCCCGGCACAAACGGCATGATCTTGCGGTGGCGGCCGAAGCTCCCCTTTGGCGCCGCGCTGTCCATGGCGAAACCTCAGCTCCGCATCTTCTCGCCGCTCGGGTCGAACGGCGCCTCGACATTGATGCGGGCCGGACGGCGATGGCCGAGGATTTCGATCTCGAACAGGCCGGCACTTTCATCCTCGGCCAGCGCCGCCGGCACGTAGCCCTGCGCCATCGACTTCTGGACGTAGTGGGCATAGCCGCCGGAGGTGACCCAACCGACCACGCGCCAGTCGCCGTCGACGATGCCGCGCACGGCGGATGCGCCTTGTGCCGCCTTGGAGCCCCGCACTTCCTTGCCGGCCGCATCGAAGCGCGGCGCGCCAAAGCCATGCGGCTTTTCCACCGTACCGTAGTCCTTGCCGACCTTGGCCCAGATCGGCTCGTCACCCATCACGTCGGCGTCGGCCGCCTCGACGATAAAGGACACGCGGCGCAGCTTCGGTCCTTCGGCCCGTTCCCTGGCGGCCGCGTCGCGGCCGATAAAGTCGTTCTTCTCCAGCTTGATGAAGCGGTCCATCGAGCCTTCGAACGGTCCGTAGATCGGGCGCAATTCGCGGAACCAGGTCGGGAAGTTCTTTTCCAGGCGCATGGAGAGCAGGGCGCGCATGCCGAAATCGACCAGGCCGAATTCTTCGCCTGCGTCCCTGATCGCCTTGTAAACCAAGCGCTGATAGGCCGGCGCCATCCAGATCTCGTAGCCGAGGTCGCCGGTATAGGTGATGCGGTTGACCATGCAGGGCGCGCCGCCGACCGCCATTTCGCGGAAATCCATGAAGCGGAAGGCCTTGGTCGAGATGTCGACATCGACCAGCTTCTGCAGGAGATCCCGCGACTTCGGTCCGGCAATCGACAGGCCGACAAGCGTCTGGTCGAAGCGGTGGATGCGCACCTCTGACGCCCTTGGACCATCTTTCGGCAGGTGCTTTTCGAACCAGCGCATGTGATATTTCTGCGCGGCCGACGAGCCCCAGATCATGAAGCGTTCTTCCGCGGCCTTGGCGATGGTGAAGTCGCCGATCAGCTTGCCGAATTCGTTGATCATCGGGGTCAGCACGATGCGGCCCGCCTTCGGCATGCGGTTGGTCATCAGCCGGTTGAGGAAATCCTCCGCCCCCGGTCCGGAGACCTCGTATTTGGCGAAGTTGGCGATTTCGGTGACGCCGACGCGCTCGCGCGTGGCGCGCACTTCCTCGCCGATCGGCCCAAAATCGTTGGAGCGGTGGAAGGACACGATATCCTTCGGCTCCTTGCCCTTCGGCGCGAACCACAGCGGCGTTTCAAGGCCCCAGGAGTCGCCCATGACGGCGTTGTTGGCGAGCATGGTGTCATAAAGCGGCGTCGTCTGCGCCGGGCGCGCTGCCGGCAGTTCCTCGTTGGGGAAGCGGATCGAGAACCGGCGCGAATAGTTCTCGCGCACCTTGGCGTTGGTGTAGCGCAGGCTGGCCCATTCGCCGAAGCGGGCGACGTCCATGCCCCATACGTCGAAGCCGGGATCGCCATGCACCATCCAGTTGGACAGCGCCAGGCCGACACCGCCGCCCTGGCTGAAGCCGGCCATGACGGCGCAGGCGCACCAGAAGTTGGTCAGGCCCTGCACCGGGCCGACCAGCGGATTGCCATCCAATGCGAAAGTGAAGGGACCGTTGATGATCTGCTTGATGCCGGCTTTCTCGATGCCGGGGAAATGCTTGAAGCCGACCTCCAGCGACGGCGCGATGCGGTCTAGGTCGGGCTGCAAGAGCTCGTGGCCGAAATCCCAGGGCGTGTTGACCGGCGACCATGGCTTGCACGCCTTTTCGTAAGTGCCGAGCAGGATGCCGTTGCGCTCCTGGCGGGTGTAGATCTCGCCCTTGAAATCCATGACGCCGATCATCTCGCGGCCGGTCGATTTGTTGAATTCCTCGACCTCCGGCATGGGCTCGGTCAAGAGATACATGTGCTCCATGGCGAGCACCGGCAGTTCGAGGCCTACCATGCGGCCGATCTCGCGCGCCCACAGGCCGCCGCAGTTGACGACATGCTCGGCGTGAACCGTGCCTTGTTCGGTGATGACGTTCCAGGTGCCGTCGACCTGCTGCGTCAGTTCGACGACGCGGTTGCGCAGCACGATCTCGGCGCCGAGTTTCTTCGCCGCTTTCGAGTACGCAATCGTGGTGCCGGACGGATCCAGATGGCCTTCGACCGGATCCCACATGGCGCCGACGAAATTCGTCTCGTCCATCAGCGGGAACATCGCCTTGGCCTCGGATGGCGTGATCAGCTCGGTATCCATGCCGAGGTAGCGACCCTTGGCGTGGGCAAGCCGCAGGAAGTCCATGCGCTCGGGCGAATCGGCCATCATCACGCCGCCGGTCAGGTGCAGCGAACAGGACTGGCCGGAAAGCTCCTCGATCTCCTTATAGAGCTGCACGGTGTAGGCCTGCAGCTTGGCGACGTTGGGATCGCCGTTGAGCGTATGGAAGCCGCCCGCCGCGTGCCAGGACGAGCCGGAGGTGAGCTCCGAGCGCTCGATCAGCATGATGTCTGTCCAGCCGGCCTTTGCCAGGTGATAGAGCACCGAGCAGCCGACGACGCCGCCGCCGATGACAACCGCTTTTACATGGGATTTCATGAAGATAGGTCCGTTTTTGAAGAGATTGAATCGGGTGAGTGCGGTGTGAAAACAAAGCGGAGGTCGGATGCAGCGATGTTTTCGGTCAGCCTGCCGTCGAGCGCGGCAAGGACGGTTTCACAAACGGGAGTACAATGTTTCAGGACGTCATAGCTCCAGAGGCGCAGGATCGAATAGCCTTGGGCGCGCATGAAATCGTCGCGGCGGCGGTCATAGGGACTGTCGGCGTGCTGTGAGTCGTCGAGCTCGACGACCAGCCATTTTTCGCGGCAACAGAAGTCGGCGTAGTATGGTCCGATAGAGAACTGGCGTGTGAACTTGTAGCGACCAAGTCTGCGGGCTTTTGGTTCGAGCCAAAGCAGTGCTTCGGCTTGATTGTTGCCTTGCCTCAGCTTTCGCGCGCGTTGAGTGGTGCCCATCTTGCGGCGACTGCGGGTTTCACGAGCGGCTTCCCCCACTCCGTCTCGGCTTCGCCGAGCCACCTCTCCCCCCTCCGGAGGGAGAGGAAGGGAGCCAGCCTGGCCAAGCCCGCGCCCTTCCTCTTCCCCGTCGATCGGGGGAGAGGTGTCGAGCGCAGCTCGACGGAGTGGGGGTCGACCGTTCATCGAATCCATACGCGTGATCAGTTCATCGACAACGCAGACGATCAAAAATCGGTCGGGGCGCCGCCTTCGGCGCGGCGCTTCTGGACGAAGGCGTTGAGTTCTTCGCGGATCGCCGGGTCCATGTAGGGCTCGTCATAGGAGGCCAGCCGCTCCTTCCACACCTTGTTGGCCTTTTCGAGCGCCGTCGGCGAGCCGGCTTCGGCCCAGGTCTCGAAATTGCGCCAGTCGGACAGGATCGGCGAGTAGAAGGCCGTCTTGTAGCGATCCTGCGTGTGCTGTGTGCCGAAGAAGTGGCCGCCGGGGCCGACCGACTGGATGGCGTC
Organism: Mesorhizobium sp. B2-5-3; assembly: GCF_006441005.1. Classification (NCBI taxonomy): domain Bacteria; kingdom Pseudomonadati; phylum Pseudomonadota; class Alphaproteobacteria; order Hyphomicrobiales; family Phyllobacteriaceae; genus Mesorhizobium; species Mesorhizobium sp. B2-5-3. The sequence continues at coordinate 330,872 of NZ_VFUS01000004.1, forward strand.
GAAGCCAAGCGCCTGTTCGGACAGGTCGAGCGGGGTCAAGAATTCCGCCACCATCTGCAACAGGTCGATGTCGAGGATGGTCTTCTCGTAGGAGCAGCGCAGGCCGCCTTCGAGCCAGCCGGCGGCGTGCATCATCAGATTGCCGCCGCCCTGGATGGCGCCCCACAGCGAGAACACGCTTTCATAGGCGGCCTGTGCGTCGACCGTGTTGGCCGCGCAGGTGTTGGAGGTGCGGTAGGGGATGTTGTAGCGGCGGGCGAGCTGGCCGCCGACGAGCTGCGCCTTCATGTATTCGGGCGTGCCGAAGGCGGGCGCACCCGACTTCATGTCGACGTTGGAGGTGAAGCCGCCATAACCGACCGGCGCGCCCTTCCTGACCATCTGGGCAAACGCGATGCCGGACAACGCCTCGGCGTTCTGCTGCACCAGCGCGCCGGCAATGGTCACCGGCGCCATGGCGCCCGACAGGGTGAACGGCGTGACGATGACGACCTGGCCCTTGCTCGACATCTGGATGATGCCTTCCATCATCGGCACGTCGAGTTTCAGCGGCGAATTGGTGTTGATGATGGTGAAGACGGACGGTTCTTCGAGCAACTGCTCGTGGCTGATGCCGCGCGCGATACGGGTGATCTCGATGCCGTCGACATTTCGTTCCTTGCCGAGCGAATAGATGTGGAACACCTTGTCGGTCAGCGTGGCGAGGTCGCGGATGCATTCGAGGTGGCGGACGGAGGGATGGATGTCGATCGGCTCGACCGGATAGCCGCCCGTGCAGTTCAGTATGTTGTGCATCTGCGCCAGGCGCAGGAAATTGCGATAATCCTGCTGGTTGCCGGGCCGGCGGCCACGATCGATGTCCGAGCAATTGGGCGCCGAGGCCATCATCGAGATGACTAGGTTGTCGCCGCCGAAGCGCACATTGTGCGCGGGGTTGCGGGCATGGATAGTGAATTCAGGTGGGCAGTGCGACACCAGATCGAGGATCATGTCGCTGTCGAAGCGCACGCGCTCGCTACCTTCGCGCACGTCGGCGCCATATTCCTTCATGATGCGGCGGGCTTCGTCATGCAGGACGTCGACACCGATCTCCTTCAGCACCCGCAGCGAGGCCAGGTGGATCGATTCCAGCTCGTCGTCGGAAACCAGCTTGGTCGGCTGGAGCGGGATTTTCAGCTGGCGGAACGGCGGCTGCTCGAACGCGGCCGAGCCGCCTGCGCGTTTTCCGGCGCGGCCGCCGCGGCGGGCACGATCGGTTGCCAATGCCGGTTCGGCGGGTTGAAGGGCGGCGGTCATGAGGGGCCTCGTACGATGCGAAAGTGGGCGGCATAATGGACCGGCGGCTGTCCGGCCATTGCGGAGGCGGCGACCACTAGAGCGAGGGAAGCGACATGCCGGAACGGCAGCTGCGTGGTCCCGAGGCGGGCCCGCGGACAAGGGGGCGCCATTCGTTGCAGTATCGTCTTTTGCTTCTGATAAACTTGTGCGTCGAATATCTCCGGAGGGAGAGCCATGCCTGACGTCGTCAAAGTGCGTGCCGCCACCAACAACGAAGTCGCGTTCCTCTCCTGGGACCTCGACGGGATGATCCCGGGCTGCCTGGGCTTCGAGATCGTTCGCCTCTATCCCGACACCGGCGAGGAGCGTTGCCTGGCTTCCTGGGTGCCCTTCAAGGGACAGCGCAACAAGGATTGGATCCCCCAGGATACCGGCGTCTGGCCGGTGCAGAAGACATTCTGGCGCGATCTCACTGTCCGGCGGCGCCGCGACAGCCTGGATGTCAGGCCAGACGGCGAAATGATCGCCTACCGGGTGCGTCCGGTCGGCGATATGAAGGCCGGGCTCGATCCCGTGCCGGTGCGCCCGGAAAAGACCTATACCGGCCCAGCGCGGCCGCTGGGCTATCTCGGCCGGGGCGCGGTCAGTCCGCCGATCTTCCTCGGCCAGATGTTCGGCAAGGCGCGCGTCGCCTTCACGAATGGCGTGCTGTCGACGCAATGGATGTCGCGCGCGCTGGCCGAGGCCGGCATCAAGCTCGGGCAGCGCGACAAGATCAGGGCTGTGCTGCAGGACCCGACCAGCAAGATACGCGCCTACCTGCATGGCGACGTGCCTGATGTGCTGACCAGCCTGCTGAAGCGGGCCAAGGCCGAAGGCGGCACGGTCAGGCTTGCGCTCTACGAGCTTGGCGACGACGAACTGTGCGACGCAATCATTGCCGCCAAGGATGTCGTGGAGGTCATTCTTTCCAACTCAGGCAGGGATGACCAGACGAAGGCCTGGGACGCTGGCAACGCGCCTTACAGGAAGCGGCTGCACGACGCGGGCGTCGCGGTGACGGATCGCCTGTTCAACAACAACCATATCGGCCACAACAAGTTCGCCGTCTATCGCGATGCCCAGGGCAAGCCGCAATCGGTGATGACGGGCAGCACCAACTGGACCTCGACGGGCATTTGCGGGCAATCCAACAACGCCTTCATCCGCGACGAGCCGGCGATGGCCGAGATATTCGACGCCTACTGGCAGCGCATGAAGGCCGACCTGTTCCCGCCGCCGGCCACGGAAAGCGCCGCCGGCCATGTCGCGCAGACGCAAGGCGTGCCGTTTCGCAGGGAAAACCACAGGCCAAACCCGCTCAACGGCGCCACGGCGGCGCTGGACGGCATGACGGTGTGGTTCTCGCCCAATGATCCCGAGCGCAACAAGAAGGACATCTCGGTGCGGCCGGTCGATCTCGAGGACCTCTTCGCCCGCATCAAGGCAGCCAAGCGCGCCGTGCTGTTCCTGGTGTTCAATCCTTCGCGGCTCGGCGACAATTCGATCGTCGACCAGGCGGTGGCGGCGGCAAGGGCCGATCCGAAGCTGATCGTGCAAGGGGCAATCAGCGATGAGACCGCCATGCCCAACTATGTCGCGCCGACTAAGGATCCGGTCACCCATAAATCAAACAGGGACGGCAAGTCGCCCTTCGTCTATCCGGAGAAGGTCTGGGAGGCGCCGAACGTTTCCATCGTGCGGGCGGCGAACCTGACCGGCGCCACGATCGCCCGCGATTTCCAGGCGGAGGTGCTGACCGTCGGCCATGCCATCGTGCACGACAAGATCGTCATCATCGATCCGATGGAGGACAACGCGACGGTCGTCACCGGCAGCCACAACCTCGGCTACAAGGCTTCCTACGAGAATGACGAGAACATGGTGATCGTCGAAGGCGACAAGACCTTCGCCGCGGCCTATGCCGTGCATATGCTCGACGTGTTCGACCACTACAAGTTCCGCGCCTGGCGCAGGACCATCGGCAAAGGCCCTTCGGATGACGATGGGCTCTCCATCGACGACAAGTGGCTGAAGCCTTACGCGCAAGGCAGGAAAGGCGCGATCGCACGGTATTTTCCATAGTGCTGCCGGCAGGTGCTGACGGCTTTTGACGCGAGCCTTCCGGTGCACGGCGCCGGCCGTTGGCGCAAGCGGATTTCGCTGTCCGGCCCTTCCTTTCCCGGGATCGAACCGGTAGCTGATGGCTTGCCGATCCGCAGGTCGGCGATTCACTCATGGAACGGCAGCATGGTCGCGACCGGCTCGAGCCAAGGCGAAGCGGCAACGCAGTGGGCAGCGCTCGCCGGCGTCACCGCGGCGCTGGCGATGTTCGGCGCCGCGCAAGGGCTGAGCTCGCCGCTGTTCACGCTGCTGATGCAGAAGCAAGGCATGTCGCCGGGCCTGATCGGCCTGTCGGCGGCGATGATGCCGGTTGGCTTGATCCTGTCTGCCTCGTTCGTGCCCGCCGCCGTGCGGCTGGTCGGCGCCCGCACGCTCGCCGTCGGCTGCTCGCTGATCGGTGCGCTGTGCTTCCTGGGCATCGGCTATCTGCAGGATTGGGTGGCGTGGTTCGTCCTCCGTTTCATCATCGGCGTGGTCATCAACCCGCTCTATATCCTCGGGGAGGTGTGGGCGCTGTCGCTGGCGCCGCCGGCGCGACGCGGCCGGGTGATGGGCGTGTTCAACACGCTGATGGGGGCCGGCTACTCGGCCGGGCCTTTCACACTGACCCTGCTCGGCACGTCGGGCTGGGCTCCCTTCAGCGTCGGCATTGGCGGGTTCGTGCTCTGCGCCGTTATTCTGCGCCTTGTCTCCTCAAAGCTCACCGGTTTCGAGGATGACGGCCAGCCAGCCGGCAGCTTTATCGGTTTTGCCCGGCTGGCGCCGGCGCTGCTGCTGGCGGTGCTGGTCTCGGCAGCGGTCCAGCAAAGCACCTATGCGCTGGTTCCGGTCTTCGGCGCCGGCTATGGCTTGCCGGAAGCCGTGCTCGCCGCTCTGGTGATGGCGTTATCCCTGGGCAATATCCTGCTGCAGATCCCGCTCGGCCTGCTCGCCGAACGCTTCGGCGGCCGCCCCATGATCCTGGCCTGTGCGGTGGCGACCACCGTTTGCGCGCTTCTGCTGCCGCTGCTGATCACGACGCCGCTGATCTGGGCGGTGCTGCTGGTGATGGGAGCGGTCGGCTATGGCGTCTACACGATGGCGTTGGTGGAACTCGGCAGCCGGTTCAAGGGCTCGCTGCTGGTCACCGGCAACGCCGCTTTCGCCTTGTTGTGGGGCGTTGGCGGCATTGTCGGTCCGCCCAGCGCCGGTCTGCTGATGCAGGCGATCGGACCTTTGGGATTGCCGGCGGTGATCGTCGGCCTGGACGCGCTGCTGGTCGCCTTCGTGCTCTACAGATCGGCCAGCCGCAGAGGCTCCTGACAGGGTTTGGCCGGAACAAGCGTGGGTTCGGGCTTTGGGGCTTACGGCTATCGGGTCGAAACGCTAAGCCTGCAGCCGAGAGGCGATGTGGATCATGGACCGGGTGGAACCGAAGCGCGACGAGACGATGCAGTGGGCAGCGATCACCGGTGTGATCGCGACCGTGTCGGTGTTCGCCATCGCGCAGGGACTGTCCTATCCGCTCTTGAGCTTCATCCTGCAGCGGCAGGGCGTTTCGCCTGTCATGATCGGCCTGTCGGCGGCGATGACGCCGATTGGCTTCATCGTCTCGTCGCCGCTCATCCCGTCACTGGCGCGGCGGTTCGGGGCAGGGCGTACGGCGCTGACCTGCGCGGCGCTTTCGGCGGTCGTGCTGGCGCTGATCGGCTGGACACAGAACGTCTATCTCTGGTTTCCGCTGCGGTTCCTGATCGGCGCGGTGACCAATCCGCTCTATGTCTTAAGCGAAATCTGGGTGATCGCGCTGGCGCCGCCGGCCCGGCGCGGCCGCATCATGGGCGTCTATTCCACGATCATCTCGGCCGGCTTCGCCGCCGGGCCGCTTTGCCTGCTGGCCGTCGGTACGGAGGGCTGGCCGCCATTCCTGGTCGGCATTTCCGCTTTCATCTTCTGCGGCGGGTGCCTCGCCCTGGTGGTCGGGCGCCTGCCTAAGGTCGACGAAGCCGGGCATCGGCTTTCGGTGATGGGCTTCATGCCGCTCGCCTGGCTGCTTTTGTCGGCAGTAATCGTGGCTGCCGGCTTCGAGCAGGCGGTGTTGGCGCTGTTGCCCGTCTACGGCACGCATTACGGCATCGCCGAGAACCGCATGTCGGCCCTGCTGTCGACGATGATCGCCGGCAACATCGCCATGCAGGTGCCGCTCGGCCTGCTGGCCGAGCGGCTGACGGCGCGCCTGGTGCGGTTCATCTGCCTGGTGCTGACGCTGCTCGGCTGTCTGCTGCTGCCGCTGTTGATCGAAACGCCGCTGGTCTGGCCGATGATCTTCGTCTGGGGCGCGGTGTCCTACGGCATTTATACGATGGCGATTATCGAACTCGGCGAGCGTTTCAGCGGCTCGGCGCTAATTGCCGGCAATGCCGCTTTCTCCCTGATGTGGGGCGTCGGCGGCATCCTCGTCCCGCCGCTTGCGGGCGGCGTGATGGACGGGATCGGCGCGAGCGGCCTGCCGGTGACGCTCGGCGCGATCTGCCTGGCGCTGGCGGCTGCGACCGTCATCCGGCGGCGGATCGTGTGACGGCCTGAAGCGATCTGCCGCGATGACGCGGCTTCAACACCTTGAATCCAGCGCCCTTTGACGCGATGTAGGCAGGGCCGCCCCCCGATTTCCCGGAGACCCCCATGACCATTTCGACGACAAAGCCTGGCTTGGCGACCGATGATCCCTTTCTTTGGCTGGAGGAAAGGACGAGCAAGGAGGCGCTCGACTGGGTACATCGCCAGAACGAAGTCACGGTGGCGCAATTGCAGGGCGATCCGTCCTACCAGGCGTCGTTCGAAACCGCGCTCGATCTGATGACCGCCGAGGACAACATCGCCGTCGGCTCCGCGCTCAACGGATATGTGTATAATTTCTGGCAGGACAAGACCAATGTGTTGGGCCTGTGGCGCCGCACGACGGTGGCTTCCTACAAGACCGACAGACCGGACTGGGAAACCATCATCGACTTCGACCAGCTCGCGGCGAAGGAGGGAGTGAAATGGGTGTTCGGCGGCGCCAGCCGGCTCTACCCCGATTTCAACCGCTGCCTGGTTTCGATGTCGCCTGATGGCGGCGACGCCAGCGAGATGCGCGAATTCGACATCGCCGCCAAATCGTTCGTCGAGGACGGTTTTCGCGCGCCCGCTTCCAAGTCCGGCTTCGGCTGGCTCGACAAGGATACGGTGATCGTCTCGGCAGCCTTCGAAGAGGCCGACAAGACCGAATCCGGCTACCCGCGCGTCGTCAAATTGTGGACGCGCGGCACGGACCTTGAAGACGCGACGCCGATCTTCGAAGCGCAGAAGGAAGACCTCGCCGTCGGCGCCGGCCTGGAGTTCGATGGCGAGAAGCGGCATTTGTTTCTAACGCGGACGCTCAACTTCTTTGCATCGCACAGTTTCCTGCGTCTCCCGTCAGGTGAAAACAGACGCATTCCGTTGCCTGACGACGTTACCGACACGGCGCTCTTCAAGGACCAGATGGTGTTTGGCGTGCGTACGCCTTGGACGGCGCCGGATGGAACGGCCTGCCGGCCGGACGGGCTCTATTCGTTCGATTTCGCTCATTGGATCGAGACCGGCAGTTTCGGCGCCATCGAGACCTTGCTCGCGCCGGCGCATCGCGTGTCCATCGCCGCTCTCGCCAGGACGCAGGACCACCTGTTCATCAGCCTGATGGACAATGTGCGCGGCAAGGTTGTGGCCTGCGAACGCAGGGACAGCGCCTGGTCGCTGAAACCGGTCGCATTGCCGGAAAACGGCACGGTAGGCATCAGCCATGCCGAACATTTCGGCGCCAGCGTCTCCTTCTCTTTCACCGATTTCCTGACGCCGAGCTCGATCATCTGGTCCGACGACAATGGCGAGACGCTCGCCACAGTGAAGTCGCAGCCGTCGCGATTCGATGCTTCGCAGCTCGTCTCGGAACAGTTCGAGGCGCGCTCGAAGGACGGCACGATGATTCCCTATTTCGTCGTCAGGCGGCGTGACCAGAAGGGCCCGGTGCCGACGCTGCTCTACGGCTATGGCGGCTTCGAAGTGCCTTTGCTGCCTGGCTATGCCGGCGTGCGCGGCAGGCTGTGGCTGGAGAAGGGCAATGCCTATGTGCAGGCCTGCATCCGCGGCGGGGGCGAGTTCGGCCCGGCCTGGCACCAGGCAGCGCTCAAGGCCAACCGGCAGAACGCCTTCGACGATTTCGCGGCGGTCGCGCAGGATGTCGTCAGGCGCGGCATTGCGACAGCCGCCTCGCTCGGCATCCAGGGCGGCTCGAATGGCGGCTTGCTGACGGGCGTCTCGCTGACGCAGCATCCTGAGCTGTTCGGCGCCGTGATCATCGAGGTGCCGCTGCTCGACATGCTGCGCTACACCGAATTGCCGCCCGGCGCGTCGTGGATGGCCGAATATGGCGATCCGTCCAAGCCGGAAGATGCGACCTGGCTTGCCGCCTACTCGCCTTACCAGCATGTCGAGGCCGGTGCCTATCCGCCGGTGCTGCTCACCACCTCGACCGCCGACGACCGGGTGCATCCCGGCCATGCGCGCAAGATGGCCGCCCGCCTGCAGGAGGCCGGCCACGCCGGGACGCTCTTCTTCGAAGAGACCGAGGGCGGCCATGGCGGCCGCGGCGACCGCCGGCCGCAGGCGGCACAGGCCGCGATGAAGTACGTTTTCCTGCAGAGGACGCTGGGCGGGAAGGGCTGAACCGAAAGCCTTCGGACCGGAGCGAAGGGTGGTTCACCTCGAACCTTCTTTGCTCTAAGGTGCCTTCATGGCTCCCGTGGTGACATTGGCCGGCCTTTTCGGGGTTCGGGCATTTGGGGGCGCGGTGACGCCGTCGCTGCGCACGTTGCGCGCCGAGCTTTTGCGGCTTTGCGCCCGCATAGGCTATTCGCCACCCGCTATCCTCTGAAGAATCCGCCCCGGCGCAGCCGGATTGGTTCCAGAGGAAGATCAGATCCATGACCTATCAGAATTATTCGCTGAAGCAGCTTCAGCAGATCGACGCCGCGCATCATCTGCATCCGTTCACCGACCATAGGGAATTGCGCGAGGCCGGATCGCGCATCATCACCCACGCCAACGGTCCCTTCATCTACGATTCCGAAGGGACGGAACTGCTCGACGGCATGGCGGGGCTGTGGTGCGTCAATATCGGCTATGGCCGCGACGAGCTCGCCGAGGCTGCCTATGCGCAGATGAAGGAGCTGCCTTACTACAATTCCTTCTTCAAATGCTCGACGCCGACGCCTGTGCTTCTGTCGAAGAAGCTGGCGGAGATCGCGCCGAAGAATGTCAACCAGGTGTTCTATGGCTCGTCCGGCTCGGAAGCCAACGACACTGCGCTCAGGCTCGTGCGCCACTATTGGGTGCTCGAAGGCAAGCCGCAGAAGAACCGCGTCATCTCGCGCAAGATGGCCTATCACGGCTCGACCATCGCCGGCACGTCGCTCGGCGGCATGGACGCCATGCACAAGCAGCTCAACGGAGAGGTGCCCAACATCGTCCATGTGATGACGCCGTACGCCTATGAGCTGTCGCTGCCGGGCGAGAGCGATCATGATTTCGGCCTGCGCGCGGCAAAGGCGGTCGAGGACGCCATCCTCGAAGCCGGCGCCGACAAGGTCGCCGCCTTCATTGGCGAGCCGGTGATGGGAGCTGGCGGCGTGAAGATACCGCCGGCAAGCTATTGGCCCGAGGTACAGCGCATCTGCCGCAAATACGATGTGCTGCTGATGCTGGACGAGGTCATCACCGGCTATGGCCGCACGGGCGAATGGTTTGCCGCGCAGACGCTTGGCATCCAGGCCGACACCATCACCACCGCCAAGGCGCTGACGTCGGGCTACCAGCCGCTGTCGGCGCTGCTGGTCGGCGATCGCATTGCCTCGACGCTGATCGAGAAGGGCGGCGAGTTCAATCACGGTTATACCTATTCCGGCCACCCCGTGGCTTGCGCCGTGGCGCTGAAGAACCTGGAGATCATGGAGCGGGAGGGTCTGGTCGACCGCGTCAGGAGCGACACCGGGCCCTATTTCGCCAAGGCGCTGCAAGAGCGCATCGCCGGGCACGAGCTGGTCGGCGAGGTGCGTTCGATCGGGCTGATGGGTGCGATCGAGATCGTCAAGGACAAGGCGACCAAGGAGCGGTTCCTGCCGGCTGGAAGTGCCGCGGTGACCGTGCGCGACCATGCGATCGCCAACGGCATGATGCTGCGCGCCACCGGCGACACGATGATCCTCTCACCGCCGCTGATCTGGACCCGCGACACGATTGATATGGCCTGCGAGCGTATCGGCAAGGCGCTCGACCTGGCGCAAGCGGATCTGCGCAAACGGTAAAAGAAATGGCCGGGCGTTCGTGATCGAGACGCCCGGCCGTCGATGACCCAATGCCGATACCAGGCGCACCGAGGGTTCCGGTCGCCGGCGCTATCGGTTACAACCCGCCAAGGCAGTTTTGCCGACGGGGGACGCGATGGCCGGACAACCGCTCAACCAGCCCGCCGAAATCCCGGCTGAGCTCGATCGCTGGAATTGGGGCGCCTTCTTCCTCAACTGGATCTGGGGCATCGGCAACTCCACCTTCATCGCCCTGCTGGCGCTGATCCCGATCGTCAACATCGTCATGATCTTCGTGCTCGGCGCGCGCGGCAGCCGCTGGGCATGGCGGAACCGGGCGTGGCGCGATGCCGAGCAGTTCCGCAGAACGCAGCGCAACTGGGCGATCGCCGGTCTTGCCGTCTGGGTGCTCAGTATCGGAGGCTGCGCGACGATGGTCGGCGGCATCCCTTTCATGATCAAGAACAGTGACGCCTATCGCATGACCATGGAGGTCATCCGCGCCGATACCCGGGTGAAAGCCGCCATCGGCGACGACGTGACCGCCAATTTCTGGGTCGGCGGCCATCTCAACGTCAACGCAGACGGGACGGGTGACGCGCAGTTCAGCATTCCCATCCACGGCACCAAGGGAAAGGGCACGGTGTTTTCGCATCTTGTTCGCAATGCAGGCACGTGGAGCATGCGCCTGCTCGTGGTCCGGGTCGATGGCGCCGATGCCCCGATCGTGCTGACCAATGAAGATCACGTGCCGATCCCGAACGCGGCAATCGGAATATGAGGGATGTCGGATCCTGGAACGCAAAAACCGCGCCCCACCGGGAACGCGGCTTTGCCAGATACGCTTGGCGTTTCGCTACGCAAACACTTGGCGAAACTTACGGGCTCCGGCACGCGAGACCTGATCCGGAGCGCCGGGCGGACGCGATATCCGCCTCGCAGTTCGTTTTATAGGGACATCGTTACCGCGGAGTTATCGAGAGCTTAAGCAAACCTAAATTTTGCGGTTCTCCGGCGGGGCGTACGAAAGAAAGACGAGCTTTATCAATCGCTTATTGATTGACGCCGCGCAGAAAATTTATGATCCCGGAAAAATCGGCGCCGGCGTTCCCTTGCGCGTTGAACAGGCCGTAGAGCTGTGTCGCTTCGGCGCCAAGCGGTGTCACCGCGCCCGCGGCTTGTGCGGCTTCCTGCGACAGCTTCAAATCCTTCAGCATGAGTGCGGCGGCGAAGCCGGGCTTGTAGTCGCGGTTGGCGGGCGAGGTCGGCACCGGGCCGGGCACCGGGCAATAGGTGGTCAGCGACCAGCACTGGCCTGAAGAGGTTGAGGCAACGTCGAACAGGGCCTGGTGCGCCAGGCCGAGCTTTTCGGCCAGCACGAAGGCCTCGGCGACGCCGATCATCGAAATGCCGAGAATCATGTTGTTGCAGATCTTGGCCGCCTGGCCGGCGCCGTCGCCGCCGCAATGGACGATGCGCCCGGCCATGGGCTTCAGGATCGGCTCGGCGGCGGCGAAGGCGTCGTCCGAGCCGCCGGCCATGAAAGTCAGCGTGCCGGCGGCGGCACCGCCGGTGCCGCCCGAGACCGGCGCATCAACCGACAGCAGGCCGTGCTTTGCGGCGATGGCATGCGCCTTGCGCGCCGATTCGACGTCGATGGTCGAGGAATCGATGAAAAGCGCGCCCTTCTTTGCCTTGGACGCGATCTCTTCGTAGACCGACAGGACATGCTTGCCGGCGGGCAGCATGGTGATGACAACATCCGCATCTTTCACTGCGGTCAAGGCATTGGCCATGATCGTAACGCCATGTTCTTTGGCGACGGTGAGGTTTTCGGACATTAGGTCGTAGCCGTGCACAGCATACCCCGCTTTGACCAGGTTCGCCGCCATTGGATTGCCCATATTCCCAAGGCCGATGAAGGCGATTGTGGTCATTGTGTCTCTCCCGGAGTTTGCACGCTTCAGCGACCGATCAACGCACGGGCGATGATGACGCGCATGATCTCGTTGGTGCCTTCGAGAATCTGATGCACACGCAGGTCGCGCACCAGTTTCTCGATGCCGTAATCGTGCAGGTAACCATAGCCGCCGAGCAGCTGCAGCGCATCGTTGGCGACGTTGAAACCGGTGTCGGTGACGAAGCGCTTGGCCATTGCCGACCATTTCGAGGCATCCGGTGCCTTGCGGTCGAGCTTGGAAGCGGCGGCATAAAGAAAGATGCGCGCCGCCTGCAACTCGGTTTCCATATCGGCCAGCCGGAACTGCAGCGCCTGGAACTGGTTGATCCTGGAGCCGAATGCCTTGCGCTCGGCCGTGTAGGACAGCGCCTTGTCGAGCGCCGACTGGGCCCCGCCAACCGAACAGGCGGCAATGTTCAGCCGGCCGCCATCGAGCCCGGCCATGGCGATGCCGAAGCCGGCGCCTTCGCCTGACAAAAGGTTTTCGGCCGGCACCTTGCAATCCTCGAAAATGACCTGGCGGGTCGACTGCATATGCCAGCCCATCTTGTGCTCATTGGCGCCGAAGGAGAGTCCCGGCGCATCTTTCGGCACGACGATGGTGGAAATGCCTTTCGGTCCCTCGGCGCCGGTGCGCACCATGACGGCATAGATATCGCTGTCGCCGGCGCCGGAGATAAACTGCTTGGCGCCGTTCAGCACGTAGTCGCCGCCGCTCTTCACCGCCCGCGTCTTCAGGGCAGCGGCGTCCGAGCCGGAACCCGGCTCGGTCAGGCAATAGCTCGCCAGCCATTCCATGGAGGTGAGCTTCGGCAGGAAGCGCTGGCGCTGGCCGTCGTCGCCGAAACGATCGATCATCGAGGCCACCATATTGTGGATCGAGATGAAGGAGGAAAAGGCCGGGTCGGCGTGGGACAGCGCTTCGAAGATCAGCACGGCGTCGAGCCGGCCGAGCGCGGAGCCGCCGACATCGTCCCTGACATAGATGCCGCCGAGGCCCAGCGGGCCAGTCTCGCGGATCACGTCGGCGGGGAAATGCTTATTGCGGTCCCAGTCTAGCGCATTCGGCGCGACGCGATCGGCGGCGAAGGCCTGAGCCATCTCCTGGATGGCGCGCTGGTCCTCGTTGAGTTCGAACTGACTGGTGCTCGCATCGACCGCGGCGTCCATGGCGTGCTCCCTATATGCTGGCCAGCTGGCTCGCTGGCCTGTCGTTTTTGGCTTTGCGCGCGCACCAATCTAGACCAATGATGCCGCCGCGCAACCCGAGCCGCCGCGGAGCGGCTGTGCGTCAATGCATGTCCGGAGCAAGATGTGACGACAAAATTCGATGAGCTGCTAGAGCGGTTCCACGCCTATCTCGCTTCCGTGGATGACTTCCTGGTGCAGGATGCGGTGGCGCGCATAGGGTGGGATATGCCCGCCCGCGAGCTTGAACCGCACCCACTCGGCTGCCTGCGCCATCTCGATCGCGCCGCCGAATTGACGCCGGCGCGGACCAAGCAGCTGGTGCAATTTCTGGCGCAGGAGCGCGGCGAATTGCGCTGGGGCCAGACCTACGGCGAGTCGGATTTCGGCAAGGCGTTCATCGACAATTATGGCTGGCTCGAAGTATTCGGCACCCGCGGCCACTTCGCCAACGACGAGGTCGCCGCCGGCGTGCTAATCCTTGGGCCTGATATCGTCTATCCCGACCACCATCATGTCGCCGAGGAGATCTATATCCCGCTGACCGGCGGCACCGAGTGGCGCATGGGCGAGGACAGCTTTCACAAGCGAGAGGCCGGCGAGGTCATCCACCACGCTTCTAAGGTCAATCACGCCATGCGCACCGGCAAGGAGCCGTTGCTGGCGCTCTATATCTGGCGCGGCGGGCCGCTGGCGCAGAAATCCACGATCACCGGGACCGCGACGCAGGGCAGGGGCTGAGCCATGGCTAAAGCCATTATGCTGCAAGGCACGGGTTCGGATGTCGGCAAGACCGTGCTGGTCGCAGGGCTGTGCCGCGCCGCAAAAAAGCGTGGGCTGAAGGTGCGTCCGTTCAAGCCGCAGAACATGTCGAACAATGCCGCTGTCGCCGATATTCCCGGCGACAACAGGGCTGGCGGCGGCGAGATCGGCCGCGCGCAATGGCTGCAGGCGATCGCCTGCGGCGTGCCGCCATCGGTTCACATGAACCCCGTGCTGCTCAAGCCGCAGACCGATGTCGGTGCGCAGGTCATCGTGCAAGGCAAGGTGTTCGGCGAGGCGCGGGCGCGCGACTACCAGGCGCTGAAGGGCCGGCTGATGGACGCGGTGCTGGACTCCTGGGGCAAGGTCGGCGAGGGCGCCGATCTCGTCATCGTCGAGGGCGCGGGTTCGCCGGCCGAGATCAACCTCAGAAGCCGCGACATCGCCAATATGGGTTTTGCGACGCGTGCCGATGTGCCTGTCGTGCTGGTCGGCGACATCGATCGCGGCGGCGTCATCGCCTCGGTCGCGGGCACGCATCTGATCCTGCCGGAGGAAGACCGGCGCATGATCGTCGGCTATCTCATCAACAAGTTCCGTGGCGACGTGTCGCTGTTCGACGACGGCATCAAGGCGATCGAAGCGTTCACCGGCTGGCGCTGCTTCGGCGTCGTGCCGTGGCTGAAGGCGGCGGCGCGGCTGCCCTCGGAGGATTCAGTGGTGCTGGAACGGCTTGCCTCCGGGGAGTCGCGTGCGCTGAAGGTGGCGGTGCCGATGCTCGGCCGCATCGCCAATTTCGACGATCTTGACCCGCTCAAGGCCGAGCCGCAGGTGGAAGTGGTGTTCGTGCCGCCTGGAAAGCCGTTGCCGCAGGATGCGGGACTGGTGGTCATTCCCGGCTCGAAGTCGACGATCGGGGACCTGCTGAAATTCCGCGACAATGGTTGGGACCGTGATCTTCTCGCCCATCGCAGGCGCGGCGGCCATGTCGTCGGCATTTGCGGCGGCTTCCAGATGCTTGGCCGCATCGTGCGCGATCCCGACGGCATCGAGGGCAGCGTCACCGAAGCGGAAGGGCTTGGCCTGCTCGACATCGAAACAGTGATGGAACCGGAAAAGACGGTGCGCAACGTCAGCGCCCGCTCGGTGCCGTTCGACCTGCCGCTCGAAGGCTACGAGATCCATCTCGGCCGCACCACCGGCCCGGACATGCTGCGGCCGTCGGCGATCATCAATGGCGCCGAGGACGGTGCGGTCTCGGCGGATGGCAAGGTGGTCGGAACCTACATGCACGGCCTGTTTGGCGCCGACGCCTTTCGAGGGAGGTTCCTCGAAAGCCTCGGCGTCAAGGGCGGCGGCATCGACTATCGCGCCGAGGTCGAGAGGGCTCTCGACGAGGTCGCGGCCCAGTTGGAGAGCCATCTTGACTGCGACGCGATCTTTTCGCTGGCGCGGTAGCTAGCTGCTCTTTTCTCCCGCCTTCGGCCAATAGGTGCCGAAGGACCAGACATTGCCCTCCGGGTCGCGGCAGATGAACTCGCGACTGCCATAGTCGCGGTCGGTCAATTCCTGGAGGATCGTGGCGCCTGCCTTCTTCGCCTTGGCGTAGGCGGCGTCTGCGTCGTCGACGGTGATGTAGATTGACTTGCCGCCGCCTGTGCCGGGTTCGCCAACCATTTTGCCGTAGTCGTCGTCGCGCGCGCTGCCGAGCATGATCATCGAGGAGCCGAAGACCAGTTCGGCATGGTGCACGACATCGCCTTCGCCGTAGCGAGCACGGATGCTGAAGCCGAAGGCTTCGCACAGCCAGTCGATCATTTTTGCGGCGTTCCTGTAACGCAAGGCGGGGTAGAGGCGGGGGGCTTCAGCGGGCATGGCAACTTCCTTCATTCGAGCTCATCGATGAACCCAGTCTGAGCGACAGCCGTTCCGGCGTCTTGAAGAAATGTTACCCGGGACTTCAGGCCTGTGCCGAACCCTCGATCGCGGTCGGTGTCTCGCCGGCAAGGTCGCGGAACTCACGCACCAGATGCGCCTGGTCGGCATAGCCGCAATCGGCCGCGATGTCGGCCCAATCGCAGGCTTGCTGCCTCGACAGGCCAAGCGCGCGGTTGAAGCGGACGATGCGCGACAGCGTTTTCGGGCCGATGCCGGTCGCGTCCGCGAATTTCCCCGCCAGATGCTTGCGGCTCCAGCCCAGCCTGTCGGCCAGTGACGAGACGCGCACGCGGCCGCCGGAGGCGAGGATCCTGTCATAGGCCCAGGCAACCCCGGCCTGCGTTTCCGGCGCATCGGCCAGCCGGGCGGCGACGAACATCTCGACAAGGGCAAAACGTTTGCTCCAGTCCGCCGCGTTGCCAAGCCGCTCGCGCAAGGCGACGCCTTCGATGCCGAGCACATCGTCCAGGCTGACCATGCGGTCGGTCAACCCGCTCATCGGCTGGCCAAAGAATCGGCGTGCGCCAAGCGGGGTGAAATTGACCTGGACGCAGCAGGCGCCGCCGAAGGATTCGATCATCACGGGTCCGGCATAGAGGCCGGCGGCGAAACTGGCGAAGCGATCATTGTCGCCGGGCGGCTTGCCAAGGCCGATGGCGAAAGGTTCGGCGAAGCTGATGACCAGAGGCACGGTAAGGGAGGCATATTCGACATTGCGGTAATGGCCGGGCGCCGTTTCGCGATAACCGCAAATGTCTGACACAATGCCCGCGAGGGCAGGGCTGGGAAGGCGCCGCCGCATCTCGAACCGCCCGGGGACTGACCGGTCCTGTTCCTCCTGACATGGCATCTCGATTGGCATCGACAGGACTCTAGCAGAGCCCGGACCCGAATCAAAAGCGCCCGGCTTTTGGCCGGGCGCTCCGAATTGCCTGAGATTTGAATGTCAGGCGCCGCGCATCACGCAGCCGCCGGCACGCACGAGGTAAGCAATGGGCACGGTCCACACCGACGCGAGTGGATGAACGAAAGAGGCCGAGGGCGGCGAGAATGCCGATGAGGCGATGACAAGGGAGATGATGAAAACAATCTCGGTAGGTGCGCTGAGATTCATGTGCGGGTCCTCTCCTCGACATGATTCGAACAGCGGCATTCCATCAGGCGCGCGGGTCACACACCAATCAGGACGCGCAGCGGGTTCGCCGGGTCGGCCAGGAGCTTCGCCGCCAGAGCGACGCAGACGATGACAAGCAGCGGCTTGATCAGCCTGGCGCCGATGCGCATGGCCAGGCTGGCGCCGAGGCGGGCGCCGAGGAACTGGGCGACGCCCATCATCAGGCCGATCTTCCAGGAGATGACACCGACCGCGGCGAAGACGACGAAGCCGCCGATGTTGGAGGCGAAGTTGAGCAGCTTGGTGTGGGCCGTCGCCTTGAGTACGCCGTAGCCGGCCAGCGCGACGAAGGCCAGCATGTAGAAGGAGCCGGCACCCGGCCCGAACAGGCCGTCGTAAAAGCCGATGGCCGGCACCAGCGTTATCCCGAACAGGAAGGGCGTCATACGTTCGGCGCGATCAACGTCGGTCATGTTGGGCTTCAGGGCGAAATAGAGCGCGATGGCAATCAGCACCAGCGGCAGAAGCGCCCGCAGCAGATCGCCGGGCACGACCGTTGCCAGCAAGGCGCCGACGGCACCGCCGGCAAGCGCCAGCAGCGCAGAAGGCAGTTGCCGGCGAAGGTCGACATGGCCTTTCGCGGCATAGTGGATGGTCGCAGATCCCGAGCCGAACATGCCCTGCAGCTTGTTGGTTCCCAGCGCCTCGACCGGCGAGAAGCCGGCCAGCAGCAGTGCGGGAATAGTGATCAGCCCACCGCCGCCGGCAATCGAGTCGACAAAGCCCGCGGCAAAACCGGCGAAGGCGAGCATGGCGACGGATTCTAAGGTGAGGTCGATCATCAGGGAGAAATCAAGCCAGAGATGCTCCGGCTTCGATCACGAACACCCCGTTTGCGCAAGACCGATTTCACGCTACTTCTATCCAAGCGCGTCGCGCCTGGATTTCGCGTTGTGCTGTCATTATCCCAAAACCGCTGCGCTTTTTTGGGCTACATGGATTAGAGGAATCGGCAAAGGGGCTCCCGATGGCATTCGAACTGCTCGACCAGATACGCTCGATCTTCGATGGCGACCCCGGGGTGCGCAAGGTGGCGGACGACCCCGTGTTGTCGGCGGAACTTCTGATGCTGTTCCGCATGATCCTGGCTGACGGAACGGTCAGCGAGAGCGAGATGGTTGCCTTCCGGCGCATCTGCAAGGATGCCTTCGGCATTCCGGAAACCAGCATCGACGCCGTCATCGAATATCTCAACGAATTCGGCTACGAAACCAATGGCTCACAGGCCATCGCGCTGTTCCGCGACCTCGATGTCGAGCGGCGCAAGCAACTGGCGCAGCATATGGCCGAGATCGCCAAGGCGGACGCGCAATTGGCCGAGACCGAGGTGCGCCTGCTGCGCCGCACGCTCGACCTGCTCGACATCAGCCCGGTCGACGTGGTGAAATCTGAGCAGTAGGTTGATGGGATCCCAGCCGGGCCGGCTGTCTACGGCAGCCTCCGGCATTTGCGGCCTTTCACTCACATGGCGGATTCGCTTCGCGAACCGATCGCTCACCCCTGCTCCTGCATACGGCGTGCAATTGCCCTGTGCAGGTCCGGCGCTGCGGCGACAAGCGTCTTGGCCGCCTCGGATTGCGGGTGATCCAGCACCTCGCTCGTCCGGCCACGCTCGACGATCTGGCCGTCATGCATGACCAGCACTTCGTCCGTTATGGCGCGGGCGACGGTGAGGTCGTGGGTGATGAAGAGATAGGCGATGCCGAGTTTCTGGTTGAGCTCGGCGAACAGGTCGAGGATCTGAGCGCGGATCGAAACATCGAGCGCCGAAACCGGCTCGTCGGCGACGACCAGTTTTGGGCGGGTGATGATGGCGCGGGCGATCGACAGGCGCTGGCGCTGGCCGCCGGAAAATTCGTGCGGATACTTTTCCATGTCGTGCTGGTCGAGGCCGACCTCGTGCAGCGCCTGCGCCACCATCTCGCGGCGCTCGGCGCGCCCCGGTTTCCTGTCCAGCACGTGCAGCGGCTCGGCGACCAGTTTCTCGACCGTCTGGCGCGGATCGAACGAGCCATAGGGGTCTTGGAATACCACCTGCATGTCGCGCCGCGCCGGCTTCAGGTCCGCCTCGCTCTTGCCGGTGAGGGGCTCGCCGCGAAAGCGGATGGTTCCCGAACTCGGCCGGTCCAGCGCCAGGATCATGCGCGCCAAGGTAGACTTGCCGCAGCCGGAGCGGCCGACCAGCGCCACCGACTGGCCCGGCGCCATGGACAGCGACACGCCGTTGACGGCGCGGATGTCAGGCGCGCGCCGGAACAGCGAGGTGCGCCGGCCGGGATAATCGCGCGTCACGCCCTCAACCTCGAGCAACGGCCGGGCTGCCGAGGGGCCATGCGGCCGGGCGCGGGCCGGCACGTGCATCGAGGCCAGCGCCAGCTGGCGGGTATAGGGGTGGAGCTGTTCAGAGAGCGTGCGGGCCGTATCGCCGGCTTCCATGACTTCGCCCCGACGAAGGATGGTAATGCGGTCCGCCATCTCGGTGACCACGGCGAGGTCATGCGAGATCAGGAGCAGGCCCATGCCGCTCTCCGCGACAAGGTCGCGCAAGAGGGTGAGGATTTGCGCCTGGAGCACAACATCGAGCGCCGTGGTCGGCTCGTCGGCGATCAGCAGCTTCGGCTTCAGCGCGCAGGCCATGGCAATGACGACGCGCTGGCGCTGGCCACCGGACAGCTCGTGCGGATAGCGCGACAGCGGGAATTTTGCCGATGGCAAGCCAACCCGGTCGAGCATTTTTCGCGCCCGCTCTTCCGCCTCGGCACGTGTTGCCTTGGCATGCCAGCGTATGCCTTCGGCGACCTGCTCGCCGATGGTCTTGAGCGGGTTCAGCGCGGTCATCGGTTCCTGGAACACCATGCCGATATCGTCACCGCGCAGGGCGCACATCTGATCCTCGCTTGCCGCAAGGATGTCGATACCGTCGAAGGTGACGCGCCCGCTGGCACGCGCGGCATATGGCAAGAGCCGCATGACGCTCAGAGCCGTCATCGATTTGCCGGAGCCGGATTCGCCGACCAGCCCCATTACCTCGCCGGGCGCGATGGAGAACTCGATGCTCCGGAGGATCGGCGTGTCGCCGATCGCCAGCGACAGATTGTCGATTTCCAGAAGGCTCATCGTTGCCGCCGCGATTTCGGATCGAGGAGGTCGGCGATGCCGTCGCCCAAAAGGTTCAGCCCAAGCACGGTGATCACGATCGCCATGCCGGGAAAGATCGCCATCCAGGGCGCCACCACCATGCGGGTCTGGGCGTCGAACAGCATGCGGCCCCAACTCGGCATCGGCGGTTGGGCGCCAAGGCCCAGATAGGAAAGCCCGGCCTCGGCCAGTATGCCGAGCGCGAACTGGATAGTGCCTTGCACCAGGAGCAAGGTGGCGATGTTGGGCAGCACATGTTCGATGGTGATCAGCGCCTTGCCCTTGCCCGCGGCGCGGGCGGCGAGGATGAATTCGCGCGGCCAGATCGCCAGCGCGCCGGCGCGGGCGACGCGGGCAAAGACAGGGATGTTGAAGATGCCGATGGCGATAATGGCATTGATGGCGCCGGGGCCGAAGATAGCGGTGATCATGATGGCCGACAAAAGCGCAGGGAAGGCGAAGACCAGATCGTTGACGCGCATCAGCGCCTCGTCGACGAGGCCGCCGCGCGCCGCGGCGAAAGCACCGAGCGGCACGCCGATGCCCATGCCGATGCCGACCGCGACCAGCGCTACCGCGATCGAATTGCGGGCGCCGACCATGATCATCGACAGGATGTCGCGGCCGAAATGGTCGGTGCCGAACCAGTGCGCCCAGGACGGCGCCAGCGTCTTGTCGGATATCACCAGCCGGGTCACGTCATAGGGCGTCCAGAGATAGGAGAGGATCGCCACCGCCGCCACAAACAATGTGACGACGAAGCCGGCAAGAAACGAGCGGTTGCCGAACGCCTTGACGAGGATGCCGCCCAGCGTCTCTTCGGGGATGTCCGGATGCAACATCATTGCCGGCTTCGGAGGCGCGGATCGACGACGGCATAAGAGAGGTCGACGACGAGGTTGACGGCGATGACCGCGGCGACCAGCAGCATGACGACGCTTTCCACGACGATCAGGTCACGCTGGGTGATCGCCTGGAACACCAGCCGGCCGAGGCCGGGCAGGTAGAAGACGTTCTCGATGATGATGGTGCCGGCGAGCAGGAAGGCGAATTGCAGGCCCAGAATGGTCAGCACCGGGATCATGGCGTTGCGCAGCGCGTGCCGCCACAAGACCACGCGGTAAGGCAGGCCCTTGGCGCGGGCGGTGCGGATATAGTCCTCGTTCAGCACCTCGATCAGCGCCGAACGGGTAACGCGTGCCAGGATCGCGGCCTGCGGCAGCGCGAGCGCCACAGCCGGCAGCAGCAGCGATTTCAGCGCCGGCCAGGCACCAGCCCCCCAGCCAGGAAAGCCGCCGGCCGGAACCAGCCGCAACCAGACGGCGAAGAGATAGATCAGCATCAGCGCGAACCAGAAATTGGGAATGGCGACGCCGAGCTGCGCGGCGCCCATCGCCGCTGTGTCACCCATCCGCCCGCGATGGTTCGCTGAAAACAGGCCGACCGGGATGGCGATGAGGGTGGATAGGGCGAGCGCAATCAGCGCCAGCGGCAGTGAGACGACGAGACGCTCGCGCACGAGATCGATGACCGGCGCCGAATAGGTGTAGGAGCGGCCGAAATCCAGGCTGAGCAGGCCGCCGGCCCAGTGCAGGTAGCGCCAGGGCAAGGGCGCGTCGAGGCCCATCTGGTTGCGCAGCAGCTCGACCTGGTCGGCGCTGGCATTCATGCCCAGCATCAGCCGCGCCGGGTCGCCGGGCAGGATCTCCAGCACCGCGAAGACGACCATGGAGGCCAGCGCCAACGTGGCGGCGGCGATCGCGAGACGCCTGAGGAGGTAGGCGGTCATGGGCGGTAGACGGGCGGGCGAAAGTCGAGTTCCCGCGCACCCCCCTCTGTCCTGCCGGACATCTCCCCCGCAAGGGGGGAGATCGGCAGTTTCCATGTCGTCGACCAGCATTCAACGTCGGCGATTGGCGAAAGCATAAAGGAGGGTGCAATCTCCCCCCTTGCGGGGGAGATGCCCGGCAGGGCAGAGGGGGGTGCGGAGCGCAAGCGTCGCCTCTTGGCCAACGGCTTCACTCGTTCCACTTCACCTTGGTGAGATCATTGGCCTGGATCGGCGCGTTTTCCCACAGGCCCTGCAGCTTGGCGTCCCAGACGCCGACCTTGGGCAGTTCGTAGAGGAAGCCGACCACGGCGTCGTCGGCCAAGATCTTCTGTGCCTGCCCCAGCAATTCCTTGCGCTTGGCTTCATCGGAGGTGACGTCCAGATCGGCGATCACCTTGTCGAAGGCCGGATTGTCGTAATTGAAGTAATAATCCTTACGCGCATAGATACCGATGTCGTTGGGCTCGGTATGGGAGACGATGGTCAGGTCGTAGTCCTTCTTGGTGAACACCTGGTCCAGCCACTGCGCCCATTCGACCGGGATGATCTCGAGGTTGATGCCGACGTCACGGAGCTGCGAGGCGATGATCTCGCCGCCGAGCCTGGCATAGGTGGGCGGCGGAAGCTTCAACGTCGCCTTGAAGCCATTCTCCAGGCCTGCTTCCTTCAAGAGTTCCTTGGCCTTGGCGACATCGTGCGGATAGCGGCCGGTGAGGTCGACGTAGTCCTTGTTGGCCGGCGACATATGCGAGCCGATCGGCAGGCCGAGGCCGGCCGAGGCACCGTCGATGATCGCCTTGCGATCGAGCGCGTAGGAGATCGCCTGCCTGACCAGCAATTTGTCGAAGGGCGGCTTCTTGTTGTTGATCGACAGGATGGTTTCGCCTTCGGTCGAACCGATCACCACCTTGAAACGCGGATCGTCCTTGACCTGCGCGAGACTGTCGGGATCGAAGAATGGGAACGCCTGGATATCGCCGGAAAGCAATGCCGGTACGCTAGCAGCGGCATCGGGCACGATGCGGAACTCGACTTTGTCGAGGTAAGCCGGCGTGCCCCAATAGCTGTCGGATTTCACCAGCGTGATCGAGGATCCCTTGGCCCAGCTCTGGAATTTGAACGGGCCGGTCCCGACCGGCTTTTCCTTGTTGGCGTCAGCGGATTTCGGCGAGACGATGACAGCATCGCCCCAGCCCATATTGTAGAGGAAGGATCCCTGCGGGTTCTTCAACGTCACCTTGACCGTTGCCGGGTCGACCACGTCGACCATATCGATGGCTGCGAACAGGGCTTTTTGCGCATTGACCGAATTGTCGGCGCGGGCGCGGTCGAGCGAGAATTTCACGTCGTCGGCGCTGAAGCCGGCGCCATCGTGGAATTTCACGCCGGTGTGCAGCTTGAAGGTGTAGGTCTTGCCGTCGTCGGAGATGGTCCAGCTTTCAGCCAAATCCGGCAGGACCTCGCCATTTGGCCCGATGCGGGTCAAGCCTTCGAACACGTTGGCGTAGAGAACCTCGTCGATTGCCGCGGCCGCGCCGGCGGTCGGATCGAGATGTGGCGGTTCGAGCGGGATGCCGATGACCAGATCGGTTCGCGCCGCCAGCGCGGGAGTGCCGACGGCCAGCGCCAGGACGGCCGCGGCCAGGATGGTTTTCCACAATTTCATCGTGCTACTCCCCGTGTGGTCAAACATGCGCTCAAACCGGGCGAATAGAAGCGTGATTTCGCACGGGAGTAAATTGCGTTTCGTGCCGCGCGGCGGCGTAGCCGGGAATGTTTTTCTCCGGACGGCCGCGTCGACCGTTGGCTCTTGCCCGTGCG
Organism: Mesorhizobium sp. B2-5-3; assembly: GCF_006441005.1. NCBI lineage: Bacteria > Pseudomonadati > Pseudomonadota > Alphaproteobacteria > Hyphomicrobiales > Phyllobacteriaceae > Mesorhizobium > Mesorhizobium sp. B2-5-3. Next base: position 354,484 of record NZ_VFUS01000004.1, read on the forward strand.
GCGCTATCGGGCGCCGCGCAGCAGCACGTTGAGCCCGAACGCCATCACCTTGGCCGATTCCACCATATCCGAGATGCCGACCCATTCGTCAGGCCGGTGGGCGAGATCGAGAATGCCCGGGCCATAGGCGATGCAATCATAGACATGGCCGATGCGGGCAATGTGCTTCTGGTCGTAGGTGCCCGGTGAAATGACGTAGTCGGGCTCGCGATCGAAGATCGCGTGGACGCCTTGCGCGATTGCCTTGACGACCGGAGCGTCGCGTTCGGTCATCAGCGGCAGCACCTCCATCAGGTCACGGATCTCGTAGTCGAACTTTTGCCGATCGCGCTTCAGCCGCTCGAGAATGCCGATCACCTCGCCCTTGACCGTGGCGAGATCCTCTTCGAGCAGGAAGCGGCGGTCGATGGTCAGCCGGCAGGAATCGGGCACGTTGGGCGAGGGCAGGCCGGGCCGGAAATCCTCGGTCTGGCCGCCATGGATGGAGTTGATGTTCATGGTCGAACGCTTCGCCCCTTCGGGCACGACCGGCATGCGCGTCATCTTGCGGTCGAGCGCGGGGAACAATTCGTCCTCGAAGGCCTGCAGCACGGCGCCCATATGGCGCACCGCATTGTCGCCGAGGAACGGCATCGAGCCATGCGCGATTTCGCCCTTGGTCTCGATCTCGGCCCACCAGACGCCGCGATGGCCAAGGCAGATGCGGTCCTTGTTCAACGGTTCGGGAATGATGACGTGGTCGACCCTGGGTTTCGAGAAATAGCCGAGCCTCGCCAGATGCGCGACACCGCCGAAGCCGCCAGATTCCTCGTCGACCGTGCCTGATATCTCGATAGCACCGGGAAAATCGGGAAATACCTCCATGAAGGCTTCGGCCGCGATGATCGAGGAAGCCAGGCCGCCCTTCATGTCGCAGGCGCCGCGGCCGTAGACCTTGCCGTCCCTGACGATGCCGGCGAAGGGATCGACGGTCCAGCCGTCGCCGGCCTCGACGACATCGATATGCGAGTTGAAATGGACGCAGGCGCCAGGCGAGCGCCCATCGAAGCGAGCGACGACGTTGACGCGCGGGTAGCGGTCGGTGTCGCCGGGCGTGCCCTCGGCACGGATGAACTCGGTCTGAAAGCCGCTCTTCTTCAGCCGCGCGGCAAGAAATTCGGCGCATGGCCGGTACGCTTCGCCGGGCGGGTTGATGGTGGGAAAGCGGATCAACTCGGCGGTCAGCGCGACGAGATCGTCACGCCGGTCATCGATCGCTTGGAAGAGTCGCTCGTTCATGGCCCGAGTTGAGCAGCGATCGGCGTCGTTTTGCAAGTCCGCTGGCAATTAGGCCGTTGCGGCGTGTCGTTACGGCAACTCTTGCGGGAATTCGTTCAAATTCGCTGCTTTGGATTGGCGAATTGGTCAAGGGTATATGTTATGCCGTTCACCTGTCATTAAAGAGATGAAAAACGACGTGAAGGCAGGCAAGGGGCAATCAAAGGGGTTTGATCGCATGAAAAAGACAGTTCTCATGGCAGCAGCACTTGTCACGATGCTGTTGGGTGCTTCGGTGCAGAGCTGGGCAGCCAGCCTCATTGCAAATATAGACGTGTCGTCGCAGACGATGACGGTCAGGTACGGCCAGGAGGTTTACCGGTGGAGCGTGTCCACGGCTCGGTCCGGCTACTTCACACCGCGCGGCTCCTACCGGCCGCAGCGAACGGCCCGAATGTGGTATTCGCGCAAATACGACATGTCGCCGATGCCTTATTCCGTGTTCTTCCACGGCGGCTATGCCATCCACGGAACGGGCGCGGTGAGGCAACTCGGCCGACCGGCGTCGCATGGCTGCGTGCGGCTGCATACGGCCAATGCGGCGGCTTTCTACTCGATGGTGCGAGAAGTCGGCTTCGGCAACACGCGCATCGTCGTGAGGAACTGACTGCTAAGCCGGCTTGTGGCGGAGGCGCATCGGACGGATTCAGGCTAGGCGCTTCGGGTCTTTGCCTTGCGTCGCTTGCGGCTGATGTCCCATCTCTTGTGGAACCACATCCACTGGCCGGGATCCTCGCGCACCCAGCGCTCGACCACGTCGTTGAGAAGCTGGGTGGTGGCGCGCACGTCGACACTGCCATCGGCGGTGCGGGGCAATATCAGCTTCTCTTCTATCTCGAGCCTGAAGCGGTTGCCCGGCAGCCTGACGCAGCGCGCCGGGTAGACGTCGCAATCATAATGACGGGCAAGTGTGCCGAGCACGCGATTGCTCTGGCAGGGGCGGCCGAAGAATGTCGTTTCCAGGCCGCCCGTGAACTTCTGGTCGACGAGGACCCCGATATTGCCGCCGTTTTCCAATACCGAGGCGAGCGCGAACGAAGCGCCCGCCATCGAGGGCAGCAACGATCCCATGGTCGCGCGGCGCGTCGAGAGGATGTAGTCAGCCAGGTAAGGATTGTTGGGCGGGCGAAACAGCGCGGTGATATTCATGCCGAAAGTAGCCGCCGCCACCGGCAGCAATTCAAAATTGCCGAGATGTCCGGTGAAGACGATGTGCGGCTTCTTTTCGGCCGCGATCTCGACGAAATGGTCTACTCCCCTGACCTCGACACGGCCGGGACTGGTGGCGGCTGGATCGTAGTCGAACAAGGCGTCGAGAAAGATGTATTCGGCGGCGAGACGCGCCATGTTGCCCCACATGTCGGAGGCGATGGCCTGGATCTCGGCTTCGCTCTTGTGCGGATAGGCCTTGCGCAGATTCTCGACGGCCACATTATGGCGTCCGACCCATGGACCGATGCGGCGGGCGACGCGGTCGGCGAAATTCAGCGCGCTGTCGGGGGGCAGCAGGCGCAGCACCGAGATGATGATCATCGCAATGCGCGCGACCAGCCAGTGCTCGAACCGGCGCAATTGCCGGCCGTAGCGGAACATCAGGTCGCGGCGAAGCTTCTTCAACACAGAAGTCAGGGCCTAGACGACGCGTAGGATGATCTTGCCAAAGACGTCGCGGCCTTCCATGCGCTTCAGCGCGGCGTCGATGTCGTCGAAGCCGACTTCGGTATCGATGACGGGTGCGACCTGTCCCGCCGCCATCTTCTGCATGGCGTTGGCCATGTTCTCCATGCGGCAGCCGAAGGAGCCGAGCAGCTTCAACTGCTGCTGGAAGAGCTGCATCAGATTGACCTGCGCCGACACGCCGGACGTCGAGCCGCAGGTGACGAGCCGGCCACCGCGCTTCAGGCACAGCATCGAGCCGGCAAAAGTGTCGGCGCCGACATGTTCGAAGACGACGTCGACGCCCTTCTTCTTGGTCAGCTTGCGCACGACGCCCTCGAACCGGTCGTCACGGTAGTTGATGACATGATCGGCGCCGAGCGCCTTGGCCTTGTCTATCTTGTCGTTCGAGCCGACCGTGGTGATGACCGTGCAGCCCATCCGCTTCGCCAGCTGGATGGCGGCCGAGCCGATGCCAGATCCGCCGGCGTGGACAAGGATCGTCTCGCCGGGCTCGAGCCTGGCATTGTCGAACAGCATGTGTTCGACGGTGCCGAAAGTGACGGGGGCGACAGCCGCGCCGATCTCGCTCACGCCTGGAGGGACGGGGACCAGCAGGCGCGCCGGCAGGTTGATCTTCTCCTGCGCGAAGCCGTCGAGGTGGAAGCCATGAACGCCCGAGACGTGTTCGCAAAGATTGTCGCGGCCTTCGCGGCAGGCACGGCAAAGGCCGCAGGTGCGCGCGCCGTAGATCGAGACCAACTGTCCCGGTAGCAGGCCGGAAACGCCGGGACCGACGGTCTCGACCTCGCCGGAGGCTTCCGCGCCGACGACCAGCGGCAGCTTGCGCTTGGCGAAAGCCATGCCGCGCCAGCCCCAGACGTCAATGTGGTTCAGCGCCACTGCCTTGATGCGCAGCGTCACCTCGCCGAGCGCGGGCGGCGGCGGGAGCGGCAGGTCCACCGTTTCAAGACGGCGGTCCTCGATAAGTTGCAGTGCGCGCATGGAGCCTGTCGGTTCTGTTCTAGCGGAAGTGGCTCGCTTAGACCGGTTCCCGCGCCATGACAAGGCAAGTGTTCTGGCCGCCAAAGCCGAAGGAGTTCGAAAGCACGGTGCCGACCTGCGCATTGCGCTTCTTGTTCGGCACGACGTCGAGCACGATCGCCGGATCGGGATTGTCGTAGTTGATGGTCGGCGGAATGACGCCTTCGCGCATTGTCATCAGGGAAAACGCCGCTTCCACCGCGCCGGCGGCGGACAGCGTATGGCCGATCATCGATTTGTTGGACGAGATCGGCATCGAGCCGATCCGTTCGCCGAACACCGTCGACAGCGACAGGTGCTCCATCTTGTCATTTTCCGGCGTCGAGGTGCCATGCGCGTTGACATAGTCGATCTCGTCCTCGCCCAGGCCGGCATCGGCGAGGGCGGCGCGCACCGCCGCGATGGCCGGCGAACCATCCGGCTTGGAGCGGGTGCGGTGGAAATCGTCCGCCTTTTCGCCGCAGCCGCGCAGAATGCCCAGAACGCTTGCTCCACGGGCGAGCGCTGCCTCCAGCGATTCCAGCACCAGAGCGCCGGAACCTTCGGCCAGCACGAAGCCGTCGCGGTCCTTGGAGAAGGGCTTGGAAGCCTTTTCCGGGATGTCGTTGTGGGTCGAAAGCGCCGACAGCAGCGAAAAACGGATCAGCGCCTCGGCGGTCGCCGAGCCGTCCGCGCCGATCGACAGCGCCCGGTCGCATTCGCCTCTGCGGATTGCCTCGACCCCAAGCTGGATGGCCGTTGCACCGGAGGCGCAAGCGGTCGACAGCGTGATCGGCAGGCCGCGCGTGCCGAAACGGTCGGCGAGCCGGTCGGCGATCGACCCGAACTGCGTGGTCTCGAATGTATCGAGCTCCTTCAAGCCGCGCGCTACCCGAAGCAGCCTTTCGGCACCGGCGTCGTGCTTGTCGGAATTATAGAGCGCGAACCGCTCATGCCAGTCGAGTTCGACCGGCGGCGAGGCCAGAAACAGCGGTCCGCCGAAGTCGCTGGAATTGAGGCCGGCTTCGGCAACAGCTTCCTGCGCGGCGGTCTCTGCCAGTTCGTAGGTGAGGGGACTGGCGCCCTTCGAGCTCGACGCAAGGAAATCGACCATGCCGGAAATGCGGGTGTTGAGGTGGTCGACAGGGAAGCGGGTGATCGGGTGGATGCCCGATCTGCCCGAGGTCAGCGCCGTCCAGTTGTCTGATTTGCCGGCTCCAAGGGAAGTAACCACGCCGATGCCTGTGACGGCAACGATCGGCCTGCCCATGTGATCTCTGAGATTGGCCATCCGGAAGCCCTAACCTTTATCGTTGTATGTGGCTGGCCGCTCTATGCGGCGTTGACCAGCGCCATGCCCTCGAATTGGTGGTAGCCGATCGCCGTTGCAAGGACGCTTCTTGGAATGCCTTCGAACGGTTTCTCGGCAGCGGCATCGAAAACGGGGTAGGCGGCCTTACGGTCGACGGCGAGCGCCGCCAGCGCCACGGCGAAGGGAAACTGCGCTTCCTTCATGTGGCCGGTCAGCGTCGCGAAGCCACGCGCCGCGATCGCGGGATTGGCGTCGAATGCCGACTTCTCGGCGGCGGTAGCCGCGTGAGCGCCTGAGGCGCCAGACATGGTCAGCAAGCCGCCATTCGGCACGGCGGTCTTCTTGAGCAGCGCGGCGATCTCGGAATCGAGCTCGCCCTGCCGCCGCCTGGCACGGCCGGAGACGACCGGGCCGAGCTCGGCATAGATCTTGCGCCCCCGGCTTGCCGCGTGTTCGCGCTGCTCCAGCACCAGGAAAGCGCCGCCGGATCCCGATACCACGCCGCCACCTTCGGCGCCTTGCCGCTGCCAGACGGGCTTCCAGGCGCCGCGATGCAGGTAGCCGGCAAGCTCATAGCCGAGCAACATATCGGAATGTTCGGTCTGGAAGGCGCCGCCCACCAGTATATGCGTCGACTGGCCGGAACGAATGCGCGCGGCAGCCGTCTCGACGGCGGCTACGCCGGCGCCTTCCTCGCCCATGAAGGTCCTGGACGATCCCGTCACCTTGTGGACGATGGAGATGTTGCCGGCGAGCAGATTGGAAAGCTGTGCCAGGAACAGGGTGGGGCGCAGTTCGGTGGTGAGCTTCTCGTTGAGCAGCACGTCACGGTCGTTGCGGCTTTCCGAGGCGGCCAGGATGGCGGCATCGACCGCTTCGTCGCGCTCGCCGCCGCCGGCGGCCACGACCATGTCCATGGTCGTGCAGAGCTCGTCATTGCCCTTGATGCCGGCATCGTCCAGCGCAAGACCCGCGGCATAGGTGCCGAGCCTCTGCCAGGTTTCCATCTGGCGCTGGTCGCCGCGCTTGGCGATCTGCAGGTTCCAGTCGATCTCCGGCAGCGGATGGACGGTGTAGGGCGCGAAACGCTCAGCTTCGAGCACCGGCTTCTGATCCGGCTGAGTGAGCTTGCGCCAGTGTTCATCGGGGCCTTCTCCCAACGAGGAGACAAGGCCAATGCCGGTGATGACGACGTCGCGGGGGCTCATGGATGATCGGGTACGGATCAGGCGGTCTTGGCGGCGACCAGTGCGTCGATCTTGGCGCACAGGTTCTTCATGACAAAGTAATCGTCCGTCGAAGCCTTGCCGTCATTGACTTCCTGGGTCCACTTTTCCAGCGGCACCTTGATACCGAATTCCTTGTCGATGGCGAAGACGATGTCGAGGAAATCGAGGCTGTCGATGCCGAGATCGTCGATCGTGTGGCTCTCGGGCGTGATGGTGTCGATATCGATCTCGCTGGTGTCGGCAATGATCTTGGCGACTTTGTCGAACGTGGTGGACAAGGGCTTTTCCTTCGGTTGCGGGCGGAATCTGTCCGCATCTTGTTTGGGCGCTGTCTAATCGGTTTTTCCCGGCAGGAAAAGGCCTGATACGCCGGGCGCAGATGGGTAGCGTGCCCAAGAAACGCAAGACGGGCCGCCGGTCAACCCGGCGGCCCCTCCATGGCTGGCGACCGCGGATGATGTTGGCCTCATTGTCGCGGCCCTAGCGCGGCATCTTTTTTGGGTGGTATTTTGGCAACATTACCTCTGTCGCAAGTCCTCATCGACGCGTGGCTGCTCGCGGATGCGCCGGTCGGCCCCGATTTAGAACGTAACCCGGCCGAGCACACGCAGACCCTCGCCCTGCGGCTCGACGACAACGGCTTCGCCCTCGCGCGGCGAGACGCCGGTCAACGCAGCGATATTTTCCAGATGAGTGACCATGACCAGGTTGTCAGAGCCGGAATAGGCGCGGATTTCCTTCATGATCGCGGCGATCTGGGCCGCCTTTTGCGCCGCGTCGCCCTTCAGCAGGTCGAGCGGCGCGAAAGGCTCCGGCTCGGTCTCGAAGGCGATGCGCGCGGTGTCGAGGCAGCGGCAATAGCGGCTGGACAGCACGCGCTCGATCGGCGCGGCGCGGGCGGCAAGCAAGGCGCCGATCTTGCTCGACTGCTGCTTGCCGCGTGCGGACAGATTGACCTGGGTGGCGCAGCTGTCGATATCAAAATTGGCGGGATCGGTGGTGCCGGTGACCATGGCATGGCGCAAAAGCACGACATGGCCGCCATCGCGCAGCAGCGCCCAGCCGGCATCCGTCGCATCCGCTGCAGCCGGAACGCCAAACAGGAACAACGCCAAGGCAAATCGGATCATCGTAATCCTTCCAGAAGCCGGGCACTGGCCACCCGCATATAGGGATCGGAAAGCAGGTACAAAGACAAGCGAAAGGCCTGCGGTCTCCGCGGTCTCACTTCTCCTTCGTCATCCGCTGCTTCACCAGATCGGTCTTCCGGTCGTGAGCGGGATGGGAAAAGTCCAGCCGCCTTCGGCGATGCCCGCTTGGCAGAACAAATTCGGGGTCGAAGAAATTCGGGCGCGATTGCACCGCGACCTTGGCTCGCCTATCCCTGGAAAAATGTCTCCGCTTACCGAAACCGTCCTTTTCGTCTTCAGCCTCGTCGCGCTCGGCTACCTCGCCGGGTTCACCGGTTATATGAAGCCGGCGAGCGGCGAGGGGATATCCGATTTCGCGGTCAGCGTTGCGATGCCGCTGCTGTTGTTCCAGACGATGGTGAATGCCGATTTCCACGGGGTGGCACCGTGGTCGCTATGGGGGGCCTATTTCGCGGCGGTGGCAATCACCTGGGCCGCCGGCCATGTCGTTACCACGCGGATATTCGGACGCGACGCACGCGCCGGTGTCGTCGGCGGCGTGTCGTCGGCCTATTCCAATGTTGTCCTGCTCGGCGCGCCGTTCATTCTCGGCATATTCGGGCGGGACGGATTCGAGGTGCTGTCGCTTCTGGTTTCCGTGCATCTGCCTGTCATGATGATGGCTTCGATCGTGCTGTTCGAGATGTTCGGCCGCGGCGGCGGCGAGCATGTGCACCCCGTGCGCGTCGTCCGCAATTTCCTGAGGCGGCTGTTCGTCAATCCGCTGATCATCGGCATTCTTTTGGGTCTCGCATGGCGCTTCAGCGGCATCCCGCTGCCCGAACTGGTCATGCGGCTGGTGGACGCGCTGGCCGGCACCGCCGGGCCGGTGGCGCTGTTCGCCATGGGGCTCAGCCTGCGCCGCTTCGGCATATCAGGCAATGTCCGCCCGGCGCTGGCGCTATCAACACTGAAGCTGTTCCTGATGCCGGCGCTGGTTCTGATCTTCGTCTGGTTGCTCGGCCTGCCGCCCTTGACCGCCAAGGTAGCGGTCGTGGTGGCGGCGCTCCCATCCGGCATCAATTCCTATCTCATTGCCGTGCAGTTCAACACAGGCCAGGCGCTGGCTTCGAACCAGATGACCATCGCGACCGCGAGCGCGGTCGTCACCACTGCTTTCTGGCTGGCGGTGAGCGTGCACGTCTTCGGCTGACATGAATAAGACCAGGGCCTGAGCCGCACGGCGTGAGTCCGTTGCGACGCGATGTGCCAGCGGTGAAATCAGGCCCCGGCTCTCGCCTTGCACTGGCATAACCCCTATATGCCATCTTGCGATTGCTTGCGGGGCTTTCCCTAGGTTAAGAGCAATGGCCCCAGCGCACGGTGCGCTAATCGAAGACATCCAGATAGCGGCCCGTGAGCGCCGAACGGAGGCTAGACCATGCTTCAGAAAACCAGCCATTTCATGCGCCAGGCCAATCTCATCAACGGCGAATGGGTGCAGGCCGACAGCGGCCAGACGGTCGACGTCACCAATCCGGCAACCGGCCTCAAGATCGGCACCGTGCCCAAGGCAGGCAAGGTCGAGACCCGCCGCGCCATCGAAGCCGCCGACGAAGCTTTCAAGACCTGGCGCAAGACCACCGCGCTCGAGCGCTCGAAGCTGCTGCGCAAGCTGCACGATGCCATGATGGACAATCAGGACGTTCTGGCGGAGCTCCTGACCATTGAACAGGGCAAGTCGCTGTTCGAATCGAAGGGCGAGATCGGCTCGGCCGCCTCCTACATCCTGTGGTTCGCCGAGGAGGGCCGCCGCACCTATGGCGATGTCGTGCCGTCGCCATGGGCGGACCGCCGCATCCTGGTCACCAAGGAACCGGTCGGGGTCATCGCCGCCATCACGCCGTGGAATTTCCCGTCCTCGATGCTGGCCCGCAAGCTCGGACCGGCGCTCGCCGCGGGTTGCACCGCCGTGGTCAAGCCCGCCTCGCAGACGCCTTACTCCGGTCTCGCCTGGGGCGCCCTGGCCGAGGAGGTCGGCTTCCCCAAGGGCGTGATCAACATCCTGACCGGTGCGGCCGGCGAGATCGGCGATGAGATCTGCGCCAATCCGCTGGTCAAGAAGATCACTTTTACCGGCTCGACCGAGGTCGGCAAGATCCTGATCCAGAAGTCGTCCGTCACCGTGAAGAAGGTGTCGATGGAGCTCGGCGGCAATGCGCCGTTCATCGTCTTCGACGACGCCGACATCGACCGCGCCGTCGCCGGTGCGATCACGGCCAAGTACCGCAATTCGGGCCAGACCTGCGTCTGTACGAACCGCTTCCTTGTCCAGGCCGGCGTCTATGACCGGTTCGTCGAGAAACTGGCGGCCGCCAGCGACAAGCTGAAGGTCGGCTCCGGGCTGGAGGAGGGCGTGCAGCAGGGACCGCTGATCGACGAGAAAGCGGTGGAGAAGGTCGAGGAACTGATCGCCGACGCGACTTCGAAGGGCGGCAAGATCGTCGCCGGCGGCAAGCGCCATGCGCTCGGCGGCTCGTTCTTCCAGCCGACCGTCATCGCCGATGCGACGCCCAAGATGCGCTTCATGAAGGAAGAGATTTTCGGGCCGGTGGCGCCCGTCTTCAGGTTCGAGACCGAGGAAGAGGCGATTGCGCTTGCCAATGACACCGAATTCGGCCTCGCCTGCTATTTCTACACCGGCGATCTCGGCCGCGCCTTCCGCGTCATGGAAGGGCTGAAATATGGCATGGTCGGCGTCAATGAAGGCCTGATCACCACGCCGGAAGCACCGTTCGGCGGCGTCAAGGAGTCCGGGCTCGGCAAGGAAGGCGGACATCAGGGTATCGAGGATTACCTCGACACCAAATATGTCTGCATCGGCGGCCTCGGCCTCTGATAGACTGTCGCCGGGACAGGCAGGCCTGTGATCTGCCTGCCCCGGCTACGAAACGGGCCGTCTGGATCAACTGACGTTTGCGGGCATGGCAATGAAGGACGGCGAGGTTTTCGGCACCACCCAGGCGGGCGACCCGATTCGCCGCTTCACCATCAGAGGCGGCGGACTTAGCGCCAATATCCTTGGGCTCGGCGCGATCATCCAGGACCTGCGCCTGGCCGGCCACGATGCGCCTCTCGTGCTCGGCTATGATAATCTATCATCCTATGAAACCGACACGGCTTTCTTCGGCGCGGTCGTCGGCCGCTATGCCAACCGCATCCGCGACGGCCGCTTCACCATCGCCGGCAAGCGCTACCAGACCGAGCGCAATTTTCTCGACAAGCACACGCTGCATGGAGGCTCGCAAGGCTTTTTCCATCGGCCGTGGACGGTTTCGCTGCACGGGCGGGACTTCGTCACGCTGACGCTGCACGATCCCGACGGCACGATGGGCTTTCCCGGGGCACTCGACGTCACCTGCACCTACCGGCTGAAGATCCCCGGTACGCTCAGCGTCGAGATATCAGCGACGTGCGAGGAGCCGACGCTGTGCAATCTCACGCAGCATTCCTACTTCAACCTCGATGATGGCGGGACGGGCGACATCCTCGATCACCGGATGATGCTCAATGCCGGCGCCTATCTGCCGGTGGATGGCGAAATGATTCCGACGGGCACGGTGAAGCCTGTCGACGGCACGCCCTTCGATTTCCGCCAGGCGCGGCCGCTGCGCATGGAGACCGAAGGCGAGCAGCTTGCCTACGACCAGAATTTCTGCCTCGCCTCGGCGCGTGGGCCGCTCAAGCAGGCGGCGTGGGTGCAAGGAGCGAGCTCCGGCGTCGAGATGGAACTGTGGACCACGGAGCCCGGCGTCCAGTTCTATACCGGCCAGTATGTGACGCCGCGCACGGGGCTGGAAGGGCGAAACCACAAAGCTTTCTGTGGTTTTTGCCTGGAGCCGCAAATATGGCCGGACGCACCGAACCGGCCCTATTTCCCGCAGGCGACACTGTGGCCGGGTGCGATCTACCATCACGTGACGGAATATCGGTTCCGGCTGCCCTGACCCTCAATCCGTTTCGAATGCCGCACGCAACGTCTCGAATGGCGCCAATGCGCCGCGAACCTGCACCACGCTGGCCGCGACACGGTGCGCGCGCTTTGTAGCCTCCGCAGGGGTGTGTCCGGCGAGACGCGCGGCGAGATAGCCGCCGTTGAAGGAATCGCCCGCGCCCGTGGTGTCGACGGGCGTGGCCACATGGATCGCCTGAACGTCCCGCAGCGTCCCGTTCTCGACGATCAGCGCCGGCTGTTCACCGTTCTTGACCACGACTTCGCCGACCAGTTGCCCGAGCCGCCCAGCCGTTGCCTGTGGCGCTTCATCGCCGAACAGCATCTGCTCGTCCGGGAAAGTCGGCAATGCGATGTCGGTGACGGCGAGCGCCTCCAGGATCGCGGCTTGCGCCTCCTCGCGATCGCGCCACAGTCGGGGCCGGTAGTTGGGATCGAAGGCGATCAGCGACCCCGCGGATCGTGCCTCGGCCACGGCCGACAGCAACGTGGTGCGCGCAGCGGAGTCCAGAATTCCCAAAGTGATTCCGGAAAAGTAGACAAGCGCCTGCTTTTCAAGGCTTTTTGCCAACGCAGCCGGATTGGAGGCAAGCTGCCTGGCAGCCGCATCGCCGCGCCAATAGGTGAAGGAGCGTTCCGCGCCGGTCAGCGTGATGGCATAGAGGCCGGGCCGCGCCCCCGGGATAACAGGGCTTTCGCCAATGCCGATGCCATTGTCCGCGAAGAAGCCGATCTGGTCTTGCGAGAAAGGATCGTCTCCGAAAGCCGAGACGTAGGTCGCTGGCCTTCCACTCAGCGCATGCAGGGCCCACAGCGTGTTGAACGTATCGCCGGCAAATCCCATGCGCCAGTTCGAACCCGTTTGGCCCGAAAGCTCGATCATGCATTCGCCGATCGAGGCGACACCTTTGCCGATCATGATCCATTCCCCTGTTACGATGCTGCTGTAGCTTTTTGGAGAGTAGAGCGCCATGCTTGGCAAGGGCGGTTTTTTCCGTCACCTGCGATTCCAACAGGTTTGGCGGGATGCGATCGGTGCGGCAAAACGTTATCCCCTGAAGAGGAACCGGCTTGGCTTCGATATGGCGTTATCTTTTGGCGGGTCTTGGTCTGGCAGCCTTGCTGGCTGGCATCCTGGCAGTGGTCTATCTGACCGCACCGCGAACCGCGCAGGTTGCCGGCCCGGATATCTCCCGAACCAAAAAGACCGAGAACGGATTGTTCATGGCGAGCTTCGCGCCGGAACGCGGCGTCGTCCGTCAAGGCGAACTGGAAGCCTGGCTGTTGACGTTGAAGACAATAGCCGGGGCGCCGGTGGAAGGGGCCGCGATCGCGGTATCGGGAGGCATGCCGCATCACCGCCACGGCCTGCCGACCAGCCCGCAAGCGACGGACTATCTCGGCGACGGGCGCTATCGCATCGAAGGCGTGAAATTCACCATGAGCGGCTGGTGGCAGTTGCATTTTGCCATCTCCGCGACGGCTGGGTCGGATACGGTCGTCTTCAACGTCGTGCTGTGAGCCGCAGATGAGGCGTCTTGCGCGCTTTTTCGTCTTGATGGCGATGGCCGTTCTTGCCGGCTGCGGCAAGCCGGACTTTTCCGATGCCGAGAAGAAGACCATCGCCTCGCTGGCGCTGTCGAGGCTGCCGGCGCTGAAACCCGACACCACCAACCGGTTCGCCGATGTCCCGGCCGCCGCTGCCCTTGGCTCGACGCTGTTCTTTGACGCCAGCATGAGCCGCGACGGCACGGTGTCCTGCTCGACCTGCCACAAGATCGACCGGCAGTTTCAGGACGGCCTGCCGCAGGCGGTTGGCGTCGGCCGCACGAACCGGCGTACCATGCCGCTCGCCGGCATCGCACGCGATCCCTGGTTTTTCTGGGACGGACGGCGCGACAGCCTGTGGGCGCAGGCGCTGACGCCGCTGGAGAACCCGCTGGAGCAGGCGGGAAACCGTGCCGCCTATGCGCACTACATCAAGGCCCGCTTCGGCGACCGCTATGAGCGCATCTTCGGCCCGCTGCCCGATCTGTCCGACATACCAGCCAATGCCAGTCCGCTCGGCAGCGATGCCGAGAAGGCTGCATGGCGCGCCATGAGCGACCAGCAGCGTGACGCGATAAACCGGGTGTTCGCCAACATCGGCAAGGCAATCGCTGCCTTCGAACGCTCGATCGAGCCGCCGCAGGCCCGCTTCGACCGGTTCGCACTGGACCTGGCGATCGGCGCCGAGCCGAAAGGCGACGCCGCCTTCTCCCGGGAGGAAATCCTCGGCCTGAAACTGTTCATCGGCAAGGCCAATTGCGTGACCTGCCACAACGGGCCGCGCTTCACCGACAATGGGTTCCACAACACCGGCGTGCCGCGGGTCAACGGCCTGCCGCCGGATCGCGGCCGCGTCGACGCGGTACGCCAAGTTCAAGCCGACCCGTTCAACTGCTTCGGCGCCTACCGCGATGGCGATGTCGGCGCCTGCGGCGAATTGCGGTTCATGGTCAAGGATGCGCCGGAATTGGTGCGCGCCTACAAGACGCCTTCGCTTCGCGGCGCGGCGACGCGGCCGCCCTACATGCACGCCGGTCAGTTTGCGTCGCTCGACGAGGTGGTGGCGCATTATGCCAAGGCTGCCCCCAGTGTGGAGGGGACATCCGAAATTCATCCGCTGGCGCTGTCGGACCGCGAGCGCGCGGCGCTGGTGGCGTTTTTGAAGACCTTGGCGGAATGAACTATCGATCCTTCACAGTCTCCATCGCCACGAAGGTCGAGGTCTGGGCGACATGGGGCAGGGCGGAGATGCGCTCGCCCAGCACGCGGCGATAGGCGGCGATGTCGCGGGTGCGGACCTTCAGCAGATAATCGAAGCTCGACGCCATCATGTGGCACTGTTCGATCTCCGGAACGGCTTGGACAGAGCGGTTGAAAGCGTCCAGCGCGGCGGACCGGGTGTCGGACAGTTTCACCTGGACGAAGGCGACATGGCCTTCGCCCATGCGCTCGCGATCGATAATCGCCTGGTAGCCCCTGATATAGCCGTCCTTCTCCAGCCGCTTCACCCGCGCCTGAACCGGCGTCTTGGACAGGCCGACCTTGGCGGCGAGCTCCGACATGGAAAGCCTGCCGTCGCTTGCCAGCGCCGACAGGATGTTCCTGTCGATGCGGTCCAATTGGTCTTCCCTCATCGAAAATGCAGCCCTCTTTGGGTAGTTTGCGGTGATATGATAGATCGATCGAACTGCAATGTCGATTTCTTCAGACCGCCTGAAAATCGGGACTTGTGCTAGCTTGCGCCATTCGGTCCGGTGACCGCCGGCCCGCTCCCTTGTGCTTGCCAGTAGGACCCGCCATGCCAGCGCTCGACGCCATCCGCCAGCAAATCCGCGCTAACTATCTGCCCGACGAGGATCAGGCCGTGAAGCGGCTGGCCGAGGCGAGCGGCCTCTCGGCGGAGGATCGCCGGGCGATTTCGGCTCGTGCCGCCGATCTGGTGCGGGCGGTGCGCGGCTCGTCCGATCCACGGCTGATGGAGGTTTTCCTCTCCGCCTATGGCCTTTCCACCAAGGAGGGCGTGGCGCTGATGTGCCTGGCCGAAGCACTGCTGCGCGTGCCCGATACCGAGACGATGGACGACCTGATCGCCGACAAGATCGCGCCGCACGACTGGTCGGCGCATTCGGGCGGCTCGAGCTCCATCTTCGTCAATGCATCGACCTGGGCGCTGATGCTGACCGGCCGCGTGCTCGATGAAGGCGAGGGCGGCATCGAAGGCACGCTGCGCGCCATGGTGCGCCGGCTCGGCGAGCCCGTCATCCGCAAGGCGGTGGCGGCGGCTATGCGCGAGATGGGCGAGCAGTTCGTGCTCGGCCGCACCATCGCCGAAGCGGTGAAGCGCGGCCGGCCGATGACGCAGAAGGGTTATCTCTATTCCTTCGACATGCTGGGCGAGGCGGCCCGCACCGAGGCCGATGCGCTGCGCTACCACAAGGCGTATGCCGATGCCATCTCGTCACTCGATGCCGGTTCAAACGGGCCTGATATCCGCCACAACCACGGCATCTCGGTGAAGCTCTCGGCGCTGCATCCGCGCTACGAGGAAGCGCAGAAGGAAGAGATGCTGCCTGTCATGGCCGAGCGGCTCCTTTCGCTGGCGCTCGCGGCGCGCCATTCGCGCATGGGCCTCAACATCGATGCCGAGGAGGCCGACCGCCTCGACCTCTCGCTCGACGTCATCGAGCGCGTGCTGGCCGAGCCGGAGCTCGCAGGCTGGAACGGCTTCGGCGTCGTCGTGCAGGCCTATGGTCCGCGCGCTGCCTTCGTCATCGACTGGCTCTATGCGCTTGCCACGAAATACGATCGCACCATCATGGTGCGGCTGGTCAAGGGTGCCTATTGGGATACCGAGATCAAGCGGGCGCAGACGCTGGGGCTCGCCGGCTACCCCGTCTTCACCCGCAAGGCCAATACCGACGTTTCTTATCTCGCTTGCGCGAGAAAGCTTTTGTCGATGACCGATCGCATCTATCCGCAATTCGCCACCCACAATGCCCATACTGTCGCCGCCATCCTGTCGATGACGAAGAACCGTGATAGCTTCGAGTTCCAGCGCCTGCACGGGATGGGCGAGGCGTTGCACGAGACGGTGCGCAAGGCCGAAGACACGCGCTGCCGCATCTACGCGCCTGTCGGCGCGCATTCCGACCTGCTCGCCTATCTGGTGCGCCGGCTGCTGGAGAACGGCGCCAATTCATCTTTCGTCCACCAGCTTACCGACGAGGATGTCGAGCCCGAAGACATCGCGCGCGACCCGCTAGAAGCGGTCGAGAGCCAAGGCCCCGCCGCCAATCCCGCGATCCCTCGGCCTGCCGTCATCTTCGGTGCAAGCCGCCGCAACTCGAAAGGGTTCGACATCACCGATCCGGTGACGTTGGCAGCGATCGACAAGGAGAGGACAGCTTTCGCGGGTCCTAACCGCTGGCACGCCAAGCCGATCACGCGCGCCGCCGGCTATGGCGAGCAACGCCCGGTCGTCAATCCCGCCAGGCCTTCGGAAGTGGTGGGCACGGTCAGCGAAGCCACCGCCAAGCAGGCGGCAATCGCGGTGCGCATCGCCGTCGAAGCGCAGCCAGCCTGGGCAAAGCGTCCGGTTGCCGAGCGCGCGGCCATCCTCAATCGCGCCGCCGATCTCTACGAGGCCAATGCCGTCGAATTCTTCGCGCTGGCCACGCGCGAGGCCGGCAAATCGCTGGCGGACGGTGTCGCCGAAGTGCGCGAAGCCGTGGATTTCCTGCGCTACTACGCCACCGAGGCGAGCAATGCCGAGGCGGGCACCGAGGCGCGCGGCGTCATTGTCTGCATCTCGCCGTGGAATTTCCCCCTCGCCATCTTCACGGGCCAGATCGCCGCAGCGCTCGTCACCGGCAATTCGGTAATTGCAAAGCCCGCCGAACAGACGCCGCTGATCGCTTTCCGAGCCGTCGAAATGCTGCGCGAGGCCGGCGTGCCGGAAGACGTCATCCAGCTTCTGCCGGGCGATGGCCCCTCGGTCGGCGGGCCACTGACATCAGATCCGCGCATTGCCGGCGTCTGCTTCACCGGCTCGACCGAGGTCGCCAAGCTGATCGAGAAGCAACTGGCCGAGACGGCCGCGCCCGATGCCATGCTGATCGCCGAGACGGGCGGGCTGAATGCCATGATCGTCGATTCCACCGCGCTGCCCGAGCAGGCGGTGCGCGATATCCTCGCCTCCGCGTTCCAGAGTGCGGGCCAGCGCTGTTCGGCGCTGCGCATCCTCTATGTGCAGAAGGATGTCGAGAAGAAGATGCTGGAGATGCTGAAGGGCGCCATGGAGGCGCTCAAGGTCGGCGATCCCTGGGCCATCTCGACGGATGTCGGTCCCGTCATCGACGACGAGGCGCAGGGTTCGATCCGCGATTACTGCACGACGATGGGTTTGCAGGGACGGCTGATCGCCAAGCTCGAAGCGCCCAAGGACGGCCGCTTCGTCGCGCCGCATGTGTTCCGGGTCAAGGGTATCGAGGAGATGGAGCGCGAAGTGTTCGGGCCGGTGCTCCATGTCGCAAGTTTCGACGCCGACGAGATCGACGCGGTGATCGCCGCCATCAACCGCAAGGGCTACGGCCTGACCTTCGGTCTGCACACCCGCATCGAGGGTCGCGTGCAGCATTTCGTCGATGGGATCCATGCCGGCAACATCTATGTCAACCGCAACCAGATCGGCGCGGTCGTCGGCTCGCAGCCATTCGGCGGCGAGGGGCTGTCCGGGACCGGGCCCAAAGCCGGCGGACCGCATTATCTCCGGCGCTTTCGCAAGGGACCGGAGGCAGGCACGCCTGTTGGCGACGGCCACAAGGTGACGGCGACCGAACTCGCCGACAATCTGCCCGATCCCGCGCTTGGCGGCTGGTCGACGCGGCCGGACCGCATCGCCATCCTGCGCAAGCACCTGCGAGGCAAAGGTGCCGCGGCGATCGGTGCCGCCGCCGCAATCGATTTCGGCCAGGTCGACCTGCCCGGGCCGACCGGCGAGGCCAATACACTGTCATTGGCGCCGCGCGGCCGGGTGCTGTGCTTGGGACCGGACGGCGACACGCTGCTTGCGCAGACGATCCAGGCGCTCGCCGCCGGCAACGCGGTGCTGGCGGTGGCGCCAGGCGCGCCGGCGGCGCTTTCGGCGCTGACCGGCAAGGGCCTGCCGCTGGCGGCGATCGACGGCCGCCCCGATCCGGTTGAGGCGCGTTCGTTACGCGTCGACGTCGTCGCCTTCTCGGGGACGCCGGAGGCGGCGCGCATCGTGCGCAAGGTGATCGCCGAACGCTCAGGGCCGATCGTGCCGCTGGTCAGCGAAGTGCTCAACCCCGCGGCCTATGCGCATGAGCGGGCCGTCTGCGTCGACACGACCGCGGCTGGCGGCAATGCCAGCCTGCTTGCTGCCGCTTAAGGACGCCTTTCCGGCGGGCGAGGTCGTTTCAGGCGCCCTCGACGACCGAAAAACCCTCGAACTGGGGATGGCCGAGATAGTGGACCTTCGTCGTGCCGACATTCCTGTGGGCCGCGCGAAAATTCTCCGACTTGGTCCAGGCGACGAAATCGTCGTGGCTTGCCCAGACCGTGTGTGAGGCAAACAGCGTATAGCCTTCGGTCTCGTTGACTGGGCCGCGCAGCAGATGGAACTCCCGGAAGCCCTTCATTTCCGCAAGGCTGGAATCACGGTTTTTCCACACGGCCTCGAAATCGGCTTCCGAGCCGTTCTGCACCTTGAAGCGGTTCATGGCGATGTACATGGAGTTCCTTTCGATTTCCTGGACTTAGATGGGTGGTGCCGCAGGATGCCGCGTGCGGCCCCACGCCGTGCTCAGACGCCGAAGGCGATGCCGGTCTTGGCATCTGTCTTGAGTTTTCGCATGCAGGTGTTCGGCTCGACGCCGGTGCCGACGCATTCGGTCGCGCTGTTGATCAGCACGCGGCTGACCTTGGCGCAGTTGGTGCCAGCGAGATCGAAGCGCGTCACCTTGGTCTTGCCGGCCGGCAGGTCCTTGAAGTCGAGCACGGTCAGGCGGTCGACGACGCCGGCGTCGTTGAACAGCGCGATCTCGAACGCCGCCCTGGAAAGGTCGGCGCCGAGATTGTTGGTGACCACGAAGGTCAGGCGGCAGCCCTTTTCAGACGGTTGCGCGCCATTGAGTTCGAGGGAGAGAGCAGGCGCCGGCGCGGACTCTTGTGCCCACGCCGGAACCGCTGCAAGCGACATCGCCAGCGCCGAGGTCAGCAGACGAAGGGATGCCGTCAAGTTCGTCATCATCATCCTCCAAATCGCATCGTTGCCGCCAGCTTCAGCGTTATGCCCGGTTCATAGACCGCGACCGTGGTGCTGCCGTTCAACGGATTGGCGTATTTGACATCGAACAGATTGTCGGCGCGGAAATCAACCTTCAGATTGTCGGTCGCCTGGTAGCTGGCGAAAGCGTTGACCAGCGTATAGTCCTCGGCGATCAGGTTACCCTTGGGCTTGCCATTGTACTGCACCTCGCCGCCGACAGTGAGTTTGTCCTCGAGGAAGCGCAGGCCGAGCTGCACGGTGACCTGCGCGGACGGTATCGTGGCAAGGTCCGCCCGATCGCCTTCGTAGGATATGGTGTGACCATTGATGATGGAGGCGGAAAGTCCGGCGTAGCCCCGTGCTGCATCATAAACGCCTTCCATCTCGAAGCCGTTGATCTTTGCCTTGGCGAAGTTCTGGTACTGGAAGCAGATCGGAATGCCCGGCCCGAAGGGGCAGCCGCTGGTCGGATCGAAGGCCGACAGCGTAACGCCGTCAATATAATCGTCGACGTCGTTGTTGAAATAGGCTGCCTTCAGCCGAAACGCGTCGCCGGATTCCAGAATGTCGTTCTGCTTGTAATTGACACCGAATTCGACGGTCTTGCCGGTTTCGGGCTTCAAATTGGGATTGGGCAGGAACGGGAAGCTAACGCCCGCCGGATGGTTGCCGCTGATCATGGTTTCGGTCAGCGAAGGCGACCGGTAGCCCTCCGCGTAGGTGCCGTAGAATTGCAGGCCGGCAAGGCCGGCGCTTTCGAAAGGCGAGACGCCGACGGTGATGCGCGGCGACAGGCGGTCGCCCGACGTTTCGTGCGTGTCGTTCTCGAGGCTGTAATTGTCATAGCGCAGCCCGGCAATGACTTCGAGCCAATCCCAGCTGAGCTTGTCCTGGACGTAGGCGCCAGAAACGTTGCGCTTGCCGGAAGGCGTGTAGAAGCTGTCACCGCCTGCCGTGCCGCCAGTCTCGACGTCGTCATTCACCCAGTCGCCGCCATAGGTCAGTTCATGCGCGAGGCCGCCTGTCTCGAATCGCGACGTGTTCCAAATGTCGATGGCGGCGGTGCCGACATCGAAGGTCGACGTCGAACCTGCCGGCAACATCACGGGAAGGCCGGTGACGGGATCGAAGCGGTTTTGCGGAACAAGGCCGGTCAGGTCGAGATTGGTCTTGTTGTAGGAGGTGTTGACGTGGAGGTCGAGCCAGCTCCTGTCTTCGTCCGTGACATTGTAGCGAGCCGTGAAGGTGTTCGATTTCAGGTCGACGTCATTGACCGGCATGCCGCCGCTGATCTCGTTCCAGCCGTCGCTCGAACCGACCCAGCCGAGCTTCAGTTCGCTATTGTCGCTCGGGCGGATCGTGGTCTTTAGCAATCCGCTCAGCACGTCGAAGCCGGTGCCCTTGACGGTGTCGCCGTCGCCATCCTTGTAGTCGTCATAATTGCGGTAGACGATATTGCCCAGCGCATCCAAATTGTCGTTAAAGCGATAGGCGCCGGATGCGCTGGTGGTCCAGCCCTTGCTGTTGCTCTCGTAGCGTCCGGTGACGGAACCAGCCCATGTCTCGTCCGGCTTGAGGATGTCCTGGGCGTCCTTGGTGTCGAAGAAGACCACGCCGCCTATCGCGCCCGAACCATAGGTGTTGGCGACCGGACCACGGATGACGTCGACGGATTTGATAAGCTCGGGGTCGACGTAGAAGGTCGATTGGGTGCCATGGTCGGAACGCTGGAAGTTCTGCCGCGCGCCGTCGACGATGATCGCGACGCGGCCGAAATCCTGCAGGCCGCGGATATTGACGCTGGTGCTGACGCGCCTGGCATCGGCCTGCGCCGCGACGCCGGGCACGCCGAACAGCATTTCGTTCGGCGTCGTCGCCATGCGGCGATCGAGCTGTTCCTGGTCGATATGGCTGGCCGAGGCCAGCGATCGGATGGCCGTTTCTCCGGTGCGGCTGATGACCAGAACCTTGTCGAGCAGCGTTGCGCCCGCTGGCGCCGGCTTTTCCCCCTCAGCCTGCTTCGATTGATCGGCCTGCTCTCCCGCCGCCTGTGCGGATTGCTGAGCGTTGGCAGGTGGCACGAACAAGGCAATCGCCGCCACGCCCGCCAGCAAAGCCACTGCACCGTTCGGCCCCGACCAGCCGCGCCGTTCCCAAATCGCTAACCCCATGTGCCCCAACTCCAAAGTTTCCAGGTTCGATGCGGGCTGGCCTGGGGCTGGCTGGCATTTGTGATCGCATTCCCGTCTTAAATCTTGACTCATTTAATCCGGTATTGCACTGACTAGTAAACATGATTATTCAAGTCAAGAATGAATCGGATGACGCAAACGCCTAGCCAGACGCCCGGCACAGGAAAGGGACCGATCCACATGAACACGCACAATCCCAACGACTTCCGCTATCGCGTCCGCCGTTCCGACGATGCCTCCGCCCGCTTCGACCGCGTTCCGCTGGCGGTGCGGACGCTGTCGAGCAACACGCTGTTCCAAGGTGAGCACGAGATCGGCATCGAGCATCACGGCGCGCTCTACCGGCTCAAGATCACCCGTCAGGGCAAGCTCATCCTCAACAAGTAAGCGTAAGGCAGCAGGACAATGGACCAGCGCGTAAAACCCGCCCCGCACGAAATCCGGCGGGCGCGGACGGACAATCCGAAAACGCGCGAGCGCGATCTGGCCGCACAGCTTGGCATTTCGGAGGCCGAGTTGGTCGCCGCGCATTGCGGCGACGGTGTCGTTCGCGTCGAGCCACGCGTCAACGATCTTCTGACCGGCCTCGAAGCCGTCGGCGAGGTGATGGCGCTCACCCGCAACGAAAGCGCCGTGCATGAAAAGATCGGCGCCTACGACAAGGTCGTCACCGGCAATCAGAATGCCATGGTGCTGGGCGAGAACATCGACCTGCGCATTTTCCCGAAAATATGGGCGCACGGCTTTGCCGTGGAAAAACGCGACGGCGACGACATCCGCCGCAGCCTGCAATTCTTCGACGCGGCGGGCGAGGCGGTGCACAAGGTGCATCTGCGGCCGGGGTCAAACCTCTATGCCTATCAGAAACTGGTCGCTTCGCTGGAATCGCCGAACCAGGAGCCACTGGTCGCCATTTCGGGGCCAGCCGCCGAGAACGAAGGCGAGGCGGTGACAACGACCGCGAATCTCGACGATCTGCGCGATCGCTGGAGCCGGCTGACCGACGTGCATCAGTTCTTCGGCATGCTGAAGACGTTGAAGCTCAGCCGCCGCCAGGCGGTGCGCATGGTGGGCCAGGACTATGCATGGCTGCTCGACAATGATGCGGTGAGAGCCATGTTCAATCGTGCCGCCGAGGGCGAGATGCCGATCATGTGCTTTGTGGGAAACCGTGGCTGTATCCAAATCCATTCCGGTCCGGTCAAGTCGATCAAGCCAATGGGGCCATGGATCAATGTGCTGGACGAGACCTTCCATCTGCACCTGCGCACCGACCACATTCATGAGGTCTGGGCCGTGCGCAAGCCGACCAAGGACGGCCATGTTACGTCGCTGGAGGTCTACGACGCCGGCGGCAACATGATCATCCAGTTCTTCGGCAAGCGCCATGAAGGAGAGGGTGAGCGCGACGACTGGCGCTTCCTGGCCGAGAACCTGCCGCGCATTCCAAGCCCGACCGCAGCCTGAGGAAACGATGATGGGTCTTCTCACCGGATTGACGGTTGTGCGCGGATCGATGCTTGGCCCGATGCTCGGTCTTTCCCTTGCCTTCGGCGCACCGCAGCCGGCCAACGCCGGCGACGGTGTCTCCGTCTTCGCCGATCCCACCAGGATCGCGTCCATCGGCGGCTCGATCACCGAGATCGTCTATGCGCTCGGCGAGGAAAAGCATCTTGTGGCGCGCGATTCCACCAGCCGCTATCCGAAAGCAGCTCTCGACCTGCCAGATGTCGGCTACATGCGCCAGCTGTCGCCGGAGGGTGTGCTGTCGGTCAACCCTTCGGGCATGCTGGCGCTGCACGGCAGCGGCCCCAAGGAGGCGCTCGACGTGCTGAAGAAG
This sequence comes from Mesorhizobium sp. B2-5-3, assembly GCF_006441005.1. Classification (NCBI taxonomy): domain Bacteria; kingdom Pseudomonadati; phylum Pseudomonadota; class Alphaproteobacteria; order Hyphomicrobiales; family Phyllobacteriaceae; genus Mesorhizobium; species Mesorhizobium sp. B2-5-3. The sequence goes on from NZ_VFUS01000004.1 coordinate 378,032, forward strand.
ACGAGCATCCCCTTCATCGAAGTGCCTGACCGGTACGACCGTGAAGGCATCCTCGAAAAGGTCCGCGTGGTCGGCAAGGCGCTCGGCGCCGACGCCAAGGCCGAAGCGCTGGCCAGGGAGATCGATGCCAAGCTGCAGACGGCGGAAAAGCAGACGGCCTCGATCAAGAAGCGCAAGCGCGTGCTGTTCGTGCTGTCGATGCAGGGCGGCAAGATCATGGCGGCCGGCAGCGACACCGCGGCCAACGGCATCATCAAGCTGGCCGGCGGCGTCAACGCGATCGAAGGCTTCTCCGGCTACAAGCAACTGTCAGACGAGGCTGTTGTCACCGCCAGGCCGGACGCGATCCTGATGATGAGCAATGCCGGGCCGCCGGTATCGGACGATGAACTGTTCGGCAACGCGTCGATCGCCTCGACGCCGGCCGGAACCGCGCGCAAGCTGATCCGCATCGACGGCGGCTATCTGCTCGGCTTCGGACCACGCACGGCCGACGCCGTCCACGACCTCGCCGCCGCGCTCTATGGCACGCAGATTACGGACTGAGCGGCATGGTCGACCAGTCGATCGCCGGGCCGGCGGAGAGGAAGATGGCCAGCGACGGTGACCGTTCCGGGCGCGCCCGTCTGGTCATCGCGCTCGCCTGCGTCGTGCTTGCGGCAGCGGTATTGCTGTCGCTGACCTCCGGCGCCTCGGATGCCTCCGCCGTCAAGGTCGTCGGCGACTGGCTGTTCGGCGCAGCGCCTGGCGACGTGGCGATGAGCGCGCGAGATCGCCTCATCGTCTATGACATAAGGCTGCCGCGCGTCGTGCTCGGCGTGCTGATCGGGGCCGCGCTCGCGGTCTCCGGCGCGGTCATGCAGGGGCTGTTCCGCAATCCGCTTGCCGACCCCGGCCTTATCGGTGTTTCGGCGGGCTCCAGCCTCGGCGCGGTGGCCGTCATCGTGCTCGGCACGACCGTGCTGTCGCCGGTGACCGCCTCGTTCGGCGCGCTGACCCTTCCTCTGGCGGCCTTCGGCGGCGGGTTGTCGGTGACGTTGCTGCTCTACAGGGTCGCGACGCGACAGGGCCGCACATCCGTCGCCACCATGCTGCTTGCCGGCCTGGCGCTGGCCGCACTTGCCATGGCGCTGACCGGTATCCTGATCTTCATGGCCGACGACCGGCAACTGCGCGACCTGACCTTCTGGCAACTCGGCTCGCTGGCCGGTGCGACATGGCAGAAGATCGGCTCTGTCGGCCCGGTCATCGTGCTTTCGCTGGCGGCGATGCCGTTCCTGGCTCGCGGCCTTAATGCGCTGGCGCTGGGCGAGGCGACCGCCGGCCATCTCGGCATTCCGGTGCAGCGGCTTAAGTACACGGCCATCGTCGGCGTCTCGGCGGCGGTCGGCGCCTCCGTCGCCGTCAGCGGCGGCATCGGTTTCATCGGCATCGTGGTGCCGCATCTGCTGCGCCTGCTGATCGGCCCCGACAATCGCTATCTGCTGCCGGCCTCGGCGCTGCTCGGCGCCTCGCTGCTGCTTTTGGCGGACGCGGTCGCGCGCACCATCGTGGCGCCCGCCGAACTGCCGATCGGCATCGTCACGGCGATCGCCGGAGCGCCGTTCTTCCTCTGGATCCTGCTGCGCAAGCGCGGCGTCATCGACCTGTAGGGGTGTTTCATGATCGAAGCGCGCGATGTTTCGGTGGCGATCGGCAGGAAAGGCATTGTCGCCGGCGTCGATTTCGAGGTCAGGCCGGGTGAGATTTCGGCCATTGTCGGCCCCAATGGGTCGGGCAAGACGACCTTCCTCAAGGCGCTGTCGGGGGAACTCGCGCATACCGGCCGGATTGCCATCAACGGCCGCGAGCTCTCGACGATAACGCCAGTCGAGGCGGCGACGCTGCGCGCGGTGCTGCCGCAGGCGACGACCTTGTCGTTTCCCTTTACTGTGCGCGAGATTGTCAGGCTCGGCCTTGTCGGAGGCCGCTCAGGTGTGCTGCCGGGCGAGGACGAACGCCTGCCGGAACGGGCGCTGGCGCGTGTCGACCTCGACGGTTTCGCCGGCCGCTTCTATCAGGAGCTTTCCGGCGGCGAGCAGCAGCGCGTTCAACTCGCCCGCGTGCTGTGCCAAATCTGGGCGCCGGTGCTCGACGGCAAGCCGCGCTATCTGTTCCTGGACGAGCCGGTGTCCAGCCTCGACATCAAGCACCAGCTGATCATCATGAACATTGCCCGCGACTTCGCCAGAAGGGGCGGCGGCGTGGTTGCCATCCTGCACGACCTCAACCTGACGGCGATGTATGCCGACCGGATTTTCGTCATGCACCGCGGCCGGCTTGCCGCCACCGGTTCGCCGCAGGATGTGCTGAGCGACGATCTGATCGAAAGGGTATTCGGTTGCCGCTTAAGGGTTGGAGTCCTGCCAGCCGGCAATATGCCGTTCGTGCTGCCTCAATCAGCGGCCTAGATTCTGGCAGCGGCCTAGATTCTGGCAGCGGCCTAGATTCTGGACGTTCGCCGCAGGTCCAGCCTGCGGCAAACCGGATCAGGCCGCCGGTGCGCGGCGCTCCAGCAGGTCAATGCCGAGCAGGTTGCGCACGTTCGGACGCGCCGCCACGAGATCGGCGATCGTATAGCGGGCAAGGACCGCGAAGAAGGCGTTGAGCGCCTCGCGCAACGCGGAATTCAGCGCGCAACTGTCGACCAGAGGGCATTCCGCGGCGTCGTTCTCGAAGCACTCGGCCATGGCGAAGCTTTCCTCCGTCACGCGCACGACGTCGAACAGGTTGATCGATTCCGCGGCACGGCCAAGCCTGACGCCGCCATTGCGGCCACGCACCGTCTCGACAAGGCCATTCTCGACCAGTGGCTGGAGGATCTTGAACAGGAAAAGCTCCGACACCGAATAGGCGGCGGCGATCTCGGGGATGCGGCTCAGCCGATCGGTATTGGCCGCGCAATACATCAGGATGCGCATGGCGTAATTGGTCTGGCGGGTAAGTCGCATCTTGTCCTCACAAAGCGCCGGCGAGCTGCGATCACGCCAGATTTTGAACTTTGCTGGTGCGGCTTTGCTCCGAGCTTTCGGATTCGCCACACTGGCCTCGGCGGAATATGGCCTATACCTTGGAATAATTCCAGACTAGCTTCGCCTAATAGCTGAATATTCCCGTCAACTTTGTGTGCGCAAGGCGGCAAGACGCGGGCCGAATCGGCTGTCACGCGCATTTCCTCGGGCGAAACACCAGAGCGGTCCAGTGATCGGCAGAATGGCCGACCGCCCTAACTCTTTGTTTTCACGCAATTCCCTGGGGAAAGCGCCAGGCGCTTTTCCAGAGAACAGCGTTACACACCTTTCCTGGAATGCTCTAAATAGATCAGAGATCGACGAGGAGCGGCTCTGACATGTCACAATCAGCCACGGCCCTGGCTTCCGGCGGATATGATGCCGACGCGCATGCCAAGATTGTAATGCTGCGGCGGACCAAATTCGTCGCCACGGCGGCACTTGCGCTTTGCGTCGCCGTGTTCGCCCTGGCCAAGTCCTTCGAGAGCACCTATCCCTGGCTCGGCTTCGTCGCCGCTTTTGCCGAGGCGGCGACCATTGGCGGCCTGGCCGACTGGTATGCGGTGGTCGCGCTGTTCAAGCGGCCTCTCGGTCTGCCGATCCCGCACACCGCGATCATTCCCGAGAACCAGAACCGTATCGCCGATAATCTCGGCCGTTTCATCGAAGCCAATTTCCTTGCCCCCGAGCCGGTGCGCGAAAAGTTGGCCGAGGTCGATTTCTCGGCGCTCGTCGCCGACTGGCTGGCCGATTCCGAACGTGCCGCGGGCCTGTCGCGTTTCGTCGTGCGCCTGGTTCCGCAGACGCTTGCCGCCGTCGAGCAATCGGGGCTGCGCGGCTTCGTCACCAGCCGGATGCTGGAGCAGATCGAAAAAGTGCCGCTGGCGCCGTTGGCGGCCGAATTGCTCTCGGCCCTGACCGACGATCGCCGTCACCAGAGGCTGTTCGATGAGTTCATCAAGGTGATCGGCCGGTTCCTCAACGATGAACAGGCGCTGACGACCATGCGCGAAAAGATCCGCGAGGAACTGCCGTCGCTGTTCAAGCTGTTCAGGGCCGACGCCTATCTCCTGAAGAAGATCGTCGCCTCGGCCGGTTCGCTGCTCGACGAGGTGAGAGCCGATCCCGACCACCCGATGCGCACCGAATTCGACCGTTTCGCGCAAGCCTTCGTCGAGCGGTTGAGAACGTCGAAGCAATATGCAAGGCGCGCCGAGAAGCTGAAGCGCGATTTCCTCGCCAGGCCGGAAGTCAAGGCGCTGGCCGGCGACATGTGGGAAAGCCTCAGGCTGTTCATCGAGCAGGATGCCAAGGCGCCGCGATCGATCATCCGCGCGCATCTTGCCAACATGTTCGTCGAGGTCGGCCGGCATCTGGCTGGAGACGCCAAGATCAGGGCCGACATGAACCAGGGATTCGTGGTGGCGCTGTCCTCTTTCGTCGAGAGCCAGAAGAGCGGCGTATCGAAATTCATCGCAGACCAGGTCAAGCGCTGGGATCTGGCGCAACTGACGCGGCTGATCGAGATGAATATCGGCCGGGACCTGCAATATATCCGCTTCAACGGCATGATTATCGGCGGTCTGGCCGGCATCGCGCTTTACACCGCGGAGCGGCTGTTTCTCGTCAATTGACGGGCGCACGCCATGCCCTATTCTCATGGGCGGGGCATCAGCAGTCGCGGCAACAGGGGAGCAGATGAGCATGGCCAAACAACCGGATTCCCATTCCTTCACGGACATGTTCGGCCGGTTCGGCCGCGATCTGAAACTGCCCAATGTCGATGTCGAGGCAATCCTCGCGCACCACCGCAAGAACCTTGAAGCGCTGGAGAAATCGGCGCGGGCAAGTGCCGCCGGCGCGTCGTCGCTGTTCTCCAGGCAACGCGAGATGCTGCAGGACACGCTGCGCGAAATTGCCGACATGACGCAAGGCTACAGAGCGCCCGGCACGCCGCAGGACCTGATGGCCAAGCAGACTGAGTTCGCCAGGAAATCCTTCGAGATCACGTTGAAGAATGCCAGCGAAGTGGCCGAGCTGGTCAGGAAATCCGGCACCGAATCGGTCGACATCCTGCGCATGCGCATCAAGGAGGCGATGGAGGAAATCCGCGCCGGCTACGAGAAGAAGTAGCTTGCGTGACAAAGACCGGTTGCCTGCCAACCCTGCGCCAGGCGTAGTTTTGTTCGGATGCTCTTTCATCGGCCGCCATGCTTTTACACCATGGGTACCCTCAAATGCCAAGGCCGGGTGAACACGGCTTGACGTAGGACCATGCCAGGATTCGCGTCGGTCCCGGCGGAACGGAATCATGCAGGGCGAATTGACAGAGGCCGCCGGTTCGTGGTCCGGAAGCGTTGGAAGCCATCGGGAAAACAGGAATGACCGAAATACGGCCTAAGACGCCGCCGACCTACGAGCAGTTGAGGACGATGTCCGGGCAGGAGCTTGGCGTCTCGGAATGGACGACAGTCGACCAGAACCGTATCAACCAGTTCGCCGAATGCACCGGCGACCATCAATGGATCCATGTCGACCCCGAACGGGCGCGGCGGCAAAGCCCGTTCCGCACGACGATTGCACATGGCTATCTGACGCTGTCGATCATCGGCGCGCTGGCGCTCGGCATGGGAATCGTGCCCGAGAACACGCAGGCCGCCTTCAATTACGGCTTCGACAAGGTGCGTTTCCTGGCGCCGGTCAAGGTGGGCGCACGCATCCGGTTGCGCACCACGCTGCTGTCCATGGAGGACAGGGGGCCGGGTCAATACCTGATGAAGGCCGCCAACACCGTCGAGATCGAGGGCGAGGAAAAGCCGGCATTGACGGCCGAAACGCTGGTCATGCTCTATGAGCGCCGCAAGCGGGCAGGGGCCTGAGCGGTCGTTCGCCCAAGCCTCCTGAATCGATCTTCGTCAGGCGTTCTCCGCCCGCCGGCTCGGCAAGAGGCTGAGCACCAGCGCCGCCACCGCCAGTGCCGTTGCCGTCTGGAAGGTCACCTGCATTCCACCGGCCGCCGCCGCTGACGTCAGCATGCCCTGGCCGATGGCTTCGCGTCCTCCGGCCGATGCGGCGGCGAATATGGCGCCCATGACGGAGGCGCCCGTAATGAGGCCAAGGTTGCGCGACAGATTGAGCAGACCGGAGATGACGCCGCGTTGACCGCCGCCGACGCTGCTCATGACGGCGGCGTTGTTCGCTGTCTGGAACAGGGCATAACCGAAGCAGGTCACGGTGATGGGGACGACATAGCTGACGATGCCGAGTGTCGTTATCGCCAGGGACAGGAGGAACGTGCCCGTGGCAAGGCCGAGCAGGCCCGCGACCATCATCCTTTTGGCTCCGAAGCGATCGGCAAGGCGTCCGGCAAGCAACGCCGACAGCGCCGAAACCAGCGGGCCTGTCGAGAGCACCAGTCCGGCGTTTGCCGCGTCCAGTCCGAGCCCGCGCGAGAGATAGAACGGCGCGACCACCAAGGTCGCCATCATCACCGTGGCGACGATCAGGTTCATGGCAAGGCTGGTGCTCAGTGAGAGATCGCGGAAGGCGGAAAGCTCGACCAATGGGTTTTTCGCCATCCTTTGCGCCGTGGCGAACAGGAAGATGCCGATGCCAGCCGCGACCAGCAGGCCGATGTTGATGGGGCCGAAACTGCCTCTACCCAGTGTCATCGCCAATGCGTAAGCCGCCAATGCCAGGGCCAGCAGGCCCGTGCCCAAACCATCGAAGCCGGCTTGGCCGGTCCGCACCGTCCCGTTGCCGGTAGGCAAAGCACGCCAGGCCATTGCAAAGGTCAGGATGCCGAGCGGCACGTTGACCAGGAAAATCGAACGCCAGCCGAGAGCGGCGATCAGCAGGCCGCCCATGGAGGGGCCGAGCGTGGTGCCGATGGCCGACATGGCGCCGAGCAGGCCCATGGCGCTGCCGGTCCTGGCCTTGCTCACCGTCTCGGCGACAAGGGCCAATGTCAGCGCCATCATCAGCGCCGCGCCAAGCCCTTGCACCGCCCGCGCCGCGATCAGCAGCCACAAAGCCGGCGAGAGGCCGCAGAGCACCGACGCCGATGTGAACAGCGCGATGCCGAAAAGCAGCAGCGGCCGCCGCCCGAGCATGTCGGCGAGGCGCCCGGCACTGACGATCAGGATGGTGATGGCGAGCAGATAGGCAATCACGACCCATTGCACCTGTTGGAACGAGGCATCGAATGCCTGCATCAGCGAGGGAAGGCCGACGCTGGCGATGCTGGTGCCGAGCGACGACAGCAGCGTGGCCAGCGACAGGCTCGCCAGCGCCCATCCAGCCGATGGGATTTTCTGTGCGACCGATGCGTGCTCGTTGCGATGTTGCTCAGTGACTGCCACGGCGATCTCCCTTTGTCGGCTTCAGGTCGAAGCTTCGAAGATCTAATCGTTTGCAGGATGTGGCGGAACGCGCAGCATTTGCATTCTATTCGTGCGTTGCACGCCACATCAGCGGATTTCGTGCTAGGATCGAACCATGTCGCCGCCCGATCTCAACCTGCTCGTCGCCCTCGATGTCCTGCTGGACGAAGGCAGCGTGGCGCGTGCGGCGACGCGACTACGGCTCAGCCCCTCGGCGATGAGCCGCACGCTGGCGCGCCTGCGCGCGGCGACGGGAGATCCGCTGCTGGTGCGGGCCGGTCGCGGTCTGGTTCCAACGCCACGCGCGCAGGAACTGCGCCAGCAGGTCGGTCGTGTGGTTCAGGATGCGGAAACGCTGCTGCGCCCGGCGAGGCTGCTTGATCTGCCGGGCCTGGAGAGGACCTTCACGCTGCGCACCAATGAAAGCTTCGTCGAGGAGTTCGGGCCGCGCCTGATCGCCCGCATCCAGGCCGATGCGCCGGGCGTGCGGCTGCGTTTCGCGCCGAAGTCGGACAAGGACATGGCGTCACTGCGCGAAGCGGCGATCGACCTGGAAGTAGGTGTGGCCGGCGAGACCGGGCCGGAGGTGCGCATCCAGGCGCTTTTTCGCGACCGTTTCGTCTGCGCGGTGCGCAGCGGCCATCCGCTGGGCCAGGGCGCGATGACGCCGGAACGCTATGCGGCCGGCCGCCACATCAATGTTTCGCGGCGGGGCCGCGAAAGGGGGCCGGTCGACGAGGCCTTGAGCCGGCTCGGATTGCAACGAATGGTCGTGTGCATGGCTTCCGGTTTTTCGGCCGCGCTCGCGATGGCGCGCGCCTCGGAGTTGATCGCCAGCGTGCCCGAGCGGCATACGCAAGGCGCGCGCGCCGGCATGCAGACTTTTTCCCTGCCGGTCGACATTCCGGCGGTCACCATTTCCATGCTCTGGCATCCGCGGCTCGATGCCGATCCGGCGCAGCGCTGGCTGCGGAGTTGCGTGCGCGACATTTGCGTGAAGTCCTGATCGCGCAAGCCGCGCCGCAGCCGTCAGCGCGGCATGGCTGCCTCCAGCACCTTGAAAATCCGCTCGTCTTCGCATTGTGCAACGTTGAAGCGCAGGAATCGGCTGGCTGATCGCGACAGGCTGAACGCGTTCCCGGGCGCCAGCACGACATTGGCCGCAAGCGCGCGGCGGGCAATCTCGGCTGCGTCCACTGCATCCGGCAGGCTGCACCAGAGGAACAGACCGGCGGGCTGCTCGATCCAGGGCGTGATCCCGATCGCCTTCAGCCGAGCGCCTGTCTCGATCATGGCGCGTGAGAGCCGGGCGCGCAGCAGGTCCATGTGCTTGCGATAGCTGCCATCCCTGAGCAGGGTCAGCACCAATTCGGCCGCGAGCCGCCCGCCGCCGAAGGTGGTGGCGATCTTGAGGTCGGCCAGCCCTTCCATCCAGTCACGGGGCGCGGCGATGAAGCCGCAGCGTATCGAGGCCGAAAGCGTCTTGGAGAAACTACCGATATGGACGACACGCTCGAGACCGTCGAAAGCCGCGAGCCTTGGGGCAGGAGCGTGTTCGAAATCGGCGAAGATGTCGTCCTCGACGATGGTCAGGTCCGATTGATCGGCGAGCTTGAGCAGCCGGTGCGCGGTGACCGGCGACAGGATCGCGCCGGTCGGGTTGTGGATGGCGGAGTTGGTGATGTAGAGGCGCGGCCGATGCTCGGCCAGCGCCTGCGCAAACAAGTCGATATCCGGCCCCGATGGCGTATAGGGGACGCTGACGACCTTGGCCTGATGGGCACGCAACAGTGCGTGGAAATTGAAATAGCAGGGATCGTCGACCAGCACTGTATCGCCGGGTTCGAGCAGGAACCGGCACAGGAGATCGATGGCCTGCGTGCCCGATTCCGTCAGCATGATCTGTTCGGGTGAAGCCTCGATGCCATGCGTGGCCATGCGCCGCGCCAGCAATTGGCGCAGCGGCGGCAGCCCGAGCGGCGTGCCGTAGTCGGCAAGGGCCACATCATCGGCGCGCGCCACGTTGCGCAGCGCGCGACGTAGCGCTGCCTGCGGCATCCACGAGGCGGGCAGCCAGCCGCAGCCGGGCTTCAGCATCTCATCGCCCGCTTCCAGCGACTGCCGCGAAACCCAGAGCGGATCGACGGCGCGATCGAGTCGGGGGCCGATCTCGGCCAGCGACAGCGGCGCCAGCGATCCGGCGGCATAGAAGCCGGAGCCTGGCCGGGAACGGATCGCGCCTTCCGCCGCCAGTCGCTCATAGGCCTCGACCACTGTCGATTTGGAAACCTGCATGGATTTGGCGAAGGCGCGGATCGAGGGCAATCGGGCGCCGGGCGTGAGGCTGCGCGCGGCAATTCGCTGGCGGATGGTGGACATGACGCCTTCGACAAGGGTTCCGCTGTTGTCGAATCTCGCTGATACGTTCATCTGTACCTTCCGGCAAACCATTACAGTTTTGTTGAATTGTACTGCATTGTCTCTGGTGACGCCATGGGTATGGGCCCGATAGAGGGCGCAACGGATGGAGTGCCTGCAATGGACAAGACGACGAGCGGCTGGGTGAGCGGATTCATCGGCGTGTTGATTTTCAGCGGCTCCTTGCCGGCAACGCGCGTGGCGGTGATGGATCTCGATCCGACATTCCTGACGTCGGCGCGCGCGGTGATAGCAGCTTTGCTTGGCCTCGCGCTGCTGCTCGTCTTCCGCGAGAAGCGCCCGGAGCGTCATGACCTGATGTCGCTTGTCATCGTCGCGTTGGGTGTGGTGGTCGGCTTTCCCTTGCTGACAGCCTTGGCGCTGAAGCATGTCACCTCTGCTCATTCCATCATCTTCGTCGGCCTGCTGCCGCTGGCGACCGCGATCTTCGGCGTGCTGCGCGGGGGCGAGAGGCCGAGACCGGCCTTCTGGCTGTTCTCATGCCTCGGCAGCGCGCTGGTGGGCGGGTTTGCCCTTGCGCAAGGCGTGACGGCTTCGCCGGTTGGCGATGCACTGATGCTCGCCGCAATCGTCGTTTGCGGCCTGGGCTACGCAGAAGGCGCCGCGCTGTCGCGCAGGCTGGGCGGTTGGCAGGTGATCTGCTGGGCGCTGGTGCTGTCACTGCCGGTCATGCTGGTGGTGACCCTGGTCACCTTGCCACCGTCCTTCGCCACGGTCGGGACCAATGCATGGATCGGGCTTGCCTATGTCTCGCTGTTCAGCATGCTGATCGGCTTCGTGTTCTGGTATCGCGGCCTCGCGCAAGGCGGCATCGCCGCCGTGGGGCAGTTGCAACTGCTGCAGCCCTTCTTTGGCCTCGCCCTGGCGGCGTCCCTGCTGCATGAACAGGTCAGCCCCCTGATGGTCGTCATCACGCTCGGCGTGGTGCTGTGCGTATTCGGCGCCAAAAAGTTTGCCAGGCGGGATTTGCCACGGCCCGCAACCGGCGCCGCTGGCTAAAACTTCGTCACCACACCGATGCCGATGCCTTCGAAGCCGCCCATCGCCATCAGTGCAGCCGGCGCTTCCTCAAGGCTGATCTTCTTGCCGACCAGAAGCTCGGGTTTCAGCTTGCCGGTGCGGATCATCTCCATCATCGCGGGGTAGCGGTAGGCCTGCATGCCGTGGCTGCCGAGGATTTCGAGCTCGAACGCGATCACCTTGTCCATCGGAACCTGCGGGCGGGCGTGATCGCCCAGCATCAGGCCGACCTGCACATGGCGGCCGCGCCGGCGCAGATTGGCGATCGAATTGAACGAGGTCGTGGGATGACCGAGTGCATCCATGGACATATGCACGCCGCCATTGGTGATCTGCTTGACCGCCTTGACGACGTTCGGGGTCGTCGCCGCGTTGATGGTCGCCACCGCGCCGATCTTCCTGGCAAAGTCCAGCTTCTCTTCGGTGAGGTCGATGGCGATGACATTGGCACCCATGGCGCTGGCGATCATGATCGCCGACAGGCCGACGCCGCCGCAGCCATGCACCGCCACCCATTCGCCCGGCCTCACCCGGCCCTGGTCGACGATGGCGCGGAACGAGGTGACGAAGCGACAGCCGAGGCTGGCGGCAGTGGCGAATTCCATCTCGTCGGGCAGGCGCACGAGGTTGGTGTCGGCGTGCTCGATGGCGACATATTCGGCGAACGAGCCCCAGGCGTTGAAGCCCGGCTGGGACTGGTGCTCGCAGACCTGGTGATTGCCGGACGTGCATTCGAAACAATGGCCGCAGCCGACGGCGAACGGGACGGTGACGCGCTCGCCAGCCTTCCAGCGGGTCACCTGCTTGCCGGCGGCTACCACGACGCCGGCCAGCTCGTGACCGGGGACATGCGGCAAGCGGATATCGGCGTCATGGCCCATCCAGCCGTGCCAATCGCTGCGGCACAGGCCTGTCGCCTCGACCTTGATGACGACGCCGTCCGGCGCCGGCTTCGGATCGGGAACGGTCTGGATCGTCGGCGCCTCGCCGAATTTTTCGAAGACGACGGCTTTCATCGGCAACTCCACCTTGCGCGCACTTCGGGAAACGATAGCCGATTCCCTGGCCGGTCAAGCGGAAATCGATTCCGCCAGACAAGTCGGCCGTTTGGGCATACGCCGATGGCGACGCTGCGCGTCGCCGAATGAAGGTTACTCGGCATCGATCTGGTTTTGCGGCGCGGCGTTCTGGAAGGCCGGCAGGGCCATGCAAGCGGCATTGATGCGCGAGATCGTCGGGTAGGGCGCCATATCGACGCCGAAACGGGCATTGCTGGTGACTTGTGCCGCCAGGCAGATATCGGCCAGCCCCGGCGTGTCGCCGTGGCAGAAGGTGCCGGTCTCGGGCGAAGCCATCAACAGGTCTTCGAGTGGCTTGAAACCCTCTTTGACCCAGTGCCGGAACCAGTTGGCGACATCCTCGTCGCCGGCGCCGAACAGGGTTCGCAGCGCGGTCAGGATACGCAAATTATTCACCGGATGGATATCGCAGGCAATCATCTGCGCCAGCATCCTGACGCGGGCGCGCCCAACTGCGTCCTTCGGCAGCAGAGGCGGTTCGGGCGTCGTCTCGTCGAGAAATTCGATGATCGCCAGCGATTGCGTCAGCAGGGTGCCGTCGCCCAGGATCAGCGCCGGCACCAGGCCCTGCGGGTTGACCGCGAGATAGGCCGGTTCGAGATGCTCGCCATGGCGCAGGTGATGCGGCACGTAGTCATAGGTCAGCCCCTTCATCTCCAGCGCAATCCGCACCCTGTAGGAGGTGGAGGAGCGGTAGTAGTTGTGAAGGACGATGTCGCTCATGCATTCACCGATTTGGTTGGCCGATGGTCACTTCGATCGTGCCGATGCCGTCGACGCCGCCGGTCATCGTCTCCCCGGGGTTGACCGCGCCGACGCCGGCCGGCGTGCCGGTGAAGATGAGGTCGCCTGGCTGCAATTCCATGCCTTCGCTGCAGATCGAGACGATGTCGGAGATCGGCCAGATCAACTCGGCGAGGTCGGCGTCCTGCCGGATCTTGCCGTCGACAGCCAGCCAGATACGGCCCTGGTTCGGATGGCCGGATTTTTGCGCGGGAACCAGAGGACCGCACGGCGCGGAGCGGTCGAAAGCCTTCGACCAGTCCCATGGCCGCGCCGCTTTCTTGGCTTCGTCCTGGAGATCGCGGCGGGTGAGGTCGATGCCGACGGCATAGCCCCAGACATGATCCAGCGCCTGGGCGCGCGGGATGCGGAAGCCCGACTTGCCGATCGCGACCACCAGTTCGATCTCATGGTGCAGGTTGGTCGTCAGCGGCGGGTAGGGGATCGTAGCGCCGGAGTCTGCCACCGCATCGGCGGGCTTGGTGAAGAAGAAGGGTGGATCGCGCTCGTCATTGCCGAACTCCCTGATATGCGCGGCGTAGTTGCGCCCGACGCAGAAGATGCGGCGCACCGCAAATCGCTCGTTCGAGCCGGCCACCGCGACCGAGGGCGTTGGCGGAGCGGGGAGGACAAAGGCGGTCATGGTCTGTCTCTGCAGTTGGATGTCGGGCCGCGGGCACCTTCGGCCGAATTGAGAGGCCGGGCAAGGCGTCGCTTTTCATAAAGCATTGGCCGGCCGGCCGTATAAGGAATCCGGAGTTTCCATCACTTTCGGGGCGATGCATCGTCCGCTGGGATAGACTATTTGCCAATAAGTCGGCCATGGTCGCGGGATTATACTGCGGGCGGCAAACCGAAACGAGCCACATGACAGCAGCCACTGACAGCGCCCGGTTCCTGATCATCGACGATCATCCGCTGTTTCGCGAGGCGCTGCACAGCGCCGTGCAGATGGCCTACCCGGAGGTCGACACGGTGGAGGCGCGCTCGATCGCCGAGGCACTCGACCTGCTGGCCGGGACAAAGCCGTTCGACCTTGCCCTGCTCGATCTCAGCATGCCCGGGGTGCACGGCTTCGAGGGGTTGCTGCAGCTTCGGACCCGCTATCCGCGCCTGCCCGTGGTCATAGTATCCGGTTACGAGGAGCCCAAGATCATCTCCGAGGCGCTGTCCTACGGTGCTGCCGGCTTCATCCCGAAATCGGCGCGCAAGAGCGATCTGGCCAACGCCATACGCTCGGTGATGGAAGGTGCCATCTATGTTCCGGAAACTTATGAGGGCCGCCCGCCCGACGCCGACAGCACCGACCGCGCCGACATGGTGCAGCGCCTTTCGACATTGACGCCGCAGCAGTTGCGCGTGTTGCAGATGCTACGCCAGGGCCTGCTCAACAAGCAGATCGCCTATGAGCTGCAAGTGGGCGAGACCACAGTCAAGGCGCACGTCTCGGAGATCCTGCGCAAGCTCAACGTCTACAGCCGCACGCAAGCGGTGATCGAGGTTTCGAAGCTTGATAATGCGGAGCTTTTCAGGGATCAGGCGGGGTTTTGAGGGGCAGGTCTAAGCCAGCAGATGTGCCAGCAGCGCCCTTAGTTGCGCGGGCTTGAGCGGCTTGCGCATCAACTCGATGCCGCCGGCCCGCGCCGCCTTGGCGACGGCTTCGGAACTGTCGGCGGTGACGATCAGCGCCGGCACCGCGCGGCCGAGATAGCGGCGGACCTTCGATATGGTGGCGGTGCCGAGATCGCCGCCGTCGAGATGCTGGTCGGCTATGACGATGTCGGGCACCCAGTCCGTGTCGCCGAGCATGTCGAGCGCGTCGTCGGTCGAGGTCGCGGCGCGCACCAGGCATTGCCAGCGTTCGAGCAACGAGGTCATCGCCTGCAGCACCTCGACATCGTTCTCGACCAGCAGAACCTTGGTGCCGAACAAGCCATAGCCGCGCGGCCGCTCCAGGCTTGCAGCGCTGGCGACGGCGTCCGCCGTGGCACCGATGCCGACGGGGACATCGATGTGAAAAATCGTGCCGCGACCGACCTTCGAGGAAAACGTCACGGGATGGCCGAGCGCGCCGGCGATGCGCCGCACGATGGCCAGCCCGAGGCCGAGGCCGCCGCCGGCGAGTTCGGCATTGGCAGGCATGATGCCGCGATGAAATTCCTCGAACACCGCCTCGCGCTGGTCGTCGGGAATGCCGCAGCCGGTGTCGGCGACATCGATGCGGATGGCATCGCCGCGGTGCCTGGTGCCGACAAGGACACCGCCCGAGCGGGTGTAGCCCAGCGCATTGGAGAGGATGTTCTGCAGGATGCGGCGCAGCAGCGTGCGATCGGAGCGAACCACGGCGTTGACGGCGCGGAATTTCAGCGACAGGCCCTTCAGTTCGGCCACAGGCTGGAAATCCGACCGCAGCGACGAGAACAGCGCCTCCAGGCTGACGTCGCCAATGTCGGGCTGGACCACACCCGCATCGAGCTTGGAGATGTCGAGCAGCGTGCGCAGCAGGTCCTCCATCGTCTCCAGCGAGCGCTCGACCTGCCGTACCAGTTTCCGGCCCTCGTCGCTGGTCTGCACTTCGGCAAGGGCGGAGACGGACAGATGCGCCGCATTCAACGGCTGCAGCACGTCGTGGCTGGCCGCCGCGAGAAAGCGGGTCTTGGACAGGTTCGCCTGCTCGGCATTTTCCTTGGCGGCGCTGAGGTCGATGTTCGATTGTTCCAGCCGCCGCAAGGTCGAGTGCAGTTCCTCGGTGCGGGCGCGTACCCTGCTTTCCAGTGAGATCGCGGTCTGGAACAGCGAGAAGGCGTTGCCTTGCTGGTCCATCGAGCGCTCGACGCGGCTGACCAGCGCAGCGTTGATCTTCTTCAGCCTGTCGGGATCGTCTATGTCCTTGAGGGGCACGGCAGCGCTCACTCGGCGGCCGGGCGCTCGCCGAAGGCGATGCCGGTGAAGGTCTGGTTGAGATGCATCGACCGGTATTGTTCGCCATAGGTGCCGAAGCCGATGACGTTGTTGACCCGGTAGAGTTCGGAAATCTCGCGAAAGACCTGGCGGTTGCGCGCATCCAGCCGGCGCAGGACACAGTCGAAGCCGATGATCATGTCGATGCCGCCAAGCCTCGCCTCGACGTCGAGCAGAGCCGCGCGGGTCGATTCCACCATGTCCTTGGGTTGGGCGATCGACAGCACGACACCATCGTCGATGGCGCAGAAGAACGACAGCGAGCCGTCCGCATGCATCTTCTGGATGGAGCGGCAGTAATATTCACCGCCTACCTTCACCACCACCGGATGCGAGGCGAAGCTCAGCGGTGTCAGCGTCTGCGCGACGATGCCGACCGAAGCGGCATATTCCTCGGCCGCATTGGTGGCATTGAACTCGCGCACGATGCGGTGATCGGGATCGGACGCGGTGACCACCAGCTTTTCGTCGGTGGGAACGAAATTGTCGGTCTTGAAGACATGGAAAGGGATTTCCGTGGCGACCAGCACGATGATGGCGCTGTCGGAGGTGACCTTGCCGTTGGAGATCAGGCTCGTCGTCTCGAATTTCAGGTCGTCACCGGCGGAACCGCCGAGCAGCGGAATGTCGTCGAGGCCCCAATGGATGGCTGAACTCACAGCTTCCTCGGCATAGGACAGTCCGTCGATGAAACAGAGCGCGAAGGTGTTCCCAGCCCGCTCGCCGCCGATGCGCCCATGCAGCGTGCGTCGCAGATCCTCGACATCACCAGTGACCCTGTCCAAGCCCGATGACGACAGGTTGTCGACCGTGGTGCTGACCGCGGTAAACGACGCCGAAGGGAGCAGCATGGCGAGGATATGGCCCTCCTCGAGGCCCTGCGGCGTGATTTCGCCGGCGGTCGAGCAGCCGGCGTAGTGTAGCGCCGGCGCATGGGCCGCGATTGCGCGCGAAAGGGCGCCGGCCTCGACAAGGCGCTGGGAAAAGAACAACAGGGCGAAGCCGGCCTCGATGGCGGCCGCCTCCGCCGCCACCGCGCGTGCGAAGACGTCCGGGTCGGGCTCGTCCGTGGTCAGCGCCGACAAACCGCATGCGTAGCGCGTCCGTGAAACGGTCAGCGACGTTCTCCCGCATTTCCTCCGACGCTGCCTGTGCGCGGCTGTTTATGTGCTTCTTGCGCGCCAACGTCGAAAGCCATTGTTGCCGCCAATCGGCATTTTGGCAATGGGGCGAGGGCAATGCGTGTTTCGCCCTGCCATGGCCGAAAGTACAATGATCCGGCTTTGCGCTGCGCTGTTTTTTACGGCTTGTGCGGTGTACGAATAACGCATGGCCGAAGCCAACACCGCGTCGGCAGCGTGATGACCAAGGTGATACCCAGGGAGGATTCATGTCGGACGTTTCGTTGATGGTGAACGGAAAACAGGTCCGCGGTGCGGCCGAGGACCGGACGCTGCTGGTTCACTTCTTGCGGGAGAATCTCGGTCTCACCGGTACCCATGTCGGTTGCGACACCTCGCAATGCGGCGCCTGCGTCGTCCATGTCGACGGCAAGGCGGTGAAATCCTGCACGATGCTCGCGGTGCAGGCGTCCGGATCGAGCGTGGTGACGATCGAGGGGCTTGCCAATGGTGCCGACCTGCATCCCGTGCAGACGGCGTTCAAGGAGCATCACGGACTGCAATGCGGCTTCTGCACGCCGGGCATGATCATGACGGCGACCGACATGATCAAGCGCCACCCCGAAGGCCTCGACGAAGCGACGGTGCGCGCAGAGCTCGAGGGCAACATCTGTCGCTGCACCGGCTACCACAACATCGTCAAGGCGATCCTCGCCGCATCGGAGGGGATGAGCGGCAAGGTCAGGCAAGCGGCGTGAGAAAAGTTGAGTAGTGAGTAGTCGGTACGAACCGGCGCCGATCTCCACCACTCACTACTTCCTACTCACTATTTCGGGAGGAATTTCTGATGGGCATTGAAGGTGTTGGCGCTCGCGTGGCGCGCAAGGAAGACAAGCGGTTCATCACTGGTGCCGGCCGCTATGTCGACGACATGGTGGTGCCCGGCATGAAGCATGCGGCCTTCGTGCGCAGCCCGCACGCGCATGCCCAGATCGTGAAGATCGACGTCGACAAAGCTCAAGCCATGCCGGGTGTTATCGGCGTGCTGACCGGCAAGGAGCTGAAGGCCGATGGCATCGGCAATCTCATCTGCGGCTGGATGATCCATTCCAAGGACGGCTCCCCGATGAAGATGGGAGCCTGGTCGCCGCTGGCGGTCGACAAGGTTCGCTATGTCGGCGATGCGGTCGTCGTCGTGGTCGCCGACACCAAGGGCCAGGCGCGCGACGCCGCCGAAGCGGTCGAGATCACCTACAATGAACTCGAGGCGGTGGTGGATGCGACGAAGGCGCTCGAAAAGGGCGCTCCGCAACTCCATCCGGAAGCCGAAAACAACCTGATCTTCGACTGGGAGATCGGCGACGCCAAGGCGACCGACGCGGCGATCACCGCGGCTTCCCACGTCACCCGCATGAAAATCGTCAACAACCGGCTGGTGCCCAACGCCATGGAGCCGCGGGCAGCGCTGGGCCACTATGACAGAGCGGAAGACCACTATACCTGCTGGACGACCTCGCAGAACCCGCATGTCGCGCGGCTGGTGATGAGCGCCTTCTATAACATCGCGCCGGAAAACAAATTGCGCGTCATCGCGCCCGATGTCGGCGGCGGCTTCGGCTCCAAGATCTATATCTATCCGGAAGAGATCGTCTGCCTGTGGGCGTCCAAGAAAACCGGCGTGCCGGTGAAGTGGGTGGCCGACCGCACCGAAAGCTTCCTCTCCGACGCACATGGCCGCGATCATGTCTCGACAGTGGAAATGGCCTTCGACAAGAACAACAGGATCACCGGTCTCAAGGTCGACACGTTGGCCAATCTCGGTGCCTACATGTCGTTGTTCTCGTCCTGCGTGCCGACCTATCTCTACGCGACGCTGCTGTCGGGTCAATACAATATCCCGGCGATCCACGCCAATGTCCGAACGGTCTATACCAACACGGCACCCGTCGATGCTTATCGCGGGGCAGGGCGGCCGGAAGCCACCTATCTCATCGAGCGCACGATGGAGACCGCGGCGCGGGAACTCGGCGTGTCGCCGGCGGAGCTTCGGCGAACCAACTTCATCACCACGTTTCCGCACCAGACGCCGGTCATCATGAACTATGACGCCGGTGACTATGGCGCCTCGCTCGACGCGGCCATGGAGGCCGCCGACTATGCCGGCTTTGCCGGGCGCAAGGCGGAGGCCGCCAGGAACGGCAAGCTGCGCGGCATCGGCATGAGCTGCTACATCGAAGCATGCGGCCTGGCGCCGTCGGCCGCGGTGGGCTCGCTCGGCGCGGGCGTCGGCCTTTGGGAATCGGCCGAGGTGCGCGTCAATGCCGCCGGCACCATCGAGGTGCTGACCGGCTCGCACAGCCATGGCCAGGGCCATGAGACGACCTTCGCGCAACTGGTCAACGAACGGTTTGGGGTGCCGATCGACAGCGTCTCGATCGTCCATGGCGACACTGACAAGGTGCAGATGGGTATGGGTACCTACGGCTCGCGCTCGGGCGCGGTCGGAATGTCGGCGATTGCCAAGGCGCTGGACAAGGTCGAGGCCAAGGCCAAGAAGATCGCGGCGCACCTGCTCGAGGCCGACGAGGGCGACATCGTCATCGAGAACGGCGCGCTGAAGGTCGCCGGCACCGACAAAAACGTGCCGTGGTTCCAGATGGCGCTGGCGGCCTATACCGCTCATAATTTGCCCGGTGGCATGGAGCCGGGATTGAAGGAGACGGCGTTTTACGACCCGTCCAATTTCACCTTTCCGGCCGGCTGCTACATCTGCGAGGTCGAGATCGATCCGGAGACCGGAACGACCGAGATTATCCAGTTCGTCGCGGCCGACGATTTCGGCAACATCATCAACCCGATGATCGTCGAGGGCCAGGTGCATGGCGGCATCGCGCAGGGCATCGGCCAGGCACTGCTCGAAGGCGCCTACTATGATGCCGACGGCCAGCTTCTGACAGCGAGCTACATGGACTACACCATGCCGCGCGCGGATGACCTGCCTTCGTTCAAGGTCTCGACCTCGAACACGCCGTGTCCGGGCAATCCGCTCGGCATCAAGGGCTGCGGCGAGGCCGGCGCTATCGGCTCGCCGCCGGCGGTGATCAACGCCATCACCGACGCCATAGGAATCTCTGACATCGCCATGCCGGCTTCGCCGTCTACGGTGTGGGCCGCGATCCGTGCGGCGGCGAAGCACTGAAAGGAGAGTGAGTAGTGAATAGTGAGTAGTGAACAAAAACGCGGTTGCCGCGGCAATTGATCACCCGCTATTCACCAAATTACCGACCAATGCTACTCACTAATCACTACTGACTACTGACTATCCACTCTTCACCAGGGAGAGCCTCCAAATGTACGCAGTCAATTACCACCGCGCCGCCTCAGTCGCCGATGCCGCGAAGCTCGTCACGGGCGGCGACGCCAAGTTGCTGTCGGGCGGCATGACCCTGATCCCGGCCATGAAGACGCGGCTGGCGGCCCCCTCCGATGTCGTCGACCTGTCGCGGATCAAGGAATTGCAAGGGGTGACAGTGTCCGGCAGGGCAGTCACGATCGGCGCCGCCACCACGCATTTCGATGTTGCCAGCGACGACAAGTTGAAACAGGCCTGCCCGGCGCTCGCGCATCTGGCATCGCTGATCGGCGATCCGGCAGTGCGCTATAGGGGCACGATCGGCGGCTCGATCGCCAACAACGACCCTGCGGCCGATTATCCAGCGGCCATGCTGGCGCTAAATGCCACCATCATTACCAACACGCGCCAGATCGCGGCCGACAAGTTCTTCACAGGCCTGTTCGAGACGGCGCTGGAGGACGGCGAAATCCTCACGGCCGTCACCTTCACCGCACCGGCAAAGGCAGCCTATAAAAAATTCCGCAATCCGGCCTCCCGCTACGCCATTGTCGGCGTGTTCGTGGCCAAGGGTGAGGACGGCGTCAGGGTGGCCGTGACCGGGGCCGGCGACGATGGCGTCTTCCGCTCGAAGGAGATCGAGGCCGCGCTCGCGAAGGACTTCGTGGCTTCGGCGCTCGACGGCGTCAAGGTGCCGGCGACCAAGCTGATGAGCGATATCCACGCTTCCGCCGACTACCGTGCCAATCTGGTCGCGGTCATGGCTAAGCGCGCGGTGGCCGCCGCCAACGCCTGATTCCTTCCTGCTCCTGTCAGGCAGGAGAGGGACTTCTCGCCCCTTTTCCGCAGATGGGCGCATTGTGGCAATCTCGCACTTGCACAAAGCGATATTGCACTGCACTATGCCGGCGATCAAACGCGAGCCGGGTTCGGAGTGTTCATCACGACCTGCGACCCTATTCGCATGTTTCAATGCGAAGGGAGCGGCATGACCGACATCTCCGCGACGCATGTTGTGCCGCCAAGATCCGTCGCCGACAGATCCGCCAGGACAAGACTGGCCTATCTCGACGGCTGGCGCGGACTTTCGATCGCGCTGGTGCTCATTGGCCATTTCTTTCCCGTTGCAGGGATCAATCTCGGCGTACTGGGCGTCGAATTCTTCTTCGTGCTCAGCGGCCGGCTGATGGCCGAGATCCTGTTCGTCGAGCGCTACCCGCTGAAGAAATTCTTCAAGCGCCGCTTCTCCCGCATCTATCCCGCGCTGCTGGTGTTCGTGATCGTTTCGATGATTGCGCTGTCGGGCACGTTCGTCGCCTTCAAATGGAAGGCGGCGCTGACGGCGCTGACATTCACCTACAACTATGCCGGAATTCTCGTGAACCGCGCCGGCGCGCTCGACCACATCTGGTCGCTCTGTGTCGAAGAGCATGCCTACATCATCCTGGCAGCGATCAGCGCACTTGTCGCAAGCCGTAGCCGCGTCATCCCGCTGCTCCTGGTGCTGGCGGTGCTGGCCATGGCAAACGGTGCGGTTTCGTACTGGTTCCTGCATATGGACTACGAGACCACATACTGGCGCACCGACGTGCATATTGCGTCGATCCTGCTGTCGGCCGCCATCTGCCTGCTGAAGACCGACGGCAAGCTGCCGGCCCTGTTGAAGGGCCCTTATGTGGCGGTGGCGGCGGCCATCGCGGCGGTGCTTCTGTTCATGGACCCGGTACCAACCCCGATCCACTATCTGGTCGCCGTGCCGCTCCTGGCGCTTGCCGTCAACGCTCTCGATTTCAGCACGAGATTGTTTTCTGGACTGCTGTCGTCCTGGCCTATGGCGACGTTGGGTCTATGGTCCTATTCGCTCTATCTGTGGCAGCAGCCATTCTACAAATTCGTCTATGAGCGAGGCAGCGACCCATGGCTGATGCTGGCTGGGGTCTTTGCCTGCGCGCTCTGCAGCTATTATGTCATCGAGCGGCCGTCGCGTGAGTGGCTGAACCGCAACTGGTGAGTGACGCCGCAGTGTCCCTCCCTTGCGTTGCCTAGCGGCCAAGGTCAGCCTCGCTCGATGCCGCCTGTCCGGCAGCTTGTTTGGTAAGTTCGTCCTAATATAGCCAGGGGTGACCTGGCGATCTGCTTGCCGGATAGCCCAATGTCCTTAGACATTGGTATTATGGCAGCTATTCCTTGTTGTCCCGCCCCGTGCTCCGCCTAGTTTATTCGAATCGGAGCATTGCATGGGAGGATGGAATGGCAACGACCAGGGAAAACGCCGGCGGCTGGCTCGACCGCTCGCGCACGATCGCCGAGCCCGGTTTCAGCAGATGGATGGTGCCGCCGGCGGCGTTGTGCATTCATCTTTGCATCGGTCAGGCCTACGCGTTCAGCGTCTTTAACCTGCCGATGTCGAAACTGATCGGTATCACCGATTCGGCGCCCGACGACTGGAAGCTGACCGGACTCGGCTGGATTTTTTCGATCGCGATCCTGTTTCTTGGCCTCGCGGCAGCCTTCGGCGGCGGTTGGCTGGATCGCGTCGGCCCGCGCAAGGCGATGGTCGCGGCCGCCTGCTGTTTCGGCGGCGGTTTCATCGTGTCGGCGCTCGGCGTCACCTTGCATCAACTGTGGATCATCTATCTCGGCTACGGCGTCCTGGGCGGCATCGGCCTCGGGCTCGGTTACATCTCGCCGGTCAAGACGCTGATCACCTGGTTTCCCGACCGGCCGGGCATGGCGACCGGCATGGCGATCATGGGGTTTGGCGGCGGAGCCTTCATCGCTTCGCCGCTTTCGGTCTATCTGCTGAAGCTGTTTTCGACCCCGCAGCATATCGGTGTCGCCGAAACCTTCATCGTGCTGGGCATTGTCTACTTCATCTTCATGCTGATCGGCGCTGTCATCGTCAGGGTGCCGCCCGATGGCTGGCGTCCGGCCGGCTGGACGCCGCCGACGACACAAAACACGATGGTGACAACCGCCAACGTCCATCTCGACGACGCGTTGAAGACACCGCAGTTCTGGCTGTTGTGGGGCGTGCTGTGCCTCAACGTGACGGCCGGCATCGGCGTCCTCGGCCAAGCCTCCGCCATGAGCCAGGAGATGTTCCCGGGACGCATCACGCCGGCCGCCGCCGCCGGCTTCGTCGGCCTGCTATCGATCTTCAACATGCTCGGCCGCTTCTTCTGGGCGTCGACCAGCGACTATATCGGCCGCAAGACGACCTACGCGGTCTTCTTCGTGCTGGGCGTGATCCTTTATGCAGTGGTGCCGTGGACGGGCCAGTCGGGCAACGTGTTCCTGTTCGTGCTGTTCTATGGCGTCATCTTGAGCATGTATGGCGGCGGCTTTTCCACCATTCCGGCCTATCTGCGCGATGTCTTCGGCGTGCGGTATGTCGGTGCCATCCATGGCCGCCTGCTGACGGCGTGGTCAGTGGCGGGCGTGCTGGGGCCGGTCCTGGTCAACTACATCAGGCAGTACCAGATCGATGCAGGAGTAGCGAAGGCCGATGCCTACACGGTCACCATGTACATCATGGCCGGCCTGCTCGTCGTCGGTTTCCTGCTCAACCTGATGATGCGGCCGGTGGATGCACGGTTCCACATGAAGGCCGAACCGGCTGCAGCGTAAGGAGAGTGATCATGGCGCAAGACAACAGCAATTCTGTCAAATTGGTCCTTGCCTGGCTGCTGGTCGGCATCCCGCTGTTGTGGGGGTTCTGGACGACGCTGGTCAGTGCAGCGGCGTTGTTCCAGTAGTGGCAGAGACCTGGAAAGGAGCAGCGCTCAGGCGATGATCCGCCTGACGTAGTAGCGCACCGCCTTCTTGCCGCCATGGATCACCGCGTCGCCGACCTCGGTGAAGCCGAGCGCTGCATGGAAGGCGTCCGAAGCCGGGTTGGGCGGGTCGGCATTGACCTCGCATGTGACCAGTGCATGGCCGGCGCGCGTGGCGTGCTCGAACAGGTCTTGGTAGAGCAGGCGGGCATGGCCGCGGCCACGAGCTTGCGCCGCCACCACGACGCGATCGACATAGACGAAGCGCTCGTAGCGTTCGCGAAACCAGAGAAAATTCGGACTGTCGTACCGAGCCCCTTGATCGAAGGTCATGATGAAGGCTTCGAGCGCGCCGATGCGGCGCGCATAGAACGCCTCGCCAAGCAGGAAAGACAGGCGCTCGGGCTCAAGCCACGACAATTCGGCGGCATGCTCGTTGTTGAGCGCGAGTATGGCCGCTTCGTCGCTTTGCCTGACACGGCTGATCGGGGAGAGGGCGGTCATGCCTTGGCCGCCGCGATCGTCGCTGCCACAAGCGGCGTATCGGTGAGCGTATTGCGATACTCGCGGTCGAGATCGGAGCCACCCATGCCGACCTTGGGATTGCGGTAGCGCATGGCGCTGGGCACGTCCTTAAGGACGGCGAAATGCATTTCGGACAGTCCGGTCCTTTGCCGCACCTCGGCAATGTTGCCGAGATCGAGCCCGCCGCAGCCGAGAATGACGATGCGGTCGCCCCCCTGTCGCACCAGGTCCGCCAGCAGCGACAGGCCCTCCATCGCCGTGTCGCGTTGGCCGCTGGTCAGCACGCGGCCGACCTTGCAACGGATCAGCGCTTCCAAAGCCTCGGCCGGGTCGCGCGTCATGTCGAAAGCGCGGTGACAAGTGACGTTGAGGCCACGGGCGGCCTCCGTCAATTCGGTCATACGGCGCTCGTCGATGGTGCCTTCGGCGGTGAGGCAGCCGAACACCACGCCGGGCACGCCGAGGTCGCGCAGGGCGGCTACGTCGGCCAGCATCGAACGGTACTCGGTTTCGCTGTAGAGAAAATCGCCGCCACGCGGCCGCACCATGACATGGAACGGCACAATCGCCTGGTCGAGCGCGGCGCGCACGGTTCCCAAGCTCGGCGTGATGCCGCCTTCGACGAGGCTGGCGCACAGTTCGACCCTGTCGGCGCCGCCGGCCTGTGCGGCCAGAAGGCCATCAATGCCCTCGACACAGATTTCGATCAGCGGCGGGCGGACTTCTTCAGTCAAGGTGTGATCCTGTCCATGATGTTGTGAGAAGCCCGTAGCACCCGCGCGGCGGGCGCGAAAGCAGGAACGGCACGGCGCATTGGACCAGGGGGCATTTCCCTGCTTGACAGTCTTATAACTACATGGTTATGAGTTAACCCATAGCCATCGAGTTATTGATCGCGAGCGGTGGCTCGACAACGACTAAGAGGAGCACGGCATGACACAGACCAAATCGATCGTCGTTGAACGGCTGATTCCGCATTCGGCGGAGAAGATATGGCGTGCGCTGACAGTGCCCGAACTCGTCGCAGAATGGCTCATGCAGAATGACTTCGCGCCGCAAGAGGGGCATCGCTTCACGTTCCGCGCTTCACCGGTACCGGGCTGGTCCGGGGTGACGAACTGCGTCGTGCTGAAAGTCGAGGCGCTACGCCTGCTTGCCTATAGCTGGGGCGACGGAAGCGAATCCGACAGCGGACTGAAAACCGTGGTGACCTGGTCGCTCACGCCTGAGGGCGCGGCGACCCGGGTGCGGATGGAGCACTCGGGGTTCCGGCCGGCCGACGAGCGTGGATATGTCGGCATGGGAAGCGGCTGGCCGCGTATTCTTGAGCGACTTGAGCAGGTGGCTGCGAAGCAAGGCTGAGCGCCGACTCTCCTCGACCAACCGGTCGCCATGGCCGGCGAACCACAACAAGTCTCCCGGATGCGCCGCTTCCGGGCATGGCAAACCGCGCCCTGACCAAACTTTTCAAACGGAGAAACACCATGGAAGCCAGGCTCAAGAACCCCGTGATGCTCATCCCCGGCGCCCTGCAGGCGCTGCTGGCGCTGGACAAGTCGACCGAGGCGGCCGATTTGCCCTATGTGACGCGCAAGCTCGTCCATCTGCGCGCCAGCCAGATCAATGGCTGCTCGGTCTGCGTCGACATGCATGCGCGCGAACTCAAGAAGGCCGGCGAGAAGGACGAACGCATCTTTGCCTTGTCGGCCTGGCGGGAGACGCCGTACTTCACCGATGCCGAACGCGCCGCGCTTGCCCTTGCCGAGGCCGGCACAAGGCTGGCCGACAGAACGGATGCCGTGACGGACGAGGTATGGAACGAGGCCGCCCGGCACTATGACGAAAAGGCGCTTGCCGGGCTCGTCATCCAGATCGCCGTGATCAACGCCTTCAATCGGCTGAACGCCACGACACGCCAAATGGTCGGCGCCTGGGGCTAGGGCCGCGCGAAGGCGAGCCGTGCCACGGTGCAATGGCGGCTGGACTCGCGGTGCACCAAACCTGCTTGCCTAGCCCGGCCGGGTCGCGGCCGGCGGCAATTCGAACAGTTTGGCGCCATTTTCCTCGCCGCGTTCGACATAGCCGATGGTGCGAAACCATTTTGCGATTTCCGGTCCCGTGAGCCAACTGCGGGAGTGAATAGGGAGATTGCCGGCGAGCGCCTGGATCTGCCTGATATGCCGCCTGCAGAAACGCACGGTCGCGGCCCTGAAAAAGCCCTCGCGCGCCGCGAACAGCGTGTCCGCGGCGTCGCCATGCTCGTGCCAGGCGACGATTGCTACGGTCCCGTCGCTGTCGACAAGGGCATGGGCGCGGCCCTCCTTCAGGTTCATCATCAGATTGTCGTAGGCGACCTTGCTGTCCTTGCCGGCGGCGATGTATTCGTCGGACATCCGCTTGGACAAATGGCGAAACACGTCTTCCAGATCGCCGACCGTCGCTGTTCGTGCTCTCATTTCTGCTCCTTGAGCCCCGGCAGGGAGTTTGCTCCAGGAAAAGGCATTCACCAAGCAAAGGGATTTCGCGAAAAACCCAACGGGGGGAATCCGGTTCCGCCGGTAAGGCGGGCAACCGGCGTAGCATCGTCAGCCCGGTCGTGCGGAACCGGATGTGAAGAGCTGGGCCAACGCTTAACGCGGCGCGCTCCCGTGGCGAGACAGTTCGAGGAGCCGGAGCAGCGGTGGCTTACTGGCGCAAAACCGTGTTCTTGGTGCCTTCCTCGACCTGGTCGATCACCAGCAGCTTGACCGGGCCTTCACCGATATTGGTGGCCTGATGCCACTGCCCGATCATCTCGATGATGAAATCGCCAGTCTTGTAGGTGTTGCTGTTGCCGGTCTCGACATTGGTGACCTTCAACGTGCCGGCCTCGACATAGGCGTAGCGCGGGAACGGATGCTTGTGCACCGGCAAGGTCGCGCCCGGCGCTATGTCGTAGGTCGACACCAGCACCTGCACGTTCTTCTGCGGCAGCGTGATCGGCTGGCCGGAAGCGGTGGTCGTGCGCGAGGCGAGGGGTGTCACGACGACGGGTGTGCCGCTGCTGTCCAGCGCATGAGCGCCGGTCGCGAACGCCGCAGCCGCCAGCAGCAACGCCGATGCCAGGACTTTTCGCATGATTCCTCCCCAAACCGCCGCATCTATCGCGCCGCGAAGGCCGGTGCGCAAGCATGTCCCTGACGAATCTGATTGGACTCGCTGGCCTGGACGTGGCGTGCGACGTGTCAAATCGCTGCGGTAAGCTGGATCTCGACACGGATCTCGGGCAAGGCGAAGCTCGCCCCGACCGTGGCGCGTGCCGGGGGCTCCACGCCGTCGAGCCATGTGACCCAAGCCTTGTTCATCGCGTCGAAGTCTTCGACATCCCTCAACCAGATCTGCGCGAACAGCAGCTTCGATCTATCCGAACCGACGCTCGCCAGAAGGCGATCCGCCTTTTCCAATATCTCCTTCGTCTGGTCAGACGTGCCGGTTTTCTTGTCATCGGCCGTCAAGCCCGAGAGATAGGCCGTGCCGTTGTGAACGACGATACGGCTAAGCCGTTCGTTCTTGTCGAATCGTTCGATGTTCCCCATGGCGGAGGCCCCTGGTTGCGTTGGTCAAAAGCAGGCCGCCGTACGCAATCCAGCGGTCTGCTGAGCGGGATCAGACGTGCGCGACAGCGGAGCGCTGGGCGTGGGCCTGGAAGAAGCGTTGCGGACGAAACGTTTCCATTTCGTCATGGATTTTGCCGCGCACGACTTCGTCGGCGACCACCTTGCCCAATTGCGGGCCGATGGTCACACCACTGTGCGTTACGGCCATGTAGTGGTCGACGATATCCGGCATGGCGCCGGCACAGGTGTAGCCGTCCTCCGGGAACGGCCGGACCGTCGTGCGAATGGCTTCCACACCTGCGTCGCGGAGCGAAGGCAGGACCTTGGTCGCCGCATCCAGGAGCGTCGCCGCCTCGTCCCCGGCAGGGCTGAGCACCTCCGGCTTCTCCAGGGTCATGTCCACCGAGACCTTATGGATCATGATGCGCCCCGCTCCGTCGGGACGGATATCCAGATCGTCGGCATGCAGCTGGCTGCGGAGCGTCAAGGCCACCGGCGGGGTGAAGGCGAGCACGCCTATGGTCGAGGAAAGTGGAATACCCTGGGCATCGCCGAGCCTCTCACTAGACCAGCCGCCGGTGCAGCTCACGACGGCATCCGCAGGGTGTCGGTCTCCGTTCGCCGTCCGAACTGCCCGTACGCGCCCGCTTTCGGTCTCGATCTCGGTCACGCGGGAACCGAGTTTGACCTGTGCTCCCCAGCGCTCCTTCGCCGCCCGCAAAAGCCAGGCCGAGTAGAGCACCGGATCGACCCAGCCTTCTTCCGGATAGTAGGAGATTGGACAATCACCGAAGGCAGAGACATCGATATCGGGCTCCATCTCGGCGACGCGCTTCTTCTCGATCCACTCGACGCCGTAGCCCCATTCCTTCATCTGCCTGAAGTTCTCGAAATAATCGTCCATCGACTCCGGCACTGTTCGCCAATCGAAACTGCCGGTCTGGGTGAACCAGGGAGCGACGCCGAAGTCGCGCTTGAGTTCAAGATGGGCGCGCATTCCCGAGACGTTCAGATCGAAATACGGCCGGGGCTGCTTGGTCGTCGCATTTGTCCAGGCAAAGCTTACCGCCGACGTGCCGCCTGCTATCCGTCCGGCCTCCAGCACGACGACGCTTGCTCCCGCCTTGGCGCATTCATAGGCGGCGGAACTGCCGACGATACCGGAACCAATGACCACGACACGCATAAAGATGACCTCCAAAAATTCCCGGGCTAATGACGTCATCCGATACGAGTAATCTCTGAAAGACGAATCGATGCAAATGCCGCTATATCGTTGAGAGATGTTGCTGGAGTTCTTGACAGTACTGCTGACGCCGCTCTTCTTAATTCGATCGGCGCCTGCGATGTGTTTGCAACCCCGCACAACATCCTCGGTTGCCTGAAAACATTGCAATGGGTGCCAACTGCGGTCAATTGAACTGGTCGCTGCCGTTCATGGCCAAAAGTTATGAACCAATGTCCCAGCCATCTGCGGCTGCCCAGGTCGGCCCATTAGCCCGCACGGGCAACTTCTCGTGCGAAGTTATCAAATTCGGGCGCAACCGTTTGCGAGAGCAATGCTACGCTTATCGGCGCATCGGGGATCGCGGAATGGAAGAGACTGCACGGTGAGTGGCGAGCCGGAATTCCTCCTGATCGACAAGAACGCGATCCGGGACATTTTGAGCCTATCCCTGGCTCTTGAAGCGACCGAGGCCGCACTGCGCAAAACATCGAGCGGCATGGCGCGCCAGCAGATCAGGCGCACACTTGAGCTGCCGGGTGCGGCCGGGAGTTGTCTGTCGCTTATGTATGCTGCGCTGGATGACCGGCCGCTGTTCGGGGCGAAGGTGCTTTCCGTGTTTCCTGACAATTTCGCGCATGGGTTCGCGTCTCATCGCGGCGGTGTCTTCCTGTTCGACAAGGATCATGGACGGCCTGTAGCCTTGATCGACGGGGGAGAGCTTACGGCTTGGCGGACCGCGGCGGCCAGTGCTGTCGCGACCAGGGCACTTTCGCGCGAAGACAGCACCACGCTGACACTGTTCGGATATGGCGAGCAAGCGCGCCGGCATGTCGCGGCTATTGCGGACGTCCGGCCGATCCATGCGATCCATGTTTGGGGTCGCGACTTTGCAAAGGCGCAGCACTTCGCCGAGGAGCAGTCAGCCGCCGGATTCCAGGCGAAGGCACATCGCGACCCTGGCGAGGCCGTTCGCGAGGCCGACATCATCTGCACCACGACATCTTCCGAAAAGCCGGTGCTGTGCGGCGAATGGCTTCCGCCTGGTGTCCATATCAATGCGGTCGGGGCGAGCGTCGCTTCATGCCGCGAGCTCGACCTCGACTGTGTGCGCAGAGCGCAGATCTGGGTCGACTACCTGCCTATGGCGCTGACGGCCGCGGGAGAACTGATCGAGGCGATTGAAACCGGCGTGATCGGCGTCGATCATATCCGTGGCGAGGTCGGCGACGTGCTGGCAGGTGCGAAACCCGGCCGCACTGGCGACGATCAGATCACGCTTTTCCGGTCTCTCGGCGTTCCGGCGCAAGACATCGAGCTTGCCAATCTTGTCTATATCTCCGCCCGCAACGCCGGACTCGGCACCTCAATTGATTTCAGGTTGTGATGCCATGCTGAGCTGCCAACGAGATCTCTTCTCCATTCCCCGCGAGACAGCTTATCTGGATGTCGCATACATGTCTCCGATCCCGACCGCCGCCGTCGCGGCCGGCGAGGCCGGCGTCAGGGTGAAAGCCGAACCCTGGAAAATGACCATCGCCTCCTATTACGACGAGGTGGAAGAGGCTCGGCAGCTCGCCGCATCAATGGTGGGCGCCGATGCCGATGAGATCGCCATTGTGGCCGCCACCAGCTATGGCATGGCTATCGCAGCCGCCAACGTTTTGGTTGCGGCAGGTTCGGCCATCCTTCTGATGGAGAACGAACACACCTCGCACAGATATGTCTGGTATGACCTCGCGCAACGCGCCGGCGCCTGCGTTGATATCGTCCCGCAACCAGCCGACGGCGACTGGACCAGCGCGATCGTATCGGCAATCCAAGACTCGAGCCGTCCCATCGCGGTCGTTGCGGGGACGCTGGTGCATTGGTTCGAGGGCGTGGCGATCGACCTGGAGGCGGTGGCCGCCGCCACACGGGCAGCGGGCGCCAGTCTTGTCGTTGACGGAACCCAGTGGGTTGGCGCGATACCCTTCGATGTCCGGCGCGTCCGACCGGACTTTCTCGTCTTTGCCACCTACAAGTTCCTTCTGGGGCCATATCGCCTCGCATTCCTTTACGCCGACCGGCGTTGGCACACAGAGGGGCGCACTCTGGAGCATCATTCATGGAACCGGATGGGCGGGGACAAATCGGACTTCTACAAGGTGGCCGTGGCCGAGTTTCTTCCCGGCGCGCGGCGGTTCGACATGGGGGAACGCTCCGATTTCGCGGTCCTGCCTATCGCAATCGCCGCAATGAAGCTCATCCGCGGTTGGACCGTCGGGCGCGTGTTTGAGCGCCTGCGTCACCTTAATGAGCTTGTCTGGGCGCAGGCGGAAAGCAGAGGGCTGCCGGTCGCGCGTCCGCGACACCCAACGCCCCATATCGCGATCCTCGACATAGGGGGCCGTCTCGCGCCGAATGCGGCACAAGAGCTGAAGCGGGCTGACGTGCACGTCACGCTGCGCGGCACGAAGATGCGCGTGTCGCCGCATGTCTACAATGACGAAGCCGATATCGGCCGCCTGTTCGAATGCCTGCCGCTCCGCTAGAGGCTTTCAGCGGTGAATGAAAACAGTTCTGTCGGCCTGGCGGCGAGGACCCAGGGCGGTGATTCCTGCCTCTACGCCGTTCATAAAGCTTCGCGTCGTCTGGATAAGATGCTCGGTGAAGGCGTCCGCCGCCGTCGATGCAATGACACCCCAAGGCCGGTAGACGCTGAGGTTCAGATCGAGACGTGGCCGGAAATCCCTGATCTCGATCGGCAGGTCGCGTGCCAGCCACGCCGAAAGCCTGTCGACGACGCTCACGCCCGCCCCGGACGCGACAAGGGCGATGCACGCACTGGACAGACTGGCCTCTATCTTCAACAGACGTCCCACTCCGCGTTCTTCGCACAAGGCATCGAGCTGCTGCCGCATCGGATCAGCGGAGCCCATCGAGATGAAGTCGAGACCGTCGAGATCTTCTGCCTGCACCACGTCGAGCTCGGCCAGACGGTGACCCGCCGGCATGACGCAAACCGGTGGGGTCGCTGTCAGCGCTCGCCTGACGATTGAAGAATTCTCGTCCGATGCCGTTACGCCTATTCCGATGTCGAGCTGATTGCGGCTCGCCCGCTGCACCACCGTGGCGGAGCTGCGGATATCCAGGGAAATCGACACGGATGGATGCTGTTTTGAGAAGCTCGTGATGATGGATGGCAGCAGCGTGGACCCGAAGGCCGGGAGCGCGCAGATTTTCAACCTGCCACTTCGTAGCTCGCGTATCTCCCTCGCGGCGCGCGAGATGCCGCGCGCGGACTCGAAAACGCGCTTCACCTCGGCATAGAGCATGTGCGCTTCAGGAGTGGGGATCAGCCGCTGCCGGCTTTTCCTGAACAGCTGGAAATCCGCCTTCTCGCTGAGTTGCTGGAGCATCTTGCTGACAGCCGGCTGCGTGATGTCAAGTGCGTCGGCCGCCTTGGTGGTTGTTCCATGCAGCATGACCGAAGCGAAGACCTCGATCTCGCGAGGCGTAAACTCTGCCTCCTTCGTGACGGTGTCCTTTTCGCCAAATTTCATGCCCGCTTACCTTGCCAGGCAGCTGGATCGCTGTGCCGAAACAGCGAGCTGCGAACGCCAAGATTAATGGGAAGGGTCGGATGTTCCAAGAGGCGCGCGAAGGAAGTTTATTCCTGGAGGTTATGAACTTTCAGCGATTTGGCGGAACTGATTTCAGTTGCTTGTCAACATTTCGGCGAGATCGAGCAAACCGGCGTCCTGACCCGGACCTGCGGCCAGTTGCACCGACACCGGAAGCCCGTCAGGAACCGGCAAAGGAATAGCCAACGCCGGCATGCCAAGCATATTTGCCCAGCGGCGGAAGCGGCCGCCGGCCAGTCCCCACGGCACCATTTCCCCATTCACCTCGGTAAGTTCGTCGGAAAGCCGCGGCGCCGATCCAGGCGCCGTAGGAATGGCAAAAGCGTCCAGGCCCGCGATTTTCTCCAGAAACCGGCCTCGCACGCCGTTACGGATTTCGATGGCGCTATCATAGGCGCCGGCATGGATGCGAATGCCGCCCTGCAGGAATGAGTGAACCGCGTCGCCGACCATGTCCGGCTTCTGCTCGATTGCATTGCGGTAGATTCGCGCGAACTCACATTGGAGGATTGTCAGTCCCGCGGCAACGAACGCCTCCCTGTCGTCGAAGGTGATCTCGACCGTGCGCACTTCAGGACGATTGAGCATGGTAGCCAACGCGATATCGACTGACGTGTCGACGTGAGCGCCAAGCAGTTCGGGGCAGATGCCGATCGTGATGCCCGTTGTCGTTTTGCTGCCCCCGCTTGCCGACGGGGCGAGCCGTTTTCCGGCAAGCGCCTCGGTCACCAGGCGAACGTCCCTGACCGAGCGTGCAAGAACGCCGACGCAGTCCAGCGAACGCGCTATGCTCATGACGCCCTCCACGGCGATCAGATCATTCGTCGGCTTGTAACCGAACAAGCCGGTAGCAGCAGCCGGGGATCGGTTTGACCCGCCGCTGTCCGTGCCAACCGCTGCCAGGCAAAAACCGGCTGCGACCGCTGCGGCCGACCCGCTGCTCGTGCCACCTGTCCCACGGTCCGGATCAAGCGGGTTGGCGACCTTGCCGAACCAAGGGTTGTCATGACCGCCGACGCACAGTTCGTGCAGGTTCGTCTTGCCGATGATGATGGCGCCGGCCGCCTGAAGATTGGCAATGCATGTTGCCGTTTCCGTCGCCACGTGATCCCGAAACAACCGGGAGCCAGCCGTTGTCGGCCAATCCTCGACATCGATAACGTCTTTGACCGCGATCGGCACGCCATGCAGCGGACCGCGCCTGTGACCGGATCTGATTTCGCGTGTGGCCTGAAGCGCGGCGTCCAGCGCATCAGCTTCGGCCACGAATATCATCGCCTTGATGTGTTCATTCAGCTCCTGGATGCGCTCGAGGCAGCCCTCCATGATTTCCACGGGCGAGAGGCCGGCAGCGATCTTTTCGCTCATCTCCTCGATGGACCGGCAAGGGCTGCTATTCATGTGACCACCTTAGAGCGAACGGGCCGCGGGCCGACTGCATTGCGGCCGGCCATCCCGGAACCGGCCGACGATGCCACATCAGAAATTTGGTGGACAGTCGCGAGCTTATTCCCGTGGACGCGGGACTATCGCTGAAAACTCATAGTCGCGATCAATGGCGGCGTCGTGAACCGTTCAATTCAGCCCTGTCCTCGCACGCGCGGATCAACGAGCGGCGATCGTTTGCCGGTCGCCGGACTGCGTCACTCGAAGGGGCTATCGCTGTCATAACTATTGGTGATGAACCGCACGGCAGGGGGCATTAGATCGAGATCATTTGAACTGTTAGCGTTTTCAAACACCGCCCTGAAAGAAGGTCGACTGAGCCGAATGGCCAAGTTCGCATCGCCGACATCCGAACCAGTCCACGATGCTCGATGCTGCCGGCTGGCCACGGGCCGACGTCGAAAGATCGGCAGATGCCCGGCTACCAGCATCATCATTGCGGAAGATACAAATCCACATAAACAAAAAGGGGAACAATCATGAAAAAGCTTGCACTCGCCTTGTCACTGATCGTGGCGGTATTTGGCGCCGCCAATTCATCGTCGGCGGCCGACGATGTCATCCGTTTCGGTGTCGCCGCGGAGCCATACCCGCCTTTCTCCGTCAAGGATGCCAGCGGCACCTGGCAGGGCTGGGAAATCGACCTGATGAATGCCGTTTGCAAAGAGATGAAGGCGAAATGTGAGATCGTCGATATCGCCTGGGACGGCATCATTCCCGCGCTGTTGGCCAAGAAGTTCGACGTCATCTGGAGCTCGATGTCGATCACGGACAAGCGCAAGGAGGTGATCGATTTCACCGACAAGTACTACTATTCGCCCAACGTGCTTGTCGGCGCCAAGGCGGATACGCGGCAGTTCGACGTGACCAAGCCGGAGACATTCAAGGGGATTGCGGTCGCGGCACAGAGTGCCAGCCTGCAGGCGACCTACATGCAGGATAAGTTCAACGGCATTGCCGAAGTGAAGATCTATCCAACACTCGATGACGAAATCGCGGACATCCAGGCCGGACGCGTGGATCTCATGGCTGCGGCAGGCATCCAGATCCAGGATTTCTTGAAGAAGCCGGAGGGCCAAGCTTATGAAATCAAGGTGACGCTGCCGCATGAGAAAATGTTTGGATACGGCGACGGCGGCGGCCTGCGCAAGGAAGACACCGCTCTGAGGGACCGCCTCAATGCAGCACTCAAGGCGGTGCGCGCCAGCGGCGAGTACGAGACGATCACCAAGCGCTATTTCGATTTCAACATTTACGGCGATTGATCATCTGGTTCAGGCCCGGGGGACGGCCGGCCCGGGGCGGCCGTCGCCATCTTCATTGAACTGGAACGCGCTGTATGAACTCGACCGTGTCTTGGGCAACCCTGCTCAGCTTCGGGGACAAGGGCTGGGGCGACGAATTGCTTCTTGGCGCTTGCCTGAGCCTTGGAATTTCGATCAGCGCCTATCTCGTGGGCCTGACCCTCGGCCTCATGGGTGCGGTGGCCAAGATCTCGAAGAACCGCGTGGCGGTCTCCGCAGCCGTTGCCTATACGACAATCATCCGGTCCGTACCGGACATTCTCATCATATTCCTCGTCTACTATACCGCGACGGACGCGTTGCGATGGGCCGTGAGCCTGGCGGGACTGACTTCCGAATTCCAGGTCAATGGGTTTGTCGCCGCGACCCTGTCGCTTGGGATCGTTCAAGGCGGCTACAGCACGGAGGTCCTGCGTGGCGCGATCGTGGCCATCCCGCGAGGTCAGGTCGAGGCAGCCTATTCACTCGGTCTGACACGGCGCCAGACCTTCTTCCTGGTGACCGTGCCGCAAATGGTCCCCTTGGCCTTGCCGGGGCTTGGCAATTTGTGGCTGGTCGTCTTGAAGGAAAGCTCACTGGTCAGCCTGATCGGTTTTACCGAGCTCGTTCTCGCCGGCAAGATGGCTGCCGGCGCGACGCGCGATTACTTCATGTTCTATTGCGCGATCGCGTTCGTGTTCCTCGCCATGTCCGGCATATCGGCGATGCTTTTCCATGCCCTCGAAACAGCCACCGTCCGTGGCGGGAGGCGGGGCTAGCGTGACTGAGTTTGGAGCCTACCTTGCCAATCAGCTTCTGGCCGGCGTCCAGGTCACCATAATCCTGTTCCTCGGCTGTGCGGTGGTCGGCAATTTGCTTGCCATCCCGGTTGCACTGGCCCGGCTATCCAACAGCAAATGGCTGCGATATCCAGCGGTTGCGTTTATCCTCGCGTTCCGGGGGACCCCGCTCCTGGTCCAGCTTTACCTCTGCTACTTCGGTATCGGCCAAATTCTCTCGGGGATCCCCTCGATCCGCTACAGCCCGCTCTGGCCCATTTTGCGAGGCGCGGACTTCTATGCGTTTTTTACCCTTTCCCTGAACACCGCGGCCTACTGTGGCGAGATTTGGAGAGGGGCGATACAGGCCATTCCAGAAGGGCAGCGTGAGGCCGGCCAATCGCTTGGCCTGTCGAAAACACGGATCATGATTTCCGTCCTTCTCCCGCAGGCTTTCAGGTTGGCTTTGCCGGCGATCGGCGGCCAGAACATCCTGCTTTTGAAGGGGACCGCACTGGCGTCGACGATCACGGTGTTCGAACTCATGGGTGCGGCGAACCTCGTTCGCGCGCAGACATTTCGGGTCTACGAGCCTCTGTTCGCCGCCGCGCTAGGATATTTCCTGCTGGCGGCATTGATCACTATCGGCTTTGGTTTCTTCGAGAGACGGCTTGCTCGACGACATTGAGCGGAACGGATCGGCATATCGAGCCGCTGCGTGGAAGGCGACGTGATCTTCAGGCCACGCCGAATTCGCCATAGGATCGCGCCGCTTCGATGACCTCGCCAAATCCCATTTTGCCAGCAGCGGCTATTTCGTCGCGGAACTGATCCCACGCTGTCGGGGCAGTTGGCGCGCTTGACCGCGTCGGACAAAAAACTTCTCGGCCTCTGCATGAACCGCAGGGTATTTCTTTAGCGCCTCCTGGTAAGTGGCACCAAGCGGCACGAGGTGTTCTCGCGTGCCCAAAATGGTCCAAAGTTCTCCAGGGATTTTGCGCCTGTAGCCCCATCCGGCCTTGCCGCGCTTCTGAATGTGGTTCACGCCGATCGTCATAGCCCAGTGTACCGCGCAGTGTACCTCTGGGAGGCGGAAACCCTTGCAGTGCTTGGGTTTAAAGACTTTTCTGGATTAAGTGGCTCCCCGGGCCGGATTCGAACCAGCGACCAACCGGTTAACAGCCGGTTGCTCTACCACTGAGCTACCGGGGAACAGAGGCTCTCATGCGAGTGGCGCAGCCTATAGCAAACCCTTTTCGGCTTTGCAAAGAACCATTTCGCATTTTTCCGAGACTTTTTCGCTCAGGCGTTTCTCGCAATCGGCGGCGTTCGTCCTCATATTAGCCGTCTTGCGAGGGCGCGGAACCGAATGCGCGGTCGCGGCTTTCGTCAAGTGACATCCTCAAACCACCAGACGGACCAGCCATTCGAGATGACGGCAGCAGAAGAAAACCAGGCACCGGCGCGAAAGATATCGGTCTTCGGGCGCAAGTTCACCATGCCGCGTTCGCGCGGCCTCAGGATTGCAATCGGCGTGCTTTTGACGATTGGCGGCATTCTGGGGTTCTTGCCGATTCTCGGTTTCTGGATGGTGCCGCTCGGACTTTTGGTGCTCTCCTACGAATTCGCCATGGTGCGCCGCCATCGGCGCCGGTTCGTCGTCTGGTGGGAACGGCGGCGCCGGCCGGATTGATCGGCCACGCCGGGGACCTTGCCCGGCTTCGTCGCGGCGGCCTTTGGGGCCCGAATCAAATCGCAGCGCTATCCTGCGTTCCAGTGCTCGCCTCCTCCGGGGCGTCCTGCTGGCCTGCTCTCAGATCCTCGCTGATTTCCTTCAGGACGGCGGAAGCCGAGGCAAGGCGCGCGCGGTCGCGCGGTGAAAGCCGGCCGGTGCCTTCTATCTTGAGGCAATCCATGGCGTAGCGCACCAGCTCCTCGCACCCCAGCAGCGGCGAGCTGTCCGCGTTGTTGGTCGACTCGTCCGGTTTGGCCAGCTGCATGGCGCAGTCCTCCTCGGCCTCAACGCAGCCCGGTGCGCGGAGTTTCTCCCAATCATCCGCCATGCTTAACGGCTTGCTAACGCAGCTCGAACCGCCCTGTCTCGCATTTAGGGCGGGGTGCGGGGACTGGCGCAGGCGAAACCGTCGCGAATGCATTGTCGCCGCTTGACGGCTTTTTCGCCGCAACCTATTGGAACCGGGTGGAACGCCGGGAGTAACGAGGCCTCGTGGCGGAGTGGTTACGCAGAGGACTGCAAATCCTTGCACCCCGGTTCGATTCCGGGCGAGGCCTCCAATCTCCGGGCTCCCGCGCGTCAGCGCAGGGAGCTCGCCGTTCCCGTCTAAATGAACCGCGATGTGGCGCGGCAAGCGGATTGGTTGGGACATGAGCGCTGATTTCTCCGAGCTTCGCGTCAAGATGGTCGATGGCCAGATCCGCACCACCGACGTGACCAGCACGCCGCTGCTCGACGCCATGCTTTCCGTGCCCCGCGAGCTTTTCGTCGACGAACGCCAGCGCAATCTCGCCTACATCGACGAAGACATCCGCATCGCGGACGGCCCCGGCGGCGCGCGATATCTGATGGAGCCTTCGCCGCTGGCCAAGCTGATGCAACTGGCCGAGATCAGTCAGGCTGATTCGGTCCTCGATGTCGGCTGCGGCACCGGCTATGCCTCGGCCATCCTGTCGCGACTGGCGGGCTCCGTGGTGGCGCTTGAAAGCGATTCGGCGCTGGCCGAAACCGCAAAGTCGGTGCTCTCATCGCTGGGCTGCGGCAATGTGACCGTGGTCCAGGGCCCGCTGCCGCAGGGATATGCGGCCAAGGCGCCCTACGATGTCGTCTTCGTCGGCGGCAGCGTCGGCAAAGTGCCGGCGGCGCTGCTCGACCAGCTCGCCGAAGGCGGCCGCCTCGTCGCGGTCGAAGGGCAGGGCAATTCTGGCGTGGCGCGGCTTTTTTTCAAAGCAGGGGGGGTTGTAACCGGTAGACGGGCATTTAATGCGGCAATTAAGCCACTACCCGGGTTCGAACGTGAGCATGCTTTCGAATTCTGAATGATTTGGCCTTGCAGCAGAGGCTTTGTCATGGTCGCTTGCATTTGAACAATCGTTGCTGATCCCAATGGGGGCACTTTGGGCCGAGCGACAGGGAACATTCTGACACGCCGCTCCGGTTCTCTAAGGAGAAGCCGGTGCGGCGTGGTTCCCATGGAAAACGAATGAGGGTTTAATGGTGCCGTCTCTACGCAAGTCACTTTTCACCGCCGTCCTCGTTTCGGCGACCGCGCTTTCCCCGCTGGCCGCCTCGGCCGAAACCATCTCCGGCGCGCTTGCAAAGGCCTATCAATACAATTCCTCGCTGAATGCCTCCCGAGCCGGCGTACGCGTCACCGATGAGAGCGTGGCCATCGCTAAGTCCGGCTGGCGCCCGACCATCACCGGGACGGCCGACACGAATTATGTGAATACCCGTGCCAGCGGCGCCAACGTCAAGACGGGGTCGGCCAGTGTGGGCATCGTCATAAACCAGAGCCTGTTCGACGGCTTCCAGACGAGAAACAATGTGGCGGCAGCCGAATCGCGGGTCAAGGCATCCGTCGAAAGCCTGCGCAACACCGAGGAGAACACGCTGTTGAGCGCGGCCACGGCCTATATGGACGTGATTCGCGACCGGCAGATCGCGGTGCTGACGGAGCAGAATCTGCAGTTCCTGACCGAGCAGGCGCGCGCCGCGCGCTCGCGGTTCGAGGTCGGCGAAGGCACGCGCACCGACGTTGCGCAGGCCGATGCGTCGCGCGCTTCCGCCGTGGCGTCGCTCAGCGCCGCCCGCGCGCAGGCGCTGGCAAGTGCGGCGAGCTATCACCAGATCGTCGGTGACGAGCCGGGCAAGCTCAGGCCTGCCTCGCCATTGGCCAGGCTGCTGCCGCCGAGCCTCGATTCGGCGATAGCCATCGCCTCGGCCGAGCATCCGGCGATCCTCGCCACCCAGCATCTGGTCGATGCGGCCGCGTTTTCGGTGAAGTCGTCCGAGGGCGCATTGCTGCCGCAGCTTTCCGCATCGGCCGGCATTTCGGAGGATTATCTGCATCGCAATCCCGACCTCCAGGGGAGCAACGGCGGTTCGACCTCGGCCAACATCGGTGCGACACTGACGATCCCGATCTATTCGGGCGGCCGCACCTCGGCGGTCGTGCGACAGAACAAGGAATCGCTTGGCGAGGCCCGCATCCAGGTCGACGTCAGCCGCGACCAGGTGCGCCAGGC
This sequence comes from Mesorhizobium sp. B2-5-3, assembly GCF_006441005.1. Classification (NCBI taxonomy): domain Bacteria; kingdom Pseudomonadati; phylum Pseudomonadota; class Alphaproteobacteria; order Hyphomicrobiales; family Phyllobacteriaceae; genus Mesorhizobium; species Mesorhizobium sp. B2-5-3. Next base: position 418,738 of record NZ_VFUS01000004.1, read on the forward strand.
CGTCGCCTCGGCGTGGTCGCAATACACCGCCGCGCAGCAGAGCGTCGCCGCCAACAGGCAGGTCATCGACGCCGCTCAACTGGCGCTGAACGGTGTCATCGAGGAACGCAATGTCGGCCAGCGCACCACGCTGGATGTGCTCAACGCGCAGGCCACCGTCATCACCGCCAAGATCAACCAGGCAAATTCCGAGCACGACGTTGTGGTGGCAAGTTATGCCATCCTGTCGGCGATCGGCCGCCTCTCGGCCGAGCGCCTTGCGCTGCAGGCGACGAAGTACAGGCCTGAAGAGCACTACAATGCCGTCAAGGACAAGTGGATCGGCCTGCGCACGCCGGATGGCCGCTAAACTCCACAGATTCGAGTAGTTCTCTCGAAGCGACCCGGCGTTCGATCGAAACGTCGGGTCGCTTCATTGTTTGCGCAACTGCGCCGGCAACCCGTCACATGCTTTCCGACGAATTGCGCTAATCTGTTGAAATCCCACATGTCCCCAGAATGGGGATTCTCGTACGGCGCTCCGTCGGTTACGCTGTCGCCATGATTCGAATCCGGCGTTTACCGGAGCGGAAGTCTGTAACAGGTCACAAGGGCGGCGGATGTGACGATGGCAACGGCAAGCAGCGCACAGCGCGAACCTTCCATGGAAGAGATACTGGCTTCCATCAGGAGGATCATCGAGGACAGCGACAGCGGCCGCAAGCAGCCGGACGATGCCGATGACTTGCGGCAGGATCTGAAGCCGGCGGCGGGCGCTGCTCCCGACGTCGATGCGTTCCGCGCCGAATTGCATGCCGCTCCCGAGGTCAGGAAGCCGGTCACGCTGGCGGAGGTGCAGGCACAGACATCGGCGGCCGAACCAACGGTCGCGCGCATGGAAGCGCCGGAGCGAACCGATCCCGTGGCACCAAGGGCGTCGATGACGCTTGCCGAGGTGAGCGCCCGGATCGCCGCCGAGCCGCTGCCCGCCGAAAGGACCGACAGGCCCGCGACGCCCGAGGCCGGCGCGGCAAGCGATGCCATCGTCGCCGATTGGCGCCGCGAGATCGCAGCGGTCGGCGAGCAGGCGAAGGCGATACCAGGCATTCGCAAGCCGGTTGTCCAGCCCGAAGCGCCGGTGGACGAGCCGATGCCGGAGCCGGCGTTCGAGCGGACCCCTTCGATCGCCGCCCCGGCGAGCACCGACGAGGCGCGCAAGGCGGCGGATGAAACGCCTGCGGCCCGTCCGGCAATCCTTTCCGAGCATACGGGCCGGCAGGTCGCCGCGGCCTTTGGCGAACTCTCCGACGCCTTTGCCAGCCGCAGCAAGAAGACATTCGACGAGATGGCCGAGGAGATGCTGCGGCCGATGCTGCAGGACTGGCTGGACAACAACCTGCCAACGCTGGTCGAGCGCCTGGTGCGCGAGGAGATCGAGCGCGTGGCGCGCGGCGCGTAATGATTTTCCCGGGTCGCCTTAGGTGGCTAGTTGGACACCGCTGCGCCTTCACCCTGGCGCAGGCACGGTAATCTCAGGATCGGCACGTCGAAGGAGGCGGTGGCCGCAATAATAGCTCCGATGATGGCGATTGCCACGACCACGCCGCTCCACGCTTCATATAGGCCCGACCCAAGCATAGAGCCCGCCAGCCTCATTGTTCGAACATATCTCGGCAGTCATTTCGGGTCTTCTCCGGGTTGGACTAGGCCCATGCGGGCCAAATAGGTTTCGAGCTTCGCGGTTCGGTCTGCATCAAGAATCGCCATCACACCGATATATCCGTCCGGCCGGATCAGCACACACTCGCCCGGTGCCAGTGCATAAGCATCGCGAAGGTGTCCCCAGGCATCGATGACATCGCCTTGCGGGCCGATGTGGTGGACATGCAGCCCCTTGAGTGGCCCAACCGTCTCTCTCCCGGCTTGATGAACAAGCAGTGTCCAATGCGGCCCTTGCAGCAATTGGAACAGTCGCCATGGTTGCCCCGCCGCGCCCCTGATTTGGGCATCCGGCGCGCGGTCCCCCGCATGCGGGCCGCTGCTGCGTTCGGCCATTTCCCTGGAGAGCGGCGATTCCGGATAGGCGATATCGAGCTGGCGCACCTCGCGGCCGCGGTGCATTCCACCCTGTTTCTGGGCGTCGAGCAGCCGGGTCGAAAGGCCGAGAACCGATTCTGCGACCGGACGTCGTTCCTGCTCATAGGTGTCGAGCAGGCAATCATCCGCGCCGTCGAGGACGGCGGCAAGTTTCCAGCCCAGATTATAGGCATCCTGCACGCTGGTGTTCAGGCCCTGGCCGCCGGTTGGCGGATGGATATGAGCTGCATCGCCAACGAGGAATACCCGATCGACCCGGTAGCGATCGGCAAGCCGGGCGTTCATCAGGTAGGCCGACGCCCAGGCGACCGAATCCACCCGCACGTCGCCGCGGCCGGTCCGCTCATTAATCAAGCGCCCCAGCTGTTCTGCTGAGAGGTCCACTTCGCCGTCCAGCGGAATGGGTGCCTGAATCTGGAAGAGATCGGTTCCGGCGAGCGGGCAAATCGCGACCATTCGCTCCATGTCACCGTCGTTGAACTGGTGCCACGCATCGCGGTCCAGCCCGGTCAACAGCACATCCGCCACGACCGCACGCACGCCCAGCGTCTTGCCGGGGAAATTCAAGCCGAGCGCGCCGCGCACGAAGCTGTGCCCGCCGTCCGCCCCGACAAGATAGCGTGCGCGAACGGTTTGCTCGCCATTCGGCCCCGCAAGACGTGCCATGACACCGTTCTCACCTTGCTCGAACCCAACCAACTCACATCCGTACTCGACCCTATGGCCTAGTTCTGCCAGCCGCTCTCGCATGATCCGCTCGGTGAGGAATTGCGGAATCATTAGCGCGATGGCGTAAGGCTCTGCCGGGGTCGGATCGGGGCGCTCGCCGGTGTCCTTTTCGATATAGCTGCCGTCATCGCCATACACGCGCATCGGCGGATAGACGCCGCCTGCGGCAACGACCCTGTCGAGAATGCCAAGATCTTCGAAAATCTCCTGTGTCCTCGGCTGGATGCCCTTGCCGCGCGAGCCACGGAAGGGTTCGCTCATCTTCTCAATGAGCTGGAAGGATATACCGCGCCGTGCAAGCTCGATCCCCAGCGTCAGGCCAGCCGCTCCTGCGCCGCAGATGAGCACATCTGCCGCAAAACCGTTTGTCATGTCGATCTCCTTGTGTGTAAAATGCACATAATTGAGAGTCGGAGTGCTGTCAATGAAAAGCGTGAAAAATACACATATTGGGAGTCATCAGATTCGTGAACTCCACGGAGCGCTGATCGAGATTGCCAGCCTTATGAACCAGCCTCAGCGCGATGAGCAGATGGTAAAGGAGGCCGGAATTGCGCTCGACCGCGCACTGTTTCCTCTGCTGGTCGGGATAGAGCGGCTTGGGCCGATCGGGATAGTGGACCTCGCCGACCGGGCTGGCCGCGATTACACCACTGTCAGCCGTCAGGTGGCGAAGCTCGAAAGCCTTGGCCTGGCCGTGCGCCGGCAGAGCGAGACAGATCGCCGCGTGAATGAGGCTGTCGTCACGCCAAAGGGCAAGGCGATGACCGACAAGATCGACGCGGCACGAGAGAGAAACGCTCGCGCCGTTTTCGAAAGCTGGGACGCACACGACATCGACGAACTCGTGCGGCTTATGCGCAAGTTCGCCGAAGCTTTGAAAGAAAAACCAGAGGACTCCAGCGCGTCCTGAGACGTCGCACTATTCCTCGTTTCGTACGACCCGAGCTGGCATTTGGGATTGGGCGGCGTAGGCGTGCAATGCCTCTCCGGCTGGAGCCGGTGACAGTGCCGACGCCACCAGGGATTGTCGCATACGGGACAGACACTATCTGAACGGTGATCCTCTTTCTGTTGTGCCGGTTGCCGAGGCGGCCCCTACGGTTGACTCGGTCAGAGCCTTCCGATTTACACCGGACCAGCAAAAATCCGACAGCGCGGACCATTTTCCCATGCTTGAAAAGACCTACGACGCCAAAACCGTCGAACCGAAGATTGCCAAGGTGTGGGAAGAGGCCGACGCGTTTCGCGCCGGCGCCGGCGCCGAGGAGGGGGCCGAGGCCTTCACCATCGTCATCCCGCCGCCCAACGTCACCGGCTCGCTGCATATGGGGCACGCGCTCAACAACACGTTGCAGGATATTCTTGTTCGCTTCGAGCGCATGCGCGGCAAGAACGTGCTGTGGCAGCCGGGCATGGACCATGCCGGCATCGCCACGCAGATGGTGGTCGAGCGGCAGTTGATGGAAAAGCAGATCCATCGCCGCGACCTCACCCGTGAACAGTTCATCGAGAAAGTGTGGGAGTGGAAAGCCGAATCCGGGGGCGCGATCCTCAACCAGCTGAAGCGGCTCGGCGCCTCGGCCGACTGGTCGCGCGAACGCTTCACCATGGACGAAGGCCTGTCCAAGGCCGTGCTCGAAGTGTTCGTCACGCTCTACAAGGAAGGCCTGATCTACAAGGACAAGCGCCTTGTGAACTGGGATCCCAAGCTGCTCACCGCGATCTCCGATCTCGAGGTCGAGCAGCAGGAGGTCAACGGCAATCTCTGGCACTTCCGCTATCCCGTCGAAGGCGTGGCCTTCGATCCGGAAAACCCGAAGACCTTCATCATCGTGGCGACGACGCGCCCCGAGACGATGCTGGGCGATACGGCCGTCGCCGTGCATCCGGACGACGAGCGCTTCCGGCACCTGGTCGGCAAGAATGTCGTCCTGCCGATCGTCGGCCGCAAGATTCCCGTGGTGGCGGATGAGTATTCCGACCCCGAGAAGGGCTCTGGCGCGGTCAAGATAACGCCGGCGCATGACTTCAACGACTTCGAGGTCGGCAAGCGCCACAAGCTGCCGGCGATCAATATCCTCACCGTCGAGGCGGCGGTAAACCTCAGCGACAACGAGGATTTCCTCGCCGGGCTCGAGGTGACGCCGGAGCGCCAAGCCGTCTGGGATGAACTCAACGGCCTTGACCGCTTTGTCGCGCGCAAGAGGATCGTCGAATTGATGGAAGAAGGCGGCTTCCTCGACAAGGTCGAGCCGCATCGCCACGCCGTGCCGCATGGCGATCGCGGCGGCGTGCCGATCGAGCCGTTCCTGACCGAGCAGTGGTATGCAAACGCCGCCGAACTGGCCAAGCCGGCGATCGCCTCGGTGCGCGAGGGGCGTACCAAGATCATACCCGCGAATTGGGAAAAGACGTACTTCCAGTGGATGGAGAACATTGAACCCTGGTGCATCTCGCGCCAGCTTTGGTGGGGCCACCAGATTCCGGCATGGTATGGGCCGGACGGGCGCGTCTTCGTCGAGAAGACGGAGGAAGAGGCGCTGAGTGCCGCGATCGAATATTATCTGGCGCTCGAAGGACCCTGGAAGGCCTGGGTCGAGGACAAGCTCGAGAATTTCCAGCCGGGCGAAATCCTGACCCGTGACGAGGACGTGCTCGATACCTGGTTTTCCTCGGCGCTGTGGCCGTTCTCGACGCTGGGCTGGCCGGATGAGACGCCGGAGCTGAAAACCTACTACCAGACCGACGTGCTGGTGACCGGCTTCGACCTGATCTTCTTCTGGGTCGCGCGCATGATGATGATGGGCCTGCACTTCATGGACGAGGAGCCGTTCCACACCGTCTACATGCACGCGCTGGTGCGCGACAAGAACGGGCAGAAGATGTCGAAGTCGAAAGGCAATGTCGTCGACCCGCTCGACCTCATCGACGAATATGGCGCCGACGCGCTGCGCTTCACGCTGACGGTGATGGCGGCGCAGGGGCGTGACGTGAAGCTCGACCCGGCGCGCATTGCCGGCTACCGCAATTTCGGCACCAAGCTTTGGAACGCGACGCGCTTCGCCGAGATGAACGAAGTCGCGCGCAACGACGATTTCTGGCTGAACGACGCCAAGCTGGCGGTCAACCGCTGGATCCTGACCGAGCTGACGCGCGCCGCGCGAGAGGTCACGGACGGCATCACCTCATATCGCTTCAACGAGGCGGCGGGGGCGGCCTACCGCTTCGTCTGGAACCTGTTCTGCGACTGGTATCTGGAGCTGCTGAAGCCGGTGTTCATGGGCACGGACGAGGCGGCCAAGGCCGAAAGCCGCGCCTGCGTCGCCTTCGTGCTCGACGAAATCTACAAGCTCCTGCATCCGATGATGCCGTTCATGACCGAGGAACTTTGGGCGCAGACCGCGGGCGAGGGCAAGGAGCGCGCTTCGCTGCTTTGCCATGCCGCGTGGCCGTCGCCGGATTTCGAGGACGCTGAAGCGGCCGCCGACATCAACTGGCTGGTTGATCTCGTCTCCGGCATTCGTTCCGTGCGTTCGGAAATGAACGTGCCGCCGGCAGCCATCGCGCCGCTGATGGTGATCGGAGCCAACACGCTTACCCGCGAACGGCTGGAGCGCCACGCCGCCGCGATCAAGCGGCTGGCGCGCGTCGGCGACATCTCGCAGGTTGACGCCGCACCCAAGGGCTCGGCGCAGATCGTGCTCAACGAGGCAACGGTCTGCCTGCCGCTCGGCAGCCTGATCGATCTCGCCGCCGAGGCCGCGCGCTTGCAGAAAGAACTGGCCAAGGTGACCGAGGAGATCGCACGCCTGCACAAGAAGCTGTCGAACGAAAGATTCGTCGCCAGCGCGCCGGCCGAGATCGTGGAAGCCGAGCGTGAAAAGCTGGCCGAATACCGCGAGGCGCAGGGCAAGCTTTCGGTGGCGCTGGCCAGGGTTCGCGAAGCGGGTTGAGGGCAGATTCGGGAGACTTTAGGGCCCTCTAAAATGGGGTGGCTTTTTGCCTCGAAACCGGCATTCCGTAGCGTTAATGTTGACGTAAACGGAAGTTTTCGCCCCATTGTTGCCATAATGTAACAATGGGGCATTCGACTGCTCAAAACTGATTATTTTTGGCCTTTTTGGCCGATTTTCTCCCGTTTTTCTGAGTGAGACACGCCCGGCGAACCGTTTTTCTGCCTCGCTGCGCTGGTCTGCATTTTGTCCGGAATGCGTCCGGTGGACATGTACATGTACGCCCCAAGAATTCGTTGTTGCACCGTTAACCCGAATTGGTTCTAGCTGGATGCACTGACTATTCGGGGAGGACATCCATGAACAATCTGCGTTTGAAAGCACTGCTGGGGGCAGGGTGCTTTTCGCTGGCTTTGCTGGGGACGGCAATGAGCTCGGCACATGCCGGCGGCCTGGAACGTGGCGGCTACGATATCGACCTGCTGTTTGATCCGGCGCCGTTCGCGACGGACGCGGAAGCGACCTATGTGATGCCGGACCGTAAGTACGAGAATGCGCGTGGTCCCGGTGGAGCCAATCTCGGCCTTGGTACCTCGGCCGACGGAGCCGAGGGCTATTGGGTACCGCGCATAGGAATGAAGGCCCAGGTTGTGCAGGGCGTCGACTGCATGGTCGATTATTCGCAGCCTTGGGGCGCGCATACCGCACCAGGTATGTGGAACGGAGCGCTTTCTAACGTCGAGACCGATATCAAGAGCAACAATTACGCCGGCACCTGTTCCTACAAGTTTGATGCTGGCAAGGGCCAGCTCCGCTTTATCGGCGGGTTGTTCTATCAGGACATTTCAGGCTTCAAGGAAAGCTTGGTCGGTTTTACTCCCCTCGGACAACCGCTGCTTGGTCGTGTCGATCTGGAGGCTAACGGTTGGGGCTGGCGCGCCGGCGTTGCCTACGAAATCCCTGATATCGCGCTCCGCGCCAGCTTGGTCTACAATTCGAAAGTCAAGCTAGACAACATTTCGGGCACACTCACCTTACCAGCTATTCTTGGAGGTTCTCGGCCGATCTATGGCGCAGAGGAGTCGATGCCGGATTCGCTGGAACTGAAACTGCAGTCCGGTATTGCGCCTGACTGGCTGGCCTTCGGCTCAATCAAGTGGGTCAACTGGAGCGTGCTGCAGAGCGTTCCGATCTGTCCAACAATTGCGCCTGGGGCGGCTTGCTTCACGAACGGCCCGGGTCAGGTGACGTCGCTCGACCTGATGTATCGTGACGGCTGGACCGTTTCAGGTGGTATCGGCCACAAGTTCAATGATCAATGGAGTGCCGCCGGTCAATTGACCTGGGATCGTGGCACCTCGCATGGCTATGGTGCGCAGACCGATACGTGGACCCTGGGCGGCGGCGTCGCCTATACGCCGCAGCCCAACATCGAAGTGCGGCTCGCTGGAGCGGTCGGCGTTTTGACCAGCGGCCACTCGGGGACATTGGCTGGTGAGAACGGCTATGTTGCAGGCGAGGATGCCAGCTATGATTTCGGGAATGATCTGATCACGGCGATCTCTGGTGGTGTGAAGATCAAGTTCTAAGTCTCTGTAAAATCAAATGAAAGGCCGGGCAATGCCCGGCCTTTTTCGTTCCGGGGCTGTGGCCGAGCCTGTCGGCCCCAGGGCTGCGTTGCAGATAAACCGCACCAGCTCCGCCTCGTGTCGTTGTGATGTTTTGGCAACACTTTCTGAACAACCCCTGCGCTAGAAGTCAGGCCGACGAAATTGCCCATTTCCCGCCATAAACCCGGCGCACCTCGATCTTGTCTCGGGACACGCGCCAAAAGGCTCGGCGATGGGAGCAGGCCGCACCGCCCTCTTGCGAGGAAGATGTGGGGCAAGGAAGAGTATGGACGCCAAAGTCATCTCCAAGGCTAAGCTCCCCAGCCGCTATGTGACCGTCGGTCCGGCGCGTGCGCCGCATCGCTCCTATCTCTATGCCATGGGCCTGTCGGCGGCCGAGATCGCACAGCCGCTGGTCGGCGTCGCCTCCTGCTGGAACGAAGCGGCGCCCTGCAACATTTCGCTGATGCGCCAGGCGCAAGTGGTCAAGAAGGGCGTCGCGGCCGCCAACGGCACGCCGCGCGAATTCTGCACCATCACCGTCACCGACGGCATCGCCATGGGCCACCAGGGCATGAAGTCGTCGCTGGTGTCGCGCGAGGTCATCGCCGATTCGGTCGAGCTCACCATGCGCGGCCATTGCTACGACGCGCTGGTCGGGCTCGCCGGCTGCGACAAGTCGCTGCCCGGCATGATGATGGCCATGGTGCGGCTCAACGTGCCGTCGATCTTCATCTATGGCGGCTCAATCCTGCCCGGCAGCTACCGCGGCCGCCAGATCACCGTGCAGGATGTGTTCGAAGCGGTCGGCCAGCACTCGGTCGGCACGATCGGCGATGCCGAACTGCTTGAAATCGAGCAGGCCGCCTGTCCCTCGGCCGGCTCCTGCGGCGCCCAGTTCACCGCCAACACGATGGCGACCGTGGCCGAGGCGATCGGCCTGGCACTGCCCTATTCCTGCGGCGCGCCGGCGCCTTATGAAATGCGCGATCGTTTCAACTTCGCCTCCGGCGAAAAGATCATGGAACTGATCGCCAGGAACATCCGGCCGCGCGACATCGTCACGCTGAAAGCACTGGAGAACGCGGCGACGGTGGTTTCGGCCACCGGCGGCTCGACCAATGCGGCGCTGCATTTGCCGGCCATAGCGCATGAGGCCGGCTTCAAGTTCGACCTGTTCGATGTCGCCCGGATTTTCGAGAAGACGCCATACATCGCCGACCTCAAGCCCGGCGGCAAATATGTCGCCAAGGACATGTTCGAGGCCGGCGGCATTCCGCTGTTGATGAAGACGCTGCTCGACCACGGCTACCTGCATGGCGATTGCCTGACGGTCACTGGCCGCACTTTGGCCGAAAATATGGAGCATATTGCCTGGAATGAACACCAGGATGTGGTCCGCCCGGCCGACAGACCTATTACCCAAACCGGCGGTGTCGTGGGCTTGAAGGGAAACCTTGCCCCCGAAGGCGCGATCGTGAAGGTCGCGGGCATGACGGAGTTGAAGTTCTCCGGCCCGGCGCGCTGCTTCGATTCGGAAGAGGAATGTTTCGAAGCGGTGACGCATCGCAACTACCGGGAAGGCGAAGTTCTCGTCATCCGCTACGAAGGGCCGCGCGGCGGACCTGGCATGCGCGAGATGCTGTCGACGACGGCGGCACTCTACGGCCAGGGCATGGGTGGCAAGGTGGCGCTGATCACAGACGGCCGTTTCTCGGGCGCGACGCGCGGCTTCTGCATCGGCCATGTCGGGCCCGAGGCCGCCGTTGGCGGTCCGATTGGCCTCATCCGGGACGGCGATGTGATCTCCATCGATGCCGTGAACGGCACGATCGATGTGGCGTTGTCCGATAGGGAACTGGCTGCGAGGGCAAAGAGTTGGAAGGCGCGCACAACCGACTATCAGTCCGGCGCGATATGGAAATACGCACAGACGGTAGGTTCCGCCCGCGACGGCGCGGTCACCCATCCGGGCGGTGCGAAAGAAACACACTGCTATGCGGACATCTGAGTTGTTGAGGTCGTCTGTCCTTCCGGCACTGGTCGCGTTAGCGATCTTTGGCGCCGTCGGCCAGGCCATGGCCTTCGACGACAAGGTGTTCGACGACAAGACCGGCGTGAAGCCGCAGTCGAGCCCCTGGGCGGTGTTCCAGTTCGGTTTCTCCGCCTACAAGAACGGCCACAAGGAACAGGCCGCGGAGGCCTATAAATACGCCGCCGAGAACGGCCAGATCGGCGCTACCTGGAAGCTTGCCCGCATGTATGCCGAGGGTGACGGCGTGGCGCGCGACGATTACGAGGCGTTCAAGTTCTTTTCGGAGATCGTCGATCAGGACGTCGAGCCCGGCTCACCGGAAGAAAGCTACGTTTCCGACGCGCTGGTGGCGCTGGGCGACTACCTGCGCAAGGGCATTCCCGGCAGCCCGGTGACCGAGAACGAAGTGGCGGCCCAGGAATATTACATGCGCGCCGCCGCCAACTACCGCAACCCGAATGCCCAGTTCGAGATGGGGCAGATGTTCCTGAAGGGCGAGGGCGGCGTGAAGGCCAGCGTCAAGCAGGCCGGGCGCTGGTTCCAGCTCGCCGCCGAAAAAGGCCATGCCGGCGCGCAGGCGACGCTTGGCCATCTGTTGTTCCAGAGCGGCAAGATCGTGCGCGGCCTGGCGATGATGACGGCAGCACTCGAACGTGCGGCGCCCGCCGACCAGCCCTGGATCCGCGGCATGCAGGAGGAGGCCTTTGCCGCCGCCGGCGAAGCCGACCGCCGCACAGCGATCTCGCTCGCTGACGACATCCTGACCAAGGGCAACAGCGCCGATCAGTAAGGATGATCTCCCCACGAGGAGATCGCTAATCAGACATTAATTCTCGGTCGGCTCCGCCGGCACCATGCTGGGAGCCGGCGCCGAGATCGGCGTCATCCGCCGGTGCGGCGCCAGCCTGTCTTGCGGGCAGCTGTCCCCGACTTTCGTCCATGAGGTGTTGTTGAGCACCATCTCGCAGCGGGCGAGGTGGTTCTTGTCGGCGATCGTCAGACAGGCGACCTGGCCGACCGGGTAGGATTTTCCATTGGCAAGGCATTCCTCGGCGGCGAAAGCCGCCGCAGGGACGGCGACAGCGAATGCCAGGCCGATCGGACAAAGGACAAGTCGTATGGTCATGGGAACCCCAGCCGCCATGATGATCTCCCATCATGCGCCTGATTGTGGCGATACGAGGTCCAGCGCGGGCCCGGGGTCTCCCTCAGGCCGGCAGCAAATCGAGATCGATGGCCACCGGCACGTGGTCGGACGGTTTTTCCCAGGCGCGCACATGCTTTTCGATCGAGGCCGATGAAAACCGGTTGGCGGCCTCGGGCGACAGCAGCAGGTGGTCGATGCGGATGCCGTTGTTCTTCTGCCAGGCGCCGGCCTGGTAGTCCCAGAAGGTGAAGGTGTCGCCCGCATCGGTGACCGAACGCACCGCTTCGGTGAAGCCGAGATTTTTCAACCTGCGGAACGCCTGCCGCGTCTGCGGCTGGAAGAGCGCATCATTCAGCCAGTTCTCCGGGAACTTCGCGTCGACAGGTTCGGGAATGACGTTGTAGTCACCGGCCAGCACCAGGGCTTCCTCCAGCCTCAGCCGCTCCTCGGCCCAGCGCTCCAGCCGTGCCATCCAGGACAGCTTGTAGGAGAATTTCCTCTCGTCATCGATCGGATTGCCGTTCGGCAGATAGAGCGAGGCGACGCGCAATGCGCCCTTGTCGGTCGAGAACACGCCTTCGATGAAGCGCGCATGCTCGTCGGCGTCGTCGCCGGGCAGACCTCTGATGACCTCGTCGAAGCGCAATTTCGACAGCAGGGCGACGCCGTTGAAACCCTTCTGGCCGTGGGTTTCCACATTGTAGCCAAGCGCCTCGATCTCGGCGCGCGGGAACTGCTCGTCGACCGTCTTGATCTCCTGCAGGCAGACGATGTCGGGGGCGCTTTCGGTCAGCCAATGGGTGAGATTGCCGATGCGGGCGCGAATGCCGTTGATGTTCCAGGTGACGATCTTCATGGCGGCCTCAATGTTCTTCCGGGGCAAGACGTTCGACCAGGCCGATCGTATTGCCTGCGGGATCCTTTAGAAAGGCCATCCACTCGCTTTCCCCCGCCGGACCGAACTGGCCCTCGGTGTCGCGATGAACAAGCGTTGGAGGCGCGGTGAAGGGAACGCCCGCAGCTTTCGCGCCGGCGTGGAAATCCTCGAGACCTGATATGTCGAGATAGACGGTTCCGGCCGGAATGCCGTCGGTGAACAGCAGCCGCACGCTGCCGGCCATGATGAAGGCGATGCCCGGCGGATCGTAACGCATATGCACGCTCATCCCGAGCACGTCGCACCAGAAGGCCAGAGTCGCGTCGAGGTCTCGCCCGGCCGAGAGCGCGACCTGACGAACCGCGCCAATGGCAGGCATGTTGTTCCTAAATGGAGAAGCTTGTGCCGCAGCCGCAGGAGGCGACCGCATTCGGGTTGCGGATCTGGAACGACTGGCCCATCAGGTCGTCGACGAAATCAATCACCGACCCGCCCATATAGACCAGCGACAGATCATCGATCAGAACCGTGGCGCCGTCCTTCTCGATGGCGACATCGTCGTCGTTGCGCGCGTCGACCAGATCGAACTTGTAGGAAAAGCCGGAGCAGCCGCCGCCTTCGACGGAAACGCGCAACGCCGTCTTGCCGGCCTCGTCCGACACAATCTTGGCGATCCGCCTTGCGGCGGCATCGGTCATCTCGACTTTCATGGCGGTCTTGGCATCCGCGCCCATGGGCGTCACCTTGCTTTCGGTTTCACATGATAGGTATGAAGCGCGAAGGGCCAAGTCAACCGGCCATAGTCTGGCGGCCAAAGTCAGGCGGCCAAAGTCAGGCGGCATCGACCATGACCAACGAGTTGGGCGACATCGGATTTGGCTATAGGCCCCGCGCGGCCTATGCCAGCGATCCGGCGCGCTCGCGCGGGCGCCTGTTCGAAGAGGTCGAAAGCCCGACCCGTACGCCGTTCCAGCGCGACCGCGACCGCATCATCCATTCCACCGCGTTCCGCCGGCTGAAACACAAGACGCAGGTCTTCATCGCCCATGAAGGCGATCATTATCGCACCCGGCTGACCCATTCGATCGAGGTGGCGCAGATCGCACGCGCTCTGGCGCGGGCGCTGCGCGGCGACGAGGATCTGGCTGAAGCGGTGGCGCTGGTGCATGATTTCGGCCACACGCCCTTCGGCCACACCGGCGAGGACGCCCTCAACGAGAAGATGGCTGATTGGGGCGGCTTCGACCACAACGCGCAATCGCTGCGCATCGTGACAAGGCTGGAAGCGCGCTATGCCGAGTTTGACGGACTGAACCTGACCTGGGAAACGTTGGAAGGCCTGGTCAAGCACAATGGTCCGCTGACCGATGCCAACGGCAAGGGCCTGAAGGGTCCGGTGCCGCAGGCGATCCGCGACTATTCGGAACTGCACGACCTCGAACTCGACCGGTTCGCCGGCATCGAGGCGCAGTGTGCTGCGATCGCCGACGACATCGCCTACAACACGCACGACATCGACGACGGCCTGAGGGCGGGGCTGCTGACGCTGGACATGCTGAAGGCCGTCTCGCTGCCGGGCACAATCCTGGAGGGGGTGCGCGCGCGCTATCCCAATCTCGACGAGGTGCGCACCGGCCACGAGCTAATGCGGCGCCAGATCACCGCCATGGTCGAGGACGTGATCAGGTCGACCACCGCCAACCTGGAACGCACCGGACCGCGGAGCGCCGATGCGGTGAGGGCGGCGGGCGAGACGATGGTGACCTTTTCCGCCGAAATGGCCATCGCCGAGAAAGAGCTGAAGGCCTTTCTCTACAAACACCTCTACCGGCACAAGGAAGTCATGCGCGTGCGCGCCGATGCGGAGCGGATCGTCAGGGACCTGTTCGACGTCTATTTCGCCGATCCGCGCGCCATGCCGGACGGCTGGCGCGAGGGGCTCGACCGGGCCGAGGATCGCATCAAGGCGCGCAGCGTGGCCGACTTCCTGGCGGGGATGACCGACACCTACGCGCTGAAGGAACACCGCCGTTTGTTTGACCGTACGCCGGATTTGAGCTAGGGCGGGCTCGATTTTGCCGGCCAACAAGCCGGATTCCCTGCAAAGCCGCCAGAGTCATACCCATGAACATCTTCGCCGACTTCACCGCGCGAATCATAAAAGCCGTCGAGACGCTTGATCTGAAAGACAATGACGGCGTTTCGCCCGACCTGTCGCGCATCGCCGTCGAGCCGCCGCGCGATGCCAGCCATGGCGACCTCGCGACCAATGCGGCGATGGTGCTGGCCAAGCCCACCGGCCAGAGCCCGCGGGCGCTGGCTGAGCGCCTGGCGCTCGCGCTGCGGGACGACAAGGATATCGCGGCCGCCGAGGTTGCTGGCCCGGGCTTCGTCAATTTGCGGCTCAAGGACGGTTTTTGGCAGGCACATCTCACGACGCTTCTGGGCGAGGGCCGCAATTACGGCCGCTCCAGCATCGGCGGCGGCAGGAAGGCCAATGTCGAATATGTATCGGCCAACCCGACGGGGCCAATGCATGTCGGCCATTGCCGTGGCGCCGTCGTTGGCGATGCGCTTGCCAATCTGATGGCCTTTGCCGGTTACGACGTGACCAAGGAATATGTCATCAACGACGCCGGCTCGCAGATCGACGTTCTCGGCCGCTCGGTGATGCTGCGTTATCGCGAGGCGCTTGGCGACGAGGTCGGCGAGATTCCGGCCGGGCTCTATCCAGGCGACTATCTGGTCCCGGTCGGGCAGGCGCTGGCCAAGGAGTTCGGCCGGTCCTTGCTGCAGATGCCGGACGAAGAGGCGCTCGCCATCGTCAAGGACCGCACCATCGACGCGATGATGGCGATGATCCGCGAGGATCTGGCGCTGCTCAACGTGCATCATGACGTGTTCTTCTCCGAGCGCACGCTGCACGCCGACAATGCCAGGAAGATCCGCTCGGCGATCAACGACCTGACGCTGAAGGGCCATATCTACAAAGGCAAATTGCCGCCGCCCAAGGGCGAGAGGCCGGACGACTGGGAAGATCGCGAACAGACCCTGTTCCGTTCGACGGCGGTCGGCGACGACATGGACCGGGCGCTGGTCAAGTCGGATGGTTCGTTCACCTATTTCGCCGCCGACGTCGCCTATCTCAAGGACAAGGTCGATCGCGGCTTCATCGAGCTGATCTACGTGCTCGGCGCCGACCATGGCGGCTACGTCAAGCGGCTGGAAGCGCTGGCGCGGGCGATCGCCGGCGACGAGGTGAAGCTCACGGTTCTTCTGTGCAACCTGGTGAAGCTGTTTCGCGATGGCGAGCCGGTGCGCATGTCCAAGCGGTCCGGCGATTTCGTGACGCTGCGCGAAGTTGTGGAGGAAGTCGGCCGCGACCCCATCCGCTTCATGATGCTCTATCGCAAGAACGATGCGCCGCTCGATTTCGACTTCGCCAAGGTGACCGAGCAGTCCAAGGACAATCCGGTGTTCTATGTGCAGTACGCTTCGGCGCGCTGCCATTCGGTGTTCCGGCAGGCGAGCGAACAGTTGGGCGAAGCGAATTTCGATCGCAACAGCCTGGCGGCTGCCGTGGCGTTGCTGACCGACGAAGGCGAGATCGGCCTGATCAGGAAACTCGCTGAATATCCACGGTTGATCGAGTCGGCGGCACTTGCGCTCGAGCCGCATCGGCTGGCATTCTACCTCTACGATCTGGCCTCAAGCTTCCACGGGCACTGGAACCGCGGCACCGATAATCCGGACTTACGTTTTGTTAAGGTTAACGACCGACAATTGACGCATGCCAGACTAGGGCTGGTGCAGGCTGTTTCGGATGTCTTGACGTCCGGCCTGACGCTGATCGGCGCCGCGGCGCCCACCGAAATGCGTTAGGTTTGACTAAAAAACCTGTCACCTTTTGCCCACATTGCGCTGGTAAGGGCCAACCCTGCGCGACGTCCATGGCGTCCGAATGAGTGCGAGTTCGGGAACAATAATGGCAGACAGAACCCAGCTGAGAATAGCCGACAACAACGACATCGCCAACGATGATCCGTTCGCGGAACTGACCAGGATCATGGGGTTCGACCCGCGCCAGCCGGTCAAGCCACAGGCGCCCGCCCAACCGAAAGCCGCCGCTGACCAGCAGGCGCAGGAGGGCGATTTCGACATCGATCTCGAAAAGGAATTGATGGGCGACTTCGACTTTGCCGAAGGCAACGCCGCGACGGTCGCCGATGTTGATGAGCCGGCGTTCGACGCCGCCGCTACCGACGGCATGGATGACGAACTCGCCATGGCGTTCGACGACATGCAGCTCGACGATGAGCATGGTGCCGACGACGCTGTTGCCGAGGCCGCGCCAACCGTCGATGCCGCTTTCGACACGGATTTCGACGATGCGGTAGCCAGCTCTCTCGATGGCGTTTCGCCGCTCGATGACGATCTGCCCATGGCGGACGAGCTTGCGGCATCGCTCGATCAGGACTTCCGGCTTGATGACGCGACCGATGCGGCCGAGCCCGCCTTGGCCGCCGAAGTGGCGGAGCCTGTCGCGGAGCCTACCGTCGACCATGAATTCGACGATGGCTTTGCCCTTTCGCTCGAAGACGAACTGATGCTCGATGGTCACGTGGCGGAGCAGCAGCCTGAAGCGGCCGCGGCTCCGGTCGAGCCTCCCGTCGAGGCGGCGCTGAACGCGAACCATGCGGTTTCCGAAGAGGATTTTGGCGATCGCTTTGATGACGCCACGGCTTTCGACGACGGGCTGGCGGATATCGATTTCGATCTGGCTGCCGATCACTCGGTCGCGACCGATGCGCCCGTGGCTGCGGAGACGGATGCGCTTGACGCGCATGACGTGACCGCCGAGACGGCAGATGCGCACGAAATGGAGGACGTGTTCGCCGAGGCGACGGATGCGGAAGGCGAGGCGGCAGACCTGGCCGCCGATCAGCCGCTGGACGATGCTTTCGAGCAGGATTTCAACGACGCGCTTGCCGAAGCGACGGACGAGCCGGCCGCTGAGCCTGTGGCTGCCCCCGTTCATCCGGCCGCCCCGGCTATGGCCGAACCGGTGCATGCTGCCGTCGACGAGCGTAGCCTTGAAGACGAGTTGAACGCGCTGTTGGGCGCCATGAGCGCACGCTCGGCGCCGGTGGCCGAGGAGGAGGTAGCGGTTCAGCAGCCTGTCGCCGCGACCGCGAAACCCGACGAAGAACCGGCGGCCGGTGACCTCGACTGGAACCTGGACGAACCTGCGGCGGCGCAGCAGCATCAGGCGGTCTCGGCCGCTGACGTCGATCTTGACGATCTCATGCTCGATGAGCTTCAGGACCAGGACCTCGGCGCGCATGCCGCTGCCTCTGAAGGCGATGATTTCGAAGCGGAACTCGCCGCAAGCATCGACCTGGCCGAAGGCATCGACCTGGCCGAAGGAATCGACCGGGATGAAGACGTCGCCGCGGATCCCGCCGCGCCGGAAACTTTCCGCGACGATCCCCTCGATTGGCTGACGATGCAGTCCACGCCGCCCGAGCCGGCCCGCTCGTGGAGCCGGGTTACGCCGGTCCCACAGCCGCAACAGGCGAGTTTTACCGCCCAGCCGATGGCTTCGGCGGCCCCCATGGCCGCGGCGCCGTCTGCCGCGGTCCCGACCTATCGTGCGGCCGAGCCTGCCGCTTATGCGGCGCCGGCCGCCGCACAGCGCGAGCAGTCCGCGTTCGATGACGAGATGCCCGATGTCGAGACCGTCGATGTGCCGGAGCGCGTCGTGGCGCTTCAGGATGATCTCGACATTCCGGAATTGCACTTCGAAGAGGATGAGCCGGCCGCGCCCGGCTACGACGATCTCGACGCCGAATTCTCCAATCTGCTGACCGAGATGAATACAGTGGATGTCGCTGCGGCTCCCGCAAACACCAGCGCGTCCTATGCCGACGAATCCTACAATACCGGCTTCAAGCCTGGTTACGATGCCTTTGAACAGGGGTATGAGGCTCCCAAGCCGGGTTATCAGGCGCTCAAGCCGGGCTATGAGGGGCTCAAGCCGGGCTATCAGCCCGAGGCCCGCACCTACGCGGCACGGCCGGCGGAAATGTCTGCCCGCGCGACAGCGCCGGCAGGCTATGCCGACGCCACCAACGGCTTCGACGTCGACGACTTGCCCGGCAGCCAGCCGGTTTCACAGGCCGACGATTTTGCCGTCGACGAGCTCGACTACGATCCCGAGCTGGACGAGGCGATGTCGGTTCCTGGTCTCGCCGAACGCGAGGCCGGCGGGTCGCCGCGCAGGCGCGGCCTGCTCATCGCCGCCATTGTCGGTGCAGTCGTTGTCACCGGAGGCCTCGGCGCCTTCGCGCTGTCTCCGGGCGGCCAGGGCGGCAGTGACGCCCCGGTCCTGGTCAAGGCGGACAATGCACCGATCAAGGTCAAGCCGGAAAACCCGGGCGGCGCCGTGGTGCCGAACCAGGACAACAAGGTCTATGACGCGGTCGCCAAGGGCGCCAAGCCCGCCGAGCCGGTCCAGCAGAAGCTCGTCACCAATGTCGAGGAACCGGTCGATGTGGCGGCGAAAGATCCGGCTCGCGCCGTCGATCTCTCGCCCGACCAGACCGCAGCCGACGCGACCGACGGCGACGGCGGCGATGCTCCAACCGCCGTTGCGGCGCCAGCCGATAACGCCGCGCCCGCAGCCAAATCCGAGGACCGCATCGCGCAGGTCCTCCAGGATGCCGACAAGGGAACGAATCCCGACGTCGTCGCCGTGGCGCCGCGCAAGGTTAGGACCATGGTGGTCAAATCGGACGGGTCGCTGGTGCCGCGTGAGGATCCGGCGCCCGCCGCACCGAAAGTGGCTGCCGTGGAGCCGGTCGATCCGGCGCCGCAACATGTCGCGCCGTCGGCTCAGGCTGATGCTGACCAGACCGGCACGGTGGCGCCGGACGCCGCGCAGGCGGCCGATGAGCCAGCCCTGAAACCGGTGACCGAGCCCAAGGCGGAAGCCAAGGCCCAGTCGGCCAACACGCCGGCCAAGGTCCCGGTCGCGCCGCAGCGCCCGTCCGACCAGCCGGTCGACGTGGTCGGCGAGGTCAAGCCCGATCAGGTTGCCTCCATCAGTCCCGCGGCGCCCTCGACCGGCGGCGGTTCGTGGTCGATGCAGATCGCCTCGCAGCCGACGGTCGAAAGCGCGCAGTCGACCTATCAGGATCTGCAGCGTCGCTATGGCGGCGTGCTTTCCGGCCGCACCGCCAACATCGTCAAGGCGGAGATCGCCGGCAAGGGGACTTTCTACCGCGTCCGCGTGCCCGCGCAGTCGCGCAACGATGCCATCAATCTGTGCACCAGCTACAAGGCTGCCGGCGGCAACTGCTTCGTGTCGAGGTAGTCATTCACCTCCCGTGTCGGAGGAGAGCAGTTTGAAAACCGGCGCGGCCTCAACGCCGCGCCGTTTTCTTTTTGCACTTTTCGACGTGATTCCCTTTGGCCGCGGAAGATTCTAGACTCGTCGGCATGACCGAATCAAAATCCATGATCCTCGGCTGTGCCGGGAAATCGCTCACCCGCGAAGAAATCAGTTTCTATCGCAATGAATGCCCGTGGGCCTTCATCCTGTTTGCCCGCAACATCAGCGAGACCGAGCAGATCCGCGATCTGGTCGCCGAGATGCGCGACTGCATCGGACGGCCGGACGCGCTGGTGTTCATCGACCAGGAAGGCGGCAGGGTGCAGCGGCTGCGGCCGCCGCTGGCGCCGAACTATCCAGCCGGCGGCGCGCTCGGTGCGCTGTGGCGCGACGACCATGACGCCGGAGCCCGTGCCGCCTGGCTGATGGCGCGGTTGCACGCTTTCGACCTTCTGCGCTACGGCATCACGGCGGATTGCCTGCCGGTGCTCGACGTGCCGATCGAAGGGGCGAGCGACGTCATCGGCGCGCGCGCCTATGGCAAGGAGCCGCGCCCGGTCATCGAACTCGGTCGCGCCGCGGCGGAAGGCCTGATGTCTGGCGGCGTGCTGCCGGTCATGAAGCATATTCCCGGCCATGGCCGGGCTTTCGCGGACACGCATTTCGAACTGCCTGTCGTCGACGCTTCGATGAGCGAGCTGCAGCGGCACGATTTTGCGCCGTTCAGGGAACTCAACCACCTGCCGATGGCCATGACCGCGCATGTCGTCTACAGCGCGATCGATCCGAAAAACCCGGCAACCACCTCCGGCAAGGTCATCGACGAGATCATTCGCCGCGAGATCGGCTTCGATGGGCTGCTGATGAGCGACGACACCTCGATGAAGGCACTTTCTGGGGATTTCCCGACAAAGGCGGCCTCGATCCTTGCGGCCGGCTGCGATCTGGTCCTTCACTGCAACGGCGTTTTCGAGGAGATGGCGGGCATCGCATCGCGAACCAAAGGGCTTGAGGGCAAGTCGCTTGAGCGCGCAAACCGGGCAATGACCTATATAGAAAAACGCGACGCGGCTGAAGAAACCGAGATACGCGCCGAATTCGCCACCTATTTCGATGCGGTGGCCTGACAGAGGGAAGAACGGGACGTGGCGGAAGCATTGGAAAGCAAGGCCGGGAAGGCCGCACCGATGGACCGCCTGTGGGCCGAAAGCGATGATACCCGGCTGACCGGCGATCCGTCGCTGGTCGTCGACGTCGCAGGATTCGAAGGCCCGCTCGATCTTCTGCTGCATCTTGCCCGCAACCAGAAGGTCGATCTCGCGCGCATTTCCATCCTGGCGCTGGCCGAGCAGTATTTGGCCTTCGTCGAGACGGCGAGGGCACTGAGACTTGAGCTCGCCGCGGACTATCTGGTGATGGCGGCGTGGCTCGCCTTCCTCAAATCGAAGCTTTTGATCCCGAAGCAGCCGGGCGAGGAAGGCGAAAGCGGCGAGGAACTGGCGGCGGTGCTGCAATTCCGGCTCAAGCGGCTGGAAGCCATGCGCGATGCATCCGCGCGGCTGGTCAACCGGAACCGGCTCGGCCGCGACGTGTTCGCGCGCGGCATGCCGGAAATGGTCATCATCGAGAAGCGCAATGCCTATTCGGCGTCGCTCTACGATCTGCTCACCGCCTATGCCCAGCAGCGCCAGAAGCAGGCAATCACCAATGTCACGATCGCCAGGCGCGGCGTCTGGTCGCTCAAGGACGCCCGCGATATCCTGACAAGGCTGATCGGCAGCTTGCGGGACTGGACGTCGCTCGACAGTTTTCTCGTCCAATATTTGTCCAGCCCTGAAGAGCGGCGCACCGCGATCGCCAGCTCGTTCGCGGCGACACTGGAACTGGTGCGTGAGGGCAAGATGGATGTGCGGCAGGACGAGGTGTTCGCGCCGATCTATCTGCGCGATCACCGCGCACCGGCAATCAAGGCAGTCGAGGTGGCATCATGAGCGAACGCGCCAACGCTTCGGTTGTCCCGTTCAAGATGGACAACGAACCGGAGGAGGGCGAGATCGACCAGGCTTCGGTTCAGAATCCGGCCCAGAATCCGGCGCAGAATCCCGCCGAGCGGCTGCATATGGCGGAGGCGGTGCGCATGGCCGAGGCGATCGTTTTCGCCAGTGCCGAGCCCGTCAGCGAAAAGCAGTTGGCCGCGCGCCTTCCCGATGGCATCAACATCGCGCTCGCGCTGGCCGAGCTGCAGCAGATCTATGCGCGGCGCGGCGTCAACCTGGTGCGGGTCGGCGATGCCTGGGCGTTTCGCACCGCCGGCGATCTCGCCTTCCTGATGAGCCGCGACACCGTCCAGCAGCGCAAGCTGTCGCGCGCGGCGCTCGAAGTGCTGGCGATCATCGCCTATCACCAGCCGGTGACGCGCGCCGAGATCGAGGACATCAGAGGCGTCGAAACCTCGAAGGGCACGCTGGATACGCTCTTGGAGACGGAATGGGTACGCATGCGCGGCAGGCGCAAAACGCCCGGCCGTCCCGTGACCTATGGCACCACCGAAACCTTCCTCGACCATTTCGCGCTCGAGGAAATCCGCGATCTCCCCGGCATGGAGGAGTTGAAGGGTGCCGGCCTGCTTTCGGGCCGCATGCCTTCGAATTTCTCCATTCCGCAGCCGCCGGCGGACCCGGATGTACTGACCGAGGACGAGGATCCGCTGACGGATATCGATCTCGAGGAACTCGGCCTGCTGACGCCGCGCGTCACGGAAGATTGACCGCAAGCCTCTGTTCCTGGAGGCTTTCCCGGGCTAGATGCGCCGATTGGTAGCGGACCGCATTGCGGAAAATGCGTGACATCCGACACCCTTTCATAAACTCTGTCGCGGTTGTGTTTGAATCCCAACGCGAAAACGCATAGATCATCGCCAGGGAAACCATTCGAGAGAGAGTTGCTATGGGTTCATTTTCGATTTGGCACTGGATGATCGTGCTGGTCATCGTGCTTCTGGTGTTCGGCCGCGGCAAGATACCCGAGCTGATGGGCGACATGGCCAAGGGTATCAAGAGCTTCAAGAAGGGCATGGCCGACGACGACGTTGCCGACGACAAGCGTACCGTCGAACATCGCGCCGACGAAACCGTTTCGGCAGCGAAGGAAAAGGCCAGCAAGAGCTGAGCCAAGGGTGTTGCTTTTGTGTGTGTCGTTGTCCCAGAACCGCTTCGCACTTTTGGGCGGCATGCATTAGTCGGAACGGATAGCCATGTTTGAAGTCGGCTGGACCGAAATGCTGGTGATCGCGATCGTTATGATCGTGGTCGTCGGGCCGAAGGATTTGCCCAACATGCTGCGCACCTTCGGCCGCACGACGGCGAAGCTGCGTGCCATGGCGGCCGATTTCCAGAAGCAGTTCAACGAGGCGCTGAAGGAAGCGGAGCTCGACGACGTCAAGAAATCGGTCGACGAGCTAAGGGGGCTCAGCCCGGTTGCCGAGATCAGGAAACAGCTCAATCCGTTCGAGCAGGCGGCCGCCGATGTACGTTCCGGCGTCGACGCGGCGATGAAGCCGAAGCCGGCCGTCGATACGGCAGCGCCCGCCGGCTCGGTGCCGCAGGCGGCCGAACCGTTGAAGAACGGCGCGACCACCATGCCGGGGCCCACTGAACCCGATACCGCGCCGGCCGCGCCGATCTTCCCAGTCATGACCGATGAATCGGTGGTGGCGTCTTCAGCGCCGACAGAGCTGGCGCCAAAGACACCTGCGGCAGGGAAAGCGGCCAAGCCCGCCAAGGCTTCGGCGAACGGCGCGAAAGCTTCCACGCCTGCGAAAGCGGCGACCGCCAAACCCGCGCCAGCACCCAAAGCGCCGGCGAAGCCCGTGGCGGCGTCAAAGGCTGCCAAACCGGCAGCAGCCAAGGCGGCGACGACCAAGGCCGAGGCGAAACCGGCTCCAGCGAAGAAGCCAGTGGCCAAAAAGACGGCGGGAGCCGCCAAGTGAGCGTTTCGGACAAGGAAAAGGACGAGATCGAGAAATCCTCGGCGCCGCTGATGGAGCATCTCATCGAGTTGCGCCGCCGGCTGATCTGGTCGCTCGGCGGCTTCTTCGCCGCGTTCCTGGTCTGCTTCTTCTTCGCCAAGAAGCTGTTCAACCTACTTGTGGTGCCATTCAAATGGGCGACGCAATGGGCGGGGCTCGACCCGCACAAGGTCGAGCTGATCTATACCGCGCCGCAGGAATTCTTCTTCACGCAGGTCAAGCTCGCCATGTTCGGCGGCATGGTGATCGCCTTTCCGCTGATCGCCACGCAGATCTACAAGTTCATCGCGCCCGGCCTCTACAAGAACGAACGCAACGCCTTCCTGCCGTTCCTGATCGCGTCGCCAATCCTGTTCCTGATGGGCGCCTCGCTGGTCTATTTCTTCTTCACGCCGATGGTGATGTGGTTTTTCCTCGCCATGCAGCAATCGGGCACCAACGACCAGGTGCAGATTTCGCTGCTGCCGAAGGTGTCGGAATATCTCAGCCTGATCATGACGCTGATCTTCTCCTTCGGCCTGGTATTCCAACTGCCGGTGGTGACCAGCCTGATGACGCGCGTCGGCATGCTGTCATCCAAGGCGCTGGCCGAGAAGCGCAAATGGGCGATCGTCATCGCCTTCGTCGTCGCGGCGGTGCTGACGCCGCCCGACCCGATGAGCCAGATCGGCCTCGCCATCCCGACCATCCTGCTCTACGAGGTCGCCATCTGGTCGGCGCGGATGATCGAACGCAGCCAGGAGCGCGAGCGCCTGGCGCGGGAGAAGCAGCAATCCGAGGAAGAGGTGGCGGAAAAGCCGGCAGACGCATCCTCCACATAGGGCAGGCGCGTCGCCCCTGCGGGCTGCCGGCCTCGGAATCGGTGCGCGGCCCGGTACCGATAGGAATTTTTTCTTGACTTGGTGCCCGCCGCTATGGTACATATTCGGTTATGGTGCTGATTTGCGCCAACGACCCGCCGCCGAGGCGGGTTTTTTATTTCTGGACTGTCGCGCTATCCCTCACCACTCGAAAGCGGGCTCGCGGCCCCTGCCGTCAGCAAGCCCGATCTTGCATCGATCAGAGATGCGGTTTACCCCCTCTGGCCTGAAACGCATCGCGAAACCGACGATGCGTTTCAGGCTATATTCTTGAGCATATCGTAGCGCAAACCGCCGCGCGCTTTGGCGGCAAGCTACCGCAGGAGCTTTCAGACCATGCTTGACATCAAATGGATTCGCGACAACCCGAAGGCCCTTGTCGAGGCGCTGGTCAAGCGCTCGTGGTCGGTCGAGGAAGCGCAGTCCACCGTCGATGACCTGATCGCCAGGGACGAGGCGCGGCGCGAACATGTTACCGAGCTGCAGACCAAGCAGGAACGCCGCAACGCCGCCTCGAAAGAGATCGGCAATGCCATGCGTTCGGGCGATGCCGCCCTTGCCGAAAAACTGAAAGCCGAAGTCGGTGAGATAAAAACCTTCATCCAGAACGGCGAGGCGCGCGAGCGCGAGCTCGACAAGGCGCTGAACGACGCGCTGGCGGTGCTGCCCAATGTGCCGCTCGACGATGTGCCGGTCGGCAAGGACGAGCACGACAACGTGGTCAAGCATATCATCGGCAAGGTGCCGACCCGCCCGAACTGGGTGAAGGAGCATTTCGAGATCGGCGAAGCGCTCGGCATGATGGATTTCGAGCGTGCGGCAAAGCTGTCGGGCTCGCGCTTCACCGTGCTGAAGAGCGGGCTGGCGCGGATGGAACGCGCCATCGGCCAGTTCATGCTCGACCTGCACACGACCGAGCATGGCTATGAGGAAGTCATCCCGCCGCTGATGGTCAAGGACGATGTTCTTTTCGGCACCAACCAGCTGCCGAAATTCGAGGAGGATCTGTTCTTCACCCCGCATGGGGACGGCAGGCTTGGCCTGATCCCCACCGCCGAAGTGCCGCTCACCAACCTCGTGCGCGAGGAGATCACCGCGCATGAGAAACTGCCGCTGCGCTACACCGCGCTGACGCCGTGCTTCCGCTCGGAGGCCGGCTCGGCAGGGCGCGACACGCGCGGCATGCTGCGCCAGCACCAGTTCTACAAGGTCGAGCTGGTGTCGATCACCGATCAGGAGTCCTCGCTCGCCGAGCATGAGCGGATGACCGGGTGTGCCGAGGAAGTGCTGAAGCGGCTCGAATTGCCGTTCCGCACCATGGTGCTGTGCACCGGGGACATGGGTTTTGGCGCGCGAAAAACCTATGACATCGAGGTGTGGCTGCCCGGCCAGAACGCCTATCGCGAAATCTCGTCCTGCTCTGTCTGCGGCGATTTCCAGGCCAGGCGCATGGAAGCCCGCTACAAGGACAAAGACGGCAAGGGCAACCGCTTCGTCCATACGCTGAACGGCTCAGGCACGGCTGTCGGGCGCGCACTTATCGCCGTCATCGAAAACTACCAGAACGAGGATGGCAGCGTAACCATTCCTGAAGTGCTGCGGCCTTACATGGGCGGGCTGGAAAAGATCGAATCGAAATAATGCGTATTCTCCTGACCAATGACGACGGCATTCATGCCGAGGGCCTGGCGTCGCTCGAGCGCGTCGCGCGCACATTGTCCGACGATGTCTGGGTGGTGGCGCCGGAGCAGGACCAGTCCGGCTATGCGCACTCGCTGTCGATCTCGGAGCCGCTGCGGCTGAGGAAAATCGGCGAGAAGCACTTTGCCGTGCGCGGCACGCCGACCGACTGCGTCATCATGGGCGTGAAGAAGATCCTGCCCGGCGCGCCCGACCTGATCCTGTCGGGCATCAATTCCGGCGCCAACATCGCTGACGACGTCACCTATTCGGGAACCGTCGCCGGCGCGATGGAGGGCGCGTTGCTCGGCATACGCTCGATCGCGCTCAGCCAGGGCTACAGCACTATCGGCGAGGACCGCGTCGTTCCCTACGAGACCACCGAGGCGCTGGCGCCGGCGCTGCTCAAGAAACTCGTCGCGACGCCGCTGCCGGACGGCGTGCTGCTCAACGTCAATTTTCCGAACTGCCTGCCTGAAGAGGTCGCCGGCACGGTGGTCACCTCGCAGGGCAAGCTCGTACACAGCCTGTGGGTCGAGGAACGCCGCGACGGGCGCGGGCTGCCGTACTACTGGCTGCGCTTCGGCCGCGAACCCGTCGAGGGCAAGCAGGGCACCGACCTTTTTGCGCTGCGCAATCGCCTGGTGTCGGTGACGCCGTTGCAGCTCGACCTCACAGCGCATGAGATTCGTGACCAGCTGAGCAAGGCCCTTGCATGAACCTGCCGATCGATGACCGAGAAGGATTTGCCGCCTTCCTGCTGCGCCTGCGCGGCAGGGGGACCGTGCCGAAGGCGCTGATCGCGGCCTTCGAGGCGACACCGCGGCGCGGCTTCCTGGCCGCCCAATTCCATTCCATCGCCTGGTCGGACCGCATGCTGCCGATCGAATGCGGCGAAGCGATCGAGGGCGCGGACATGCAGGCGGCGGTGATCGCCGCACTCGCCATCGAAGTCGGGAATCGCGTGCTCGAGATCGGTACCGGCTCCGGTTATACGGCAGCGGTGATGTCGCGCCTGTCAGGCCGGGTTGTCACCATCGACCGCTACAAGACGCTGGTCGAACAGGCGCGGCAGCGCTTCGAGGCGCTCGGCATCGGCAACGTCATCGCGCGCCAGGTGGATGGTTCCTCCGGTTTGGCCGCAGAAGGCCCGTTCGACCGGATCGTCGCCTGGGCCGCCTTCGACAGCCTGCCGCGTTTCCTGCTCGACCAGTTGTCGAGCGGCGGCATCGTGATCGCGCCGATCGGACCGGAGGAGGGCGAGCAGGTGCTGGCCAAGCTCACCAAGGTCGGCAGCCGTTTCGAGCGCGAGGATATCGGCCTCGTGCGCCTGCAGCCGGTGTTGCGCAGCCTGGCGGCCGTTATCTAGGGATTGTCCATGTCAGCCGGCCTGCAACGGCGGCTGCGCGTGCCTCTATATGGGCAGTCTGGGCGGCCTCAAATATTTTAAGAAATTTTGCGTCTGATTCTAAGGGGTTAACCGACCAGTAACATTAACGCGCTTTAATCCTGTCCAGTTGGTGCAGAGTTTGTGCGGGTTAGTGCGATGCAACTCAGTGTTTTGAAGGCAAACAGTCGCAATTTGGCGCGGGGCTGCGCTGTTCTCATGATCGCGGGTGCCGCGGCTGGGTGCAGCTCGCAAGTGTCGCGGTTCAACGGCGTCGACGACGTCTTCACCTCCTCGACAAACAATCAGCGCGCCATCATCAACAAGCAGGATGCCGTGCAGCAGCCCTATCCGGGGGATGTCGCGGCCGCGCCGGTCGATGGCAGCCACACGCAGTCGGTCAGCCGCTCCAGCCTCGAACCGGTGTCGACGCGGCCGCTGCCGCCACCGGTCGCCCAGGCGCAGCCCGCTCCCGCGCTGGCACCCGCCGCCAATCCGGTGCGTGTTGCATCGGCGCCCGCTCTGGTGCGCCCGGCACCGCATGTCGACCGGACGGCGACCGGCACGGTTGCTCCCGCGGCCAAGCCCTTCAAGGATGCCCAGCCCGACGCCAAGGCAGCCGGCACGGCGCATGCCACCGAAATCGTCGTCAGGGACGGTGAAACGATCTCCGGGCTGGCGCAGCACTACAAGGTGCCGGCCGACGTGATCATGAAGGTCAACGGGCTGAGCGCGACCAAGGGGCTGAAGACCGGCCAGAAGATCATCATTCCGGCCTACGCCTATTCCAGCAAGGCCGAGCCCAGGGTTGCCGACGCCAAGCCAGCCAACGGCAAGCGCGACTTGCCGGCCACCGCGCCGGAAAAGGTCGCCGTGCTGCCGCAGCAGCCGAAGCTCAAGGAGGGCAAGCCGGCCGCGCAGGTCGATGCTTCGGCCGCGGCGAACAAGCCCAAGGACAACAAGCCCGCGCCGCAAATTGCCGCCGCCGCGCCCAAGGCCGGCGCCGGTACCTATACGGTGCAGTCGGGCGATACGCTTTCCTCGATCGCCAGGAAGACCGGTGTCGGCGTTGTCGCCATCAAGCAGGCAAACGGCATGCAGGACGGCTTGCTGAAGATCGGCCAGACGCTGAAGGTGCCGGCCGGCGGAACGGCCACGGTGGCCGCCGCAAAGCCTGCGGCGGTGGACCCGGTGACGACAGCCACGACGCAGCCGACGGCCAAGACGACGCCGTCGCAAACGCTGGCTTCCTACACGCCGCCGAAGAAGGACGCCAAGGTCATCCAGCAGGCCGAGGATGACGACGCTGTGGCGCCGGACGCCACCGGCATAGGCAAGATGCGCTGGCCGGTGCGCGGCCGCGTCATTTCCGGCTTCGGTTCCGGCAAGGACGGCGTCGACATCGCCGTGCCGGCAGGCACGCCGGTCAAGGCGGCCGAGAATGGCGTCGTCATCTATGCCGGCGACGGCCTCAAGGAATTCGGCAATACGGTGCTGGTGCGGCACGAGAATGGCCTGGTCACCGTCTACGGTCACGCCAGCTCGATCGAGGTCCAGCGCGGCCAGAAGGTCAAGCGCGGCCAGGAGATCGCGCTGTCGGGTATGAGCGGCACGACGGACTCGCCGAAGCTGCACTTCGAAGTGCGCAAGAACTCGGCCCCGGTCGATCCCTCCGGCTATCTCGAATAGTTGGGGCTATTTCGAATAGAATAAAAAAAGCGATTTGCGGGCCGCCTGACCTCCAGTCCGGCCCGCCGGCTCAGCCCGCCCCGCAAGGAGCGGGCTTTTTCAGTTGGTTGCTGGATGCACGTCGTTGTCTCAATGTATGTTGTCGTTCCAAAACCGGGGCCGCAGTCAGAAAAGCGGTTATCTGCATTTTAACTAATGTAGAGGAAAGTCATTCTCGACGCTCTGCAAGGAGAGTGGAATGATTGAATCTGTCGAAGAGGATGAACTTCCGTCCTCCAGCCCAACGCATCGCTGGCAATCGCATGTACGAGCAACTGCTTTAATCGTTGCGCCGGTCATTTCGATCGCAAGTGCCGCTTTGGCCGGCTATTTCTCCTATGCGGTGATCAATACCAAGCCGCCCACAGACATGTCCGAGCTGGCCATTTCCATCCTGAAATCAGGTGATGCTTCACCAGAAATGCAGGCCTGGGCGACCGATACACTCGGGATACAAACCGATATTCCCATGGTTCTGGGAAGCATAAAGCCTGTGCGGGAATGAACACGATATAGAAACCGGCGTCCCCGGACGGGTCGGCCACGAAACTTTTGTGGCCGGCTCCTGCCGTCACTCGGTGAGCCGCGCCTAATCCTTCAACGGCTTGCCGAGCCGGCCTGCGAGGTCCTGCGTGAACTGCCAGGCGACGCGGCCCGAGCGGCTGCCGCGTGTCGTCGCCCATTCCAGCGCCTCGGCGCGCAACTGCCCGGGGTCGATGTCGAGCCCATGATGGCTGGCGTAGCCGTTGACCATTTCGAGATATTCGTCCTGCGAACATTTGTGGAAGCCGAGCCACAAGCCGAAGCGATCGGAGAGCGAAACCTTCTCCTCGACCGCCTCGGACGGATTGATGGCGGTGGAGCGCTCATTGTCGATCATGTCGCGCGGCAGAAGATGGCGGCGGTTCGACGTGGCGTAGAAAATGACATTGGCCGGGCGGCCTTCGACGCCGCCTTCGAGTGCTGCCTTCAATGATTTGTAGGAGGTATCGTCATGGTCGAAGGAGAGGTCGTCGCAAAACAGGATGAAGCGGTAAGGCGCGGCCTTCAGCAGCGTCATCAGCTTCGGCAGCGTATCGATGTCCTCGCGATGGATCTCTATCAGCTTGAGCGGGCGGTCGAGTTTCGGCGAGGCGTTGATTGCGGCATGCACAGCCTTGACCAGCGACGATTTGCCCATGCCGCGCGCGCCCCACAAAAGCACGTTGTTGGCGGCATAGCCGGAGGCGAAGCGCTCCGTGTTGTCGACGAGGATGTCGCGCACGCGGTCGACGCCGCGGATCAGGCCGATGTCGACGCGGTTCACCTTGCGCACCGGCTCCAGATAACCCGGATCCGCCTGCCAGACGAAGCAATCGGCTCCGCCAAGGTCGGTTTCGGGCACAGGCGGCGGGGCGAGGCGGCTGACCGCCTCGATCAGGCGGTCGAGTTTCTGGTTCAATGCGTCGATGCTGGTATCGGTCATCTCAGGTCTTTTGCTCTGGTTCCGCGAGGGAAGGTGTGGCCGGGTTCGATCCCGACGGTTTCGAAACTCGCTGCAACCGTTTGTTACAGCGCGATCTTTTGCGAAAACCCGCTCGCGCTTTTCGCGGTCATGCTCTAACACGGGCGAACAGGCCGGAAAAGCAGCCGATTTGCCCGGCCACGCAGTTGCATTGGCAACTTTACCGACTATATTCCGGCCAAATTTCGCGGGGCTGCCAAATCCACTGAACCGTTTGGCGGCTGTTTTCAAAATTCAGGAGTACCTCGATGTTCGTGACACCGGCATATGCCCAAGGCATTGGGGCTTCTCCCGACATGTTCATCAGCATTTTGCCGTTCGTCCTGATCTTCGTGATCATGTATTTTCTCATCATCCGGCCGCAGCGCACGCAGCTGAAGAAGCGCGGCGAGATGCTGGCGGCCGTGCGCCGCGGCGACACGGTCGTCACCGGCGGCGGCTTCGTCGGCAAGGTGACCAAGGTGATCGACGACCATGAGCTCGAGATCGACCTCGGTGGCGGCACGAAGGTGACGGCGTTGCGCTCGACGATCGCCGACGTGCGCGTCAAGGGCGAGCCGGTAGCGAACCAGAACGCCAAGAAATAACCAAATTCCAGGCGGAGCGATCCGCGGACGGGGCCCTGACAAGCGACGGCATATGTCTCATTTTTGGCGCCTGAAGATGATGCTGACGTGGCTTGCCGTAGCCACGATGACCGTCTTCGACGCGTCCAACCTTTTCGCCGCCAGTCCGCATGCCATGCGGCCCGAACGGCCTGCCGATAGTCCGGCAGTCGTTCGAGCAGGCCAAGACGGTTCGCATCTCCTGCTCCATCTGGTGGTGGCTGATGTGATCGACGGCCGGCTGAAGATTGCGCGTGGCGATGTCCGGGCGCTTCTGATGGAGGCCAGGATCGGCTACACGGGGCTTGCTGTGTCGGGCAGGACCTTGCAGGTGCGCATCACGAATCCGGCTCAGCTTGAGGCCGCAAAGACAGCGCTCAAGACTGTAACGGATGTTGCCCCGGACAGCCGCGTTCAGGAAATGACGCTGGATTCCGGCAAAGCCGGCTTGCTCAAATTCACGCTGACGGATGCGGGTTTGAAGTATCAGACCTCTAACGCGATTTCTCAGTCGATTAAGGTCATCAAAAATCGTCTCCAAGATCTGCGTGTCGCCGGCACGGTGGCCCAACCAGCGGACCAAGACGGCATACTTGTTCAGACGTCAGACATCGCCGATCGGCAAACGCTGGAAAAAATTCTCACCCGGCCTGGTCGCCTGAGCTTCCATTTGGTTGACCTTTCGATGCCGGTGAACGATGCGATCAGCGGTTCCCCGCCTGTTGGCTCGCTGGTGGTGTATACGCAGGACGATCCGCCCGTTCCTTACCTGGTCGAGAATCGGGTCATCCTCTCGGATAAGGACGTGCTCGACGCCCGCCCAACTTACAGTGGGCAGCAAAATGACGAACCGGTTGTCGTGTTCCGGTTTGGCGCCAAAGGCGCGGCACGGTTCAAACAGGTTACAACGCAAAATGTGGGCAAGCCATTGGCTGTGATCCTGGATGACCACGTGATTTCAGTACCTGTCATTCGCGAGCCCATCGATGGTGGTTACGGTCAAGTCTCGGGCAATTTCACTGTCCGGGAAGCCAACACCATCGCCATGCTGTTGCGAACCGGCCCATTGCCGGCAAGATTGACAATCGCTGAAGAAGCACGATAGGGCCGGCCGTGCTCAGAATGAGAAACGGGCCCGCGAACCGAACCGATGGCGGAATGCTGCCGCTTGTACGCCTGAACGGATAAGAACTGATGCTTTATTTCTCGCGCTTCAAGATGATCCTGATCTGGCTGGCCGTGGCCGCCACAGTGGTCCTCGCCGCGCCCAATCTCATTCCCGCAAGCACGCTGGCGCAGCTTCCGAGCTGGGTGCCCAAGCGGCAGATGACGCTCGGCCTCGACCTGCAGGGCGGCTCGCACATCCTGCTCCAGATGGATCAGAACGATCTGGTCAAGGCGCAGCTGGAGACGACGCGTGACGAGATCAGGACGCTGCTGCGCGAGGCCAAGATCGGCTATACCGGCCTGGCGGGCACGGGCAGGACCGTACAGGTCCGCATACAGGACCCGAACCAGCTCGATGCGGCCAAGACGGCACTGAAGCCGCTGACCGATCCGGTCGCCGCAAGCCTGTTCACCGGCGGGTCCGTCCAGGAGATGGCGCTGGATGATTCCGAGCCCGGCCTGCTCAAATTCACCGTCACCGACGCCGGCATAAAATATCGCACCTCGGCTGCGTTGGCACAGTCGATCGAAGTCGTCGAACGCCGCGTCAATGAACTCGGCACCACCGAACCGATCGTGCAGCGGCAGGGCGATGACCGCATCCTGGTGCAGGTGCCCGGTTTGCAGGACCCGCAAAGGCTGAAGGAAATCATCGGCCAGACCGCCAAGCTGACCTTCCAGATGGTGGACCAGTCTATGCCGGTGCAGGATGCGCTGAAGGGCCGTCCGCCGGCCGGTTCATCGATCCTCTATTCGCAGGACGATCCGCCGGTTCCCTACCTGATCGAAAACCGCGTCATCGTTTCCGGCGAAGACCTCTCCAAAGCGACCGCAACCTACAACTCGCAGACCAACGAGCCGGTGGTTTCCTTCACCTTCAACTCGCGCGGCGCGACACGGTTCGGGCAGGCGACATCGCAGAATGTCGGCAAGCTGTTCGCCATCATCCTCGACAACCAGGTGATTTCGGCGCCGCAGATCCGCGAGCCGATCCTGGGCGGCAGCGGCCAGATCTCAGGCAATTTCACGGCCGAGAGCGCCAATGACCTCGCGGTCCTGCTGCGCGCAGGCGCGCTGCCGGCAAAGCTGACCGTGATCGAGGAGCGCACGGTGGGTCCGGGCCTCGGCCAGGATTCGATCCATGCCGGCAAGGTCGCCGGCATCATCGGCTCTATCCTTGTCGTCGCCTTCATGTTCGTCGCCTACGGCTTCCTCGGCTTCCTCGCCAACATCGCGCTGGCGGTGCACGTGGCGATGATCGTCGGACTGCTGTCGCTGCTTGGCGCGACACTGACCTTGCCAGGCATTGCCGGTATCGTGCTGACCATCGGCATGGCCGTCGATTCCAACGTGCTGATTTATGAGCGCATCCGCGAGGAGCGGCGCGCCGGACGCTCGGTGATCCAGGCGATCGACACCGGCTTCTCGAAGGCGCTGGCGACGATCGTCGATTCCAACGTCACCTCGCTGATCGCGACCGTGGTGCTGTTCTATCTCGGAACGGGGCCGGTGAAGGGCTTTGCCATCACCTACGCCATCGGCATCCTGACCACGGTGTTCACCGCCTTCACCTTTACCCG
Source organism: Mesorhizobium sp. B2-5-3 (assembly GCF_006441005.1). Taxonomy (NCBI): domain Bacteria; kingdom Pseudomonadati; phylum Pseudomonadota; class Alphaproteobacteria; order Hyphomicrobiales; family Phyllobacteriaceae; genus Mesorhizobium; species Mesorhizobium sp. B2-5-3. Next base: position 453,099 of record NZ_VFUS01000004.1, read on the forward strand.
GCTGCTGGTGTCCATCTGGCTGCGCCGCGCGCGCCCGAAGGAATTGCCGCGGGCGCCGGTGACCTTCATTCCGCCCGGCACGAAGATCCCGTTCATGGGCATCCGCCGCTGGACCTTCGCGCTGTCGAGCCTGCTGTCGGTCCTGTCGGTGGTGCTGTTCATGACCGTCGACATCAATTACGGCATCGATTTCAAGGGCGGATCGCTGATCGAGGTGAAGTCCAAGAGCGGCAATGCCGATCTTGCCGACATCAGAGCCAGGCTCTCGGAACTGAATATCGGCGAAGTGCAGGTGCAGCAGTTCGGCGAGCCGAATGACGTGCTGATCCGTGTCGGCACGCAGGACGGCGGCGAGAATGCCGAGCAGACCGTCATCGACAAGGTTCGTGGCGAGTTGCAGGACAATTACGATTTCCGCCGCGTCGAGGTGGTGGGACCGACCGTGTCAGGAGAACTGGCCAAGCAAGGCACGATCGCCATGCTGGTCGCGCTGGTGGGTATCCTGATCTATGTCTGGTTCCGCTTCGAATGGCAGTTCGCGGTCGGCGCCATCGTGGCGACGGTCCATGACGTGGTCATGACCATAGGCTTCTTCGTTATAACCGGGCTGGAGTTCAACCAATCGTCGCTGGCGGCGATCCTGACCATCATCGGCTACTCGCTGAACGACACGATCGTGGTCTATGACCGCGTTCGCGAGGATCTCAGGAAATACAAGAAGATGCCGCTGCCGCAGCTCCTCAACAACGCCATCAACGAGACGCTGTCGCGAACGACGCTGACCTCGGTGACGACGATCCTGGCGCTCCTGGCACTGGTGCTGTTCGGCGGCGAGGTGATCCGCTCGTTCACGATGGCAATGCTGTTCGGCGTCATCTTCGGCACCTATTCGTCGATCTTCATCGCCGCGCCGCTGCTGATCCTGTTCAAGCTGCGGCCGCAGGCCACGAGCTCGGACGAGGAAAAGCCGGTCGGCGGCGGCAAGGCGGTCGCGACCTGACGCGCGACCCGAAGGGCGGATCGGCAGGGATGGCCAAAGGCATCGTCATCCGCGAGGCGCATTTCCCCGGCCGCGCCCCTATCGAGGCGTATGGCAATGGCGGCTTCCGCTTCGCCGACATGTCGCATCGCGGTTCGCTTCTGTGCCTGCCGTCGGGTATCCATGGCTGGGAGCCGGCGGACCCATCTGCGCTGACGGTGGCGGATTTCGAACGGCTGCTGGCCCAGGCCGAGAAGATCGAAATCCTGCTGGTCGGCACGGGCAAGGATTTACGACCCTTGCCGGCGGGGCTTCGCGCCGCCTTGAAGACCGCGGGCATAGCCGCCGACCCGATGGCGACCGGTGCAGCGGTGCGGACATATAATGTCCTGCTCGCAGAGGATCGCGCGGTAGCCGCCGCGCTGATCGCCGTCGACTGACGTGGACCAAAAGGGCGAAATCGTCATGGGCGCCGTGCGCGCCGCCGACCATGACCGCTATCTCAGCGCGCTCTACGCGCCGACGGACAAGCGCGAAGCGCTGTTTTCGCTCTACGCCTTCAATGCCGAAATCGCGGGCATTCGGGATCGCATCCGCGAGGCCTTGCCGGGCGAGGTGCGGTTGCAATGGTGGCGCGATGTCATCGCAGCCGAAGGGTCCGAGACGGGCCATCCGATCGCGGATGTGCTGAAGGCCACGATTTCCAGGTACGGCCTGCCGAAACAGGCATTCGAGAATATGCTCGAGGCCCGCATCTTCGACCTCTATGACGACCCGATGCCGTCGCGAACCGATCTCGAAGGCTATTGCGGCGAAACGGCAGCCGCGCTTATTCAACTGGCGGCAATGGTGCTGGATCCAGGAGTGGCGCCACGTTTCGCCGAACTGGCCGGTAGGGCCGGTTGCGCGCAGGCGATTACGGGACTGTTGCTCCTGCTGCCGCTGCACCGCAGTCGCGGACAGTGTTTTGTTCCGGCCGATATCCTGGCCGCGGCGGGTTCGTCTCCGGAGGAATTCGTCACCGACCATGGTGGACCAGGTGCGCAGCGCGCCGTCGCCGCCATGATCGCGCTGGCGCGGGAGCATCTCTCGGCCTTCGAGAAAGGCGCATCGGATTTGCCGGCTTCGCTGCGCCCGGCCTTTCTGCCACTGGTCCTGTCACGAGCCTACCTGACGAAAATGGAACGCGGTCCGCCGCTCAACGGCACGGTGCGACTCTCGACCATGCGCCGCCACTGGCTCATGCTGCGTCGCGCCATGGTGGGCTGGCCAGCAGTTTGACGTAAACGTCAATTGTGATAAGGGATCGCTCAACCGGAACTGTTGCCAAGACAACAGGCCGGCTGGAGGAGATGCCTGTCCATGAGCCTGCCCGTGCTGGTCGTGATCGTCGTATTCGGCATCGCGTTGTCGGTCGCCGCCGTTCATTTCACCGGCGGCAGCCGCAAGGCCAGGCTGGCCGATGCAGAGCAGGCGCGAGAGCGTTTTGCCGAGGATTTTCCGGATGAACCGGCGGCCGCCATCCACCTCACATCCGATGGCCGAACCGCGTTCCTGGAACTCGGGCGAGGGCGCCTTGGCATCGTCCATGCCATCGGAGATCGTTTCCTGACGCGTATCATCACGCCGCGCGATGTATTGGCGCGGAGTGACGATGGTGCCGGGACGATTGCGCTGCGCCTTGCCGATTTCACCTGGAAAGGCGGTCACTTCACCTTCGCTAACGCTGCCGACGCGCACGCTGTGCTAAGAGTTCTTCAGCCGCAGCATCCTAGTTCGACCAAGGAGGCCGCGTGATGGGCGATTACAATTTCCCGCAGGTTACCCAGCTCGCCATCCCGTTCTTCGTTGCCGCCATCCTGATCGAGCTGTGGCTGGTGCGCACCGGCCGGGCCAAGGGCTCGTTCGAGACGCACGACACGCTGACCAGCCTGATGATGGGCACCGGCAATGTCGTCGCCGGGCTGCTGCTCGGCGTCGTCTCCTACTGGGCGCTGCTGTGGCTCTGGCAGTTCCGTTTCTTCAACCTCGGCCTGTCGATCTGGGTGTTCCTGGCGGCCTTCCTGCTCGATGATTTGCGCTACTACATCTACCACCGCATCGCGCATCGGGTGCGCTGGGTGTGGGCCGAGCACGTCAACCACCATTCCAGCCAGCACTACAATCTGTCGACGGCACTCAGGCAGAGCTGGACGGGCCTGTTCACCTTCATGTTCGTGCTGCAGGCGCCGCTGGTGCTGCTCGGCTTCCATCCGGCGGTGATTGCCTTCACCTTCGGCTTCAACCTTATCTGGCAGTTCTGGATCCACACCGAGACGATCGGCAAGATGTGGGGCTGGTTCGAATTCGTCTTCAACACGCCCTCGCACCACCGCGTCCACCACGCCACCAATCCGCGCTACCTTGACGCCAACTACGCCGGCACGTTGATCATCTGGGACCGCATGTTCGCCACCTTCGTCGAAGAGTTGGAAGAGGACCGCCCGCGCTACGGCATCGTGAAAAATCTTGGCACCTTCAATCCGCTGAAAGTGGCTTTCCACGAATGGATCGGCATGTTCAGGGATGCCTTCGCACCTGATCTGACCCTGAGCGACCGCCTGAACTACCTGATCAAGCCGCCCGGCTGGAGCCATGACGGCTCGCGCGAAACCTCCGAGAGCCTGAAAGCAGCCTATGTCAGGCGAAATCCGGGTGAGGCCGGGAAGCCCGGGCTGCGACCGGCGCGTGCCGAGCCGGCCGAGTAGTTATTTCGTAGCCCTTTCTAGGAAAGGCCACTCGATCCGCCATCTCGCATCAATGTCTCGTAGTCGCGGCCACTGTAGAAGATGTTGACGACGCGAATGATGTCGCTCTCGATTATAGGCTATGACGGCGGAGTGCTCGAACGGAACGGTTCGCAGTCCCGGCACGATGTCGTCGCGCAGGCGACCGCCACGAGGTGCGTTGCCGATGTTTTGACAATGGTCTTCAATTCGAAGCACGAATCTCAGCGCCGCGTTGGGGCTTCCGCCCGACTCAACTATGTATCTGAAAATGTTGGTAAGATCGTCTTTGGCACTTTCGCGATACTCGACCTCAAGCCGCCGAATCATCAATGCGGCTCGAATATTGCTCAGCGAATTTCTTAAGCTGGTCGCGAACCTCTTTTCCGGAAAGGTTCGGCCTTGTGTCCTCAATCGAAGATTTTACCCGCGCCCGGATCGACGCCATGCGTTCGGCATGCTCGTCCTCTTCGCGCTGGAAAGCGCGAAGTGCTGCGCGAATGACTTCGCTCGCCGAGCCGAAGGAACCGTCCTCGACTTTTTCGCGGATCATGCGCGCCATGGCGGGCGTGACGGTGACGGACAGTTTCTCGGCTGGTTCCAAGCGATGACTCCAATGATCGAGCGAGTAGGATACTATCCTACTTTCCGCGGCAAGCCAATCTGAAAGGCTATTCCGCCGCTTGAGCTTGCGCCGGCAGCCCCAGCCATTGCCGGCAATCACCCAGCGCACGCGACGTGATCGCGTGCCTTTTGGCGACCGTCTTGTCCTTGCCGCGCAGGCGCTTGCCTTCGATCTTCACCGCCTCGACAGGCGGGAACAGGCCGAAATTGACGTTCATCGGCTGGAAAGAGCGCTTTCCCGGCTCGTCGTCTGAAACAATGTGTCCGCCGGTGATGTGGTTGAGCAGCGCTCCGAACGCCGTGGTGAGTGGCGGCAGCGACGGCGCGTGGCCGAGCCGCTCGGCAGCGGCGAAGCGGCCGGCGAGCAGGCCGATGGCGGCGCTTTCAACATAGCCTTCGCAACCGGTGATCTGGCCGGCGAAACGCAGGCCCGGGCGCGACTTCAGCTGCAGCGAGGCGTCGAGCAAGGTCGGCGAGTTGATGTAGGTGTTGCGATGCAGGCCGCCGAGGCGGGCGAATTCGGCGTTCTCCAGACCAGGAATCGTGCGGAAAATGCGCACCTGCTCGGCGTGCTTCAATTTGGTCTGAAAGCCGACCATGTTGTAGAGTGTGCCCAGCGCATTGTCCTGCCGCAGTTGCACGACGGCGTAGGCCTTGACGGTTGGATTGTGCGCATTGGTCAGGCCCATCGGCTTCATCGGCCCGTAGCGCAGCGTCTCGACGCCACGCTCGGCCATGATCTCGATCGGCAGGCAGCCGTCGAAATAGGGCGTGCCTTCCCATTGCTTGAATTCTGTTTTCTGGCCGTCCACCAGTGCCTGCACGAAGGCAAGATACTGGTCCTTGTCCATGGGGCAGTTGATGTAGTCCTTGCCGGTGCCGCCGGGCCCGACCTTGTCGTAGCGCGACTGGAACCAGCAGGTGTCCATGTCGATCGTGTCGAAATGAATGATCGGCGCGATGGCGTCGAAGAAGGCGAGCGCATCGGCGCCGGTTGCCTCGGCGATCGATTGGGCAAGCGACGGTGCGGTCAGCGGGCCGGTGGCGATGATGGCCTGGTCCCATTCGACCGGCGGCAAGCCGGGAACCTCCTCGCGCTGGATGGAGATCAGCGGATGGGCCTCGATCCTGGCCGTCACCGCGTCGGAAAATCCGTCGCGGTCCACGGCCAGCGCGCCGCCGGCTGGCACCTGGTTGGCGTCACCGGCGCTCATGATCAGCGAGCCGGCCAGCCGCATTTCGGCATGCAAAAGACCGACGGCGTTGTTCTCGGCGTCGTCGGAGCGGAAAGAATTGGAGCAAACGAGTTCGGCCAAGCCGTCGGTCTTGTGCGCCTCTGTGCCGCGAACGGGCCGCATTTCGTGCAGCACAACGGGAACGCCGGCTTGGGCTGCCTGCCATGCTGCTTCGGATCCGGCGAGGCCACCGCCGATGATGTGAATAGGTTTTTTGCTCATGAGCGCCGGAATAATCGCTTGGCGGGACGATTGCAATTGCCGCACCTGGAACATGCCGCGGCGGCGAAGGCGAAGGCTGCCCTGAAAACAACAACACCCGCCGGGGGAGGAGGTCCGGCGGGTGTCGTTTTGGGGGTCGACCCTCGGGAGGAGGTGAAGGCCGACCGTATTCGTCATCGCCGGGGAGGAGGTCGGCTTTGACGAAATTCCTTTCGCCGTTTGAAAAGGGGCGAAGCCTCTGGAGCAAAATTCGTTTTGCTCCGGGGAAACAACGCCCGCCGCGGGAGGAGGTGCGGCGGGCGCCGTTTGGGTGGCCAACCTTCGGGAGGAGGTGAAGGTCGGGCCTATCCGTCATCGCCGGGGAGGAGGTCGGCTTTGACGAAATTCTTTTCGCCATTTTGAAGAGGGGCGAAGCCTCTGGAGCAAAACTCGTTTTGCTCCGAGAAACAACGCCCGCCGCGGGAGGAGGTGCGGCGGGCGCCGTTTTGGTGGTCAACCCTTGGGAGGAGGTAAGGGGTGACCGTATTCGTCAGGGTCGGGGAGGAGGTCGACCCTGGCGAAATTCCGTTGTTAGATCGCCTGGCGGGCGATGATCTTGATTTCGTCGCGGACGATGCCGAGATCGTGCAGCTGGCGGTTGGAAAGGCGACCCAGCTCGGTAACCGTCTCGCGATAAACGCGCCAGTTACGATAGTTGCGGATCAGGTTCATTGTCATGCTCTTCTCGAAACTGGTTCGGACCATTCGCGGTCCGAAGGATTAGACCGCCTTGCGAGCGACGTAAGGAATGTCGCTGCGGCTGATGCCGAGGTCGGTCAGTTCACGGTTGCTCAGGCGGCTCAGCTCGGAAACTGTGTCCCGGTAGCGGCGCCAGTTGCGGTAGTTGCGGATCAGGTTCATGGTATTTCTCGTTTCGTCTTTTCTTGCGGATCATTCCGTTTGTGTACAAACCATAAATAGGCGGGCCCATATCGATTTAAAAGCGCTATGGCTGCATGGCAGCAATGCAAATTGTGCAATGCAACATTAACAAGCCTTCGCGGACCTGACACAAAGAAGCCAGAATCAGAAAGTGCCGTGACGTCAACGGTTTGGCAGCTCCAGCTGAAAAACCGACCAAGCAGCAGGGGGAAGCATGGCGGGCTACGCGACACGGGTCAGGTCGGACATTGCGCGATGGCTTGAGGCCGGACTGATCGACGCCCCGACGGCCGATGCATTGCGGCGCGACGTCGAGATCAACGCGCGCCAGTCGTTGAGCTTCGGTTCGATCCTGGCGATGATGGCGGCGCTGCTGTTCGGCGCGGCCATCCTGATCTTCGTCGCCGCCAACTGGGAAGCCATCCCGCGGCTGGCGCGCGTTGCCGCGCTCTTTGCCGTCATCCTTGGCGGCTATGTCGGCGGTGCAGTGCTGAAAACCCGCGACCACGGGGCGATCGGCGAGGCGTTGTGGATCGTGGCGGCGGCGGCTTTCGGCGGTTCGATCGCGCTGATCGGCCAGATGTACCATCTGTCGGGCGACGAGGCCTCGGCCTTGATCACCTGGGGCGCCGGCACCGCATTGGCGGCGGTGGCGCTGCGGTCCAACCCGCTGACCGTCGCCGCGGTCGGCATCGCCGACGCCTGGCTGTTCCTGAAAGGGTTCGACTATTTCAATCGCAGCGAATTTCCGCATCTCTTCCTCGTCATGGCGGCTGTGCTGTTTGCCGTCTCGTTCTGGACCCGCAGCCAGGCGGCGCGGCACCTGATCATCCTGTCGCTGCTCTTCTATCTTGTGCTGGTCGCCGTGGATCACGAGACGCTGCCGGTGGCGATCCCGCTGGTCATCGTATCGGTATTGTTGTTCGTGGCTTCCCTCTTCGCGCCGGAACCGGTAGACCGGATCGTGCAGCTTGGCGGCCGCTTGCCGCTGCATGCTCTGCTTGGCTTCCTCACCGGACTGGCCATCATCCAGTTCGAACTGGCCGGCGAAAGCAGCTACGACAGAGGCTTCGCCATTGCTTCGGTCGTCGCGCTGGCCGGCATTGTCGCCGCCATTGTGCTCGCGGGGCGCGAGAGCCGTGGCCTGCGCTGGCTTGCCTATCTCGGCTTCGCCTTCGAACTCGCCATGATCTATGTCGTGACCCTGCAGTCGATGCTCGACACCGCCGGCTTCTTCCTTGCCGCGGCGGTGCTGCTTGGCATCCTGGCGATCGTCATCATCCGCGTGGAGAAACGCATGAAGGATCCGGCCACCGGAGGAGCCACGGCATGATGACCGGAAAGAGGCTCGTTATCTTGGCGCTGGTGCTGGCGCTCGTCCAGATCGGCTTTCTGGGTTGGATCATCGCCGGCCGGGCGGCGATCCTGCGCAGCGGCAAGGAAGTGCTGCTGAAGATCGAGCCTGTCGATCCGCGCGACCTGCTGCGCGGCGACTATATCATCCTCGGCTACGACATCTCGCGCATACCGGTGAAGATGATCGCCAACATCCCGGCCGGAAAACTTTCCAGCGACGACACCTCGATCGTCGTCCGTCTGAAGAAGAACGCCGACGGCTACTGGACGCCGAGCGCCGCGTGGTTCGGCGCGGCGCCGACACCGACCGGTGCCGACGAGGCCGATATTCGCGGTCATGTCGCCGGAGGCTGGGATCTTCGCGGCGAGGGACTGACGATCGCGCCGGATTACGGCATCGAACGGTTCTACCTGCCGGAAGGCGAGGGGATGGCAATCCAGAACGACATGCGGGTACGCCCGTTCGGGATCCGTCTTGCACTGGCCAGCGACGGCACCGCCCAGATCAAGGCGCTGGTGGACGGCGACAAGACGCTGTTTCAGGAGCCTCTATATTAAGGTGTGCAGGGGTGGGCTGCCATCCATAGCTTGAACGGGGAGGGCGGTGCGGCCTCGAAGGCTCAAGCCTTGGAAGCTTACGTCTAATCGACCTCAGGGGCGTCCTTTAGGCGCTAGCGTCTCGCCACTGGATTGTGTTGCGTGGTAGGTATATTCTCGACGCTGGCGGTGGCATTCAGAAAGATGGAAAGCCCATGGCGACCGGGTACTTGGATCACCAGTTGGAGTGTCCTTTTTGCGGCACAATAAGGCTGCGGATTCCTGCCGATGCCGAACCTTCGACGGGCATCCGGTGCGACGACTGCGGTCAGTATCTTGGCACATGGGACGAATTGCAGGATGATTTCCAGCGCCAAGGCGGTAACGATGGCATCTTCCGCCTCGACAAGGGACGTATCAAGAAGCTCGCCTAGGCAGTGTCCTGATTTCCTGCCAGCGCCTGTGCGCTAGTGGACTATCCGATGCCATGCGGCAGTGGTGCGCGTGAAGGGACTCGAACCCCCAAGCCTTGCGGCGGCAGGACCTAAACCTGCTGTGTCTACCAGTTCCACCACACGCGCCTCGGGCGGGCTGTAGCAGAGCCTCGGCGGCCTTGTCGAGGTCTTGGGAGTGAGGTGGAATACCGCATCGTCCTTTGAATATCGCGGCAGCCGCCAGCCGCGACCTGAGGGTCTGGCAATTCCGTCACGCCCGCACGGTCTGGCGATCCCATTAGCCATCATTCTGTCAATGTCAGGGCCGAAATGATGGTTGTTCGCCTAAACGCGAAGATGGTTGAAAATTGGCCTCGCCTGTGACAAAAGGCGTGTCGAATGTGACGGGACGCGACGATCCGCTTCTGCAAAATGTGATAAGAAGTAGGAAAAACAAAGACTTATTCACATTTTGGAACGCAGTTTGGAAGAGTTTGAGCCGTATTTCAGGTCAAATCGCCAGGTTCCGTACCAAAAGCCATTCCCGGCAAGATTATACCGGCAGGCTGTGAACGGCAGAGAGCCGTTTGGCAGCCTCATTGGTGAAAACAAAGGTTTTACGATGCAGGTCACCGAAACACTCAATTCCGGTCTCAAGCGCGAGATCAAGATCACCGTGCCGGCTGGTGACATGGAAGCCAAGCTGATGGCGCGGCTGACGGACGCCAGGAATAAGGTTCGCATCAACGGCTTCCGTCCCGGCAAGGTGCCGGTGCAGCACCTGCGCAAGGTCTATGGCAAGTCGTTCATGGCCGAAGTGGTCAACGAGATCCTCAACGATTCGACCCGGTCGATCATTTCGGGCCGCGGCGAAAAAGCCGCCATGCAGCCCGAAGTCATCATGACCGAGGACGAGAAGGAAGCCGAGAAGATCCTGGCCGGCGGCGCCGACTTCGAATTCCGCCTTAACTACGAGATCATCCCGCCCATCGAGATCAAGGATTTTTCCGACATCAAGGTGACGCGCCAGGTGTTCGACGTCCCTGACGCGGAGATCGACGAGCAGGTCAAGCGCGTCGCCGAATCGGCGCGCAGCTACGAGCCGAAGACCGGCAAGGCGGCCGAAGGCGACCGCGTCACAATCGACTATGTCGGCAAGATCGACGGCGAGGCCTTTGCCGGCGGCGCCGGCACGGATCAGCCGCTGGTGCTTGGCTCCAAGGAATTCATTCCGGGCTTCGAGGATCAGCTCATCGGCGCCAAAGCCGGCGATGAAAAGCAGGTCACCGTGACCTTCCCGGAAAACTACCAGGCGGCGCATCTGGCCGGCAAGGAAGCGACTTTCGACGTCACGGTCAAAGAAGTGTCCAAGCCGGGCGAACTCGAAATCAACGATGAGACCGCCAAGAACCTCGGCCTGGAATCGCTGGAGCGCCTGCGCGATGTGGTGCGTGGCCAGATCGAGAGCCAGTTCGGCTCGATGACGCGCCAGAAGGTCAAGCGCCAGCTGCTCGACCAGCTTGACGCGGCTTATTCGTTCGAGGCGCCTTCGAGGCTTGTCGAGGCCGAGTTCAACAACATCTGGGCGCAGGTCAACCGCGATCTGGAAGCGGCCGGCCGCACCTTCGCCGATGAAGAGACGACCGAGGAAGAAGCGCGCGCCGAATATATGCGGCTCGCCGAGCGCCGCGTGCGCCTTGGCCTCGTGCTGGCCGAGATCGGCGAGAAGGCCGGGGTCACCGTGTCGGACGAGGAATTGCAGCGCGGCCTGTTCGAGCAGGTTCGTCGCTTCCCGGCCAACCAGCAGCAGGAAGCCTTCGAGTTCTACCGCAACAATCCCGAGGCGCTGAACGCGCTGCGCGCGCCAATGTTCGAGGAGAAGGTGGTCGATCACCTGCTCGGGCAGATCTCGGTTACCGACGTCAAGGTCAGCAAGGAAGAGCTGATGGCCGACGACGAGGAAGCCGAGACGGCGACCAAGGCAAAGCCGGCGAAGAAGGCCGCGTCGAAGAAGACTGAAGACAAGAAGAGCGACGACGCGGAAGAGCCGAAGAAGAAGGCAGCGCCGAAGAAAAAGGCCGCCAAGGACGCCGAGTAAATCCCGAGTTGATGGAACTGACGAAGGCCGCCCCTCGAGGCGGCCTTTTTCGTTGCGAAACTGCAACAGCCAATCCGTTTCGCGGACGGTGACCATTGTCGATACCAAGCATTGATCACTATCTGCGCTCCTGCTGCAAACCACAGGGTTGTTGGAGGGGCGGTTGAGCCTATTCTTCGAAACGCGACGCGTCGTCGCCTTGGCGATCGTCCTGGCCCTTGCCTGCGATTTCGCCCAGGCCGATGCCGGCACCTGGCGCATCGGCACGGACGATGACGGCCTTGTCACGGCTTCGGTCCATGCCACCAACAAGCTGATCACCGGCGGTGGCGCCCTGAGCTATAGCCCGATCCTGACCATCGCCTGCCGCCCGGAAAGCCAACCGCGCTGGACCGAATGGCTGCAATTGAACGACACCGTCTCGGCCAATCGCAAGATCACCATGTCGGTCACCGTCGACGGCGACAACAAGTTCGACGAGAGCTGGTTGGTCGGCCCGCGCGGCCGCATGCTGGTGCGCGATGGCGCCGACGGGATAAAGCGCCTTGCCGCCGCGAACCGGCTCCAGCTTTCGTGGCGCTTCGGGCTGCTGTCGGGGCGGGGCCACGCCGATTTCGATCTGACCGGATTTGATGAAGCGGTCAGCCAGCTCGCCGGCAGCTGCAACACTGCTATGCCTTGATCCGCTGCGGACAACCTAAACCTTTGTAGGTCGACCTCTTCTACCTGCCGGCCAGATTCCGTGGTATATAGAGGCCGCAATTTCATATGGGAGAAGTGGACAATCTGTTCTGCCGTACAAGGCGCTTCGCTGGCGATGCTGGCTTATACCAGATCGTCTCAGGCGCATTTGACGATCAGGGAGGAAAAAGTCATGCGCTTAGCCGCATTTTTCGCCGTCGTGTTTGTTGCAACCTTCGTCGCCAATCCATCGCAGGCTCAGGATACTGCGGCTGGCGAGAAGGTCTTCACCAAATGCAAGGCCTGCCACATTGCGGACGAGGACAAGAACAAGATCGGTCCATCGCTGCACGGCGTCATCGGCCGCACTGCCGGTACGCATCCCGGTTTCAAATATTCCGACGCCATGATTGCGGCCGGCAAATCCGGCGTCAAATGGGACGAACCAACACTGATGACCTATCTTCACGATCCCAAGGCTATGGTCAAAGGCACCAAGATGGCGTTTCCCGGCCTCAAGAACGATGCAGACGTGACCAACGTCATCGCCTATTTGAAAACGTTCTCCAAGTGACTTTCTCCTCCGCCATGCGTCTATCCTCTCGTTCGCCGTGATCTCGTCCGAACCCGAAGGGGCCGCGTAAGCAAAAACCGGGTTTCAATTTCGCTCACGCGTGCCTTCGGTTCGGGATCATGGCCTAGGTTTCTTGCTTCCATCGGTCTGAGATGTCGACTAGGGAAAGCCGCCTCAAGGATATCGTCATCCGCCTTCCGGAAGCGACGGCGGGTGATTTCTTCGCGCTTTTAAAACCGCGGGTCATGGCGCTTGCCGTATTCACTGCTTTCGTGGGCCTAATGACGGCGCCTGGCCCGACGAATCCGGTCATCGCGGTGATCGCCATCAGTGCGATTGCGATGGGAGCAGGCGCGGCCGGGGCGCTCAACATGTGGTACGACGCGGACATAGATGCGTTGATGTCTCGCACGTCCAACCGGCCAATCCCGTCGGGCCGCGTCGCGCCAGGCGAAGCCCTCGGCTTCGGTCTGGTGCTTTCCGCACTTTCGGTGACGGTGCTCGGCGTGCTGGTGGGGTGGCTTGCCGCATCGCTGCTGGCATTCACCATCTTCTTCTACGTCGTCATCTATACGATCTGGCTGAAACGCTCGACACCGCAGAACATCGTCATAGGTGGCGCGGCAGGCGCTCTTCCTCCGGTGATCGGGTGGGCTGCTGCCACCGGCGCCATCGGCATTGAAAGCATCATTCTGTTCCTGATCATTTTCCTCTGGACACCACCGCATTTCTGGGCGCTAGCCCTGTTCAAGGTCGGAGAGTACGCCGCGGCGGGCATCCCCATGATGCCGAACGTGGCTGGCCAACCCTCGACCAGAAAGCAAATCTTGGCCTATTCGCTGGTTCTGGCGCCAATCGGCGTGCTTCCCTGGGCCTTTGGATTCGCGAGCGGATATTACGGGACTGTCTCGACCGTCTTGGGTGCGGGATTCGTCTGGCGCGCCTGCAAGGTGCTCACCATCCCCGACAAGGAGATGAAGCAAGCAAAGGCGTTGTTTTCTTATTCGATTTTCTACCTGTTCGCGATCTTTGCAACGTTACTTGCCGACACTACTGTAATGCGTACGATCGCATCAGCCGGCCGTTGACGCCGGCGCAAAACATTACGTCGGCAGTGCGCAAAAACCCAGCAGCAGCAGAACAACGACGCCAAGGCCGAGTATGAGAACTGTCCTTCCGTCCATGACCCTTCACCTTCGACTTGAGGAGAATATCGAAGAAAGGCGTCCAGAGCTAGACAGGCGACCGGGCCTTCTTACCCAACCTTCTTACAAAGCGCGACAAGTCGCTCGCATGAGAGTATATTGATCCTGGTGCAGGTCGCGGTTTGCGTGGCCAGTCATGCAGAACGGCAGCACCGTGAAACCGCGGCCTTACCAGACCTGTCTGGAGGAATGGTCATGGCAAGCTTTCACGTCATAGCAGGCGCCAGCGAGACGCTGGAGCACACCAGAATTCGCAAGATCGGTGTCACCGACCTTTTCGATGCGCTCAGGCGCGGCGTCGACGATTTCATGGTCAAACCGTCGCACATCATTTTTCTCTGCCTGATCTACCCGCTTGCGGGGGTCGTGCTTGCAGTCTGGACATCAGGCAATAACACGCTCCCATTGTTGTTTCCGCTCGTGTCCGGATTTGCGCTAATTGGTCCATTCGCCGCAATCGGCCTCTATGAGATCAGCCGGCGACGGGAAGCCGGGCTAGACGCCTCATGGAGGGCCGCCTTCGAGGTCAGGAATTCTCCGGCGCTGCCAGCCATCGCCGCGGTTGCGATCATGCTGCTTGCAATCTTCATCGCCTGGCTTTTGACTGCGCAGGCGTTTTACCAACACCTGTTCGGCCCCGCCCCACCGCAATCCTTCTCCAGCTTCATCAATGACATATTCGCCACAGGACGCGGCTGGACGCTCATCATCCTGGGGCACGCCATCGGCTTCGTCTTCGCTGCGATCGTGCTGTGCACGACGGTCGTCGCCTTCCCGTTGTTGCTCGAGCGAGATGTCGGCGCCTATGAAGCCATCCACACCTCGGTGCGCGTGGTGCTGGCGAACCCGATCGTGATGGCGGTATGGGGCCTGATTGTCGCCGTCGCCCTGATCATCGGCACGCTGCCAGTATTCGCGGGGTTGGCGGTCGTGCTGCCGATCCTCGGTCACGCTACCTGGCATGTCTACCGCAAGGTCGTGGAACCGCCGCCGACGGCCGGACCGGCGCCTCGATGAACTCCCTGCCGCGCCGGCAAGAGGACCGGTGCGTGCAGGTTGATCAGAGCCCTTTCCCGCTTCAGTAAGCCGGATGGCTGAAGCGGGCCTGGTGGGCGCCCATAGTCAGGTTACAGAAATCCTTGCCGCTGACACGCACCAGCGTCCTGTGATCGCCGCCCTCGAAATAGATATCGGCGGCACTGCCAAGGCTTTCGTCAAGGACTACCGGCACATCGTAGGCCGCGCCGATCGGCGGAATGGCGCCGGTATCGCAATCGTCAAAGAGCGAAACCGCTTCATCTTCGGTGGCGAGTCCAAGACTCTTGTCCATGACCTTCTGCAACGCGCCGACCTCGATCCTATGTGTGCTGGGGACCACGGCCAGCGCATAACCCAGATCGTGGTGAACGAGCACCGATTTGGCCATTATGCTGCCGGGCACGTGCGCGGCTATAGCGGCCTGCCTGCTTGTGGCCGTGCGATGATGCGCGACAGTGTCGTAGGAAATCCCTTTCCGGTCGATATAGTCCTTCAGTTTGTTTGCGATTGTCATTTTGGGCGTCCCTTGCTGAGTTCGCGACGCAGGTCAAAACGCGGCAATCATTTCGCTTCCGTCGTTTCGGTATGAATAAAGATGGCCCAACCGTCGATTGTTTCAAGGCGAGGGTGGCGGCACCGGACCGCCCGCAGCATCGTCGGAATCCTGATCGGCCATCGACAAGGTCTGAACTCCGATTTGGCGTCAGGGCCCAGCCCCGAAAAACGCCATCCGGGTGAGAAGCGTGTAATCCGCTTCAAAGACCATCATCGCCACGAATACCAACACCAGCACGGGCGGCAGGATGATTGCGTATGTCAGCGCCAGCCGTTCCCAGGCCATGTGCATGAAAATGGCGACGATGAGCCCTGCCTTGAGGATCATGAAGATCAGGATCAGCGACCATCTGAGATAGCCGTGCAGACCGAAATAATCGATCAGATAGGAGCAGGTGCTGAGAATGAACAGCCATGCCCAGACCACCAGATAAAGCTTGATCGGGTGCTCCTGATGAACTTCTGCCGGGGGGGCGCCGGTCGTCGCCGCGTCATGAGTAGCGTGCAGCGTGTGTTGCCCGAGGCCGTTTGCGGTTGCTTCAGCCATATCTGCCTCTCACCAAAGATAGAAGAACGCGAAAATGAAGACCCAGACCAGGTCGACGAAATGCCAGTAGAGTCCCATGATCTCGACGTTCTCGTAGCGGCCCCTGCGGCTGGTAAAGAAGCCGGGCCGCCCAAAGTCAAAATCTCCACGCCACACCTTTCGCGCCACGATGATCAGGAAGATCACCCCGATTGTCACATGCGTGCCGTGGAAGCCGGTGATCATGAAAAAGGTTGACCCGAACTGGGCAGCGCCCCAGGGATTGCCCCAGGGCCGCACGCCTTCGGTGATCAGCTTGGTCCATTCGAAGGCTTGCATACCGACAAAGGTCGCACCGAGTGCTGCGGTCAGAAGCATCAGGATTGCCGTTTTGCGGCGGTCGCGGCGATAGCCGAAATTGACCGCCATGGCCATGGTTCCGCTGCTTGAGATCAGCACGAAAGTCATGATGGCAATAAGGATCAGCGGAATATCCGAGCCGCCGATACGAAGCGCAAAGACCTCGCTGGGATTGGGCCACGGCACGCGTGTCGAAATGCGCGCGGTCATATAGGAGAGCAGAAAGCAGCCGAAGATGAAGGTGTCGCTGAGCAGGAAGATCCACATCATGGCCTTGCCCCATGACACGTTCTTGAACGCCCGCTGATCCGAGGACCAGTCGGCGGCGATGCCTTGCCAGCCTGCGGGCCGCGGCTCTGTCTGAGCGATATGCGTGAGTGTCTCTGCCATCCGCCCGTTCCTCCTACGTCAGTAACCCCCGGCAAATATCGATGAAAGTCGCGGCCCAGCCGGCCAGAAGCGCGAAGATGGCAAGCCAGACGAAAAGCAGGAAATGCCAATACATGGCGCACAGCTCGACGCTGAGGCGAAGCCGCGCCGGCCTTGCCCCGTTCCAAGCGCCGGCGGTTGTTCTGCCCAGGCCCACCAGTCCGCCCAGTATGTGCAGGCCATGCATTCCGGTAAGCAGGTAGAAGAAACTGTTGGCCGGATTGGAAGCCAGAAAGTAGCCATCGGCAGACAGCTCGCGCCAGGCCATAAACTGTCCAATCAGGAAGGAGAGCGCCGTGAACCCGGCGGTGGCAAGGCCGAGCCTAACCATGTCCATTTGACCCTTGCGCGCCGCGAGCGAGGCGCATTGCAGCGCAATGCTGCTGAGGACCAGCATGCCGGTGTTGAACCAGAGCAGCCGCGGCAGCGGCAGCGCCTGCCAGTCCGACAGCGCCATGCGCATGAAGTAGGCGCTGGTGATCAGCGCGAACAGACAGCCGACGACCGCCAGGAAGACGCCGAGGCCGATCTTGGCGGTCGGCAGCGCCGATCCTTCCATACCAACAAAATCCCCGGCCATACCTTGCTCGAGCCATGGCTTGGTCATCAGCCGCTGGTGGGAAAGCCACCATCCGGCAAAGCCGGCGATCACGAGCATGAAGACCAGAATGACGCTCATGCCGGCTCCTTGGAGGGACCGAAGGAGCCCGGCACGTTTTGCGGGATAAAGTCCTCCTTGGCGCCCGGTACGCTGTAGTCATAGGCCCAGCGATAGACGATCGGTAGGTCTTTGCCGAAATTGCCATGGGCCGGTGGTGTTTGCGGCGTCTGCCATTCGAGGGTCGTGGCCCGCCACGGGTTGCCGCCGGCCTCGCGGCCATGACGGATGCTCCAGATCAGATTGAACAGGAACACAATCTGGGCAAAGCCGACGATGAACGCCATGATGCTGATGAACGAGTTCAGATGGTGGGCCGATTCTGTCATCACCGTCATATCGGTCAGTTCATTGTAACGCCTGGGCACGCCCATCAGTCCGAGGTAGTGCATGGGAAAGAAAATCAGGTAGGCGCCGAGGAAGGTGACCCAGAAATGGAACCGGCCCAGCGCCTCGTTCAGCATCCGGCCGGTGACCTTCGGATACCAGTGGTAGATCGCACCGAAGATCACGATGATCGGCGCGACCCCCATGACCATATGGAAATGGGCAACGACGAACATCGTGTCCGACAGCGGGACGTCGACCACGACATTGCCAAGGAACAGCCCGGTCAACCCGCCATTGACGAAGGTGACGATGAAAGCCAGGGCAAATAGCATCGGTATGGTGAGGTGGATGTCGCCGCGCCACAACGTCAGCACCCAATTGTAGACCTTGATGGCGGTCGGAACCGCGATGATCAATGTCGTGGTGGCGAAGAAGAAACCGAAATAGGGATGCATGCCGCTGACATACATGTGGTGCGCCCAGACGACGAAGCTCAGCGCACCGATGCCGACGATGGCCCAGACCATCATGCGATAGCCAAAGATGTTCTTGCGCGCATGGGTGCTGATCAGGTCCGACACGATGCCGAAGGCCGGAAGGGCCACGATGTAGACTTCGGGATGGCCGAAGAACCAGAACAGATGCTGAAACAGGATCGGGCTGCCGCCATTATGCTGTAATTGCTCGCCCATTTCGACGATCGCCGGCATGAAGAAGCTGGTGCCGAGCGTCCGATCAAGCAGCATCATCACACAGGCGACGAATAGCGCCGGGAAGGCGAGCAGAGCCATGACGGTCGCGGTAAAGATGCCCCAGACAGTCAGCGGCAGACGCATCAGCGTCATGCCGCGCGTGCGGCCCTGCAACACCGTCACGACATAGTTCAGCCCGCCCATGGTGAAGCCGATGATGAACAGGATCAGTGAGACGAGCATCAGGATGATGCCCCAGTCCTGGCCCCCCGGTGTGCCGGTCATGATTGCCTGCGGCGGGTACAGCGTCCAGCCGGCCCCCGTCGGTCCGCCAGGCGCAAAGAAGCTCGACACCAATACCAGCACGGCAAGCAGGTAGATCCAGTAGCTCAGCATGTTGACATAGGGAAAGACCATGTCGCGAGCCCCCACCATCAATGGGATCAGGTAGTTGCCGAAACCGCCGAGGAACAGCGCCGTGAGCAGATAGATCACCATGATCATGCCGTGCATGGTGATGAACTGGTAGTAGGCTTCAGGCGTGATGAAGTCGAAGGTGCCGGGAAAGCCGAGTTGCAGCCGCATCAGCCAGGACAGCACCAGGGCGACCAGGCCAATTCCCGTTGCCGTCGCCGAATACTGGATGGCAATGACCTTGGCGTCCTGCGAGAAGACGTATTTCGTCCACCAACTGTGCGGATGATACAGTTCGACTTCCGCGACTTCGGCCGGCGGGATGGCATCTGCAGGGGTAATATCGACCATAGGAACACCTCCGTGTCCTTTTTAGCGAGACCCGACGGTTTCGAGCTTTGCTGCAATCCTCGAACTTGACACCGTCGTTGGACCCGACGCCTGGCTTGCCGAGCCCGTCTGCTGGGGCGCCGACAATTGCGCAAACGTCTGTTGCTGGCCAAGCCACGCCAGGTAATCCTCCTGCGTATCGACCATCACCACACCGTGCATCATCGGATGTCCTTGGCCGCAGAGTTCAGCGCACAGGACCTGGAAGGTTCCGGTTTTCGTTGGGGTGAACCAGAAGTAGGTGACCGAGCCCGGGATCATGTCCATTTTGGCGCGGAATTCCGGCACATAGAAATCATGCAGCACGTCGATCGAGCGAAGCAACATCTTGACCGGCTTGCCAACCGGCAGATGCAGATCGGCCGCTTCGACCACGACATCGTCCTGGCCATTGGAATCGCTGGTGATCACGCCCAACGGATTGTCAGCGGTGACGCCGCGGGTGTCGGACGTGCCGAGCTTGCCGTCCTTGCCGGGCAGGCGGAAACTCCATTGCCATTGCTGGCCGACAACTTCGACCACGGTTGCGTCGCTCGGAACGTTGACGAACCGGTTCCAGACGAACAGGCCGGGAACCAGCAAAGCCGTTACGCCGACCGCGGTGACAACCGTCAGCCAGGATTCGAGCCGCCTGTTCTCCGGTTCATACGCCGCCTGATTGCCTTCCCGATGACGGAAGCGGAAGACGCAATAGGCCATGAACAAAACCACGGCGGCAAAGACGACGCCGGTGATCCAGAAAGTTATGATGATGGTGTTGTCGATATAGTCCCAGTTCGAGGCAATCGGCGTCCACCACCATGGGCTCAGGAGGTGGAACAGCACCGAGCCCACAACTATCAAAACGAGTACAAGCGCGAAGGCCATGTCCCGTTCCTCCCGGCATTCCAGGGGCGCGAAGCCGTCTCCGGAAATGCCAAGTGCATCATAGCTTGATTTGGGGTCGCAATTCTAGAGCCGACTGTCTTGACGGGAAAAATCCCGCCTTGCCTGCGCCAACCCTTCGAGAGGAGCCGTCCATCACACACGGGGACGCGTTCGTCCGGCTGATGCGCCTGCGCCGGATCGTTTGGGCGAAGTCGACGGTGGGGTGTGCCAAGCCCGGCCGGCAGCCCGGATTTCGATCTTCGCGCCGACGAAGTTTCGTTTGTGCTATTTCAGCAGGCCGACCAGAACGTCGAAGGCGGCGTCGATGTCGGCGCGGACCGCGGCCTTGACCGCTTCCGCATCCCGGTCGCGCAACGCAGCGAACATCTCCTGATGGTGCGCATTGGCGGTCGAATAGTTTCCGGAATCGTGCAGCATGTTGAAATAAGGACTGATCTGCAGCCACAAGTTCTCGATGATGTTGAGAATGTTCTCGGAGCCGGCCGCCCGGTAGATGGAGAAATGAAAGGCGTAGTTGGCGCGCAGATAGGACTTGACGTCTCCCGCCGCATTGGCCTGTTCGAGCGCGTCCAGATGCTGGCGCAGCCGGGCGATAGCTTGGTCGTCCATACGCTCGGCCGCCCATGCGGCGGCGATCGCTTCGATCTCGAAGCGGACGTTTCTCAGATCGACGAGGCGTGTGCGGCTGAGTGCGGGAATGCCGATCGAGCGGCCTGAAACCACCATCAGCGCGTTGGCGGCGGTCAGCCGCCGCAGGGCCTCCCTGACCGGCATCGGACTGACGCCGAAAGCATCGGCAAGGCTTTGCACCGTTACCATCTCGCCCGGCACGATGCTGCCGTCGAGGATCAATTCGGTGACATGGCGATAGACCCTGTCCTGCAAGGTCTCCTTGGACAGGGGCGCGATCTCGACACCCGGCTTTCTGAACGCCGCTCCAGCCATCTCCCCTCAACCTTCCCGCGCAAGCTGCGCCATAACCCCTATCCGGAATGCAGGCTTCCGGCTGCGGCGTCAAGCGCCCGGCCGTCGCTTCGCCGCGAGCATATTTCATCATTGATCTTTGATCAAATGGTGATACGGTTGCCGATATCGGATGGCAAGGTCACGTCTCGTGCCCTTGGGAGGCATCCGATCGTTCGGATCGGGAGGAGTTTCATATGGGTATCGGATTGAAAGCCCGGCGGCTTGCGCTGCTGGCAGGCATGGCTGCCTGTGCTTTTGGCATCTCCGCGGCCGAGGCCGCCGAAAAACACAAGATTTTTCTCAGCATGAGCTTCATCGGCAATGACTGGCAGGCCGAGGCGGCGAACATGGTCAAGGCGATGGCCGCGCACAAGAGCATGGTCGACAAGATCGACCTGCAGGTCCAGGTGGCCGGACCGAACGCGCAGCGCCAGATCCAGCAGATCAACGCCATGGTGCAGGCGGGAGCGGAGGCGATCGTGATCTATCCGATCTCGCCGACGGCGCTGAACCAAGTGGTCAAGAATGCTTGCGAAAAGGGGGTCAAGGTCTTCGCCTACGACGCCGAGATCACCGAGCCCTGCGCTTACAATGTCCATATCGACCAGGAGGAGGCTGGCAGGGTGACAGCCGAATGGCTGGCCAAGAAGCTCAACGGCAAGGGCAACATCATCGCCGTGACCGGCGTTCCCGGCACCTCGGTCGACGAGCTGCGCACGAAAGCCGCCAAGGCGGTGTTCGCCAAATATCCCGACATCAAGATCGTCGGCGAAGCGGTCGGCATGTGGAGCCAGGCGGTGGCACGCACCGAACTCTCCAAGATTCTGGCCACGCGCAACTGGGACGACATTAACGGGCTGTGGATGCAGGTGGGCTGCTTCACCGCCAATTCGATGCAGCTCGAGGCGGGCAGGAAGGCCAGCCAGCTTCTGCCTTGCGCCGGCGAAGGCTCCAATGGCGGCCGCATCCAGATGCTGCCGGAAGGGACGGAGGTCGAGGGTGCTGCTTCTCCCTATGCACCGCTCGGCGCGCCGCGCATTTCTTATGCCTCGCCGCCCTATTCCGGCGCGCTCGCCTTGAAGCTCGCCATCGAGGCGATCGAGGGCAAGGATGTGCCGAAAGCGACAATCCTGCCGCTGCCGATCGTCACCAACGAGACGAGCAAGCTTTGCAACGAGGGCACCTGGGCCGAAATGAAGGCCGGATGCAACACCTTCAAACCGTCGCTGGTTTCCAACCCCGGCTGGTTCGCGTCGATCTTCTCCGACCAGACGCCCGAGATCGGCCTCAACGCGGCGCTCGTCGGCCAGCCCGAGGAGTAGGCTTCAGCAATCCGTGCGCGTGGGGCACTGTGGGCTCCACGCGCCCGCAAGCATGGCATGCCGGAACCGGGAATGATGACTTCAACAACGCATGTGCCGGCTATTGCCGTCAACGGCATACGCAAGGCGTTTGGCGCGACGGTCGCGCTTGACGACGTCTCCTTCGCGATCTCGCCTGGCAGCGTGCACGCTTTGCTGGGTGAGAACGGCGCCGGCAAGTCGACGCTGGTCAAGCTCCTATCGGGACTGGTGCGGCCCGATCAGGGCCAGATCAGCATCCTTGGCGCGCCGGCCGCGCTCGGTTCGCCGCGCGCCGCGCACGACCGCGGGGTGCAGACGGCGTTCCAGGAGATGACGCTGGTCCGCGACCTCAGCGTTCTCGACAATATGCTGCTGCCCTATGCGCCATCCGGCCCGACCGGATTGATCAGGCGGTCGGCCGCGCGCAAGGCAGTCGGCCGGCACATTGCCGATCTCGGTTTTTCGGTCGATCTCGACGCCGAGGTTGCGACGCTCGATCTCGCGGTCCGCCAGAAGATCGAGATCGCGCGCGCCGTCTACCGCAAGCCGCGCATCCTGTTGCTGGACGAGCCGACCTCGACGCTTTCGGGCGGCGACGTCGAATGGCTGGGAACAATCATCGCGCGGCTCAAGGCCGCCGGAACGACGGTCGTGTTCATCACCCACCGCATGCGTGAGGTGCGGGCCTTCTGCGATACCTTGACCATCCTTCGGAATGGCCGCCACATCATCACCGCACCGGTGGCCGACATCTCGGATGAGGATGTGATCGAGAAGATCATCGGCCGCGCCCTCGCGCAGACCTTTCCGCCAAAGCCCGAGGGCGCGGCCGTCTTCGGTCCGCCGGTGCTCGGCGTGCGCGACCTCAAGGCGGGCAGAAAACTCGACGGCGCCAGTTTCGATTTGCGCAGGGGCGAAATCCTCGGCATCGCCGGACTTCAGGGCATGGGCCAGCTAGACCTGTTCCTCGCCTGCTTCGGCATGGCCGAGATCGAACGCGGCCACGTCATGGTCGACGGCCGCAAAGTGTGGCTCGGCTCGCCGGCCGATGCGCTGAGGCCCAACATGGCGATCGGGCTGGTGCCGGAGGATCGCAAGACCGAAGGCCTGTTCCTGAAATTGTCGGGCCGGCAGAACGCGTCGCTGCCGGTGGTTGAGCGGTTCACGTGGCTCGGCTTGATCCGCGAGGAGGAGGAAGCACGCGCCGTGCAGGCGGCCTTCTCGACGGTCGAGGTGGACAAGCGTGCGCTGTGGACAAGGGCCGGCGCCTTTTCCGGCGGCAACCAGCAGAAGATCGCCATCGCCAAATGGCTGGTTGCCGAAAGCCGCATCCTGCTGCTCTTCGACCCGACCCGCGGCATCGATGTGGGCACCAAGCACGAGCTTTACGTGATGATGCGCGACTACGTGGCGGCCGGCGGCTCGATCCTGCTGCATTCGACCGAAATTCCCGAACTCGTCCATCAATGCGACCGCGTGCTCGTTCTCTATGACGGACGGCTGGTGGCCGAGCTCGCCGGCGACGAGATCACCGAGAGCGCGATCATGCGGCCGGCGCTGGGACACGACGGCAATATCCTGGAGGCGACACAGTGAGCGCGGTCGGTTCGACGGCAACCGGACAGGCCGGATCCCTGGTGCGCCTCCTGGCGCGGCATCGCGGCGCCATCATCGCGGCGATCGTCTTTGCAGTGCTGCTCGTCGTCGTCGACCTGATCAGCGCCGGGCGGCTTACCTATTTCGACATCTCGTTCCTGTCGAGCGGCGGCGCCACCTCGGCGCTGGCGGCGATGGGCCAGACCATCGTCATCCTGTCCGGCGGCTTCGACCTGTCGGCGGGCGCCGTGGTTTCGCTGGTCAATGTGGTGCTGGCCACGTCGATGGATCCGATGGCGACCGGAACGAGCGTCTGGCTGTGGACGCTGGCCGGCATTGGCGTCGGCATGCTCGTCGGGGCGTTCAACGGCTTCTTCATCGCGGTGCTGCGCATGCAGCCCATCGTCGTCACGCTGTCGACCATGTTCATCTTGCAAGGCATCACACTGCTGGTCATGGACAAGCCCGGCGGCTTCGTCTCGCCCGATCTCGGCGCCTTCTATCTCGGCGATGCGATCCCGGGCTGGTTGCCCATGCCGCTGGTCGTCATCGGCATGGTCCTGCTGGCATGGTTCTGGCTGAAAGGCACGCGGTTCGGCACGGCGCTTTACGCGGTCGGCAGCGATCCAGACGCCGCGTCCGCGGTCGGCGTGCGCGTCGCTCTCGTGCGCTTCCTCGTCTATGTCATCGCCGGCGGCTGCTACGGGCTTGCCGGCGTGTTCATCAGCGCCCAGACCGGCAGCGGCGATCCGCTGGTCGGCAATCCGCTGCTGTTGTCGATGTTCGCCGCCGTCGTGGTCGGCGGCACGCGGCTCGACGGCGGGCAGGGTGGTCCGTTCGGCACCGCCTTCGGCGCCTATATCCTGATGATGGTCGTCAACGTCCTGCTCGTGCTCAACGTCTCGGCCTATTATTCGACCATTGCCGAGGGCACCATCCTGATCCTTGCCGTGCTCGCGGGCTCGCTGTCGCATGGCTCCGTCCTCGCCTACCAAATCCGCGCCTTGCGCGCGCGGCTCGCCGCATGGCGCGCCGGCATGCTGCCGTCGCAACTCGATCCCACCGACCGCAGATTGCGCATCGCTCACAAAACGGCCGTTCCAGGACAGGCACCCGGCTTTCGCGTTCGCAATGCCGAGGCGCTGCGCTACGCGCTGCCGGCTTACGTCTGCCTGGCCGTCGTCATGATCGTCACCCAGATCTGGCTCGGCCGGGCCATCTTCAATCCCACCTACTGGAACTCGCTGTTCGTGCTGTCGAGTTTCCTTGCCGTGCTTGCGCTCGGGCAGGGCAGCGTCATACTCACCGGTGGACTCGACCTATCGGTGCCATGGACCATTGGCCTGTCGGGCATCCTCCTTGCCGGCATGGTCAACGGATCGGACGCGGCACTCGCCTATGCGCTGCCGGTGGTGCTCGCCATCGCCTGTCTTATCGGACTGGCGAACGGCATCGGTATCGTTTTCCTCGGCATCTCGCCGATCGTCATGACGCTCGCCATCAACGGCATCCTGCAAGGCTTCGCGCTTCTCTATTCGCAAGGCACGCCGGCCGGCTTCTCCTCGCCCATGCTGCGCTGGTTCATGACCGGCAAGATATGGGTGGTGACGCCGGTCGTGCCGTTCATGGTCGTCTTCGTGGCCCTTGCGGTGCTGCTGCTTGGCCGCACGGCCTTCGGCCGCAAGGTCTACGGCATCGGCAACAGCCCGCGCGCGGCCCAGCTTTCGGGCATCGCCGTCGGACGGATGCTGATCTTCGTCTATATGCTGTCGGCGCTGTGCGCGGCCATCGTCGGCGTCATGCTGACCGGCTTTTCCGGCCAGGCCAGCCTTGGCATGGGCGACGACTATCTCCTGCCGTCCATCGCCGTTGTCGTGGTCGGCGGCGCGCTGATCACCGGCGGGCGCGGTCACTATCTCGGCATGCTCGGCGGCGTGCTGCTGTTGACGGCGCTGCAGATGCTGCTGGCCGGCACGACGCTGCCTTACGCCACACGGGCGATCCTGTTCGGGCTGGTGGTGCTCGGCGCCGTCATGGCGCTGCGCGAAAGACGCATACAATGAAGGGAATGGAATCATGAGCACGAGCGCACCCAAATCGCCCGACGAATTCCTGGCGGGGCTCAAAGGGCAACGTGTCCTGGTCACGGCGGGCGCCGGCGGCATTGGCTTCGCCATTGCCGAAACGCTGTCGCGGCTCGGTGCGCGCATCGTCGTCTGCGATGTGTCCGACGAAGCCCTGGCGGCCGCCCCCAAGAAGATGGCGCTCGTCGCGGCGGTCAAGGCCGACGTGTCGCGCGACGACGATGTCGACCGGCTGTTCGAGGCGGTGGAGGAGAAACTCGGCGGCCTCGACGCGCTGATCAACAATGCCGGCATCGCCGGGCCGACCGGCGGCGTCGACGAAATCGATCCGGCCGACTGGCGGCGCTGTCTCGACATCGGCCTGACCGGCCAGTTCCTGTGCGCACGGCGCGCCGTGCCGCTCATCAAGGGGGCCGGCGGCGGTTCGATCGTCTCGATGTCGTCGGCGGCCGGCCGCCACGGCTATGCGTTCCGCACGCCCTATTCGGCGACCAAATTCGGCGTCATCGGCTTCACGCAGAGCCTTGCCAAGGAGCTCGGGCCGCACGGCATCAGGGTCAACGCCATCCTGCCGGGCATCATAGAGGGGCCGCGCATCGAGAGCGTCATCTCGGCACGCGCCAAACAGGTCGGCATCAGCCATCAGGAGATGACCGAACGCTATTTGCAGAACATCTCGTTGCGCCGCATGACCAGCCCGTATGATGTGGCTTCGATGGTCGCATTCCTGTTGTCCGACGCGGGCATCAACATTTCAGGCCAGTCGCTCGGCGTCGACGGCAACGTCGAAACGCTTTGAGGAGCAAGCCATGGCCAGGGTTGCAATTGTCGGAAGCGGGTTCATCGGACGGGCCTGGGCGATCAGCTTCGCGCGCGCCGGCCATGACGTGCGCATGTGGGACCAGTCGCCGGTCGCGGCAGGCGGCGCGCGCGACTACATAGAAGGCGTGCTCGGCGATCTCGCTTCGAACGACCTGCTGCGCGGTCAGTCCGCGCACGCGGTGCTCGAGCGCATCGTCGTCGTGGGCGATATGGACGCTGCGCTGGCCGGCGCCGTGCATATCCAGGAGAACACGCCGGAAAATCTCGAAGTGAAGCGCGAGGTGTTTTCGCGGATCGATTCCCTCTCTGATCCGCAGGCGGTGATCGCCAGCTCCACCTCGGCGCTGTTGCCGTCGAGATTCACCGATCATCTGCCGGGGCGGCACCGCTGCCTGGTCGTGCATCCGATTAACCCGCCCTATCTCATTCCGGCGGCGGAGGTGGTGCCGGCGCCGTGGACGTCCTCCGAGACGCTCGAAAGGACCCGCGCCTTCCTCATCGATGCCGGCCATGCGCCGCTGGTGATGAAGCGCGAGCTCGACGGCTTCATCATGAACCGGCTGCAAGGGGCGCTGCTCGAGGAAGCTTTCCGGCTTGTCGCCGATGGCTATGCCAGCGTCGAGGACGTCGATATCGGCATCCGCGACGGGCTGGCGCTGCGCTGGTCGTTCATGGGGCCCTTCGAAACCATCGATCTCAACGCGCCGGGCGGCGTGCGCGACTATGCCGAGCGCTACCAAGGCATCTATTCCAACATTTTTCCGCAGATGCTGCGCCGCGTCGACTGGGCGGGCGAGGTGATGGAAACCGTCGAGGCCGAGCGTAGCAGGCGCTTGCCCCGGGAGAAATTGGGTGATCGGCAGGTATGGCGGGATCGCCGGCTGATGGCGCTGGCGGCGCATAAGAAGAAATCGGATCAGGAGTTCGGACAATGAAAGAAACCAGCCGCAAGCCCGGCGCCACGGCGGCCAGGGGCAAGGTCATCATCACCTGCGCGGTGACGGGGGCGATCCACACGCCGACCATGTCGCCCTATTTGCCGATCACGCCGGACCAGATCGCCTCTGAGGCGATCGCCGCCGCGGAAGCCGGCGCCGCGATCCTGCATCTGCATGCCCGCGATCCGGAGACCGGCAAGCCCGACCAGACGCCGGAGGCCTTTGCCCGTTTCCTGCCGCGCGTCAAGCAAGGCACCAACGCCGCCATCAACATCACCACCGGCGGCAGCCCCTATATGAAGGTCGAGGAGCGGGTGCGCCCGGCCGCCCAGTTCAAGCCGGAGGTAGCCTCGCTCAATATGGGCTCGATCAATTTCGGGCTCTATCACCTCGCCGACAAATACGAGATCTTCAAGTTCGACTGGGAAAAGCCGCATCTGGAAGCGACGCGCGACCTCGTCTTCCGCAACTCGTTCAAGGACATCGAGTACATTCTCGCGACTTGCTACGACAACGGCACGCGGTTCGAGTTCGAGTGCTATGACATTGCGCATCTCTACAATCTCTCCCACTTCGCCGACCGTGGGCTGGTGAAACCGCCCTTCTTCGTGCAGTCGGTGTTCGGCCTGCTGGGCGGCATCGGCACGCATCCGGAGGATGTCGCGCATATGAAGCGCACAGCGGACCGGCTGTTCGGGGATCAGTTCCGCTGGTCGGTGCTCGGCGCCGGCGCCAGTCAGTTACGCATCGCCGCGCAATCGGCAGCACTCGGCGGCAACATCCGGGTCGGGCTGGAGGACAGCCTGTGGGCCGGCAGGGGCAAGCTTGCCAAGTCGAATGCCGAGCAGGTCGTGCTGGCGCGCAAGATCATCGAGGGGCTCGGCATGGAGGTGGCGACGCCGGACGAAGCGCGCGAGATCCTGTCGCTGAAGGGCGGCGACAAGGTCGCTTTCTGACGCAGCCAATCGCCGCGCGAGCAAAGAGGAGGACGGCATGAAGATCGAAGTCGTGGTGGACGTGAAGACGACGCTGGGCGAGGGACCGCTCTGGGACGTCGAGCAGGAGCGTCTCTACTGGATCGACAGTTTCGACGGGCGCGTCTTCCGCGCGACCGCCGACGGGCGCGAGATCCGCTCCTGGAACGTGCCGATGAAGATAGGCTCGATGGCGCTGCGCAAGGATGGCGGCGGCGCTGTCGTCTCGTTGCAGCGCGGTTTCCATCTGCTCGATTTCGCCACCGGCGAGGTGACGCTGATCCACGATCCGGAGCCGGACAAGCCGATGAACCGTCTCAACGACGGCAAGGTCGACCGGCGCGGCCGCTTCTTCGCCGGCTCGATGGACACGATGGAGGAGGGGCCTTCCGGCGGTCTCTATCGGCTTGATCCGGATTTCTCCGTCACCAGGATCGATTCCGGCATCATCTGCTCCAACGGTCCATGCTGGAGCCCCGACGACCGCACCTTCTATTTCGCCGATACCTGGACCGGCGAGATCTGGGCCTATGATTACGACATCGAGACCGGTGCGGCCAGCAACCGCCGCACCTTCGTTCGCGTCGATACCAGCCGCGGTGGTGCCGCCGACGGCTCGACCGTCGATGCCGAAGGCTGTCTGTGGAATGCGCTGGTCTATGACGGCCGCCTGGTGCGCTACGCGCCGGACGGCAGCATAGACCGTATCATCGACATGCCGGTGAAGAAGATCACCAGCGCCATGTTCGGCGGACCGAAGCTCGACACGCTCTACGTCACCTCGATGGCCAAGCCGCCGCTGCCGCGTTTTCCCGGCGATGGCGTGCTGCGCGGCAGCCTGTTCGCCATCACCGGCCTTGGCGTGACCGGAGTTCCCGAGCCGAGGTTTGGTGGCTGACGGGCGGCCGCTTAGAGCAGTTCACCGTTTCATGGAAACGGCGAACCGCTCTATCTCTTTGTTTTTGCGCAATTCCGTAGGGAAAGCGCTACGCGCTTTTCCCGGGAAAACCGTACACATTTTTCGTGGAATTGCTCTCGCCGCTCCTCCCGGACGTCTTCCGCAAACTTCCTGCCGCTCGCAATCAGCTAAAAACTATCGGCACCATTTCTCCACCGCTAAGGCGATGGCCTTCGTGCAGTCGACGAGATCGCGCACCGAAACGCGCTCGTTCGGCTGATGCGCCTGCGCCGGATCGCCAGGACCGAAGTTGACGGTCGGGGTGTTGCCTAGGCCGGTCGGCAGGCCGATGTCGCTGTGTGCACCGAAGCCGCTCAGGGCCGGCGACAGGTCGGCTGCTTTGACGGCCTCCTGGAACAGGCCGACAAAGGGGTTGTCCGACGGGATCTCGGCGCAATCGGCATCGAGGATCCATTCGACACGGGCAGGGTGCTTTCGCAGATAAGGATCCGCCTGGCAGACATTGGCGATGTGCTCTTCGATTTCGCGTTTGACATTGCCGCCCAGCCTGAACTCGTCATGCTCGCTCGGCAGATACTGTGCGTCGATGATGATCTCGCCGCGTCCTGCCATGGAGGATGGATGTTCGCCGGCATTGATCTGGGTGACGATGATCTGGTTGGGCAGGTCCATCAGCGGGTGGTTCTTCCTGGGATCGAACATCCATCGCCGGTTGAGGATGTCGATGCCGTCAAGGATCTGCCGGCAAAGCTGGACGGCGTCGACCGGGCCGCTCGAATACCAGGCGTTCGGCGTCAGTTCGGCATGGCCGCCTATGCCGTCGATGATGATCTTGCCCCACAGAATGCCGTGACAAAGCGGTGCGATCCTGTTCGCCGTCGGTTCCGTCATGATGCCGGCGTCGGCGCGAAAGCCGCGATCAACCATGGCGAGCGACCCCATGCCGCCGATTTCCTCGTCGACGACGGTGGTGAAGACGACGTCGCCGGAGAGGGAAACGTCGAGTTCCTTCAGGATTTCGACCGCCATCAGCATGCAGGCGACGCCGCCCTTCATGTCGACCGTGCCGCGACCGTGCAGGAATCCATCCTTCAGGACAGGCTGGAAGGGATCGGTGGTCCAGTGCCCGGCGGCACCCGGCGGCACGACGTCGATATGGCCGGTCAGCATGATGGACCGCCCGCCGCCGGTACCTTTCAAAACGCCGCCGAGATTAGGCCGGCCCTCGAACGTTCTGCCCTTGTTGGCGCCGGCACGTCCCTTGTATTTTTCGTAGAGCGCCGGTCCGTCCGGATCCCAGAGATCGGTCGAGAAGCCGAGCGCCTCAAGGCGCTTTTGCAGGTAGAGCTGGCAATCGCGCTCGCCCGGGCCGGCCTCCTTCGGATTCGATTTCACGATCGAGGGGAAGGCGACGAGATCGCTCAGCGTCTTGACGATGCGCTCGGCGGCTGCCTCGACGCGCGCGGCGATGGTCTCTTCCATGGAAGGCATTGTTATCTCCAACGTTGGGAAAGTCGGTCGGCGAGAAGGACGAAAACCAGAAGGGCGCCGACAATCCCCACCTGCCAGACCGTGTTGATGTTCAATTGCAGAAGGCCGGTCTTCAGCGTGACCAGCAGCAGGACGGCCGCGAACACGCCGCCGACGCCACCGCGCCCGCCAGTGATGACGATGCCTCCCAGCATGGCCGCGGTCAGCGATTCCAGTTCGAGGTTCTGGCCGATATTGGGCCTGCCGCTGCCGAGCCAGGCGAGAGAGACGAGGCCGGCCGCACCGGCAAGCGCGCCGCTCAGCACATAAAGGATGAAGCGCACGCGATCGACCGGAATGCCGACCAGTTTGGCCGAGCGTTCATTGAAGCCCATGGCGTAGATCCAGCGTCCCCAGGCTGTCGAGAGCAGCACGAGACCGGCAAGCGCGAAGCAGGGGATGGCGAGCGTAAGGAAAGGCACGGGGATGCCCATGATCGCACCGCGCCCCCAAACGAGCAGCCAGGCAGGCACGCCGGACTGGGCCGCGCCGCCGGTGACCGCAAGCGCCAGGCCGGAATACACGAAAAATGTTCCCAGCGTCGCGATGAAGGGGAGAAGGGCGAGCCCGTTCACCAGCCATCCGTTCAAGGCGCCGAGCATAGCGCCAGCCAGGATGCAGACGACCGGCAACAGAAGGGGTGGCAACCCCAGCTTCAGGGAAAGCATGGCAACGATCGCCGAGAGCGAAACGGCGCCGCCAACGGACAGGTCGATGCCCGCGCCCCCGGCCAGGACGACCAGCGCCTGTCCAAGGCCGACCAGGGCCAGGATCGTCGAAAATTGCAAAATCGTGGTGACGGTGCCGAGATTGAAGACCGAAGGCTTGAGCGCCAGCAGGCCGACAATAACGACCAGCCAAAGGCCGCACAGCAGAGCCAAAGTGAGGGCGGGGCCCTGCAGGTTCCGGATCCTGTTCATGCGCGGGCTCGCAGGAATTGGGCAAGCGGCAGCCGGTTGGAGACGGCTTCGAAGCCAAGCACGCCGATGATGAGAACGCCGGTAACCACAGGCTGCCAAAGCGAGGGGACGCCGATCAGGAGCAATCCATTCTGGAGAATTCTCAGAAGCAGTACGCCGAAGACCGTGCCGATCAAGCTGCATCTGCCGCCCAATATGCTCGTGCCGCCGAGAATGACCGCGGCGATCGCATCGAGCGCCAGCGTGCTGCCGATCGTCATCTCCACATTGCGGTAGGTGGCGACGTAAAACGTGGCGGCAATGCCAGTCAGGACGCCACTGATGACGAAGGTCATGAAGCGTACCTTGACCACGGGGATTCCGGACAGCCGGGCCTTTTCCTCGGAATTGCCGATCGCGAGCAGATGCGGCCCGTAGGGGGTTCGCCGCAACGCCAGCCAGACGACCAGATAGGCGATGGCAATGACGATGGCTGGGACTGGAATGCCGAGTACGGTGGTTGCCAGAACATTGGTAAGGCTCGAGGGCAGGCCCGAGAGCCACTGCCCGCCGAGAAGGACAAAGACGGCGGTGCGGTAGACGCCAAGCAGGCCGAGCGTTCCCACGATTGCCGGAACGCGACCGAGGACGACGACGGTGGCCGTCACGCAGCCGAGCAGCGCACCGACCGCCGGGCCAGCGATGAGCGCCAGCAGCGGACTGCCGTCGGCGCTGAGCACGCGGCCGATGGCAATGGCCGCGAGGCCCATGATGATGCCGATCGACACGTCGATGCCGCCCATGGCAAGCAGCAATGTCATGCCAAGGCCGATCAGCAGCAGTTCGACGCTGTTGCGCAGGACGGTCGCCGCATTGCCTGGCGTCGCGTAGTGGGGCGATGCGACAGAAAAGATGACGATCGCCAGGAGACAGGCGGCAAGCAAGGACCACTCCCGCCCGTTCATGGCCAAAACGCCGTTTCCAAACTGTCGCACCCTGTTCATCCCAAGGCTCAGAAGTTGAACTTGTCGACATTGTCCTTCGTGAAGACCGCCGGCGGTCCGAGCAGCAGGATGCCCTTGGCGGCATCATAGGTGGCGGGCTTTTCGAGGCCGGCGATCTTGTTTTCCGCTTCGAAGCTCTTGCCGTCGATCAACTGCTTGCCGGCCCAGACCGTGAGATAGCCCAGCTGTTCGGGATCCCACAGCACGGTGAAGCCGAAGGCGCCGCTCTTCAGGTAGGATCGCGCCGTGTTCGGGCTGCAATAGCCCGTGCCGATGACGGAGCCGATCTTGCCGGCGGTTTCGATGGCCTGGGCGACGCCCGGGCAGGTCGAGGATGCGACGGCGATGATGGCCTTGATGTCGGGATTGGCGGCCATGAGATCGCCTGATATCTGCGCGGCGCGCTCGGCCGTGCCGCCGGCGAATTGCGGAGCCAGCAGTTTCAGCTTCGGATATTTGGCGGTGGCCTCTTTCTGCATGAAGCCGATCCAGGCGTTGAGATTGGACGCCGTCGCCTCGCCGGAGACGATGCCGATCGTGGCGTCCTCGCCGACGCGCTTCACCAACTCATCGATGATCGTCGTGCCGAGCCCTTCGTCGGTCGCCTGCGCCACATAGACGGCACGGCCGCTGTCGGGTGCATCGCTGTCGCTGGTGAAAAGCTTGATGCCCTTGGCCTTGGCGCTCTCGACGACGGGCGCGATGCTGGACGCATCCAGCACGCTGACCGAGATCGCCTGGACACCCTGGTCGATCAGGTTCTGCACGATCTGCAACTGATCGACCGGGTTGGTGTCGACGGGGCCGGAATAGATGAAATCGACGCCCAGGTCCTTCGCGGCGCGATTCCCGCCGGCTTCCATGGCATTGAAATAGGGTATGCCGATCAATTGCGGGACGAAGGCGACCTTGGGCTTGTCGGCGGCATCCGCCGCCGTGGCGACCACGAGTGACAGCACGGAAACGGCGAGCGCTTTTTTGAGTTGAGAAAGCATTGGTTTATCCTCTCTGGAATGGACGTGCATTTCAGTTTGATTTTTCAAGCGCCCGCACGTCGGGATGAGCGCCTGTTATGAGCGAAACGACTTCCTCGTGATTGGTCTCGGCCGCCAGCCGTTCGGCCACCTTGCGGCCGCGCCGGAACACCACGATGCGGTCGGCAACCTCGAACACTTCGGAAATGTTGTGGCTGATGAGGACGACGGCACAACCGCGCGCGGCAAGCCGCCGCGTCAGTGCCAGGACCTTGCGGGTTTCGGCGACGGCAAGGGCCGCCGTCGGCTCGTCCATGATGACCAGCCTGGCATTCAGATTGAGGGCCCGGCAGATGGCCACGGCCTGGCGCTGACCGCCGGACAGGCTGCCGACGGGTGCTTCCGGATCGGAAATATGCGCGTCGAGCTCTTTCAGCAGGCCGTCGACGCGCTGGCGCATTTCCTTGCGCTTCAGGAAGGGAATACCCAAAATGGAGCGTTTCAATTCGCGGCCGAGAAAGACGTTTTCGGCAATCGACAGGTTTTCCGAGAGCGCCAGTTCCTGAAAGATCGTCGCGATCCCCGACGACGCCGCATCCTTGGGCGAGGAGAAAGCCACCGGATTGCCCTCGATGAGAAGCTTTCCATCGCTGGGCGGATGGGCGCCCGCCAGGATCTTGATGAAGGTGGATTTGCCGGCGCCGTTGTCGCCGAGAAGCGCCAGCACCTCGCCGGAGCGGATTTCCAGGTCGACATCGGCAAGCGCAGTCAGAGCGCCGAAGCGCTTTGCGATATTTCTGGCGACAAGAAACGGTTCTGTCATGGCGGTTCCCCGGCGGTTGCTGGTCGGCTAGACGGCCTTGCTGACCCAGCGCAGCACGTTGGTCCAAAGACGCGCATAGCCCGGCCATTCCACGAAGCTGTTGGGCAGCCAATGCGGGCCGATATCCGACGTCCAGGCCAGCGTGCGGCCCTGGCCATGGCGGCCGGTGACCAGCAGCGGATGACCGCCGTGATCCTGCGGCAACCGTGCGAGGATTTCGACGTCATCGCGATCGCGAGCGACGACCTCGTTGGCGCCGAGCAGCAGCGGCCATTCGCCTTCGATGCCGGCAAAGATCGGGTGATCCTTGGGACCGGTGATTTCAGGCCGGAACCCTTCGGGAATCTCGAGCCGGTCGTCATAGGGGAGGCAGGTTACCGGCAGCGCCTCCTCGACGGCCGTGCGGTGCCAGCGCGCCTTGCCGTCGATGCCCTGGAAAGAGAAATAGCCGCCGATCATGACCATGCCACCACCGGCCTGCGTCCAGTCGCGCAGAAGCTTGAGCCGGTTGGGCACTGTCTTGCCGTGCAGCCAGACATCGGGGTGAAGCAGCAGCGAGTTCGCGCCGATGTCGGAGAGGATGATGGCCTTGTATTGCGACAGGCCCTCCGTGGTGAAAGGCAGCTTTTCGACGGCTTCATGGGCCGGCATGTAGTCGAGGTCGAATTCGCTGCTCTTCAAGGCATCGACCAGCGGCGTCGCGCCCAGGTGAAAGGTGACGCTGCCGAACTGATCGAACCCCTTGTAGTGGGTCGCCGAACTCATCCAGCTCTCGCCGACCAGAAGCACTCTTGTTTTCGCCATGACCAATACTCTCCTGGGTTCCCGTAAGTTGTTGGTTCAGCTTGCCAACATGGCGTTGTTCGCCAAAGCGGCAGCCTTCAAAGTCGCGAAATCCGCGATGTAGCCCTGTGCGCCTTCGACCGTGGTCGTCAGGCTCGCGCCGATCGCCGCATGGCGGGCGGCGTCGTCCAGCGACGCACCATGCAGCCAGAGGCTTAGGAATATGCCGGCGAAGCTGTCGCCGGCGCCCGTCGCATCCACGCGGTCGACAGGCAGTGCCGGCACCTCGATCTGCGGTCCGCCATTCGCCGGAAAGACGACCGCGCCAAACTCGCCGAGAGTGAGCACGACCGTTCCGCGCGGCTTGATGCGCGCCAGCATCAGCCGCACCTCTTCGATCATCGTCGCCATCCTGGAGCGAAAGTCGAAAATCTCCCGCATCATCACATCGTTGATGAAGGTCAGGTCGATGTGCCGGACCATCTGCGTGAAGGTTTCAGGCGTGCGTGCGCTCTTGGGCAGGCCGGCCGAATGCAGGCTCACCCTCCAGCCGGCCTGATGAAAGCGCGCGATGGAAGCGGTCATCGTTTCGTAGTGGAAGCCTTCGATGTGAAGACAGGCCGGGCGCGGCTCGGGCTGGATGTCCAGATTGGCGGTCAGATCGATCTCGCCGAGTTCGAACGGTTCACTGATGATCGTGCGGCTACCATTGCGCTCGATGATCACGATGGCTTGCGAAAGGCGGTTGTTGGGCGTGTTGCGGATCGGCAATGCGTGGACGCCCAGTTTGGAAAGCGCGCCGAGCGCCCAGTCACTCTCCGGGTCTTCACCGACCGCCGTCGCCAGTTCCACGTCGAGAGCGTAGGGCGCCCCAACACCGGCGGCGGCAACCGCGAGATTGGCCGCGGGCCCGCCCAGCGCCTTCTCGATATGGCTGGCTGTGATGCGGTCGTCGCGATGCGGCAGGACGTCGACGCGGCAGAGAAAGTCGACACTGACCCGGCCCGCGACCAGGAGCCTCGGCAGATGATCGAGATTCTTCGGCCTGTGGGGCGCGCGGCCCGGCAGCGAGCGCGCAAACGAACTCGGCCGGTACATCAGCGTGGCGATCGCCTTTTCGATGCGTTCGCGCGTGGCCTCCTTCAGGCCGGCAGTCCCGTTGATGAAGTTCGACACCGTTCCGATGGAGACACCGGCCGCGCGTGCGACATCCGCTATGGTTGGGCGCTTGCGTTGCAATGGTTGGCTCCGATTGAAGCGTTTCAAACGGTATCAACGGAAATGCCGCCCCTCAACGGAATTATCTTCTAAAAAGGTCTGGAATTTGCAGAGAAACTTGGAAAACTATGGCGATGTGGCCCCAATTGCGGGTCATTCGTTCCAGAATTGAACGTTTTTCAATTCTTAAGCCGAAAGACTGCGTCGGCGAATTGCCTGCTTTCATTCGGATAGCTTCGCCGAGCCGATGATCTAGATCAGCAGCAAGCCCTTCATGCTGGAATAGCCCTTGCGACCGATGATGATGTGGTCATGCACGGAAATGCCCAGCCGCTTGGCCGCGTCGATGATCTCCTTGGTCATCTCGATATCGGCACGCGATGGCGTCGGATCGCCCGACGGGTGGTTGTGCACCAGGATGATTGCCGTCGCCGACAGTTCGAGAGCGCGCTTGACCACCTCACGCGGATAGACGGGCGTATGGTCAACAGTGCCGGTCTGCTGCACCTCGTCGGCAATCAGCGTGTTCTTCTTGTCGAGGAACAGGATGCGGAACTGCTCGCGCGCCTCGAAGGCCATGGCTGACCGGCAATAGTCGAGAAGCTGCTGCCAAGAGGAGAGGATTTCGCGGCCATGGACCTCGCTGCGCGCCATGCGCTGGGCCGTCGCCGCAATGACCTTCAGGTCGAGCGCTACCACCGGGCCCACGCCCTTGACCTCCTGGAGGAGGCCGACGGGCGCGCCAAGCACCTCGGCCAGGGTACCGAAGCGGGAGAGCAGCGCCTTGGCGACCGGCTTGGTGTCGGCGCGCGGGATCAAGCGGAAGAGCAGGAGTTCCAGAAGCTCATAGTCGGGCAGGGCGTCCGGACCTGCCGAGGCGAAGCGTTCGCGCAAACGGTCGCGATGGCCGAGATAATGCGGCTTCTCCTCGATCCTCCTGGCCTTCGCAGGAGGCCGGGCTGTCCCAGGAGAGTGCATGGTCGCGGAAAGCTGCGCAGGCTTTTCTGCAAAGAAACTGCGCTCGTCGTCGTCACCTGACATCTCGTCTGCCCCCCAGCTCCCCGACCGCGAGCGCCGGGAGAACGAAACATTAGGCTGGCAGGCCGGGGCGGTCGAGCTTTTTGGGGGAGAGCGTGAAGATCTCGCAGCCGGTGTCGGTCACGCCGATCGTGTGTTCGTATTGCGCCGACAGCGAGCGGTCGCGTGTCACCGCGGTCCAGCCGTCCGACAGGACTTTCACATGCGGCCGGCCGAGGTTGATCATCGGCTCGACGGTGAAGATCATGCCGGGCCGCATCTCGACGCCCTCATTGGCGCTGCCATAATGCAGGATATTGGGCGCGTCGTGGAACAACTGGCCGACGCCGTGGCCGCAGAAGTCGCGCACCACCGAGCAGCGCTCGCCCTCGGCATAGCTCTGGATGGCCGCGCCAATGGCGCCGGTGCGGGCGCCAGGCCTGATCGCGGCAATGCCGCGCATCAGGCATTCGTGGGTGACTTCGAGCAGGCGTTCCGCCGCGCGTTTTATGGTGCCGACGGGGTACATGCGCGAGGAATCGCCGTGCCAGCCGTCGAGGATGTAGGTGACGTCGATGTTGACGATGTCGCCATCCTTCAGCGGCTTGTTGTCGGGGATGCCATGGCAGACGACATGATTGATCGAGGTGCAGGAAGACTTGGTGTAGCCGCGGTAGTTGAGCGTCGCCGGCAGCGCGCCATGATCCATGCCGAACTCGAAAACGAAACGATCTATGGTGTCGGTGGTGACGCCGGGCGCAACCATCGGCACCAGTTCGTCGAGGCAGCGCGCCGTGAGGTCGCATGCCTTGCGCATGCCGGCAAAACCTTCCTCGCCATAGAGGCGGATCTGGCCGGTGTTTCTGAGCGGTGCCGTGGCGGCGTCGAGATAAGTGACCATTGGTGTCCGTCTTGCCGGTGTGGCTCTG
Source organism: Mesorhizobium sp. B2-5-3 (assembly GCF_006441005.1). NCBI lineage: Bacteria > Pseudomonadati > Pseudomonadota > Alphaproteobacteria > Hyphomicrobiales > Phyllobacteriaceae > Mesorhizobium > Mesorhizobium sp. B2-5-3. Next base: position 491,829 of record NZ_VFUS01000004.1, read on the forward strand.
CAAGGGAGCCGGCGTGAAAATCTCCCCAGATTTGGCACTTGAGGGCAAAAGGTTCAAGGAAGAACTGCCCGGACACGACCAAGCGGCAGGGATATTCGGCGCGCCGGTGTCCTTGACGCCCTTGTTCCTTCCCTTTCAGTCGACCGTGCGGTAGGGCGAGGGAGGTTTTTGGAGATTTCATGAGCGTCGAGCACGCCAGATTGCCTGAAGCGCCGTTGAAGGCGGCCTGCTCATTGCTGATGAGCCTTGTGCTGCTGGCGATGCTGTCGCTTGGCCGGGCGGAGGTGCCCGTCTTTGCCGGAGCAGCCTCCGGTGTCGCCAGCGCCGGCGTGGAGCGGTCCGGCGAAGCGGCGGCGCTGCTGCGCATCACCGGCAAGGGGCAGGCGCTGGAAGTTCGTTCCGGCCGGCCGGCCCTGGTTAAGTTCGCCGGCGGCCATCCGGTCCTGCCGGCTCGGGACACCGTCTTTTCCTGGTTTGTTTCGGTTCCGCCGGCAGAGGTCGTCGCCGCCGACAGGGACGCCCGCACACCGTGGGCGACTGCCAATCAGCCGCGCGCGCCGCCATCGGTTCCGGCCTGAGCGGTTTCAACCGCTCCTTCACTCAAACCACTTCCTGTTCGCGCCTCGATCCGCGCGGCGGCTTCGGTCGCGCAGCGGTGCGTAGCGCGTCATTTCCGGATTGTTTCCATGCAACGTATCAAGACACTCAAGAGCCTTTCGCGCGCGGCCTGCGCCGCCATTTTCCTTTCCGTCCAGGCGCTCATCTGTATCGGAACCGTCTACTGGGCGCTGACGGAGACGCTCGGCCTTTCGGCGACAGGGGCACTTGTCCCTGGCGGGATTTTCGCTGTGCCGTCTGCTCTCGTGCTGCTTACGGCGGTGCGCATGGCCTTCGATGCGGAGACCGATCCCGCCAACCAGTAGCCGGACCGCCAAGGCGCCCGCGCTCGACAAGGCCGGGCGCCTTGGCGCTTGCTTGCGGCGGCTGCGGCAAAACGTCCATGACCGCGGAGACGCCACATTCCTGCGGTAGCGACCGGCCAGAGCAACTTTTTACGACGGATGGCGTTGCCGCTGGTGACGACAGTTCGGGAGATGGCGGATGGACAGACTGCAATTCGAGGTGCCGGTGCGTATCGCGCCCGGACCCGGCCTGCCTGTCGAGGAGATCTACAGCGTCGAACAGGCCCTTGATTTTCTCCAGGCCTGGCCGCTGCGCCGGCAAGGCCCGATTTACCAGAAGGCCTTCAACGCCTGCTTCGGCGCCACCGTGGACGTGGTCAAGACCGAGGATGCCTGCCGGGCGTTCATGGCGTTCTGCCGGGTGACCGGGCTGATGGCCCGGGACATGATGGCGCCGCGCAAGCGCGGTGGCCAGGCGAGAGGGCTGCAAGCCTGAGGTACGCTGCGCTCTTCGTTCTCCTGGCCGAACGAAGCATCGATGCCGATGCCATTAAGCTTCCGTTTCCACTTTCGCGGCTACGCCATGCTTGTTCGGCAATGGTTGATTCGTTGCGTCAGTCTCGTGGTTCGGAAGATGTCCCCAGAAAAAATCCGTGCATTCCCGATCGACCGTCAGGCATTCCTGGTTCGGGAGGTGGCTGCCAGGCTCGACAGTTTGCATGGCGACAGCGCCACCTCGTTCTGGAGGGCCAAGGCGACGGAGTTGTTCGATCTCGTCGTCAGGTCAGGCAGGGACAGGGCGGCGGCCAGCGACGAGGTGCGCAGGTTCTTCTTCGCCGTGCAAAAAGAGATATCGGCCGGCGCGGCCACTGAGCCGATGCCAATTCTTTCCGCCTGAAGTGCTCCGCAAGGCGTCCCACAGCCGGTCCATGCCACCGCTAGCGGAACAGATATTTTGAAACTTCGGGGTTGCCGCGTCGCCACATGACGTTGTCAAGGAAGTAGTGGTGCACGTTGATGAAGATCAGCACTATGAAGAAGAACAGCGACGAACCCAGGACTTCCTTGTCGTAAGGGATCAAGGCAGTCAGTGCCGCCGGGATCAGCCAGAAACCGAGACCGCCGAGGACCCCGCCGGCGACGACGAACCCCAGGACTCGCGTCCTGTAGATCGGACCAAGAACGGACAGGATTCTGGAGTCCGGAACCTTTTGTGCATCGGGACCGTCACGCTCGACATTGCTTTGATAGCGCCAGACCACGGCCAGGTACTGCAGCGAATGGAGAGCCGGCACCACGAGCAGCCACAGCGGGTTTATTCTCACGACCAGGATCCAAAGATATAGGGACGCGATATAAGCGACGACGCCGTTATACGGCAGGCTGCCGCCATTTTTACTCCAGCGATTGATCAGCATCACGACGGTGGCGGCCGTGGAAGCGGCCGCGGCCGACAGCGCAATCGTGTTGAGCCACGCAGGCGTGGCAAACGTATAATATTCCAAGCCGTAATATTTTGCTTGGCTGACCGCCGTGTTCGTCTGAAGCCATGCGAACAGCCATACGGCATAGCTGTTGACCAGCAAGATTTTCTTGTCCGGATTGGTGAAGAACCTGCGCTTCAACACGGCGTCCACCATCAACATGCCGTAGCCTTGCTTGACGTAGTGCCAGCCCACGAAAAAGAACATCGCGTTGGCTGCGTTTCCGAGCAGCCGGGCGTTCGCCGTTATCGAGCCGTAAGCAAAAAACCCGACCATGAGCAGGGGAACGACAATGCCGGCGAAAATGTAGCGGATCTGGAGGCCCCTGTCGTATCCCTCGCCGCGCACCTTGCTTCCAAAATTGCGATAGAAGAGTTGGTAAGAGTGGGCGAAATGCGGATAGTTTATCAAGTAGGCCAGGAAAAACATCGCCGCCGCAACAAGGCTGTCGTATTTGGTAGGCACGAAGAACAGGGCCGGCAAAATCAGGAATGCGCTGCCGCCAAGCATGAGGAAGTCGGCCAGCGGGCCAAAGAGATATCTTTGTGGCGGCGTCGCCGCAGGAGCTCGAGCATCCGCCGAAAGGTGAACTGCCATATTAGCATCCCCCTGGGAAAGCCGATTTAACCATCGAGCCTTGCCCTCGACAAGGTCGAGGCGGCGGAATGGTCAACACGTAAAATGACGTTTCGGAAGGGGGTGTTACCCTGTCCGGCGCAATAGCTCTTGACGCCGAAAGGAGCGGAGGGGACATCGAGTGAAGCTGGTACGCCCAAGGGGAATCGAACCCCTGTTACCGCCGTGAAAGGGCGGTGTCCTGACCGCTAGACGATGGGCGCGCTCAGATGAAAGCGGCTTATACTGGCGTTGTGCGCAACCGGCAACCCGTCAGGTGCCGGCTTGGACAACTTTTTTCCCGCCTGCCGAAGCGAGTGATTCACGCAGCGCCAGCGGCAATTTTTCTGGCGGCCGTCACCAGCCGCTGCGTGGATTTCCGGGCACTTTTCAGACGATTGCGGAAGCGGCCCGATGCAAATGCATGTCGCTCAAAAGTGAGCTCCGTTTCAGCGCGACGCGCTTTGGCGCGTCCAGCCGAACCGGCCCTGGTCAGCCTTCGCCACCGCTGCGCCGGCGGCAGCGCCAGTTCCAGTCGCGCTCGGGGCCGACGTCGACATGGACCGATTCGGTGTGGCAGTAGGTGCCGACGCCGCCGCGGCCGGGCATCGTCCTGACGTAGCTCGCCAGCTCCCATTTCGAGACACCCGGCACCTGGATGTCGGCGGCGGCGCAATACATGTGCAGCGAATTCTTGGCGCCGTTGGCACGGCGGTTGCGGGCGGGGTCGCGATAGCCGGAGGTGACGACCATCTTGCGGCCGTAGTGGCCTTCGATCGTCTTGAGCACGCGCACCAGCGAGGGCTTGAGGCACGCCACGTCGACGCTCTCGTTCTGCTTCAAGAGGCCGTTAGGCGCGAGGCGCGCCATGCCGGCGGCGGAGGCTACCTGGTAGAGGCCGCCCGAACCTTCATCCTCGTTGAGGTCGACGTCGCTTTCGTCGTCGAGGCCGGATTTGCGCTTGATCTCGAACAGCGCCGTCTGGCGGACGCCCGGCAGGGCATCGCTGCCGGTGATGTGACCTGAGTCGTCCCCGAGCGAAGCCAGCTGCACCGGTTTCGCCGTGGAATCGGCCGAGGCCAGTGTAATGATCGGCTTTGCCGCCGCCGGGGCGGGCTTGGCCTGCACAGCCGGCTGTTCGCCTGCGCGCGTGTTGACCAGTGGAGCGGGCTTCGCCGAAGCCGGCGTGGCGCCAAACATCGAGGCCAGGAAACCCCTTTTCTTCGGCGCCTCCGCTTGCTGCGCCTCGCCAGCGGTCACATAGACCGGATTGTTCATCGCCGGTGTGGCGGCCTGCTTCGGCGCCGTCACGGCCGCGTCGGCGGCGGCGATCTTCTGCGCCGCCGCATCGGTCTGCTGCGCCGTCTGCGGCTGCTGCTCCAGCGATTGCGGCGTGTTTCCGGCAATCGTTTCAGCTTCAGCCGGCGCGGTGAGCGGGAAGGCCGCCTGCGGCTTGGTAATCGGCACGTAGGCGACCGTCTCGGGCAGCGCTGTGTCGCCTTCCGCCATCACTGTGGTCTGCGTGGTCGCCGTCTGCGACGACGAATCGCCGGCCACGATCGGCTTGTTTGTCGAGGCTGCGTTGATGTCCGACGCGGAGGCATTGTAGCCGGGCATGCCAACCGACATTGTGGGGTCGCCGGCCGAGGTGCAGGAGGCCAGGAGCACGGAGCAGAGCGCCGCCGCAATGGTGCGGCGTTCTCCCTTCGCGAGGCTCCACCCTGCTGATTTCAAAGTCAAATTCCCCCTCGATATCCGATCGGTATATCCTTGGCGCGGCGTCCGAACGGCTGCGTCGAGGTGCCCCTTGTCTCCGATCCGGAAACGAGACCTGTGTCAAATCAGCAAGCCTGGAAGTATTTTTGCGGCAATTGCCGAATTTAGGCGGCAAGATGGTTGACGACACCATTTCGCCCGCTTTTACGGGTCCGTCAACTCACCAGACATTACAGTCGGTTACACACGCACCTTGACATAGGTGCCGGGGGCATCACCAAAAGTTTTCATATGCTTGCCTGCTTTGCGGGCAGGCACGCGATTATTGTCCTTAGCCTCTATCCAGCTCTGCCAGTGCGGCCACCAGGAGCCAGGATGGTCGGTGGCCCTTGCGATCCACTCGCCGAAGTCGCCCTCCGGCTTGCCGCCGGTCCAGTACTGGTACTTGCCCGATGCGGGCGGGTTGACGACGCCGGCGATATGACCGGAGCCCGACATCACGTATTCGACCTCGCCACCGAAATATTTCGAGCCGAGGAAGACGGACAGCGCGGGAGCGATGTGGTCTTCCCTGGAGGCGAGGTTGTAGACGGGGATCTTGATGTCGGCGAGCGAAACGGTGCGTCCGGCAAGTTCCATCCTGCCGCGCGAGAGGTTGTTCTCGAGATAGCAGTTGCGCAAATAGAAGGAGTGGTTGGCCGCCGCCATGCGTGTCGAATCGGCATTCCAGTAAAGCAGGTCGAAGGGCAGGGGATCCTTGCCGCGCATGTAGTTGTTGACGACATAGGGCCAGATCAGGTCGCCCGAGCGCAGCATGTTGAAGGCGGTCGCCATCTTGGTGCCGTCGAGATAGCCCTTTTCGTTCATCGCCTTTTCCACCGCCGCGACCTGTTCCTCGTCGACGAACACTTTGAGATCGCCGGCATGGGTGAAATCGACCTGGGTGGTGAAGAAGGTCGCCGATTTGATGCGATCGTCACCCTCCTGCGCCAGCAGGGCAAGTGCCGCCGCCAGCAACGTGCCGCCGACGCAGTAGCCGATAGCGTTGACCTCTTTCTCGCCTGTGGCCTTCTCGATAGTGTCGAGGCCGTATTGCAGCCCCTCTCTTGTATAAGCCTCCCAGTTCTTCATGCCGTGGCGTTCATCAGGGTTGATCCAGGAGATGACGAACACGGTGTGGCCCTGTTCGATCGCCCAGCGGATGAAGGATTTCTGCGGGTTGAGGTCGAGTATGTAGAACTTGTTGATCCAGGGCGGGCAGATCAGCAGCGGCCGTTTCAGCACCGTCTCGGTGGCGGGATCGTATTGAATGATCTCGGCGACGTCGCTGCGGCCGACCACCTTGCCGGGGGTGGTGGCGATGTTGCGGCCGATCTCGAAGGGCGAGTAGTCGGCCTGACGCAGCTTCAGGTCGCCCTTGCCGGCCGCGATGTCCTCGGCCAGCATCTTCATGCCGCGCACAAGATTTTCGCCGTTCGAGGCGATGGTTTCGCGAAACAGTTCCGGATTGGTCAGGATGAAATTCGACGGCGAGATGGCGTTGGACACCTGCTTGACGTAGAAGCTCGCCTTGTGGCGGGTGTGGTCATCCAGGCCTTCGGCGTGCTCGACAAGATCAGCCGCCCAGCGCGAGGTGACGAGATAGGCCTGTTTCAAGAAATCGAAGAAGGCGTTGCGGCCCCATTCCGGATCCTGGAAACGCTTGTCGCCGCGCTCCGGCTTGACCGCGTCCTCGGTTCGCTCGGCATCGGCGCTGACGCGCTGGATGGCGTTCGCCCAAACCGTCATATAGCCGGCGAACAGCCGCGTCTGCGCTTCGAGCGCGCGTTGTGGGTCGGCAAGCCAGTATTCGCTGAGCTTGGAGAAGGTCTTCACCATGTCGACGACCGGTTCGGCGACATGGTCGCGCACTTCGCCCTTCTCGCGCGGCTCGGCCCAGGCGGAAGCCGCCTTGCCGGCCTGCTCGATCATGCGCGCCATGTTCAGGGCGAAGCGTTCCGGGTCCTTCACCAGATATTGCTCGACCGTCGAAGGTCCGCCATCTTCCGCTTTGCCCGAATCGGGTGTTTTGGACATGGTGCGCGGGGTTCCTCCCGAAGCGTTTTCTTGACATATTACCATGGGACATCCGACTGGGTCCAACCTCGCTCTACCCCGGCTGCCAAGGAAACAATATGACGATTAACATTGGCGAGACTGTTTTTTTCGGCGCCGGTCGTTTTTGCCGCATCGGTGCGGCAATTGCCCTGCTGTGCCTTGGGGCCTGCTCGAGCACCAATACCAGCGGCCCGGTGCCCATCGCCACATCAGCGGGACCGAAGGATACCGGCACCTTTCCGAACCTGAACATCCCGCCGAAAGTAGCGGCCAAACAGTTCACCGATGCCGAGAGGAATGCCAGGCTCGCGGAATTGAAGGGGGACGAAAGCGCGCAGGCAGCCAATGGCGGCGCCCCCAACGTCACCAATCAGGCGGCGCTGACGGACCTGGCCAGCAAGCATGGCGCGCAGACGCTGAAGCAGATCGAAGGCAAATGCGACCCCACCCTCGACCCTACCTGCAAATAAGTATATAGCGCGCGCCCAAGGCACTTGCCGACACGGTGCGCCTTGCCAAACGCCAAGTGATGTCTGGAACTGCCATGGAAGAGTTTCACAAGGTCCGCCGGCTTCCGCCCTATGTCTTCGAGCAGGTCAACCGGCTCAAGGCCAGCGCCCGCTCGCGCGGCGCCGACATCATCGACCTCGGCATGGGCAATCCGGACCTGCCGACGCCCAAGGCAATCGTCGACAAGTTGTGCGAAGTGGTGCGCGATCCGCGCACCCATCGCTATTCCTCCTCGCGCGGCATTCCGGGCCTGCGCCGCGCCCAGGCCGCTTACTATCAGCGCCGCTTCGGCGTGAAGCTTGATCCCGATACGCAAGTGGTGGCAACGCTGGGTTCGAAAGAGGGCTTCGCCAACATGGCGCAGGCGATCACCGCCCCTGGCGACGTGATCCTGTGCCCGAATCCAACCTACCCGATCCATGCTTTCGGCTTCATCATGTCGGGCGGCGTCATCCGGTCGCTGCAGGTGGAACCCGATGACGGTTTCATCCCGGCGGTCGAGCGCGGCATCCGCCATTCGATTCCGAAGCCGCTGGCGCTGATCCTCAACTACCCGTCGAACCCGACGGCGCTGGTCGCCTCGCTCGATTTTTACAAGGACGTGGTGGCGTTCGCGAAGAAGAACGACATCATCATCCTGTCGGACCTTGCCTATTCGGAGATCTATTTCGACGGCAATCCGCCGCCTTCGGTGCTGCAGGTGCCGGGCGCGATCGACGTTTGCGTCGAGTTCACCTCCATGTCGAAGACCTTCTCCATGCCCGGCTGGCGCATGGGCTTTGCGGTCGGCAACGAGCGGCTTATCTCGGCGCTGACCCGGGTGAAATCCTATCTCGATTACGGTGCGTTCACCCCGATCCAGGTGGCGGCCGCGCACGCGCTCAACGGCGACGGCGCCGACATCGCCGAAGTGCGCGACATCTACCACAAGCGGCGCGACGTGATGGTCGATGCTTTCGGCCGCGCGGGCTGGACCATTCCGGCTCCGGCTGCGTCCATGTTCGCCTGGGCTCCGATTCCGGAGCCGTTCCGCCATCTCGGCTCGCTCGAATTCTCCAAGCTGCTCATCGAACATGCCGACGTTGCGGTGGCGCCAGGCGTCGGCTTCGGCGAACATGGCGATGATTTCGTGCGTGTCGCGCTGGTCGAGAACGAGCACCGGATCCGGCAGGCGGCGCGCAACATCAAGCGCTTCCTGGCGACCAGCGCCAAGCAACCCAACAATGTCGTGCCGCTTTCCGCCCATCGGTAAGCTTTCCGCACACAATTTCGTTTGATCTTTCGGGGGACATCGCCGGCCATGGCTGAAGCTCTGCGTGTTGGAATTGCCGGCCTCGGCACGGTCGGCGCGTCAGTGGCGCGCGTGCTGCGCGACAAGGCGGCGGAACTGACACGGCAGTGTGGGCGCGACATCGTCGTGTCGGCGGTTTCGGCGCGTGATCCCAAGCGCGACCGCGGGGTCGATCTCAATGCCGCGAAATGGTTCGACGATCCTGTCAAGATGGCGCAGGCCGCCGAGATCGACGTTTTCGTCGAGCTGATCGGCGGCGACGAGGGGCCAGCGTTTGCGGCTGTGAAGACGGCGCTCGAGGCCGGCCGTCATGTCGTTACGGCGAACAAGGCGCTGCTGGCCAAACATGGTGTCGCACTGGCCGAGATCGCCGAGAAGAAGGGCGTGCTGCTCAACTACGAGGCCGCGGTGGCGGGCGGCATTCCCGTTATCAAGACCATGCGAGAGGCGATGGCCGGCAACTCGGTCACCCGCGTCTTCGGTATTCTCAACGGCACCTGCAACTATATCCTGACCCGTATGGAGGCCGAAGGGATCTCGTTCGATGCCTGCCTCAAGGACGCGCAGCGGCTGGGCTATGCCGAGGCCGACCCGACCTTCGACATCGAGGGCCATGACACCGCGCACAAGCTGTCGATCCTGACCAGCCTGGCCTTCGGCACCAAGATCGCCGCCAACGACATCTACATGGAAGGCATCTCCAACATCACCCAGGCCGATATCCGTGCGGCCGGCGATCTCGGCTACCGGATCAAGCTGCTTGGCGTTGCCCAGCGCACCGACAGCGGCATCGAGCAGCGCGTGCATCCAACCATGGTGCCGACAGCCTCGGTGATCGCGCAGGTCCACGGCGTCATCAATGCGGTGGCGATCGAGACCGACATCCTCGGCGAACTGCTGCTCTCCGGCCCCGGCGCCGGCGGCAATGCCACCGCCTCGGCCGTCATCGGCGACATCGCCGATATCGCAAAGAGCCGTCCCGGCTTCCAGCACGGCCCGGTCTTCGGCAGGCCGGCGAGGGAATTGAAGCCTTACAAGAAGGCGCAGATGCGCAGCCATGCCGGCGGCTATTTCATCCGGCTGACCGTGCATGACCGCATTGGCGTGTTCGCGGCCATCGCCAAGCGCATGGCCGACAACGATATCTCGCTGGAATCGATCGTCCAGCACGCGATCAGCGGCGAAGCGGCGGCGCAAAAGACGGTGATCCTCGTCACCCACGAGACCACCGAAGCCGCGGTGCGCAAGGCCGTGGACGGTATCACCAAGGATGGCCACCTGACCGACAAGCCGCAGGTCATCCGGATCGAACGGGCAGGATAGATATTTCCTTCCGTCGCCTACCACTGGATTGCTGCGACGATACTGTTGCGGCCGATGCCGCTGCCTGGCTCGCCGGAACCAATCCCGGCCAGCGCCGTTCTCCCGAGGTGCAAACCGAGGGAATGCCAATGGCCGAAACATCGAAATCCGACACCCCCCAGATCGACGACATCCAAAAGACGCTCGAAAAGCAGATCGCCGATCTGCGCAAGGAGATCACCAGGATCAACAAGAGCCTTTCGGAGCGAGGTGCGGAACTGGTTGACGAGGCCTCGGCTCAGGCATCCGATGTCTACGACAGCGCGGCGAGCCGTGCGTCGCGAACGGCTCAGCAGTTGCGCAGCAAGGCGCAGGCGGTCTCGGAGGTCGCGCGGGAAAATCCGGGCACGACGACGGCTGTGGTCGGCGTCATCGGGCTGCTGGGTTTTCTGGCCGGCCTCGCCGTTGGCCAATCGATGAATGACACCCAGCGCCGCTGGTATTGATCCGGTAACGACCGAACCGGGTTTGCCGGCTTACCTGTCTATCGAGCAATTGCCAGGGGAGCACCATGGCTTCTTCCGTCCTGATCGGTATTCTGATCACGTTCCTCGTGATCATTCTGGTGCTTTATCTCATTCAGCGATTGCCGCTGGATGCCAGGATGCGGCAGATCGCGCAGATCATCGTCATCATCATCGGCATCGTTTCGCTATTGAAATATCTGGCCGTGTTTTAGATCTCGATACCTACTTTGAAAGCGGCCCAGGTTCGCCGGAATCGTGCTATCCATAATTTAATCGGTTGATATTGCAGGCTTTTCGAGAAAACCTTCGAGAGGTCTTGCCGTTGTCATGCTCGTTTGACACAAGAGGCGCGCCTCCGGCGGGAGGCGGCATGCGAACGAGGATCGACCTGATGAACGTGGCCCACAACATTATCGCCGGACTTGACCGGATACTCACCATGGAACTGGTGCGCGTCACCGAACGCGCCGCCGTCGCGGCCGCCAGGCTGCGCGGACGCGGTGACGAAAAGGCCGCCGACCAGGTCGCGGTGGACGCCATGCGCCAGGAGCTCAATCGCCTCGCCATCAAGGGCACGGTGGTGATCGGCGAAGGCGAGCGGGACGAGGCGCCGATGCTCTATATCGGAGAGGAGGTCGGCACCGGCAAAGGCCCGGCGGTCGACATTGCGCTCGACCCGCTTGAAGGCACCACGATCTGCGCCAAGAACCTGCCCAACGCGCTGGCCGTCATCGCCATCGCCGAGAAGGGCAGCCTGCTGTTCGCGCCCGACGTCTACATGGACAAGATCGCCATCGGCCCGGGCTATGCCGAGGGCGTCATCGACATCGATGCCTCGCCGGCCGAAAACATAGCCAGCCTGGCAAAGGCCAAGGGCGTCGCGGTGTCCGACGTTACCGCTTGCATCCTCGACCGTCCGCGCCATGGCAAGCTGATCGACGCCGTGCGCGCCACCGGGGCGGCAATCCGGCTGATCGGCGATGGCGACGTCGCCGGTGTCATCCACACCACCGATCCCGAGGAAACCGGCATCGACATCTATCTCGGCATTGGCGGCGCGCCGGAGGGCGTGCTGGCCGCGGCGGCGCTGCGCTGCACGGGTGGCCAGATGCAGGGCCGCTTGATCCTCGATACGCCCGAAAAGGTCGCCCGCGCCGGCAAGATGGGTATTGCCGACCCGAAGCGGGTCTACCGGGCCGAGGACATGGCGCGCGGCGATGTGTTGTTCGCGGCCACCGGCGTCACCGACGGCAACATGCTGGCAGGGGTCAAGTTCGGCCGCAACTACATCACAACGCACACGATCGTGCTGCGCTCGTCGTCGCGCACCGTGCGCGAGATCAAGGCCCGGCATCAGGACCTGGAAAAGTTTTGATGCATTCCTGACTGGCCGTCGCATATTGTGGGCAATGATCATCCGCAAACGTCGCCTCGCATGACGGGCGAGAGACGCCTTTTTCTCGATGTCCGACAGTCGGCCACCGGTGTTTCCTGGGAACATCGGCTGACCGAGCGGCAGGACATGGTCGCGCTTGCCATCGCACAGGGGCACGGCGTGCCCGATATCGTCGCGCGCGTGCTTGCCGGACGTGGCGTGACGGCGGAACAGGCGGAGCGCTTTCTCGACCCGACGATCCGCGACCTGCTGCCGGACCCGGCTTCGCTGACCGACATGGACAAGGCGGCCATTCGAATAGCCGCCGCGGTGATGGCCCGGGAGAAGGTGGCGATCTTCGGCGACTACGATGTCGATGGCGCCGCCTCGTCGGCCTTGCTCAAACGCTTCCTCGCGCATTTCTCGATATCGTCGGAAATCTACATTCCCGATCGTATCTTCGAGGGTTACGGTCCCAATCCCGAAGCCATGCGCGAGCTCATCTCGCGCGGCGCGACGCTGATCGTCACCGTCGATTGCGGCACCAACAGCGCGGCTTCCATCGACGCGGCCAATGCCGCCGGTGCCGATGTCGTGGTGCTCGACCATCATCAGGTCGGCGGCGCCTTGCCGGCGGCACACGCGGTGGTCAACCCCAACCGCGACGACGACCTTTCCGGGCAGGGCCATCTCTGCGCCGCCGGAGTGGTTTTTCTCGCGCTGGTGCAGACGGCCAAGGTCCTGCGCGGCCGGCTGGCCGACGCCACGCCGCCGGACCTGCTCTCGCTGCTCGATCTCGTGGCGCTGGCCACGGTCTGCGATGTGGTGCCGCTCACCGGCGTCAACCGTGCCTTCGTCGTCAAGGGCTTGCAAGTGGCGCGCCAGCAGAAGAACGAGGGAATGTCTGCGCTGGCGCGGGTCTCGCGCGTCGGCGAGCCGCTCAGCACCTTCCATCTGGCCTACCTGATCGGACCGCGCATAAACGCCGGCGGGCGCATCGGCGACGCCGCCCTCGGCAGCCGGCTGCTTGCGACCGACGATCCGGTCGAGGCCCGCACCATCGCCGAGACGCTCGATCGGCTCAACCAGGAGCGGCAGCTGATGGAACACGAGATGCTGGCCGCGGCGCGTGCCGAGGCCGATGCCGAGCTTGCCGGCGGCAGCGGGCCGGCCATCGTCGTTACCGCTAGCACCAACTGGCATCCCGGCATCGTCGGCCTGCTTGCCTCCAGGCTCAAGGACCATGCCCGACGGCCGGCCTTCGCCATCGCCTTCAACGCCACCGGCACCGGCACCGGTTCAGGTCGCTCGGTGTCGGGCTTCGATCTCGGCCGGCTGGTGCGCGAAGCCGCAGATGCCGGGCTGATCGTCAAGGGCGGCGGCCATGGCATGGCAGCCGGCATTACCGTCGAGCGCACGCGGCTCGGCGAGCTCAGGGCATTTTTCGAGGAGCGCGCAGCAGCCGACGTGTTCCGATTGCAAGACGAGGAAAGCCTGGCGATCGACGGCGCGCTTGCCGCCGAGGGTGCGACGCTGGCCTTGCTGGATGCGCTGGAAAAGGCCGGCCCGTTCGGTGCAGGGCATGTCGCGCCTGTTTTCGCGCTGCCTCGCCATCGGCTGGCCGACGCCCGGCTGGTCGGCACCAACCACATCCGCGCCGACCTCCAGTCGGGCAGTGGCGGTCGCATCCAGGCGATCGCCTTTCGTGCCGTCGACACGGTGCTCGGCGACTTCCTGTTCAAGAACCGTGGTAAGACGATCCACGTCGCCGGCTCATTGTCGGGCAATTACTGGAACGGCAATCGCAGCGTGCAGTTCCGCATCGTCGACGCGGCACGCGCCTGATGCGTCTTTGATCAGGCGAGAACCGTCTGAAGCCGGGTCAGTTCGCCGATCTGTGCCATCGTCGCCCTATAGCCGATCTGGATCGCCTCGTCGGCGCGGTGGAATTCGGTCAGGCCGATGTGGCTGAGCTTGGGCTGCAGCGACATGTCGGGCGGATCGCCGGCAAGCCTGGCGCGCGAGATTCGATCCTGGATGATGTTGAAGGCCTCGACCATGACGCCGGTGATGCCAAGCCGCGTCTGATGTGCCCGGTGCTCAGGGTCGAATTGGCCACTGCGCGGCGCATCGTTCTCGACGACCAGTTCGCCGGCGCTATGCTTGATGACGGCGGCACGGCCGAACAGGTCGTAATGAAGGTTGACCGCGACAACCAGCGGCTGCTCATAGGCACGGCAGACCGACACCGGCACCGGATTGACCAAAGCTCCGTCGACCAGCACGCGACCATTGCAAGTCACCGGCTCGAACACGCCGGGCAAGGCATAGGAAGCGCGCATGGCTGTTATCAGCGAACCGTTCGACAGCCAAATCTCATGGCCGGTGCGGATTTCGGAAGCGACCGCGACGAACGGCTTGGACAAATCCTCAAAGCGAATGCCGGCCACATGCTCACGCAGGCGAGCATCCAGCTTCATGCCGCCGAACAGACCGCTGCCGCGCAGGTTTAGATCGAGCAGGCCGAAGATGCGCCGCCTGGTCAGGCTGCGGGCGAACTCTTCCAACTCGTCCAGTTTTCCGGCGAGGTAACAGCCGCCGACCAGCGCGCCGATCGAGGTGCCGGCAATCATCGAAACCTCGATGCCGGCTTCATCGAGCGCGCGCAGCACGCCGATATGCGCCCAGCCTCTTGCGCAACCGCCGCCCAGTGCAAGCGAGATGCCAGTTTTCTTTGGTGATGTTGTTTCGGACGCGCCGCCGGACGAAGCGGGACCATTCGCCTCTCGTACGTCCGCTCTGTTACGCAATGACGCCCACTCGAGCATCATGATCTCCCTTGTCCCACAGCTAATATATAGGCGGGCCGTATCGAAATGGTGAATCTATGTGGTTGGCTGCGGGCAAAAGGTTCAAGCTGGTCATTCACGGGAGCTTCCGATACGTTTTTTCCGCATCGAACAAGGGCTCGCTGCCATCGTCGGCAAGCATCGCCTTGCCGTCGATCAGCCCCACCGTCCGATAGAAGCAGGAACGCCGGCCTGTGTGACAAGTTGCGTCGTGGCCTAGCACTTTGACGCGCAACCATATGGCGTCCTGGTCACAATCCGTGAGCACCTCGATGACATGCTGGAGATTGCCTGACGTTTCGCCCTTCTTCCACAGCGCATTGCGCGAACGCGACCAGTAGTGGGCGATACCTGTTTCAAGCGTCAACGCCAGAGCCTGCGCATTCATGTGCGCGACCATCAAAAGCATGCCGTCTGCCGCATCGGTGACGACGACGGTGACCAGGCCGGCGGCATCGAAGCGCGGTGAAAACACCGCGCCTTCTTCCAGCGCTTTCTTGTCTGAGGGAGCCTTCGGAAATTCCAGTGCCGACATCGCCGGGCTATCTTCCTGTTTGACCATGATTATCCGAAAACCGGTAGCCACTTTCGGAATCATGGTCCGGCGATGCCGGGCGAGGCGGCTTACACCCCACCGCCACGCACCATGGTGACGAAACGAACCTGTTCTTCGGGAGTATCCTTGAACACGCCGGTGAAGGTCGAGGTCAGCGTCGTGGAGCCCTGCTTGCGGATGCCGCGCATGGCCATGCACATGTGCTCGGCCTCGATCATCACGGCAACGCCGCGCGGATTGAGCACATCCTGAATGACGCCGGCGATCTGCGCGGTCATGGCTTCCTGGGTCTGCAGGCGATGGGCGAAGATATCGACCACGCGCGCGATCTTGGACAGGCCGACGACCTTGCCGTCCGGCAGATAGCCGACATGGGCCTTGCCGATGATCGGCACCATGTGATGTTCGCAATGCGAATGGAACTGGATGTCCTTGACGATGACAAGGTCGTCGTAACCAGCCACTTCCTCGAAGGTGCGGCCAAGCTCTTCGGCCGGGCACATGTCATAGCCGCCGAACATTTCCCGATAGGCCTTGGCTACCCGCTTGGGCGTGTCGACCAGCCCTTCGCGATCGGGGTTGTCGCCGGTCCAGCGCAAAAGCGTGCGTACCGCAGCCTCGACGTCGGCCTCGCTCGGCCGGTCGGTGACGGGCTTTTCCATGTAGGCCGACTGGGGCATGAACTTCTTGATAACGGCATCCATAAAGGCGTCTCCCGTAGTCCCTCTCTCAGGAGGAACGAGTTGAACGGACCACGACCTTTCGGCGTCGGAAACTCGCCCGGTTTCCAGCCCCGTAAGCGGCGTGAGCAAACTGCGGCAAAGACGTGGGCTTTTCGTCGCCTTGTCGATACCGGACTGCCATCATTATATATGGTCATGACGAGCGAAAGAAAGACGCGTCAGCGGCAAACGCTGTTCGCTTGGCGGCGACGGACTGGAAAATAATGATCAACGACGTCTACAATGCGAAAATTCTCGGTTTTGCCGGAAATATCACACGGATCGGCCGGCTCGATCATCCCGACGCCAGCGCGAGGGCACATTCCAAATTGTGCGGCTCTACCGTTACCGTCGATCTCAATATGGCGGACGGCGTGGTTACCGATTTCGCACATGACGTGAAGGCCTGCGCGCTCGGCCAGGCCTCGTCCTCCATCATGGCGCAGCATGTGGTTGGCGCTACGGCCGACGAATTGCGCGCGGTGCGCGAGACCATGCTGAAAATGCTGAAAGAGAACGGAGCGCCGCCGGAAGGCCGCTTCGCCGATCTCAAATATCTGGAACCGGTGCGCGACTACAAGGCGCGCCATGCCTCGACCATGTTGACCTTCGACGCGGTGGTCGACGCGATCGGTCAGATCGAGAAGAAGCGCGCCGAAGAAGCCGCCTGATAGCCCATTTGGCGGCCTATTGGAGCCGTCTGCTTTCGGCGAATTCGCTTCTCACCCAGTCGGCGAACGCGGCGGCTGGCTCGGGGAGATCGCGCAGGCTTCTGGCCACCAGCCAATAGGCGCCGGACGCGACGTCGATGTCGAACGGCTTGACCAACGTGCCGGAGGCGAGCTCTTCGCCGATCTGCAGGAGATCGCCCAGCGCCACGCCGTGTCCGAGCAGGGCGGCCTGCTTCGAAAGCGATGCATCCGCCAGCATGGGACCGCGCGCGGGCACGGCGTCGGCAGGCACACCAGCCGCCTCAAACCAGCGCGCCCAACCCTGTCGGTTTTCCTCATGCAACAGCGTATAGCGGCCAAGGTCGGCCGGCTTGTCGAGGGGAGGCCCCGCGGCAAGCAGCGCCGGCGACAGAACCGGTGAATCGACCGTCGAGGCAAGCTGCTCGGCCTCGCTGCGCGGCCACGAGGCAGCATGCGCACTGAAGCGTAACGCAAGTTCAGGCTGGTCGCCGCGAAACTCAATCAGCCTTGGATCGACTTCGAGCGCGACGTCGATGTCGGGCCGCAATTGGCGAAAACGGTTGAGCCGCGGCACCAGCCATACCGATGCCAGAGACGGCTCGACGCTGACGCGAACCACTGTCTGCGCGGGAGCCGCCACCAACTCGGAAAGCAGGGCGTCGATGGCGTCGAAACTCCTGACCAGCTGACTGAGCAGCCGGCGGCCCGCATCGGTCAGTTCGACGCGGCGATGGTGACGTTCGAACAGGGGCCGGCGCAGAAAGATCTCGAGCTCGCGGATCTGCCGGCTGATCGCTGCCTGCGAGACGAAAAGCTCCTCGGCCGCCCTGCTGAAACTCAGGTGCCGCCCGGCTGCTTCAAAGCTCCTCAAGGCCGTCAGCGGCAATCGCCCACGCTTCATTCGCATAACCCAGGATTATCCGAAGTGGAAATTATACTCGTTTGAAGGCGAAGGCCAGCGGCGGTCTACTCGTCGTCAAGGAGATACGGCCATGGTCCAGTTGCTAGAGATTTTTGGCGATGTGATGCGGATTGCAACCTATCAGTGGCGTGACGAAAGGACCCGTCGGAAGCACCACGAAGAGCAGTCTAGCCCCCGCCGATGGGCACTGCCGGCTGATCGGCAGCCACTTCGCCGCTTCCGCCCGTGAAAGCTCAGCAAGCAGGGGCGGGATTGCGTTCTCCCGATGAAGCCCACATCTATCGTGTGGAAAGACGGAGATCGCAGTGGGCGACCAGCATGGGCATACACATACAGCCGGGCCGCCGCGGCAAGGCCGCAACTGGTCCGGCCCGTGGCGCAAGACCCCCGGCCGGGTGTTGGGCACGTCGCTGGTGCGCCTCTATCAACTGACGCTGTCCAGCTTCATCGGCAATTCCTGCCGTCACCTGCCGACCTGCTCGGAATACGCGCATGAGGCGATCGCCCGCCATGGCCTTTGGGCCGGCGGCTGGATGGGATTTTTCAGGGTTCTGCGCTGCGGACCATTCGGCACCCATGGCGTCGACCTTGTTCCGGAGGTTCTGGCGGATCGGTATGTCTGGTTTACGCCGTGGCGATATTGGCGGATCGGCGGCAACCACGACGAGGCGCGAAGCTGACTGCCGGTCAGTTCTTCAAGGCAACCGTTTACGATCTGGTAGGGTTAACGGCAGCCTGCACAATAACTGCGAATTTGAGACAAAATCGAGACAAGAGACCTCGCTAAGCCGCTCGCCGAACCCCCTCTGGAGCGAGCATCCAATGCGCAATGTCGACCGTCTTCCCTTCATCCTTGCCGGAGTCCTGTTCCTGCTTGCCTGGCTTCTGGGATTTCCGATGCGCGCGCAGTCGGCGCCGCTCGGGGATGTGCAATGCACGCTGATCGCCGATGCGCAGAGCGGCAAGACGCTTTACCAAAACGGCGTCTGCGATCAGCGGTTCAGCCCGGCCTCGACGTTCAAGGTGCCGCTGTCGCTGATCGGTTACGATGCCGGCATACTAAGCGACGAGCACACGCCGAGCTGGGACTACAAACCTGAATTCAAGGCGGTCAAGCGGGACCACAAGACCGTCGATCCGATGATCTGGGAGCGGGACTCGGTGCTGTGGTATTCACGCGAGATCACCCGCCGGCTTGGACCGGAGAGCTTTGCCGGCTACGTCTCGAAGTTCGGCTATGGCAATGCGGACGTTTCCGGCGATCCCGGCAAGAATGACGGCCTGACTCATTCCTGGGTGAACTCCTCGCTCAAGATCACGCCGGTCGAGCAGGTCGATTTCCTGCGTAAGCTCCTCGCCGGCAAGATGCCGGTCTCGGCCAAGGCTCACGACATGACGAAAGCCATCCTACCCAGCTTCAAGGCCGGCGACTGGACCGTCCAGGGCAAGACGGGCAGCACCAGGGTCGGCGAGGGCGGCAAGGACAGGCGTTCACTCGGCTGGTTCGTCGGCTGGGCGCAGAAAAACGGCCGCCAGATCGTGTTTGCCCGGCTCGTCGTCGATACGAAGCGGAGCGATATGCCGAAGGGGCTCGCGACGCGCGCGGCCTTCCTGAAGGACCTGCCGCTGCTGATTAAATAGCCGAGGCTTTACGGCGGCGGCATCTGCCCATAAAAGACTGCCGCCGCCGGACGCCTCCGGCTATCTGGCAGGCCGCAGCCTCGAACGGCTGACGACCTGCATTTCACCACCCGCGCTCGTTTGCGGGACTGGATAGGAGAATACCTGATGCTGAATGCCGTTTCCCTGACATTTCCCGATGGCTCCGTGCGCGACTACGATGCGGCGATGACCGGTGCAGGCCTTGCCGAATCGATCTCCAAGTCGCTGGCCAAGAAGGCCGTGGCCTATGCCATCGACGGTACCGTGCGCGATCTCTCCGATCCGCTCGGCAAGTCCGGCAAGATCGAGATCATCACCCGCGACGATCCGCGCGCGCTGGAACTCATCCGCCATGACGCGGCACATGTGCTGGCGGAGGCCGTGCAGGAGATATGGCCGGGAACGCAGGTGACCATCGGGCCGGTGATCGAGAACGGATTCTACTACGACTTCGCCCGCAACGAGCCGTTCACTCCGGACGACTTCCCGGTGATCGAGAAGAAGATGCGCGAGATCATTGCGCGCAACAAGCCGTTCACGAAGGAAGTCTGGTCGCGCGACAAGGCCAAAAAGGTCTTTGCCGACAAGGGCGAGCGCTACAAGCTGGAACTGATCGACGCCATTCCTGACGATCAGGATCTCAAGATCTACGCGCAAGGCGACTGGTTCGACCTTTGCCGCGGTCCGCATATGGCCTCGACCGGGCAGATCGGCAATGCCTTCAAGCTGATGAAGGTGGCGGGCGCCTATTGGCGCGGAGATTCGAACAACCCGATGCTGACGCGCATCTACGGCACGGCGTGGGCTGATCAGGCGCAGCTCGACGCCTACCAGACAATGCTGGAGGAAGCCGAAAAGCGCGACCACAGGAAGCTCGGCCGCGAGATGGATTTGTTCCATTTCCAGGAAGAGGGGCCCGGTGTCGTCTTCTGGCATGCCAAGGGCTGGAAGATGTTCCAGAACCTGGTCAACTACATGCGCCGCCGCCTCGACGAGCAGGGCTACCAGGAGGTCAACGCACCGCAGGTGCTCGACAAGAGCCTGTGGGAGACGTCGGGCCATTGGGGCTGGTACCGCGACGCCATGTTCAAGGTCACGGTTGCCGGCGACGACACCGATGACGACCGCGTGTTCGCGCTGAAGCCGATGAACTGTCCTGGCCATGTGCAGATATTCAAGCACGGGTTGAAATCCTATCGCGACCTGCCGGTAAAGCTTGCGGAATTCGGCAATGTGCATCGCTATGAGCCGTCGGGCGCGCTACACGGGCTGATGCGCGTGCGCGGTTTCACGCAGGATGACGCGCATATTTTCTGCACCGAGGAGCAACTGGCGTCGGAGTGCCTGCGTATCAACGATCTGATTCTGTCGACCTATGCCGATTTCGGCTTCGACGAAATCAGCGTGAAGCTGTCGACCCGGCCGGACAAGCGCGTCGGCACCGACGAAGCCTGGGATCACGCCGAAGCGATCATGAGCGGCGTGCTGGAGACGATCAGGACGCGATCGGGCAACCGCATCAAGACCTCGATCAATCCTGGCGAGGGCGCCTTCTACGGGCCGAAGTTCGAATATGTGCTGAAGGATGCCATCGGCCGCGAATGGCAATGCGGCACCACGCAGGTCGACTTCAACCTGCCGGAGCGTTTCGGTGCCTTCTACATCGGCTCGGATTCCGAGAAGAAACAGCCTGTCATGGTGCACCGTGCCATCTGCGGCTCGATGGAGCGCTTCCTCGGCATCCTGATCGAGAACTATTCCGGCCATTTCCCGCTGTGGTTCGCGCCGCTGCAGGTGGTGGTGGCGACGATCACTTCGGACGCCGACGGCTATGCGAACGAAGTGGTGGCGAAGCTGAAAGCCGCGGGCTTGTCCGCCGAGGCGGATCTGCGCAACGAGAAGATCAACTATAAGGTCCGTGAGCACAGCCTAGCCAAGGTTCCGGTCATCCTCGTCTGCGGCAAGCGCGAGGCGGAAGAGCAGACGGTCAACATGCGCCGCCTCGGATCGCGCGATCAGGAGTCGCTGGGTCTCGCCCAAGCGGTCGCGCAGCTGACCGAAGAAGCGATCACGCCCGATCGCCGACGCAAACCTGCGGCCTGATCCGGTAGTATTTCAAGCGGAATGGCGGTGGAGCAGTCCACCGCCATTTCCATATCGCACCGTCTTCACATCCCTCCGTTTTCACATCCCTGTCACGGCAGTCTTGTAACAAGCCCTCATGCTCAAGCTGAAATTGCGTGAAAAACCGTTTCCCGAGCTTTCCTATGCTAATCCCCGACAGCCAGCGCTGACGCGGTGGGTCATCCATTCCATCGAAGGCCTGTCCGGACGCGACCGTTTTGCAGCGCTTTATGATTTTTGGCGCCGCCAGGTGGTCCCGTCCGGCGAGCGCGTGTTCAGCCGCATGCTCGAATTGATCGATGTGCGGGTGCGAACCCCCGACCAATGGCCCCCGCAGACCCTGCCTGACACGCCGCTGGTGATCGTCGCCAATCATCCCTTTGGCATCGGCGACGGGATTGCCGTGCTGTCGCTGGCCGAGCAGCTCGGGCGGCCGTTCCGGGTCATGATCCACAAGGATCTGCTCAAGATCAGCGAGATGGAGCCCTATTCGCTGCCGATCGACTTTTCCGAAACCAAGGACGCGTTGAAGAACAACATGGCGGTGCGTCACGAGGCGGTGCGGCTCTTGAAGGAAGGCGTCACCATCGTGGTGTTTCCGGCCGGCGGTGTCGCCACCGCGCCGAAAGGTTTTGGCCGGGCACGCGACCTGCCATGGAAGATGTTTCCGGCGCGTCTCGTGCAGGATGCCAAGGCTTCCGTAGTGCCGATGCATTTCTCCGGCCAGAACGGCAGGCTGTTCCATCTGGTCAGCGGTCCCATGAACATGGCCGAGCGCGACGGACGCGTGGCGAAGTTCGTCGGCAAGGCATCGCTGGCGCTGCGCATTTCGCTGCTTATCCGCGAATTCGCCCGGCTTTCCGGCAAGTCGATCGACGTGCGTGTCGGCGATGTGCTGAACTGGAATGAACTGGAGCCCGTGCGCGACCGCAAGGCGCTGCTCGAGCGCCTCTATAGAGGCGTCTTCGATCTGGCGCCGCCGGTTCCTCGCCGCCGGATTCCATTCCTGCCGGCACGAGCCAAGCTGGCGGCGTAGGTCCATTTCGTGGAGATCCGAAGGGAAAGCGGCTCGAGGCTTTCCGGAATTGACTAATCCGCGCCTTCTTCCGGATCCATCGCGGCGGCTTCCGTCGCGAGAACCTCGATTTCCTGGTTCTGTCCGGCCACGACAGTGAAATCCTTCTGGTAGATGCGGTCGCGGTTCTTGGCGATGATGGTGTAGTCGCCTTCGGCCAGCACCATCGAGGCGAAGGCGCCGACGGTTTCCTTGATCGGATCGCCGGATTCGTTGAGCAGCGACCACGACGTGTCGGCGATCGCTTCGCCGCCCGCTTCACGCACCAGCTTCAAGGTAATCTCGGCGGCGTGATGCTCGACGGTGGCTTCGGTCAGCTTGCCGGCCTCGACGCGGATGTCGGAGCGGATGACGGCATTGACCGCGCCATAGGTCGAGACCACGTGGTAGATGCCGGCATTGAGACGCACGACGCTGTTGGGCTCGACGTCGGGAATGATCAGCGCGCGATCGCCATTGGGTTCGGCATTGCCCTCATAGATCGAGAAGCGCAGCTTCTTTGGCGGGATGCGCGCCCCTCCCGAAAGGACGGCATCGAGCTTCAGGCCGCCGGCATCGAGCACGAGGCTCTCGCGCTTGGCGTCCTTGCCGACGGTGATGCGCTTGGTGGCACCGGCCCGGCCGTAGGAAGCGTGAACCAGATAGCTGCCGGGTTCGAGCTGGAAGACCGCCGTGCCGCCATGGGCGGAAGCCACCATCGGCAATTTGCCGTTGACGGCCTCCGGCTTGAAGACGCGCCAGACGATACCGCGAGTGATATCGCCTCCCTTGTCGGTCAATTGCGCGGACAAGGTGATGGCGCCGCCGCCACCAAGCGCCAGCGATGTCTCGCCTTTCGGCGTCGCGTAGCTCGAAATTCCGGGAAGCTTCAGGTCGCTGACGCCATCCACATTCTGCGCCACGGCAAAGGAAACCGGCGCCATGAGCAGCAGGGTGCAGACCCAGATCAGGAAAAGACGCAAAGTCCCCTCAAACATGCCTTGCGTTGAAGCCCATGGCGGTGGCAATTTCAAGGCTTAAGAGTCCGACCGATACGACTCTCCAGCCTGGCGCGCCCGCGTCGATGCCCGAGCCGCCCCGCATTCCCATGGCGCGCTTCAGCTCAAAATCGAACTTAGGAGACTTGCGCCCATGGCGTCCCCGATCATCGACTTCCTGCTGACCCGCAATTCAGCGCCGATACCGGAGTTGAAGGAGCCCGCGCCCGGCGACGCCGAGATCGCCACGATGATCGCCGCCGCCACGCGCGTGCCCGATCATGGCCGGCTCGAGCCCTGGCGCTTCATTCTTTATCGCGGCGATGCCCGCATCGAGATCGGCAGGAAGCTGGCGGCCCTTGCCGAACAGCGGGAGGGACCTTTACCGGATGGCCGCCGCAACCAAGAGCTGGCGCGCTTCTCGCGCGCGCCGCTGGTGATCGGCGTCGTGTCGGTGCCGAAGGAAAATCCAAAAATCCCGCAATGGGAGATGTTCCTGTCCGGCGGCATGGCGGCGATGAACCTGATGATTGCCGCCAACGCACTGGGCTATGGCACCAACATGATCAGCAACTGGTATTCGGACGTGCCGGAGGGCAGGGCGATCTTGGGGCTGGCGCCGCAAGAGCGCGTAATCGGCTTCGTCCATATCGGCTCCTATGGCGGCCCGGCGCCGGAGCGGCCGCGCCCCGATCCGGCAAAGCTTTATGCGGACTATGCCGGGCCCTGGGCGGGCTAAGTGTTCTACGAGCCGTCAAAGGGGCACGGACTGCCGCACGATCCGTCGAAGGCGATCGTGGCGCCGCGCCCGATCGGCTGGATCTCGACCCTGAACGGGGCCGGCGAGATCAACCTCGCGCCCTATTCCTTCTTCAATGCCGTTTCGACAAGGCCCTTCATCGTCTGGTTTTCCTCCGAGGGCGAGAAGGACAGCGCCTCCTTCGCCCAGGAGACCAGCGAGTTCGTCGCCAATCTGGTCGGCCGCGATCTCGCCGAGAAGATGAACCGGACGTCGGTCGACGCGCCGCGCGGCGTCAACGAGTTCGTTTATGCCGATCTCGCCATGGCGCCGTCGCGTCTTGTCGCGCCGCCGCGCGTGGCGGCCGCACCCGCCGCACTCGAATGCAAGGTGACCGAAGTGTTCCGGCCAAAGGCCCTGGACGGAACGCCGACCAGCGCCGTCGTCGTGGCCGGCGAAGTGATCGGCGTGCATATTGACGATGCCTACCTGAAAGACGGCCTGTTCGATATCAGCAAGGCCGGCAATGTCGCTCGCCTCGGCTACATGGATTATGCCAGCGTCAACGAAGTGTTTTCGATGCGCCGGCCGCGTTGGGGCAAGGATTAGCCCGCAAGGGGGCCCAGTCACTGTGCTTTCCTGACGGCGAGCCGTCATCACGACGCGCCCTGAGCTTGGTGACGCGGCATGACGAAACCTTCTGCACACCAGGACCGTTTCGTCCAGGCGCGGGATGGGCGATAGTCTGCTGAGGGTCGGCGGTAGTCTGTTGCTGGTAAATGCCGACGGCAAATATCATGGAAGGTTGATCATGGTCTCGAGATTGATCCTCCAGACGTTCGTGTGGTTCGGCGCAATGGGCGCGCTGCTTTTCCTGACAGCGGGTACGCTGACCTGGCCGGGAGCCTGGGTATATCTGGCGGTGATGACCGGGCTGAGCCTGACCCTTGGCGTGACGCTGGCCCGGCGCGATCCCGGGCTGATGAACGAACGGCTGAGCTCTCCCATCCAGAAGGACCAGACCGCGGCCGACAAGGTTCTGTTGAGCATACTCCTGCTCGGCATATTTGCCTGGCTGGCCTTCATGGGTTTCGACTACCGCTTCGGCTGGTCCGTCGTTCCGGTCTGGGTACAGGCGATCGGTGCGCTGGTTCTGCTGGTCGGACTATGGATCAGCTATCTGACGATGCTGGAGAATAGCTTCGCGGCGCCCGTCGTGAAGATCCAGGCGGAGCGCGGACAGCAGGTGATCACAACGGGTCCCTATAGCTATGTGCGCCATCCCATGTATGCCGGCGCCATCCTCTTCTTTGCCGGCACGGCTCTCCTGCTCGGCTCCTGGTGGGGGCTGGCACTGGTCGTCGTGTTCATCGTTCTCTTGGCCATCCGCACATTCATCGAGGAAAAAACGCTTCGCACCGGCCTGCGCGGCTATGACGACTATGCGGCCCATGTCCGCTACCGCCTGATCCCGTTGGTCTGGTAGCGGTCAGGCGGAGATTCCGGCTGCCTGGGCGCGTGCCAGAAGCCGCTCGGCCAGCCGCAGATGCGGCCGGTCATACATCTTGCCGTCGATGCCGACGACGCCGGGATTTCCCGCCGCCTGGAATGCCGCGACAATTGCCGCCGACTGTTGCACCGCTTCCACCGAGGGCGTGAAGGCGGCGTTTATGACCGGCACCTGATCAGGGTGGATCGCCATCTTGCCGGTGAAGCCGTCACGTTCGGCCTCCCTGCATTCGGCCTCGAAGGCCGCCATATCGCGGAAATTCGGGAAGACGGTGTCGATCGCCGCGACTTCCGCCGCGCCGGCGGCGAGAATGGTCATGGCGCGAGCGAAGCGGAATATTTCGGTGTAACGGCCATGTTGGTCGCGGGTGGTGCGCGCGCCGATCGCCGCCGACAGGTCTTCCGCGCCCCAGGTCAGCCCGGCAAGTCGCGCGCTTGCCCCGGCGTAGCTCGCCGCCGCCAGCACGGCCGCCGGTGTTTCGGTAATGATCGGCAGGATTTTTGTCGCGCCGTCGGCCAGGCCGTTCTCCGCTTCGCGCAGCCTGAGCTTTGCCGAGAGGTGCTGGACATCCTGGCCGCCAGCCGATTTGGGCAGCATGACGCCGTCGGGTTTTGCCGGGATAAGCGCCGCAAGATCGTCGTCCGTCAATCCCGTCGAAAGGTCGTTGACCCTGACGTAGATTGCCGACCTTGTTTTCGCCCTGTGGCTGGCGATGAAGCGCGCCGCGGTCATTCGCGCCGATGCCTTGTTTTGGGGCGCCACCGAATCCTCGAGGTCGACAATGACCACGTCTGCGCCGGCGCCAAAGCCCTTCTCCAGCTTCCTCTCGGAATCGCCGGGAACGAACAGCAGCGAACGCATCAGGCTACCTTCTTCAGCATCATGGCCTGTCTCGTGCATTTGGCGACGAGGTCGCCGTTCTGGTTATAGGCCCGATGTTCGAACTCGACGATGCCGCGATCGGGCTTCGACCTGGATTCGCGCACCGAGACGACAGTGGTCTCGACGCGGATGGTGTCGCCATGGAAGACCGGATGCGGAAACACCGTTTCCTTCATGCCGAGATTGGCGACCGTCGTACCGACGGTGATGTCGTTAACCGAAATGCCGATCATCAGGCCGAGCGTGAACAGCGAGTTGACCAGCGGCTTGCCCCATTCGCTCCTGGCGGCGAAATCGAAGTCGATATGCAGCGGCTGCGGGTTCAGCGTCATCACCGAGAACATCATGTTGTCGCTCTCGGTGACGGTCTTGCGCAGCGTGTGCTGGAAGACATGGCCGACGACGAACTCCTCGAGATAAAGCCCAGCCATTTCATTCTCCTCCGCTGCTGGACGGTTGATAGGCGCTGCATCCAGCGCTCGCAAGCCAGTTAACGAACATGGTGAACGCTTCATAAACCAATTCGGCCTAACGTCCGGCACGGGGTCGGAAACCTTCCGGCAAGGGGCGTAAGCAGGCGGTATGGTTGTTGTCTCGCATTTCCTGAAATGGATCTACACGGCCAGGGTATCGGAGCGCGCCGCGGCGGCAAGCGCGCTCGCCCGCGCCTATGTCGACGCGGAATTGCCGTTCGAGGATCGCTGCGCCGCCGAGGCGGCGCTGACCTTGCTGCTCGACGACGCATCGTCGAAGGTACGGCTGGCGATGGCCGAGGCGCTGTCCATGAGCCATCACGCACCGCCCCAGATCATCAGCGCGCTTGCTTCCGACCAGCCGGAAGTCGCCGGCGTCGTGCTGACGCGATCGCCACTGCTTACCGACGCAGACCTGATCGATCGCGTGGCTTCAGGTCCGAAGGCGACGCAAAAACTGATCGCCGATCGGCCATTGGTCTCGATGGCGCTGTCGGCGGCTATCGCAGAGATCGGCGAGGCGGAGGCCTGCGCCGTGCTTTTGGCCAACAGCGGGGCCGATGTCGCTTCGTTGAGTTTTCGCCGCATGGCCGAGCGCCACGGCCATCTGCCGCTGGTGCGCGAGGCGCTTATATCGGATTCACGCCTGCCCGCCGACTGCCGGCACATGCTGCTCGTCAAGCTCGGTGAGATGCTCAAGACCTCGCCGCTGGTCATGGCCTTGATGGGAGCCGCCCGGGCCGACCGCGTCATGCGCGACGCCTGCGTCAAGGCCTGCGTGACGCTGATCGAGAGCACGCGCCAGGAAGAGCATGCAGCACTGATCGAGCATCTCAGGCTGCGCGGCGATCTCACCGCGAGCTTCCTCATCCGCACCATCGCGCATGGCAAGGTCGACTTCTTCGGCTCGACGCTGGTCGCGCTCAGCCAGCAGTCCGCCCAAAGAGTGAGGGCGCTGCTGGCCGGCGGACACGACGTGGCCTTGCAGGCGCTGTTCCGCAGTGCCGGCCTGGCTGCCGCCACGCACGCGGTCATCTTGCGCGCGCTGAAAATCTGGCGAGAGGTCGCCAACGGCAAGCGCGTCGCCGGCGTGCAGGAAGTCAGCTGGCTGATGCTGAAGGAATTGGGCGGACAGTCCGCGGAAGGCGATCTCGCCGCGCTCATCAAGTCGATCCATCTCGCTGCGTTGCGTGAAAATGCGCGCGGCCATGCACTGGCGATCGCAGCCGCTTAGCCCCTTTGGGCGGGCTTGATGCCATTGCGTTGTCGGCGCAAAAGAATGGTATTATGTTTCGCGCATGAGCCACTCGTCCTCAAAGCATCTTCCGGTGCCGATCGAGATCAGGCCGCTGATCGATGAAATCAGGATCCGCATGAATCCCGATTCTATTTGGCTGTTTGGAAGCCGAGCACGCGGCGACAATCGACCTGACAGCGACTGGGATATCCTCGTGGCTTTGCCAGATGATGCCAGACCAGAACTTCTCGACCCACTCATTGGCTGGACCATTCAGCACGAAATCGGAATTCCGGCGACAATCCTTTCCACGACATCGGGCGCTTTGGCTGCAAGTTGGGATTCGCGAAATACGATCGCGTATGACATCGCTCGGGACGGACGTCGATTAGATGTCTGATCAGTGGACTATCGCCAGCGCGCTTCGGTTGGCGAACGGCTGTATGAGTGATACGCGTATTCTGGTCGCAACAGGGTCTCGCAACGCCGCTTATCTCAGCCAACAGGCCGTTGAGCAGATCATCAGGGCGCTGGCGACGTCGGAGGCCATTCACATCGAACGTCATGATGCACACCAACTCGACAAGATTCTAAGACGCTTTCCGGACGACCACGCCGAGAAAACGGCGTTGGGATCACTCGTTTGGCTGGAGGCTTATGCCACCACTTTCAGATATACATTGCCTTCGGGCCAGATACCTCGTGCGCCTGACAGGGAAAAACTTCAGAAAGCCATCGACGATATCGCAGCCCTTATCTCGCGGGCCGCGGGGCACTTCAAAGTCGATCTTGCCGATGATGCAAAGCCCGCCCAAGCAGTGACGCCCATGCGCAGGTCCAAACCGCGTTGAGGTTCGCCTAAGCTCTGCCCCTGGAAAAAAAATCCGGAAAATCCTCCATCGCCGCCGCGACAATCCGTAGTGACGCCGCAATCTGGAGCATTTCACCAGTGGCGTTTCGCTGAGCGATGCCGGCGGCATACTGCCGGGCGACGGCAATGGTGGCTGTCTGCGGGTCGCCCGGGGCGCGGAAGAGCAGTTCGCGTGCCAGTCCACGCAGGAAGTTGGCGATCGAAAGCGTCGTCTCGGCCGGAACCGCGTGCGCCTGCTGCGCGGCACGCAGCCGCAGGATCTCCAGACCGACGGTGACGGCGGCGACACTGCCGCCCAGAACCGCTTCACCCTTCCTGCCGCTGGTCAGCACCAGCGGCATCAATTGGTTGATGCGGTCATAGGCGAGGCTCTCGAAGGCCGAACGCCTCGGCACGCGCTCGTGCAGGCAAAGCCGCGCCAGATCCTCGCGCATGGCCCGCACGATGCGGTGCGCCGCGAGCCATGGGTCGGCGGGCAGCACGATGATGAAGACGCCGATTGCCAAAAGGATGCCGACCAGGATCGAGGCCGAGCCGGCGAAGAACGGGCCCGGGTCGTAGGTCATCGCCTGGTGCGGGCTGAGGAAAGCAAGAAAATTGATGGCGAAGGCCGTCGCCACGCCGACATAGCGGGGATTGGCCATGGCGAGCGCCGCCGGCACCAGGATCGGTACGACGAACAGCATGAACCAGCCGAAACCAGGAAAAACGGGAAGCGCGATCTGGCCGACGAGAAAGGCAAAGGGCAGAGCCAACAGCGTTCCCTGGAAGAACCCCCAGGCTACCCGCACCGGATCGGGGCGGGCGGCAAACAAGCTCGACACGACGGCAACCAGAATGACCGTGCCGGCGGCTTCCGACCATCTCGTCGTCAGCCAGAAAGCGGCGACCAGCAGCGTTGCAAGTGCCGCGCGGACCGCGTTGCGGCTCGCCCCGTGATAGTCGCGATGTACAACCAGCGCCGGGGGGCTGCGTTCGCGTGAAGGCCGCGTGACGGGCGCACGCAAGGCATCGAGACCGCGCAGCGTCTGCTTCAGCGCTTCGGCGAAATCGGCGGCGATCGTGAGCCGGGTGACGGTGCCGACCCTGTCGCCGTCCTGGTCGGCCAAGGCGTCGGGCATTTGCTTCGCTTTGGCGCCGATCGCGTCGAGCCGTGCCAGCCAGGGCGCCGTATCGTCGAGCGCGCCCGGCGTCGCCGCCATTTCAGTGACGAGGGCTTGCAGCTCCGAGCGCACCGGAATGAGCGCCGCGTTCTTCGGTGCGGCGTGTGAATGCAGCGCGCGGGCCGCGGACAGGGCTGAAAGCAGTTGTCCAATGGTGCGCCGGACCGGATGGGCGCGCGGCGCGAAGCTCGGGGCCTCCAGCCTGGCATAGGCGCGCATCTCGGCGAGCGTCTGGGTGTCGGCGACCAGCTTCCGATGCAGGCCGGAAAGCATTGCCGTGTCGCCGCCGGAAAAGGCGCCGCCGGCATAGGTGGCAAGGTCGAGAATGCAGCGCTTCAGCCGCGAGATGATGGCCTCGCTGGCCAATTTGGGCAGGATCAGCCGACTGGTCAGGCCGGCGCAGACAATGCCGAGTACGATCTCGGCACAGCGCGCGACCGCGAGGTCGACGACGAGATGCGGCTGGCCAAACGCCGGCAAGCCGATGATCATGGCGGTGTAGCCGGCCAGCGCCGCCCCGTAGGCTTCCGGGTTACGCAGCAGCGACGAGACGAAGGTGCAGAGGCCGATCCATAGGGCAAGCACCGTCACCAGCACCCAGGGATTCGTGCCGAAGACAGTGGTGATGGCAATTGCGGCAACACCGCCCGCCAGCGTGCCGAGCAACCGATAAAAGCCTTTCGCCAACACCATGCCGGCGACCGGCTGGGCAACGATGAACACCGTCATCATCGCCCATTGCGGGTGATCGAGCTTGAGGGCGTAGGCGGCCATAAGCGCGATCAGGCCGGCCGAGACCGTGCGCAAGGCGAAGATCCAGTCCGACCGGGTCGGCTGTGTCAGCCCGGCAAGACCCGCTTCGAAATAGCCATTCAGCCGTTGCCAGCTCACACGCGCGTCTCCGCAAGCCTTTGATCGACCGGCCTGCGCTCAGATATCCAGCACTTCCGTTTCCGCGAATTCGGCGCGTTCCTGGATGAACCGGAAACGAGCCTCCGGCTTGGTGCCCATCAGCGCATCGACCGCGTCCTTGGTGGCGGCCTCGGCATCGATCACATCGACGCGGAGCAGCGTACGCTTCCTCGGATCCATGGTTGTCTCCTTGAGCTGCGCGGCCATCATTTCGCCCAGGCCCTTGAAGCGACCGATCTCGACCTTGCCGCGCCCGGTGAACTCGGTGCGCAGCAATTCGTCCTTGTGCGCGTCGTCACGCGCATAGGCGACCTTGCCGCCCTGCCGGATCGAGTAGAGCGGCGGCACCGCCAGATAGAGATGTCCGCCGCGAACCAGGTTCGGCATCTCCTGGTAGAAGAAGGTGATCAGCAGCGAGGCGATGTGAGCGCCGTCGACGTCGGCGTCGGTCATGATGATGACGCGGTCGTAGCGAAGATCCTCGTCGCGGTATTTCGACCGCGTGCCGCAACCAAGCGCCTGGATCAGATCGGAAATCTGCTGGTTGGCGGCCAGCTTGTCGTTGCCGGCGCTGGCGACGTTGAGAATCTTGCCGCGCAGCGGCAGCACCGCCTGGCTGGCGCGGTCACGAGCCTGCTTGGCCGAGCCGCCGGCCGAATCGCCTTCGACGATGAAGAGTTCGGCGCCGGCGGCCGCATTCTGCGTGCAATCGGCAAGTTTGCCCGGCAGGCGCAGCTTGCGCACCGCGCTCTTGCGCGACACTTCCTTTTCCTGGCGGCGTCGTACCCGCTCGTCGGCGCGCGCGATCACCCAATCGAGCAGCTTCGATGCTTCCTGCGGATTGTCGGCCAGCCAATGGTCGAAAGGGTCGCGAATCGCCGTCTCGACTATGCGGATCGCCTCGATCGTCGCCAGCCTGTCCTTGGTCTGGCCGACGAATTCAGGCTCGCGGATGAACACCGACAGCATGCCCGCCGCCGAGATCATGACATCCTCCGACGTGACGATCGAGGCGCGCTTGTTGCCGACGAGGTCGGCATAGGCGCGCAGGCCGCGCGTCAAGACGTTGCGGAAGCCGGCCTCGTGGGTGCCACCTTCGCCGGTCGGGATGGTGTTGCAGTAGGAGTTGATGAAGCCGTCGCCGCCGAACCAGGTCACTGCCCATTCCAGCGAGCCATGGCCGCCTTGCCTGTCGCTCTTGCCGGCGAAGATTTCGCGCGTCACCTGGAATTCGTCGCCAAGCGACGCTTTCAGATAGTCCTTGAGGCCGCCGGGAAAATGGAATTCGGCCTTGGCCGGAGTGGTGTCCTTTTCCTTGATCAGGGAGGGATCGCAGGTCCAGCGGATTTCGACGCCGCCGAACAGATAGGCCTTCGAGCGCGTCATGCGGTAGAGCCGCGCCGGTTCGAACGCGGCGCCCTTGCCGAAGATCTGCTCGTCGGGGTGGAAACGGGTCCTGGTGCCGCGCCGGTTGTGAACTTCGCCAAGATGCTCGAGGCCGCTGACCGGAATGCCGCGCGAGAAGCACTGCCGGTAAAGTTGCCGTCCGCGCGCGACTTCGACTTCGAGATGATCCGACAGCGCATTGACCACGGAGACGCCGACGCCGTGCAGGCCGCCCGAGGTTTCATAGACCTTGCTATCGAACTTACCGCCCGAATGCAGCGTCGTCATGATCACTTCGAGCGCCGGCTTCTTGAACTTCGGATGCGGATCGACGGGAATGCCGCGGCCATTGTCGGTGACGGTGAGAAAGCCGTCAGCCGAAAGCTCGACATCGATGAATGTGGCATGGCCGGCAACCGCCTCGTCCATCGAGTTGTCGATGACCTCGGCGAACAGATGGTGCATGGCCTTGTCGTCGGTGCCGCCAATATACATGCCCGGACGGCGCCGCACCGGCTCCAGGCCTTCGAGTACCTCGATATCGGCGGCGCTGTAGCCCTCTGAGCCGTCACGAGACGCCGCCGCCGGACGCTTGGCTGCCGCCTGCACCAGCGGATCGGCCGGACGCGCCGGTGTGCGAACCGGTTGCGGCTGCTTCTCCAGATTGCCGAAAAGATCGTTGTTGTCGTCCATGCCTGCCATAGAGCCCAAGCTGCGAATCACCCGCCGATACTGCCACGCTTTTCAGCGCCAAGCGACGGAGGTTCCTGTTACGTTCGGGGATTAACCCCCTCTTATCCTAAAACCATTCGATAACCAAGCCGGCGGAAATCAGGCGGATAGCCGGCGAGAAGATTCCTGATTCTTTAACAATGCCGCCTAGCGTGAGCCAACATAACAAGAAACTACGGGCATCAGGGGTTTGGGCGTGAGGGGCAAGGCCATAACGATGATCGGCATCGCCGCCGTTTTCGGCGCGATCTCGATCTTTGCCGCGGATTTCTGGGTCAAGCGCCAGGCCAGGGCCGACGCCGAGGAGAAAACCGCGTCGATCGCGGCGCCCGCCGCGCCGACGGTCGAATTCAAGACCATCGTGGTGGCGAATGCACCGTTGCGGTACGGCATGGATCTCGACCGCGCGAAACTCAGCGAAATTCCGTGGCCGCAGGATTCGCTGCCGCAGGGCGCCTTCGCCACCATCGATGGACTGCTCGGGGACGGCAACCGCGTGGTGCTGTCGCCGATCGAGGTCAACGAACCGGTGCTGCTTACAAAGCTGTCCGGCCCGAATGGCCGCGCCACGCTCTCCAACATGCTGACACCCGGCATGCGGGCCGTCACCATCCGCACCGACGAGATCGCGGGCGTCGGCGGCTTCGTCACGCCGGGCGATCGGGTCGATGTCGTGCTGACGCGAGATGCCGGTGAAATCCAGGAAGTGGCCAAGAATGCGCAAGGCGCCGCCGGCTCGACCATCACCTCCGAGATCGTCGTTGCCGACGCGAAGGTGCTGAGCGTCGGGCAGGGCGCCGACGAGCGTCAAACAACCCCGCAGGTGGCCAATTCCATAACCATCGAGGTGACCACCGAAGGCGCGCAGAAAGTGGCGCTGGCCCGCACTGTCGGCACGCTGTCGCTGTCGCTTCGCTCCGCCAGCGAGGGCGGCGACGGCAAGGACGGTGTCACCACCATCTCCTCCTTTGGCGGATCGGTGGCGGGCAAGGCGCAGGCCGCAGCCGGCTCGCTGTTCGACGCCATGGCAAAGGAGCCTGAGAAGCCGAAATTCAAGACGGTCATCGTGACGCGTGGAACGACGGCCGAGGAATATCAGGTTCCTGCGCGGGACCAGAAATAGGAATATCAGGTTCCTGAGTGGGACCAGAGCAGGACCGGTGGGGACCGGACGGGACGGGAACAATGTTGAGGCAACTTCAATATCGAATGACAGGCCGGTTGCACGTCGCGCGGGCCGTGGCGATGGCGGTGACGATGGCGTCGGCCTGCATCTTCGCCGGCCCGGCCAGGGCGGATAACGACATCGTCTATGTCTCGGCGACCAAGAACGCCTCGATCAAGGTCGCCAAGGGCAAGCCAAAGACGATCATGACGAGCGCGGCTTTCTACCAGATCGTCATCGGCGATCCGGAGATCGCCAACGTCAACCCGCTGACCGACAGATCCTTCTATGTGCTGGGCAACAATCTCGGCACCACTGGCATTGCCCTGTTCGACGAGAACAAGCAGCTCGTCGGCACCGTCGACATCGAAGTGACGCTCGATACCGACCAGTTGGCCGACACGATCCGCGCCAGCGTGCCGGACGCCAAGATCAAGGTCGGCTCCGCCAATGGCCGCGTCGTGCTGTCGGGCGAGGCGGATGACGCGGTCGCCGCCGAAAAGGCAAACAAGATCGCTACCCGCTTCTCCGGCAATGAGGAGGTGATCAATTCGGTCAACATCTCGTCCTCACAGCAGGTCCAGCTCAATGTTCGCTTCGTCGAGATCAACCGCCAGGCGGGGCAGGATCTCGGCGCCAAATACAGTGCCAATTTCGCTTATGGCATGGGCGGACGCGACGTTACGATTGCTCCCGGCACCATTGAGCCGGCGGGGACCGGCGAGATCATCGGCAAGCTGCTGTCGAACGGCGTTTCCATCGACATCGCCATCAAGGCACTGGAAGAGCGCGGCCTGGCTCGTCGGCTGGCCGAGCCGAACCTGATCGCCCGGTCCGGCGAGACGGCGAGCTTCCTGGCCGGCGGCGAGTTTCCGATCCCGGTTTCCGAAGACAACGGCAAGATTTCCGTCAGCTACAAGAAGTACGGCGTCAGCCTGGATTTCACGCCCACCGTTCTGAAGGACGGGCTGGTCAGCCTCGATATCGCGCCGGAAGTCTCCTCGATCGACGCGTCGGCTTCCTACAATATCGGCAGCATCTCGGTGCCCGGCTTCATCGTGCGCCGCGCCAGGACGTCGGTCGACCTGAAGAACGGCCAGAGCTTCATGATCGCGGGGCTGCTGCAGTCGCAGAACGACATCACCACCTCGCGCATACCGGGCCTCGGCAAGATGCCTGTGCTCGGGGCCCTGTTCTCGTCGAAATCCTACCAGCGGCGCGAGACGGACCTGGTGATCATCGTCACGCCTTACCTGGTCAAGCCGGTGGATCCATCGAAGAAAATGGCCGAGCCGACCGATGGCACGCAGCCTGCCAGCAATGTCGACTATTTTCTCAACAACACCGAGGAGGTGAGGGCGTCGGATACCAATCGCGCGCTGGCGCTGGCTGACGGCAGCGCCGCGCGTGCCGCTCCCGCCACCAAAGTCGGGCATTTCCTCGACCTGCCGAAGGACTGAAGCCATGCGTCTGGCCTTGAGCTCGAGCGTCGCCTTGCTGCTTGCCGGCTTCACCGCCGGATGCACGAGTGACGACTATGTGCGCAGCGAAGGCGTGACCAGCGGCGCCGGGGAGGCCCAGGCCGCCAACACCGTCATGCAGATGGTCGATCCCTGGAAATACGGCGTCCAGAACACCAGGCTTCTCGTGCCTGCCCAGCGCGGCAGCACGGAACCCGCCACCGCCGAGCAGGCGGCCAGCGCCAAGGCATCGCAAGCCAGCGCCGACAATTGATCCGAGATCACAGGCTGACAAGTAATGGCAAACGGCATCAAGATCAGGAAAATCCTGCTCATATCGACGGACAGAACCTTCGCGCAGGACACCCGGACGGCGTTTGCCGCCTCGGAGATCATCCAGCTCTCGACGGTGGACAAGAATATCACCGAACTTCGCGGCGAGGTCCAGGAGGCCGATCTCGGGGCGATCATCGTCGATATGGACGCAGCGAAGCTTGAGGAGATCGATGCGCTGCAACGCGTCATGCGCCGGCTGGAAGGCAAGGCGCCGGTCGTGGTCGTCACCCAGGAGTTCAACGCCGCCGCCGCGCGCATCCTCGTGCAGCTCAAGGTCGCGGATTTCCTGGTCAAGCCGATCACCACGGCCGATCTCGTGCGTTCGGTGGTGCGTGCGCTGCAAGGGCCGGGGCGCGAGGAAAACACCGAGTCGCAGATCTATACCTTCATGCCCGCGGCAGGCGGCGTCGGCACCACGACGCTGGCTTTGCAGACCGCGTTCCAACTGCATCATTCAGTGACGCGCGGCGCCTCGACCTGCGTGGTGGACCTCAATTTCCAGCAGGGCGCCTGCGCCGAATATCTCGACCTGGAGCCACGTTTCGACATCACCGAAATCGAGAACCAGCCGGAGCGTCTCGACAGGCAATTGCTCGACGTGATGCTGTCGAAGCATGCCAGCGGACTTTGTGTTCTGGCCGCACCGACGCAGCCGGCGGAGATGCGCTCGTTCAAGACCGATGTCGTGGTGCGGATGCTGGACCTCGTCTCGGCCTATTTCGACAATGTCGTCATCGACATGCCGCGCACCTGGTTTCCGTGGACGGAGACGGTGCTGCTCGGCTCCAACAAGCTCTACATCGTCGCCGAAATGACGGTACCGTGCCTGCGCCACACGCAACGCCTGATCCAGGCGGTCTACGAGACCGCCGGCAAGGAAGTGAAGCCGAACGTCATCGTCAACCGTTTCGAGCAGAAGATGTTTGACAGCGGCATCAAGCAGGCGGACGTCCAGGAAATCCTCGGCGAGCATTTCGTCGGCGGCATCGCCAACAATTACCGGCTGGTGCGCGAGGCCGTCGATCGCGGCGTGCCGCTGCACGAGATCGATGCCAATGCCAACGTCGTCAACGACCTCAAGAGGATCATCCTTCCGGAGGAAGTGGCGGCGGCGCCGGGCAAATCGAAATCGCTGTTCGGCTTCGGCAAGAGCCTTTTGAAGAGGAAGGCCGGATGAGCAGCCGCTTTTCCACCTTGCAGAACCGCGATGCGCGTCCCCAGCGCTCCGCCGAGCCGACGGCGGTTGCGCACCACGCGGTCGTCATCCCGACGAGCCGGAAGGTCTTGCCGGCGAAAGCCGAAGCCGTGCCGGGCAAGAGTGCCAACAAGGTGCTCGATGCGCGCGTGCGCATCCACCGGTTGCTGCTCGAGGAGATCAATCTTGTCGCGCTGGAGCGGCTGCCCAGGGACGAGATGCGCCGGCAGGTGCATGATTTCGTGTCGGAAAAGACGCGCGAAGAGCGGATGGCGATCAACACCGTCGAACTCGATGCCCTGGTCGACGACATCGTCGACGAGATGGTCGGGCTCGGCCCGCTCGAGCCGCTGCTCAAGGACCCCGATATCAACGATATCCTGATCAACGGCCATCAGAACTGCTTCGTCGAAAAGAAGGGCAAGCTGCAGCAGGTCCACATCCCGTTCAAGGATGAGGCGCATCTGCTTAGAATCATAAACAAAATCGTTGCCGCGGTCGGCCGCCGCGTCGATGAATCGCAGCCGATGGTCGACGCCCGCATGCTGGACGGCTCGCGTTTCAACGCCGCCATCCGCCCGGTCGCGGTCGACGGGCCGCTGGTGTCGATCCGCAAATTTTCCAAGAACAAGCTCGGCCTGCACCGGCTGGTCGAATTCGGCGCCATCACCCAGAACATGGCCGAAGTGCTTGCTGCGGCAGTACATGCCCGCAAGACGACGATCATTTCGGGCGGCACCGGTACCGGCAAGACGACCATGCTCAACGCGCTGTCGGCCTTCATTCCCGAGGACGAGCGGCTGATCACCATCGAGGACGCGGCGGAGCTTCAGTTGCAGCAGCCGCATGTCGCGCGCATGGAAACCCGGCCGGCCAACATCGAAGGCCATGGCGAGCTCAAGCAGCGCGACCTCGTCAAGAACGCGCTGCGCATGCGGCCTGATCGCGTCATCCTCGGCGAGTGCCGCGGCGAGGAGGCCTTCGACATGTTGCAGGCCATGAACACCGGCCATGAAGGGTCGATGGCCACCATTCACGCCAATACGCCGCGCGATGCCATTTCGCGGCTCGAGCAGATGCTGGGCATGACCGGCATGCCGATGACGGTGCAGTCGATCCGCAGCCAGATCGCCAGCGCCATCGACATCATCGTCCAGTTGACCCGGCTCTCCGACGGCAAGCGCAAGGTGACGAGCGTCGCCGAGGTGACGGGCATGGAAGGCGACGTCATCCAGATGCAGGAGATCTTCCGCTTCGTGCGCACCGGCATGGACGCCGATGGCACGATCCTCGGCCATTTCGAAGCGACCGGGATCCGGCCGCGCTTCCTGGAGGATCTTCGCGCCATGGGCATCGAGTTTCCCGGGCGTTATTTCGAACCCGGCCGGCCGCAGGAGTAACCAGGTGTTGGATGGGTTCAGCGCGATCTATGTCGTCTATGCCGGGGCTGCATTGACCGGCATCATGATCGCCGAGGCCGTTTACCTGCTCTATGCCGGCCGCAGCGACAGGCGCACCGCCATAAACCGGCGCATGAAGCTGCAGGAAAACAGGATCAGTCAGGAACAGGTGCTGATCCAATTGCGTAAGGAGCGTGGTCTCGATGCGGGCACGTCGCTGTTCTCGCCTGACCGTTTTCGCGCGCTGCGCGCTCAGTCGGGCATGATCATGCCGCTTTCGAAGTTCCTGATGATCACTTCGGGGATGGCGTTGGCAGCGGCCCTTGTCGCCATCTGGTATGGCTTGCCGCTGCTGATGGGCGCCATTCTGTTTGTCGTCGTGGTGCCGGTGCTGCCGGTGATGGCGATGCGCTCCATGCGCAAGCGCAGGCTGAAGCGGTTCGGCATGCAGTTGCCGGAAGCGCTGGAACTGATTACGCGCGGCCTCAAGGCCGGCCATCCGGTACCGGTGGCCATCGCCATGGTGTCGCGCGAAATGCCCGACCCGATCGGCACCGAGTTCGGCGTGATTGCCGATGAGGTGACCTTTGGTTCGGATCTGGTTTCGGCGCTGAATTCGCTGTTCGACAGGGTCGGCCATGAGGATCTGCCGCTGTTCGTCACCGCCGTGTCGATCCAGACGAGTTCTGGCGGCAATCTGCGCGAAATCCTCGACGGACTGTCGACGACGATCCGCGAACGCGGCAAGCTGCGCCGCAAGGTGCGCGCCATTTCAACCGAAGGCCGTCTGTCGGCCTATATCCTGACGGCCGTGCCGGCGCTGCTGTTCACGACCATCATGGCATTCATGCCTGGGTATTACAGCGACGTCTGGGGCGTGCCTAAGACGTGGTACATGGTTGGTGGCTCGGTCACCTGGCTGATGCTGGGCAATCTGATCATGTTCAAAATGTCGAACTTCAAATTCTGACATGCAGAAGGTCGTCGAATTCCTCGCCTCGCTCGCGCCGACCTCGCTGATGCCGGTGGCTGTCCTGCTGCTGGCCGTGGGCGCTGCCGCTTTTGCCTGGCCGATGGTGGTGGCAAAGGGCGATCGCAACGAAGTCAGGCGCAGACTCAAGGTCGACGAGGGTCCAGTGGCCGCCAGGCCGGAACCGGCCCAGAAGAAGAATACCGGTGTCGTTCGCGAGAAGGCGGTGAAGAAGGCGCAGGAGTTCTACGCCAAGAGCGATCCGGAAAATGTCGCCCGCCTGCGCTTGAAACTCATCCAGGCGGGCTACATGGAGCCGCGCGCCGTCGGCATGTTCTTCCTCATCCGTTTCACGGCGATGGTGGGCATCGCGCTCGCCGTCTTCGTGCTCAACCGCTGGATGGCCAGTCCCGACGCCACGGTGACCAGCCGCTGGGCCTTCGTCGTGTTGTCGGGCGTGGCCGGCTATTTCCTGCCAGGGCTGGTGCTGACCCAGAAGATACGGGAAAAGATGCGCGAATACCGCAACGGCTTCCCCGATTTCATGGACCTGATGATCGTCTGTTCGGATGCCGGCATGAGCATGGAAGCGGGCGTCGAGCGCGTCTCGAAGGAACTCGCAAAGACCTACCCGTCGCTCAGCCAGAACCTGCAGCTCGTGTCGCTGGAGTTGCGGGCCGGGCGCGGCCTCGACGATGCACTGAAGGCGCTCGCCGATCGCCTGAGCCTGGACGAGGTGCGCTCCTTCGCCACGCTGCTGCAACAGTCCAAGGAGCTTGGCACCAGCCTGTCGGGGGCGCTGCGCGTCTTTTCCGACGAGATGCGCCACAAGCGCATGTCGCTGGCCGAGGAAAAGGCGCATGCCTTGCCGGCCAAGATGTCGGTGCCGGTCGTGGTTTGCATCCTGCCGGTGGTGCTGATGATCGCGGTCATTCCGATCATCGTCAAAATGACCGGCCACTAGGATTTGCTGATATTCAGTGAGGCCGGCCTGAGCGACCTGCGAAGTCCGTAAATGAGTGAGAAGTCCATGCGAATGCTGTTGCTCGTCCTCGGCCTTGCCGGGGCCAGTCTGTCGCCCGCCTGGGCTGCGGCCGATGATTGCGGCGATGCCGCTGCCCTGGTGCAGCAGGCCTATCCCAACGCCCGCAAAAGCGCTGACGGTGCCTCGTTCACGCTCGAACCCTACACCAGCATCGCCCTGACGTCTGCATTTGGCGACCCGCCGGGGCTGGTCTGCAAGATATGGCCCGCCCATGACGACCTGCTGTTGGTCGCGGTGCCGCTGATGGACAGCTCGCAACCCAGCGACTACGCGCATGCCGGCGATATCGAGCTTCTGGTCATCGACAGGAAGAGCCGGCAGGTGCGCCAGCGCCTGCTGCAGCCCGGGCTGATGAATGATGATGCCATCGCCATCCGCAAGGTCGAACTCGATACCGGCCGGTATGCGCTGGCGCCCGATGTCTCCGCCTTCGGCCTGCGCATCGAAATGGCGAACAATTCGCTGCCTAACCCTTTCAGTGAAATCGACCTGCGGCTCTATGCCATCGACAACGATGCCCTGCGGATGGTTCTCGATGGCCTGGTCGTGGCCAGCAATGGCGGCGAGGGCGATACCAATTGCGCCGGATCCTTCCATACCAGTCAGGTGAGCCTGGCGATGAGCCCGGCCAAACATCATGGCTACCACGACATGGTGGTGGTCGAACGGATGGACACCGACAATCCGTTGCCCGACAACAATGGCGAGTGCCAGTCCCATCCCGGCAAGTCCGTGAGCCAAACCTACCGGCTGCGCTATGACGGTAGCCGGTATACGGTTCCGGCGGGGCTCAAGGCCCTGGAACCGTGAGAACGCCGCTGGCCATGGCTGAGGCGTTGCGGCCTGGTGGTTAATAGGTGGTGTACCCAAGGCCTAATTTTGGCGGCGTTTCGGCACCTAAGTTTAATTGCTTCGGTATAGTGTGTTTCCTGAAGAACGACCCGGCAAAAACCGGGCGATGGGGCAGGGGCATGCGTCACAG
Organism: Mesorhizobium sp. B2-5-3; assembly: GCF_006441005.1. Taxonomy (NCBI): domain Bacteria; kingdom Pseudomonadati; phylum Pseudomonadota; class Alphaproteobacteria; order Hyphomicrobiales; family Phyllobacteriaceae; genus Mesorhizobium; species Mesorhizobium sp. B2-5-3. The sequence continues at coordinate 533,685 of NZ_VFUS01000004.1, forward strand.
TAATTTCACGGCAATGGCCGCGATGGCGGCCGTCTTGATGATGTCTGGTTGTACGACGAGTGGCGTCGACACCACCAAAACCACCGGCATTCAACCGGCCGCGAAGGACGTCAGCACATCCGATCTGGCGGAAGGCAAGGCGCAATTTCGCGACGCGAATTACGGTCTTGCCGAACAGCATTTCCGCAAGGCCGTCGAGTTGAAGGCCGACAATCCGGAAGCCTGGATGGGCCTCGCCGCTTCCTATGACGAACTCGGCCGCTTCGACTTCGCCGATCGTGCCTACGATCAGTTGCTCAAGGTCGCCGGGCGCAAGCCGCAGATCGTCAACAATATGGGCTATTCGCAATTGCTGCGCGGCAACAGGAAAAAGGCAAGGGCGCTGCTGCTCGAAGCCAAGGCCGGCATGGCCGACCCCACGGTCGTCGATGCCAATCTTGCCCTCCTGAACAAGGGCTGACGGCTGTCTGGTGGCCACGATCGTCGCGAGGACGATTTTGGGACACTCGGCGTCGACGCTTTGTAAACTCTATCCGAAGGTCTCAGCCGGAAGATCAGTTGAAAATCATGTCTGATGGCTGTCGTTGACCTAGAATGCAGCGGTAAGGCCGACGCTCAGGGAACCCCCGCCCAATATGCTGGATTTCAGTTCGCTCCTGCTCGCAGCCGCGCTGTCGGGCATCTGCCTCAGCATCACCATGTTCGCGATCTGGTTCGCCGCGCCCCGGGCCAGCTTCGTGCTGACGGTGGGGTGCGGCATTCTCGTGCTCGTTGTGCATGTCATCCTGTTCTGGCGATACACGAAGGAGCCTGATCCGCTGCTTTGCCAGGTCGCGCTTGCATTGCTCAGCCTCGGTTTCCTGGTCATCTGCCTCTCGGCCATGCAGTATCTCGGCGTGCCGGATTACCGGCGTGCCATTTTGCCGACATTGGCCGCCATGACGATCTGCGCGGCGGTGACTTCCCTCGGTCTCGACGGGGTAGGCTTCATCGTTACCTATGTAACGGTGACTGTGCTGCTCTCGGCGATCGGAACCATGTTCTGGCTCAACGGCAGTCATGATCGCAAAATCCTGCTGGTGGTTTCGTTCCTAGGCGGCACCTGTGCGGTGTCGTTTGCACTTTGCGCGGTCGTCCTGGTGGCCAAGGGGCAATGGACGCTCGGGGCAGCCCCCGATAACTGGGCCGAACGCCTGAATTCGGTCGTGGCCGTGGCCTGCATGACCGGTCTCGGCGCATTGACGCTTTCCCTGCATCACCTGCAGGCGCAGATCGAGCTGAAGGCCGAGACGATGACCGATCCGTTGACCGGGCTGATGAACCGCCGGGGATTGATGTCGCTCCATGGCGAACGGGCCTTCGGTCCGTTCATGGCTGTCGTCATGTTCGACCTCGATCATTTCAAGAAGACGAACGACATCTATGGTCACCCGGTGGGGGATCAGGTTCTGTGCCGCTTCGCCGCAGTCATCAGAAAATATGCCAGAACGGGCGTCGACGCCTTTCGTCTCGGCGGCGAGGAATTCGCGATCGTCATGTCCCGGGTGACCGAAGAGAGGGCTTACGAGCTCGCAAGCAAGATCGGCGTCGCCTTCGGCACCGAGATCGTTGCGACCTCCCACGGTCCCTTGCGCAGCACTGTCAGCGGAGGCATCGGCTTTGGCGGCGCCAACGGCAACAGCCTCGGCGAGGTGCTGGCCGAGGCGGACGCAGCGCTCTATGCCGCCAAGCGCGCGGGCCGCAATTGCGTCGTCAGCCACAAAAGGATGGGCAAGGCCGAGCCGATCAAGCCGGCCTTGCGCTCAGCATAGTTTGCGAGACTATTCGGCCGCGCCCAAATAGTCCGACAGCGGCGGGCATGAACAGACCAGGTTGCGGTCGCCGGCGACATTGTCGATGCGCGATACCGGCGGCCAGTATTTCGCCGCCATGTCGGCGTCTCCGGCGGGGTAGGCCGCTTCCAGGCGCGAATAGGGATGGCTCCACTGGCCGGCCAGCGCCTCCGCGGCGGTGTGCGGCGCATTGACCAGCGGATTGTCAGCCAGGGGCCACTCGCCCCTCGCAACCTTGGCCGCTTCGCCCGCGATGGCGATCATCGCCTCGCAGAAGCGGTCGAGCTCGCGCTTGGGCTCGGATTCGGTCGGCTCCACCATCAGCGTGCCGGCGACCGGGAAGGACATGGTCGGCGCATGGAAACCGTAGTCGATCAACCGTTTGGCGATGTCCTCGACACTGATGCCGGCGCTCTCCTTGAGCACGCGGGTGTCGAGGATGCACTCATGGGCAACGCGGTCGCTCCTGCCCTTGTAAAGGAGCGGGAAGTGTGGGGCGAGCCGCGTCGCGACGTAGTTGGCCGAAACGATCGCCGTCTCGGTCGCCTGCTTCAGGCCGGAAGCGCCCATCATGCGGATGTACATCCAGGTGATGGGCAGGATGGAGGCGCTGCCGAAAGGGGCTGCGGCCACGGCATGCGCGGAGCCTTCGGTGACATGGCCCGGCAGATAGGGCTTCAGATGCGCCCTGACGCCGATCGGGCCGACACCCGGGCCGCCGCCGCCATGGGGGATGCAGAAGGTCTTGTGCAGGTTCATGTGGCAGACGTCGGCGCCGATGTCGCCCGGGCGGGCGAGGCCGACCAGAGCGTTGAGGTTGGCGCCGTCGAAATAGACCTGGCCGCCATGCTCATGGATGAGGGCGCAGAGATGTCGCGCGCCCTCTTCATAGACGCCATGCGTCGAGGGATAGGTGAACATCAGCGCCGCGAGATTCCTGGAATGCTCGTTGGCCTTGGCCCTCATGTCGTCCATGTCGATATTGCCGTCCTCCAGGCAGCGAACGACGACCACGCTCATGCCGGCCATCGCCGCGCTCGCCGGATTGGTGCCGTGCGCGGAGGACGGGATCAGACAGACCGTGCGATGGCCCTCGCCGCGCGAGCGGTGATAGGCGCGGATGGCCAGCAATCCGGCATATTCGCCCTGGCTGCCGGCGTTGGGCTGGAGGCTTACCGCATCGAAGCCGGTAATCTCCGAAAGCCAGCCTTCCAGATCGTCGATCATGGCGCGGTAGCCTGCCGAGTGCGCGGCCGGCGCGAAGGGATGCATGTTGGCGATTTCAGGCCAACTCACAGGCATCATCTCGGCCGCGGCATTGAGCTTCATGGTGCAGGACCCCAGCGGGATCATCGCGCGGTCGAGGGCCAGGTCCTTGTCGGCCAGCCGGCGCAGGAAGCGCATCATCTCGGTTTCCGACTTGTTCTCGTGGAAGACGGGCTGGGTGAGAAACTCCTTGCCGCGCGGCTTGCCGGGCGTGGTGGCGGCGGCCTCCGCGCTTGGCTTGGCCCCAAACAAGGCGGCAATGGCTTCCAGGTCGGTTTCGTCAGAGGTCTCGTCGAAGGCGATGCCGACACGGTCGGCATCGATGACGCGCAGAAGCCGGCCGCCCTTTTCGGCGGCGGCGGCAATCTGCGCGGCCTTTCCCTTCGTCTCCACCGTCACCGTGTCGAAGCGGCTCGTGCCGATCACCGGCAAGCCTGCCGCCTTGAGCCCGGCTGCCAGGCGGCTGGCCAGCGCGTGGATGCGCCCGGCGATTGCCTGAAGGCCGGCGGGGCCGTGCCAGATGGCGTAGGCTGTCGCCATGTTGGCAAGCAGCGCCTGGGCGGTGCAGATGTTGGACGTTGCCTTGTCGCGGCGGATGTGCTGCTCGCGCGTCTGTAGGGCAAGCCTGTAGCCTGGACGGCCCTTGCTGTCGGTCGACTGGCCGACCAGGCGGCCGGGCATCAATCGGGTCAACTTGTCGGCAACCGCGCAGTAGGCGGCGTGCGGGCCTCCAAAGCCCATCGGCACGCCAAAGCGCTGCATTGGACCGACGGCAATGTCGGCGCCGAGCCTTGCCGGCGTGTCGGTCAGTGTCAGGCCGAGCGGGTCGGCGATGAAGACGACCAGAGCGCCGGCCGCGCGCGCCTTTTCGATGGCCGCCTTGTGATCACCATAGACGCCGAAAGTGTCCGGCCAGGAGACGAGCAGGGCGGCTGTGTTGTCGTCGATCGTCTCGCCGTCGATCTCGATGCCGAGCGGCTCGGCGCGGGTGCGCGCCACATCCAGCGTCTGCGGGTGCGGCGTGCCGGCGAGAGCCACCTTGGTGCGCTTGTCGCGGTGATGGCGCAATGCGATGCCGATCGCTTCGGCGACCGCTGTCGCTTCGTCGAGCAACGAAGCCGATGCCACAGGCAGGCCGGTCAGTTCCGCAACCAACGTCTGGAAATTGAACAGCATTTCCAGGCGGCCCTGGCTGATCTCCGCCTGGTAGGGCGTATAGGCCGTGTACCAGGCCGGGTTCTCGAACAGGTTGCGCTGGATGACCGGCGGCACGTGCACGCCGTGATATCCGGCGCCGATGAAGCTCTTCAGAACCGTATTCCGGGCCATGGTCGCCGACAATTCGGCCAGCGCTTCGGCTTCGCTGGCCGGCGCGGGCAGGGACAGCGGCTGGTCGAGGCGGATCGATCTCGGCACGGCCTGGCTGATTAACGTCTCCACTGAGGGCACGCCGATGACGGCCAGCATGGCTCTCACATCGGCAATGCCGGGTCCGATATGGCGGGCCGAGAAGGGGTAGGGTGCTGCGGTCATGTCAATGCGTCCTGATTTCAGCCGATATGGGCTTTGTAGGCGGCCTCATCCATGAGGCTGGCGAGCTGGCTTTCGTCGGCAAGCTTCATTTTCCACAGCCATCCGGCGCCGGTCGCCGCCGAATTGACCAGCGACGGATCGGACGACAGCGTTGCGTTGGCCTCGGTGATCTCGCCGTCGACCGGCGCGTAGACGTCGGAGGCCGCCTTGACGGATTCGACCACGACGGCGGTGTCGCCCTTGGCGAGCTTCTTGCCTGTTTCGGGCAGTTCGACGAAGACGAGGTCGCCCAGCTGCTCCTGCGCGTAGTCGGTGATGCCGACGGTGGCGATGCCGCCCTCGACGCTGAGCCATTCGTGATCGGCGGTGAAATAGGTCTTTGCCATCTGAAAATTATCCTTTGCGGTAGCGATGCGGGAGGAAAGGCAGGGAAGAAACGTCGACGGGAATCTTCGTTCCGCGCACGTCGGCGAAAATCCGAGTTCCGGGTTTCGCCAAGGGCGTCGGGACATAACCCATGGCGACGGGATGGCCGGCAGACGGGCCGAAACCGCCCGAGGTTACGTGGCCGGCGGGATTGCCGTCGGCGTCAAAGAGCGTGGCGCCGGCGCGCACTGGCTGGCGGGCATCCGGCCTCAGGCCGACGCGCTTCTGAGCGGAGCCGCGCTCGACGGCGGCGCGCAGCGCGTCGGCGCCGATAAACGTGCCGTTGGCGCGGATGTCCGTCGGGATGGCCCACATCAGCGCCGCGCTTGCCGGATCGGTTTGCGCGGTGATGTCCTGGCCGTGCAGGCAGAGGCCGGCTTCCAGCCGCAGGCTGTCACGGGCGGCAAGGCCGATCCACAGCACGCGCTCGTCTTCGAGCAGCTTCGCCACGAGACCGCGCGCGTCTGCCTCAGGCAGGCCGATCTCAAACCCGTCCTCGCCGGTGTAGCCGGACCGGCTCATGAACCAGTTCTTTCGCGGTTCGATGCCATGCATGAACAGCAGCGACCCGGTCTCGATACCGGCGCGGGAAAGCGCCGCCCAGGCCTCGGGACCCTGGATGGCGAGGAAGACCCGGTCGAGCGGTTCGACCTTGACATCGAAGCCGGTCGCAAGCTCGCGCAAATGCTTCTCGTCGGCGATCGCGTTGCCGGCATTGGCGACGACCATGAAGTTGGTATCGCCCAGCCGGGTGACGATCAGATCGTCCAGGATGCCGGCGGCCTCGTTCAGGAAAAACGTCAGCTTCGACTGGGAGATTTCGAGCGCGCCCGCATCGAGCGGACAGGCACGGTCGAGCAGGAGAACCGCGCCCGGCCCGCTGACCCTGAACAGTTTCATGTGCGAGATGTCGAACAGGCCCGCATGTTCGCGGGTGTGAAGATGCTCCTTCATGACGCCGGCCGGGTAGGTCAGCGGCATCGACCAGCCGGCAAAGGCGCCAAAGCGCGCACCGGCAGCTGCGTGGACGTCTTCGAGAGGAAGGTGTTTGGTGTCGCCCGTCATGTGTTCTCCAGAGTCGCACGCAATCGGTCGCGAATGGCGACCAGTCCGTGCCCCTCTGTCTGAAGCCTGAGAGACTCGCGCCCCGTAACTCTGTCGGCAGCGCTTACACCTTCGGCGCGGGGGCAGGCCCCGACTTTCCAGAGTGTCTTTCCCGTCTACGGTTCTTTTGCCTGAGAGATTTCGGGCGATTTCCCCTTCGGCGACAGCTCTCGCTGCTCTCTCCCGCAAACAGGTAGGGCTCGCAAAAGCCCTCGACTCGTTATCCATAGCCCGTCAACGACAGATTGTCACCTGCCGGCGACGTGTTGCCGACAGTCTTCGCCAACCAGGCTGTTTGCTGGGCAAGACACGGCCGATATCACTGGGATTGCGAGGCTGTGCGGGCCGGCCCAGCTCTTGACGACGAGGCAAGGCCGCTTAGGCAATGCTGGCTCGGTAGCAGCGTGCCGATTGCGATCAGATCCCGCCATACCAGTCGTAGCCGTTGTCTTCCCAATAACCGCCACGTCCCGCTCCTACGGCGGCGAAGCCGTCGACCAGCTCGATCTTGTAGAGATATTTCGGCATCTTGTAGCCGAGCTGGCGCTCGACCCGGACACGCAGCGGCGCGCCGTTCTCGACCGGCAGCGGCTTGCCGTTGACGCCGTAGGCCAGGATCGTTTGCGGGTGGCGGGCGTCGATGAGGTCGATGCTGCCGTAATATTTGATGTCGCCCGAAAGGCTGCGGTCGATCGTGTCCAGGCAATGGAACATGACGTAGCGCGCCTGCGGCTTGACCACCGCCTGGTCGAGCACCAGCGAGAGCGGCGTGCCCGTCCATTTGGCGATGCAGCTCCAGCCTTCGACACAGTCATGGCGGGTGATCTGCGTTCGGCTCGGCATGTTCATGAGCTGCTCGCGGGTCAGCGACAGCGGCTTTTCGACCAGGCCCGAGACCTCCAGCCGCCAGTCGGCGAAGTTGTTGGCGAGCAGGGTCTTGTAGGTATCGTCGTCGGGTGACGTCACCCCGTTGGGGCGCATCGGCTGACGGATATCGGCTTCAGTAAATTCCGGCGCCAGCGAATCACGGCCCGCGAGCAGACGTTGCGCGCGGTGTGTGAGATCGTTGGCATTTTCGAGGAAGCTGCGCAGCCCGCCGCCCACGCCGAGTTGGCTGTCGAAGGCGTCGCAGCCTGAAAGCGCGATACCGGAAAGGCCAAGGCTGGCCGCGGTCAGGAATTTCCTGCGGTTGATCTCGAATTTTGCCATATCAGGCGCTCCTTTCGGAGGATTTTGCGTCATGCGGCGGATCGGTCCGATACCATCCGGTGACGATCGAGCGCAGTTCGTTGATCGGGCCGGCGGCGACGATCATCAGAATATGGATGATGAAGAAACCGACGAGCAGCACCATGACGGTGAAATGGATGGTGCGCGCAGTCTGCCGGCCGCCGAGCAGGTCGTTGAGGAACGGCAGCACCGCGTTCATGCTGGGCGACATTGCGAGCCCGGTGAGGATCATCAGCGGCAGCAGCACGAACAGCACGCCGCCATAGGCCATTTTCTGCAGCGTGTTGTATTCGCGCGTGTGGTGGAACTTCAACCTGGCGTGATTGGCGATATCCTGCGGCAGGCGCCTGAGATCGTCCAGGCGAGGGGCGAGATCGCGTCTGATGTGGCCGTTGACCAGGCTGGCGACCAGCCACACAAGCAGCGTCGTCGTCAGCACCCAGGCGAAGAAGAAATGCACCACGCGGGCCGTGCCCAGATCGTAATAGGAGGGGATGGTCGCCCAGGATGGAAAGGCGCGGGGCGTCTCTTGTCCCGCCGGCCCGGACCAGCCGAGCACGCCGGTGGTGTCGAAGCGGTGACCGAGGATTTCTGTATAGCCGCGCGGCCCGGCATTCGTGTTCTCGGCGCCGATGGCGAAGACGGTGTTGTTGTAGTCGAAGCCGGACTGCTTGCCAAGATAGAGCTGCGGACGGGCGTTGAAGATCTGGAGGCCGGAAAGCAGCATGAAGAACAGCGAGATGGCCCACAGCCAGTGCGTCAGCCGCGTCCAGGCCGATTGCCGGTAGATCAATGTCGTGGCCTTCGTAGCGTCACTGTCCGCGCTGGCGGCGGGTTGGTTCATGGCAACCGATTCCATCTGGTCTCGCTTCCTGGCCGTTCCATCCGGCGCGGCCGCTGTCTGCATCATTCTCCTCCTGATACGTCGCCAGCCAAGCCGATGTTTCATCGATCACGAAAATATCAGATCGAAGCTCAAGGGCCGCCCAGGCTGACGGCGAGATTGACGGCGGCGGCGACGATGACCGTGTTGAAGAAGAACGACAGGATCGAATGAACAAGCACGACGCGGCGCATGTGGGTTGTCGAGATGTTGGTGTCGGCGGTCTGCGCCGTCATGCCGATGACCGTCGAGAAGTACAGAAAATCCCAGCCTTCCGGCCGTTTGTCGCCGGGGAACAGCAAGCCGCCGACCGGGATTTTCTTCTTCGTTCCGGCATCGACCAGGTCGCCGTCCATCCAGTACACATGCGCATAGTGCAATGCCGCCATGGCGTGGATGGTGAACCAGCCTAGGGGAATTGACAGCAGCGCGAAGCCGAGCTCCATCGCGTTCGAACTGCCTTTCTGGTTGATCAACTGGAACAGTGCGGCGATGGCAACGCCGACGACGACCAGCGTGACGGCGAAGATGACCAGCACAGGCTGGTCGGTGTCGCGCGCATTCTTGCTGAGATAGGTGCCGGTGAATTTGGGCATCTGGGCGACAACCAGCGTGACATAGGCGGCAAAAAAGGCGTTGGCCCCGATCGAATAAGCGAGCGGCGCGTGAAGCAGCAAGGCCACCAGAAGCGCAAAGACGCCGACACAAGCCGACACCGCGAACAGCATGTGCCGGTGCATGGGCGTCCTGGACGGGATTTCGGCGGCCATGATGGTTCCGAATGGCGCTGGGCTTCTACTGCGGTGTGGCGGATTTTAGAGCGCGCCGCAAGATGCGGTCGAGTTCGCCGAGAAACCGCGAGCGGTCCTGCGGTGCGAAGCTGGCATTGTACCCCTTGCTTTCGCCGGTCTCGCGCAGATGCTGCTTCAAGTCGCGCATTGCCACCGCCATGCCGATCGTTTCCGGCGTGAAGGGACGTCCGGTCGGCCCCAATACATGGGCCCCGAGCGCCACCGTGCGTGCGGCCAGTGGAATGTCCGCGGTCACCACGATGTCGTTGGGTTTTGCGTTTTCCACGATCCAGTCGTCGGCGGCGTCGGCACCCTTGGACACGACGACATTGCGGATCATTGGGTCGCGGGAGGGGCGCAGGCCGCCATTGGAAACATAGGTGACGACGACGCCGTGGCGCTCGGCAACTTTTTCGACTTCGGCTTTGACCGGGCAAGCGTCTGCGTCGACGAGGATGGCGGGTGCGGGCATTGTCTCTCCAAATGAGCATGGGGCCGGCAACCCGTCCGGCCCCATGCCTCAAATCTCATGGTCGTCAGGCCGGAAGCGCTCCCGACCTCTTGGCGGTCCAGGTGGCGATATAGTCCATCAGGCCGGGGTTGAGGCAGTCATAAGGTTCGAGGCCGATCGATTTCAGTTGGCCGCGAATGCCGTCCATGCGGCTCGGGTCGACACCGGATTCGATGATCGAAGAAACAAAGGCGGTAAAGCCCGGCGGCGACCAGCCATCCTCCTCGAAGCGCTCGGGATGGATGAAGGACAGGCCCTTGAACGGATGGTCGCGCTCGACGGGTCCATGCATGTGGACGCCGCAGCCGGTGCAGGCATGGCGCTGGATCAACGCGCTCGGGTCCACCACCTTCAGCTTGTCGCCGTTCTCGGTGACGGTGACGTCGCCGGTGCTGGCTACGGCCACCACCGAGAACACCGCCCCTTCGGGCTTCCAGCATTTGGTGCAGCCGCAGGCGTGGTTGTGGGCGATCTGGCCCTTGACCTTCACCTTGACCGGATTGCTGGTACAGGCGCAGACCAGCGTGCCGCCGGTAAAGCTCGCACTCTCCCTGGGCAGACCATTGTCGATTTTCGGATGCAGTTTTTCCGCCATGCTTTTCTCCTCCCATTTTTGACCACAGAGGTCGCGGGCCCGTTGCCCGCGGCGTGTGGCCGCCCTCAATAAACCACGACACTCCTGATCGACTTGCCCTCATGCATGAGGTCGAAACCCTTGTTGATGTCCTCGAGTTTCAGCGTGTGGGTGATCATCGGGTCGATCTCGATCTTGCCGTCCATGTACCAGTCGACGATCCTGGGCACGTCGGTGCGGCCGCGCGCGCCGCCGAAGGCGGTGCCCATCCAGGTCCGCCCGGTGACCAGCTGGAAGGGCCGCGTCGAGATCTCCTGGCCGGCACCCGCCACACCGATGACCACCGACTTGCCCCAGCCGCGATGCGAAGCCTCCAGCGCCTGGCGCATCACCTTGGTGTTGCCGGTGCAGTCGAACGTATAGTCGGCGCCGCCGATCTGGTCGGCGCCGCGCTTGGTCATGTTGACGAGATGGGGAACGATGTCGCCGTCGATCTC